>JBAXBA010000001.1:0-242344 GCA_037142195.1 Pseudomonadota bacterium
CGAAATGCAATTGTTGCATTAAAAATAAACAGACACATAAATTTACACGCTACCAACTTGATCAGGCAACTCAGCAAAATGCAGCAACTGCTGATGTTTCTGCCAGAAACAGTGATCAGCTAGCTCAGCAGACCCACAATCTTCAGCAGGCAGTATATGCTCTTATGAAAGTAGTAGAAGGGTCAGAAAACGCTCCGTCGAAATCGAAGTCGAAAGAAGTCTTAAGAACAACTGACGCAAATGTAGTTTCTCTATCAAAGTCTCAACCCTCTGAAATGAAACGTGCCGTTGGCTCAGATCTTGCGAGTGACGACTGGGAGAAAATGTGAATGATTATAACAAGTTCGACGCCTACCCCGCGCTAAGTCAAGAACAATTCGATTTTTTTGTAAAGCTCATTTACAAAATAGGCGGCATTCAACTAGATCACAAGAAGCAGGATCTAGTGGTAAGTCGCCTGGGTCGAAGACTCGCATTTCATAATTTTACAAGCTGGAACGAATATATCAATTTTCTAAAATTGGAGTCGCCGGAAGAACTTACTGAGTTTGTGAATGCCCTAACAACGAATAAATCGGAATTTTTTAGGGAAAACATTCACTTTAAGTTTATGGAAGAAAAAGTCCGTGAGATACACGCCAAAGATCCGAGTTATGTTTTCTACTTCTGGTCTGCTGCATGCTCTTTTGGGTGCGAGCCCTATACCATTGCTATGGTGATGGAAAACATCGGCAAAGGGCTTGGAGTCACTTTGAACTATCGGATTCTCGCCACAGATATCGATACCGAAATGTTAAACAAGGCCGATACGGGAGTCTACAGCTTTCAAGACGTAAAGCGTGATGTTCCTGATAATTTCTTGCGGCAATATTTTTTAGCGGGAAAAGGTCCTAATGCATCTTTGGCCAGGGTCAGACCCGAACTAAAATGCAACATCAAGTTTCGTCCCTTCAACTTGATTTCAAAGGACAAGTTACCTCTGAAATTTGACTTTGTATTCGTTCGAAATGTCCTGATCTATTTCGATCCACCAACAGTTGAAGGTGTTTTAAAGAAGCTCTCTTCCCATCTTAAACTAGGGGGACATCTGATCACAGGCCTTTGTGAGTCAGTAGTCATTCCTGAATTTTCTTCGCGCGGGAATTCTATTCACCAACTTCCCCCTAAAGTTTCTGCATCAGCTCGCACGGCAGTAAATGTAGCACCATCGCGAATTAAGGTTTTAATCGTAGATGATTCCAAAGTCATACAAACGGTTCTGAATAAGCTTATCAGTGAAAATCCCGCGTTTGAGGTTTCAGGAGTTGCAGGTGACCCCTTTGAAGCAAATGAGCTCATTGCTAAAGTGCGCCCTGATGTTGTCACCCTAGATATAAAGATGCCTAAAATGGATGGTATCGCCTATCTTTCCAAGCTCGCTGCATTAAATATCCCGGCAATTATGGTCACTGGCGCCGCAGATGAGGACAATCATCTCATTTTAGATGCCATGGCACGAGGGGCAACGGACGTCCTCATAAAGCCTACTCCAAGTCAGTTTGAGTCTTTTAAGGGACAACTTTGGGATGCACTTTTATCTGCAAAGTCGGCCAATCTTCAGAAGTCTAAGAAGCTGGTTTCCTCGATCCCATTTGCATTTGAAGGGAAATTATCGGAGCGCATTATCGCTATAGGATCTTCTACCGGCGGCACGAAGGCTCTAGAGGTTATTTTGTGTGCTCTTCCTATTGAGGTGCCTCCCGTGGTGATTGTTCAGCATATACCACCTATTTTTTCACGTCACTTAGCGGAACGTATCAACCAGATGGCACAAATAACCGTGAAGGAAGCAGAAGACGGTGAAATGGCGGCACCTGGAACAGCCTACATTGCACCTGGCGATCGACATATGGAAATTCGTGATGTGGGAGGGAAATGGCGTATTAAGTTAAATAATGATGGGCCACGCAATCGCCATAAACCTAGCGTAGACGTCTTGTTTGATAGCATCGCCATTGAGGCAGGGGAAAGGGCTCTGGGAGTTCTTCTCACTGGTATGGGAAAAGATGGGGCAGAGGGTCTCTTGAAAATTAAGCATCGGGGCGGTTCCACATTTGCTGAACATGAAAGTTCCTGTGTGGTATATGGAATGCCAAAAGCAGCCATTGAACTAGGCGCAGCAGACGTCATTGCTCCTCTTCAAGATATCCCCATGGCATTAGCGAAACGATTTAACTCTAAAGCTAAACTAGCCGGGTGAATGACATTAAGTGTGCCCGTTCAGAATATGTCTTGCTTCGGACAAAGAGCCGCTCGAATTTTATACAATACTTGACGTGGGAAAGAATCCATTGCCCAATGAATGGGCGATGTAGTGCCCCAGCAAAAACTTAAAATATCGATATCATTCGTTTTTACGCTCTTCACTGTCGAAGTCAGGAAAATGATTGCTTAGATGAAACTCTTTCGCAAGGTTGCATACGTCACGAGTTTCTTCAGCAAGAAATCATGCAAAAAAGGCCCTAGGAATTCCTAGGACCTTTTCTTCTAGTTCAGAAGATGCAAATCTATGCTAAAGACTTTCTTGCTGTCTCAACCAATTGATTGAATCCAGCTTGATCATGAATAGCTAGGTCAGCAAGAACACTCCTATCCAGTTTAATCCCGGCTCTCTTAAGGCCATTCATAAATTCTGAATACTTGAGTCCTGCCATACGTGATGCCGCATTGATCCTTACGATCCATAGACGGCGGAAATCACGCTTCTTAACTCGACGATCACGGTACGCATAACAGAGGGCGCGACGAACTACGTGAATGGCAGTACGAAAGCGGCTGTTACGCGCCATCTTAAAGCCTTTCGCTAGGTCTAGTACACGCTTGCGTCTGCGACGCGCTTTGAAACCACGTTTAACTCGAGACATACTCTAATTCCTTTTCACTTACCCGTTTGGTAGACAACGCATTGTGTTATCAAAGTTTGCTGAATTCACATATCCACCTTTTTTAAGTCTGTTCTTACGTGAACGTGACTTTTTTGTGGCGATATGTTCCTTGTTAGCACTAGCACGTTTGATTTTACCAGACGGCTTGACCTTGAAACGCTTTGCAGCTGCCCGCTTTGTTTTAACTTTTGGCATACTTAAAGCCCCTATTTGAAAATAGCTCCCAGCTTTCTTCCACCGAGAGCGAAGTTTGTATCACCGCAATGCGCTCAGCGCAAGGACTTTAACGATATTTTTCACTCGACCACAACAGCTACTTTGGCCTCTTTCAAAAGAGGTAACGCCTGCTGAGAGACTTTATCCCAATCTGCCTTAAGTATCGTAAATTCGCCGTCTTTTGTTGCAGTTACGTCAATAGTCAAGGGCGCCTGCCCTGCGGACTTCTTTTGTTCTTCGGGTGTTAGTGGCGTTTTGTACCAGCGGCCCATGAGGTTTTTCTGATAGGCAGCCTTATTTATTTGGAGAGGGGACAAAAGGGTCCCTTCTGACTGCTCTTTTAAGGTGTAGACCGCCTGAGGCTTTGTATTGCCTTTGACTCGCAAAATAACTCCCGTCGGACCATCTTTAGAGAGCGGGGAGCTTTCACCCGTCAGCCCATCAAGCACAAAGAGGCGCGCCATTCTTGTTTCTAAATTGACTCTTAGAGAGCCGTCAGAGCCATATTCATTGCGCCTGGAAAAGGTTGCTGATTTCAGCCTCTGTTTGGTTTGCAACATTTGTGGATCCAGCTGCTTTTGATCTAAGACAGCCTGTCTTTCTATAAATAGGGATTCAGCCGCTTTAGAGACAGCTTCCCGAGCAGCGTCGGTTGCGAGCCGCTCTGCAGTTTTCCAATCTTGACTTGTACTCGCTGCCGATGTCCCCGTAAACTGCAGAGACTGATTGGACCAGTCTACCTTTAAATCCCCAAATTCTTCGACCAAAGGTGCTGCGATAAGGCTTGATGCCCAAAAAGCTGACATCCCACTGCCTAGCAAAATAATTCCCAACTTCATGATTGTCCCCCTATTCCATTTTATATTTTGCAAATGTTTGCTTAACATATTCCACTAATTTATGGTTGCCCGCAACCACCCCAGGTGCGAAGGGGTCAAATGGCAGATCATCGCCGAAATTACTTACGCTGCAGCCCGCTTCTTCCATAATTAAACTTGCGGCAGCCATGTCCCATGATTTCAGATTCGCGGCAAAATAGACATCAAAAACTCCGGCTGCAACATAGCTAAGGTCTAATGCAGCAGCGCCCATCCTCCGGCTCCCGTGGGCCGCGTGACAAAGATCCAAATAGGGCTGTACCAAGAATTCATCGCTCCCGTCTAAAGACAGCCCGCATCCCAAGTAGGCATCGGACATCTTCTCAACAGCGCTTCCTTTTAGCCTGTCGCTGCCCCAAAAAGCCCCACTGCCCTTTTGGGCGTAGAACATCCTGTCCTGCATAGGATCAAAAACTACGGCTCCTGCTGCAGAAAACTTAGGTCCATTAAAGCGCCCAAAGGCCAAGGAAATACAAAAATAAGGCAGTTTATTAGCAAAGTTAGAGGTCCCATCTAGGGGATCTAAGATCCACCCCCAACCCGAGGCGTGTCCACTTGCTTCTGTGCGGCCGGACTCTTCGGAAATAATTAAATCGCCCGGATAGTGGGCTTTAATCCAGTCTAATATGATGCGCTCACTCAGGAGATCTGCCTCGGTGACCAAACTTCGATCAGCTTTTTCCTTTGGTCTGACACCTTTTAGAAACATGTCTCGCAAGGCTGCACCCGCCTGCCCCATCACAGGCATTACGTTAGCGACTAAACGGTCTTCCATGTTCCCACTCCCCCAGGCTGCTTTTATAGTATCCCAACAAACAAATTAGCCTGATCATGGCGTAATGGGTAGAATTTTGATAGGATGAGTTGTAAATTTGTCTCTATTTATGGCAACGCACTAAAATAAAAGATGATTTTTACATTTTTTGGCGTTTCAAGCTCTCATTAGAACTTTAGGGGAACACGTGGACCTTTTATTATATCCATTACTACCGGCACTCATACTTGGGTATGCAGTGCTTCAACTTCTGTTAAGAATTCTACCTTCACGAATTCATGCCAGCACGAAGTCACAAAGCCAAGAATTGGTTAAAGAAGCTAAGGTACAACAGCAAGCGATTCTTCAAGACAAGAAGAATCAGGCTGAGGAAGAAATTGAGCTTTTGAATGAAGAACTTGAAACAGAACTTTTAGAGTTAAATGAGCGAATCCAGACGGGAGAAGCAGCTCTACAGGAGCGAGAACTTTTAGTTCAAGAATATGATGAAACAGTTGCGAAAAAAGAAGTTAGCTCAGATCATGCCAGCTCGCTGGTGGATCAACTTCGAGTACAATACGAAACACTTCTCAAAACTCATGAAGACTCTAAATCTCAGCTCATTTCTGGACTAGAATCTGCGTCCAAACTGGATGCTAAAACTGCTGTCAAAAGTATCAAAACGACTCTTACTGACCAAAGGCAGCTAGAAGCTCAAAAAATCCTTAAAAGCTTAAATGAAGAGATCGGCTCAAACTCAAAGAAATTGGCGAACCGCGTCCTTGAAAGGACGCTTGCTCGGTACTCTCCTGACTTTGCATGGCCAAAAAATACAAATCTTGTGGAAATTGAAGATCAAGATCGTCTGCTTAAATTTGCAGAAAGTGGCTCTGAATTATTCGAAGAGCTCAAACAAATTTCTGAAATCGACATCCAAGTGGTAGGCCTAGATGATAATCGCCACTATCCTATGATTAAAGTCGCCGGTGGATTTGGAATCAATCGCGAAGCTGCCCGCCTCACCCTTATGGAAATCTCGAAAAAAGATCAGGCTTCGTGGAAGAATCCGATGCCTATTTGGAAAACCCATTTGGATAAGCTAGAACGCGAGGCCATGGAACTAGGAAAGCGTGCCGTCAATGACCTGCGCCTCCAGGGCATCCATCCCGAAGTACAAAGGTTAATTGGAGCCCTAAATTGGCGAACTAGCTACCGTCAAAATCAGTGGTATCATACGGTTGAGGTCGCAGTACTCGCAGGTATTCTTGCCGCAGAACTAGGAGTTGACCCTGATGCTGCCAAACGTGTAGGACTCCTACATGATATAGGTAAGGCCATTGACTACCGTATCGACGGAAGCCATGCGGTAATTTCAGGGGACTATGCGGATCGCTATGGAGAATCTCGTCTCATATGTGACACGGTTATGAGTCACCATGCAGATCTTATTGTAGAATCGCCGCTAGCGTTTGTGCTGAGAGCTGCAGACACACTTTCAGGAGCGCGGCCAGGAGCGCGAGTCAACTTAGAAGAAGGCTATCAAATTAGATTAAGTGCGATTGCTGAAGCGGTTAAAAGCTTTCCTGGAGTTAATGATTTGGCCATCATGAACGGCGGTCGCGAGGTCCATGTAGGCGTAAGTCATCATAGAGTCAGCGACGCCCAGATTAAGGAATTAACTGAGGCCATCGCAAGGAAGATTGAGACCGACGTAGCTTTTCCAGGTCAAATTAAAGTACTTGTAACGAGAAGCTACGAAGCAGTTACTGTCGCCTAATCCTACTTCGACCTTTATATATAGTATTGAAATGACTATTCAATACGATATTTTTTAGGACCTTGCATAAAGCTATTTAGATAGTGGATGTGAAGATTTTTGGATCTGATTTCTTTTTTTAGGTCTTAAGAGTATCATTTATAGAGACTTTAAAAAAGATCGAGCACCTATGCTTCGTGAAGACCTAACTGAAATTCAAAAAAGAGTTCAGCTTTATCTGAGTGTGGGTCGTTATGACGCCGCTGAGAAGCTTCTCAAGATTGCTCTTGAAGAGTTCGGCAATGCAGCGAATATTAGAAATCTGCTTGGTGTAGCCTATCACCGCCAATCTAAGTTTAAAGACGCTTTAGAGCAGTTTGAGTTGGCCCTAAATCAAAATCCTGAATATACGGAAGCTATTCTTAATATGGCAGTTACGCTTGCCGACTTAGGATTGTATGAGGATTCGGCTACCTTCTTTCAAAAAGCTGAATCGACCGTCAACACCCAACATGGGGTACCAAGCCTCATCTTGGGTCGCCTTGCGAATCAGCATGCACACCTAGGCGAACTCTATGAAAACTCCAACATGAAGCGAGATGCTTTAAATGAGTATAGAAAGGCTTTAAATCTCTACCCTGAAATGCCTGATATTCGACTCAAATTGTCCCGTCTCCTTATTGAGCTTCGCGACTTTGAGGGAGCTCGCAAAGAACTCAAACTCCTTGAAGATTCCAGTCGCGAAACAGGGGTTTCCGGGCTATGGCTAGGAGTGATTCACTATCTCTCTGGAAGCAAAGCGCATGCCGCTGAGCTTTGGCAACAGGCCAAAAAGCTTCGCCCAAATGATAGAGTCTCCAGGGCCTATTCTTCATTTGCTTTCTTTATTGGTCGCACAGACTCAAGTCGCAGGCCACCCCTATGAGTCTTCGTTGGTCATTACAAGATGTGAAGGTTTTGGTCGTTGATGACCAAATTCAAATGAGAAAGTCTATTTCAAGAATTTTATCCAGCATGGGCATCGTTAACATCACCGAAGCCTCAAGTGGCATAAAAGCTTTTTCTCTTATCCAACAAAGCAACTTTGATCTTGTGATTACCGATATTTTGATGGAAAAAATGGACGGCTTTGAACTTATAGAGCTCATTAGAAAGCGCAACGTTCGAGGCGACATTCCCATTATAGCCGTTTCTGGCGAAAGCGGAAAAGATGAAATCGTAAAAGCGAACACACTAGGTGCAACTTTTTATCTCATGAAACCCTTCTCTGCTGACGATTTAGACGATAGAGTTAAAAATTCTCTTGCAGACTACTTCCAGCCTGCCGAACCTTTGAGTAGTATTCGAAATATTGAAATCATGTTTCAAAAGAATCACTTCGAAGCTTGTTTGAAGCTTATTCACACTTTGGAACAGAAATATACAAACCAAACTAGAATTATACTCTTAAAAATATTGCTTCTAGAGAAGTTACAAAAGATAGACGAATGTATTGCCCTGGCCCTTGAAGCGGCAGCTCATCATCCTGGATATTTTCGTTTCTACGGTGCACTTGCTAATCTATACAATGCTAAAAATAATTTTGCAGAAGCGGCACTGGCTATGTCCAAAGAACTTGAAATCAATCCCAAGCAATCAGCCCGACAAGTGGAACTTGGATATTTGCTTATGCAGCTAAATAACCCGCAGGAAGCCCTAAAGCATTTTCAGCTCGCCATTACAGAGAAGCCCAAACACAAGCAAGCCTTAATCGGAGCCGGAAAAGCATTTGCCATGGCAGGCGATCTCGATAAAGCCATTTACTACTTTCAAAGATACCGCAAGCATCATCCAGAAGACATTAGACCACTAGAGGCGATTGTCGAGTGTTGCTTTCAGGCCAAAGAAGCAAAAAAAGCGGAAGGAATTTTAAAAACGTATCTTGGGGGACAGTCGGTTCAAGCCGATGCCTATATTCTTCTCGCAAAGTTCTATTTTAGAGATCAAAAGAAAGCCGAAGGAATAAAGACCCTTGAAAGCCTTTTAAGTAGAGCCCCTGATAGTCCAGATGCCCTCCGCCTCCTGGGAGAGGCTTCCCTGGAAGGAGGGCAGTTTGCAAGGGCAGAAGAATTCCTTCTAAAGGCGGCTAGAATGCAGATTTCAGAAGACACCCTCATCCTTCTTGTAAAGACTTACTTTTTGCAAAAGAAGTATGATGAAGCGATCGCCCAAATCGAAAGAGCCCTACTCATATCCGCAGCTCCCGCAAATATCTTTGTACTCATGGGAAACTGCTTTACAGCTAAGAAAGAGAACAGGAAGGCCCTGTTAGCTTATCAATTGGCCGTACTTTCAGGAAATCATTCGGCAGATTGCCAAAACGCTATAAAAAGCTGTAAAACAATCCTTGAAAACGAAAAAGGCGGTCGAAGAGCGTCCTAAAGCTGGAGATTTCATGTCAGTAGTTACTGCCTATACAAATTGGCTGTCGGAACGAGGCCTTATCGTGCCTTTATATAATGCACCGCACCAGGAGCCTGGTCACCCATTCGCAGATTTGCGAGCCCAGGGCATTGAGGTTCAGTATTCCGGCGCATTAGAGCCTAAATGTCTCTTTATTTTAGATGCTTACGACATGGAACAGTGGCAGGTGGCATTTGCATTTATGCTCAGAATTTCCCGTGCTTTGGGACTTTCCCCTTCAGATGTGGGAGTTTTGGGTGTTTTAACACAACTTCCAGCCTGGCCGGAAACTGTGAACGAGCCCCTTAAGTTAATCATTGAGCAATTGGCCTCAAAGAATGTAAGTCAAATTCTGAGCGTAGGTAAACGTGCCCATGATCTTTTTAAGTTAAACATTGATTTTGAACGAGCCACTTTAGCCCCAGACTCTATTTCTATTACCGGGCGAGAATTGCGCTATCTTGCCATATGGGATCACCGTGATATGACCAACCAACCTGCCTTAAAAAAGACGGCATGGCTTGCTATGCAGCAGCTGCTGAATCATTAAAAAAAAGAACCAGCTGGATAAAAGCTGGTTCTTTTTTTAACTATTTCATTTACTTTTTAGGAGCAAATCTACGAGGGGCTTTTTTGCCAAAGGTATCCTTTGCTTTCAAATCTCTTGGCGTTATCGAGCGCTCGCCCTTGGAAGAAGGTCTAGCAGATTTCGAGCTATCTCTTTTTTCTGTTAGGTAGACTTTTCCTTCAGGAAAGGTTGAGCCCCCATCCCGATCAGAGCCCTTACTACGTGATCTAAAACTTCGTGATTCAGAAGCTTCAGCGCTCATTTCATGTCGGTCTGAACCAAAAGAAGCCGTCGGTCTATCATTATCAAATCGTCTTGGCCTAAATCCATCACGGGGGCTTTCGCGTCGAGCTGAAAAGTCATTGCTTGAAGATCTTCCGAAAGAGCGTTTGCGATCATCGCCTCTTCCATAAGAACGGCCTTCTGGCTTTGCACCGCGATCATTTGGATTTAAAGAAGAAACTGTATCTAAATTAAGACGCTTAATGTTTTTAGTCAGCAATCCTGCCAAAATAGCTACGGCTTCATCAGGCATAAGGCGCTCGACAGCACTTCTTGCTAGAGCTTCTGACTCACTCGGAGTTCCTGACAAGCTTGTGAGGCCCGCTTTCATCTTTTCAAGTTCATTTGAGGCAAATTTAAGGAGAATATCGCCTTTGCTTGGTAGCGATAATGCCGAAGCACTCACGCTAATATCCCGCATTAGAGAATGGTATTTTCTTTGATTTCCTGGAGTTAACATAGTCCATACGCGGCCACTTGCCCCGGCTCTGCCTGTTCGACCAGCTCTATGGGTATAGGAGTCTCTATTTCTAGGTGGCTCCATATTCACTACAAGAGGTAGTCCTACAATATCAATACCTCGAGCGGCAACGTTTGTCGCAATCAAATAGCGAAGGCGTCCTGATCTAAATTCATCCAGAGTTCTACGTCTATCATTTTGACCGAGGTCAGAATTAATCGCTTGTGATGGAATCCCGCGGGCTCGAAGAAGATCCGCTAAATCACTGCATTGAGCTTTAGTTTCACAAAAAACGATCGCTTGTTCTGGATCTTCATAAATCAAGTTATTGACTAATGCCGACAATGTCTTAGAGGACTCTACCAGAATGTACTCATGTTGAATGGTCGAAGTAGATGTCACAGAACTGATCTTAAGCTCTACAGCATTTTTCAAAATCTTATCAGCTACACGTCGAGTACGTGGGCCCATAGTTGCTGAAAAAAATACAGTTTGTGCTGATGAAGGGACTGATTTTCTAATAAGATCTATGTCTTCAGCAAATCCTACATCTAACATTTCATCAACTTCATCTAAGACAAACATGCTGATATTCTTTAAGTCTAAGGTGCCCTGATTCATCAGGTCAACAACACGACCTGGAGTTCCAATCACCACGTCAACGCCCTGTCTAAGGGAGTCTCTTTGTCTTTGGTAGGAAGCGCCGCCTGTAATAACTAACTGTCGAAGACCGGTGTTGGCTAACGCTGTGGAAAATACTTTACCCACCTGTTCCGCAAGTTCTCGCGTTGGGGTTAAAACAATAGCTCTTAAGCCTTTTGAACCCATAAGCCTAACTGCCATAGGTAGAAGGAAAGCCAATGTCTTACCAGAGCCCGTATGGCTTAGGCCGAGTAGGTCTTTACCCTCGATCACAGGCTTAAGGGCCTCATTTTGAATCGGAGTGGGGTTTAAAATCCCCATATCATTGAGGTTTTCCTTTAGTACTTCGGGTAAAATATCAAAGGCGCTGGTTTTTTTTTCTGAGGTCATGTGTTACATCCGTAGATAAGAAGAGATCCCCACGCAGGGGCTTTGCACAAGCCTTTAACCCGCCGTAAGAGGATTTACCACTAAATTCGTAAATATATTTTTTAGGGCTTCCAAGAGGCTCTGTAAGACACTGTATTAATTGGTATAATTGGAGGCATAGGATGTGGACCGTAGTTCGCCACTTCAAGGGAGCAGAATATTTACAGCTCGGTGAAGCTAGAAATTCTGAAGATTTAAGCAAATCGATTCTTTACCTTAGCCTCTATAAAAACAACCTATCCTCTCTTTGGATCAGACCAAGAGATATGTTTCTTTCGATAATGGAAAACGGTTCCCCAAGGTTTCAGCCCGTTTACAAAATACGAAAAGCAGCGCCCGCCGATATTTCGGAGCTTCTAACCTTTGGCTATGACGCATGGGGGGACGGCAGATCTATGCCATCATTTTTGGAATCCTATAATTTGGATCAGAATCATTTGCGCGGACAACGGTATTTAATTGAGACTCTCGAGGGTGAAATCCTGGCTAACCTAAACACACTCATTCTTTCAAAGAATGTCATCGGCATTGCTTCGGTAGCAACAAAACCAAGTGTGCGTAAAAAAGGCCATGCCGCCTTACTTTTAAAAGCAGTCATGGAACTTTTTAAACTCGAAAATTCTTCCTACACGTTCATGCTGTTTTCTGAAATTTCCCCCACCTACTATGAAAAATTAGGATTTACGTCTTTACCTTCAGAAAACCAAAAATTTCTGCCTTCGGTAGCAATGTCAAACGCAAGCCGAGACTTGGAAAATGAGGAACTTGCTTTGATGGAACGCTACTTTTAGAAATCGCTACTTTTAGAAAACGCTCAAAATCACTTTCTTCAAGAGTTTATAGGCTCCGGAAAGCTACTTGGGCCTTTTCATAGCCCAGTTAAAACTATA
This sequence comes from Pseudomonadota bacterium, assembly GCA_037142195.1. Taxonomy (GTDB): domain Bacteria; phylum Bdellovibrionota_B; class Oligoflexia; order Oligoflexales; family CAIMVM01; genus CAIMVM01. The sequence continues at coordinate 12,242 of JBAXBA010000001.1, forward strand.
TTTGACTTTGTGAAGTTAAAAACTACATGACAACAAAAAAGCCTCTAGAGTTAGCTAGAGGCTTTTTTTGAGGAAAAGATTCTAATTACTTCGTTGTATCTTCAAACTCGGCATCCACTACACCATCATCTTTACTAGAAGCTCCGGCTCCATTTGGGGCCTGGCCTTGATCCGCAGCGCTTGCGCCTGCTTGTCTATAGATGGACTCTGTAAGCTTATGCAGCTTAGCTTCAAACTCGGTCTTAGCAGCTTTAAGAGTATCGATGTCCTTATCTAGTTTAGATCGAGCATCTACCATGGCTGCTTCCACTTCTTTTTTTAAGTCTGCAGGCAGCTTTTCCTGATTGTCTTTAATCATTTTTTCAGCCTGATAGATCAACGAATCCAAAGAGTTTTTAGCTTCGATAGTTTCTTTAACCTTCTTGTCTGCTTCGGAATTCTTTTCAGCATCTCGGACCATTCTCTCGATTTCCTCTTGGGAGAGTTTGGTATCGGCTTCGATGCGGATGCGCTGCTCTTTGCCGGTACCAAGATCTTTGGCAGAAACTGCGACAATCCCGTTAGCATCAATATCAAAGGTCACTTCAATCTGTGGCACGCCCCTTGGCGCTGGAGGAATGTCCACCAAACTAAATCTGCCGATGGACTTATTGTCACGAGCCATCTCTCGCTCACCTTGAATCACCACGATTTCTACTGAAGTCTGAGAGTCAGCAGCGGTTGAAAACACTTGGCTCTTTTTTGTAGGTATCGTTGTGTTTCTTTCGATCAAGCGTGTCATGACGCCACCTAGAGTTTCTATCCCTAGTGAAAGTGGCGTGACATCTAAAAGTAAGACGTCCTTGACATCGCCAGAAAGAATTGCGGCTTGAACTGCGGCTCCGACGGCAACCACTTCATCAGGATTTACAGTTTTATTCGGCTCTTTATTGAAAAAGCCTTTAACTTTCGCCTGAACAAGAGGAATTCGAGTCGAACCACCGACAAGTAGAACTTCGTTGATATCATTAGCTGTAAGGCCAGCATCTTTAAGAACCTTACGGCAAGGTTCTAGAGTCCTTTCGATAAGATCGCCAATCATGCGCTCAAACTCAGGGCGTGAAATCGTCGCTTGCAAATGCTTTGGACCTGTCTGATCCGCAGTTAAGTAAGCAATATTGACATCAGTGCTCTGAGCAAAGGAAAGCTCCATCTTGGCCTTTTCAGCTGCTTCTTTTAGGCGCTGCATGGCTAGGGGATCACTTGAAACATCAATCCCCGTATCCCCTTTAAACTTAGATGTAAGATGCTTGATAAGAAGTTCATCTACATTGTCACCACCTAAGTGTGTGTCACCGTTGGTCGCTAGAACTTCAACAACATTATCGCCAACTTCCAATATAGAAACGTCAAACGTTCCTCCACCAAAGTCATAAACAGCAATTTTTTCATGGGCTTTTTTATCTAGACCATAAGCTAAAGCTGCGGCTGTAGGTTCCGCAACGATTCGCTCTACCTCTAGACCAGCGATTCTTCCGGCGTCTTTTGTAGCTTGGCGCTGAGCATCATTGAAATAAGCAGGAACTGTAATGACAGCTTTAGTTACCGGCTCGCCGAGATAGTCTTCAGCTGCTGCCTTTAATTTAGACAATATCTTTGCTGCTACTTCGGCCGGACTCACATCTCGCCCAGAAACCTCGAATATGGCCCCACCAGCTTTACCTGCTTTTACAGTAAAGGGAACAAGCTTAGACTCGTTCTTAGTTTCTTCAAAACTTGAGCCTATAAAGCGCTTTGATGAAAAAATAGTATTTCTTGGATTGGTTTCGGCTTGACGTCTGGCAGGTACACCCACGAGCACGTCACCATCTTTAGTATAAGCTACTACAGAGGGGGTTGTGCGATGGCCTTCCGCATTTTGGATAACTTTATATTGACCATGCTCCATAACTGCCACTACCGAGTTTGTGGTGCCCAGGTCGATCCCGATCATCTTTCCCATATTTGCCTCCATTTACGTTTAATTTCAAATACTTATAAACGAAACTAGGTTCGTTTGTATTGCCTTCACTCCCCAAAGGATAAGTTGCTAATGGTCACTGTCAAGGGCCGCTGTGCTAAAATAAGATAAACCCAACCTTGACCACCAGGAGCCGGCGGATGCATGAGTTAAACTGCCCTAATTGCAATACACCAAGCCAGTTCGAACTAAAAGACCATTTCCACCTCTGCCCTTATTGTTCTACAACGTTTCATCTTGACTATGCTACAGGCCGAAAAGAGATCTTTCATGATCACTTTATCGTTCCCAACCAAGTAGATGCCAAGCGCATCAAAGAAATCATTGTCGAGTGGTTTAAACGTTTTCACCACAGCCCCGTTCAAGCTGAGTTAGAGTTTAAAGTAACGCAACTCACGGGAATCTCTATTCCTCACTGGATCATATCAGTCGATGTCCACACAACCTGGAAAGGCTATGTGACAAGACAATCAGTAAATAAACTCGATCCGAGCCCTAATTCCCGCTATCTTATGGAAAGCGGAACCTTTAAACGTGTCTATCGTTGGGCAGTTTCTGCAAGAAAGAACATTAATGAACAGTGGGGAATGCTTCGCATTCACCATCCTAGAGAAGAAATCTATGCCGATTGGGATGGATTCCCCCTCGATTCCACTTTTTCTCGCGGCCTATTAGGTACCATTTCTCCCGCAGAAGAAAACAAGATTCAAGATCGCATCTACGATGCTAAAGAGCCATTTGATTTTAGATTTGCAAACGGTACGAAAATTCTATCTACGCAAATTGACGAAACTGAGGCAATTAGGCGGGCTCAAAGACATATTGATCAATACCACCTTAAACTTGCTCAAGTACAATGTGATACTTTAATTGACATACAGACTGACTTTGACATGGCAGGAATCCAACTTGTGCACCTTCCCGTATGGACTGGAAAATATATCTACAAACCACAGGGATTTCTAACTCACTTTACCAAATACGAGGAAAAGAACCTGCTTATTGATGGATTTGGCGCCGGGGTATTGCAGGGCGAGCTCGTTCTCATCAAGTCAGAGAAAATGATGATCAATGCATGGGTTACAGCTGCAGCTTCACTCATACTCATCATTCTAGCTTTTGTCATTCATCCAGCTTTTATTCTAGCGGCTCTGTTTACCACAGGGGTATCCATTATAAGTGGCTATCTCAGCAAGAAAGCGGCAATGGAGAAACTTGACGCGGAAACCAAGAATGATATCGCGAAGGGAACTTTAAGGCTTCATGCCGCCTAAGACTTAGCTTATTGTAGTGAGTCGCTTTCCAAGGAAAGAATATGTGGTTTCTATATATCAATCTTATTTGTGGGAGAAATTCTGAGGGCCTTGTTTCAAGAAGAGCTCTTTTCAACGAGGGGCGTCTTCAAGTTTTTTACGCCTAAGTACCCCAGTAAAAAAAAACTTACTAGAACCTTTATAAAGTAACTGGAAAACAAGGCATTGGTTTCCATATAAAAATTGATTCTTTCACTTTGACAAAGAAGCTTGTCCCACCAAAGTGTCTCAAAAAGAGTCTGAGGGTTCCAATGAAAATATCTTAGTAAATTATAAACATATCCGATAAGCTCGATGAAAGGTGACATCACAATATCGAAAAAGACTAATTTTTTCTGACCTATTCCAATCAAAAAGCTCACCATCATATTTCCCAATAGAAATCGAACCCAATGGGATCTATCCAAAAAAAATGAATGAATGGACATAATGATCGCAATCATAATGAGTGACGACTCCTTTTCAAACATCAGAGGGCTCACCAAAGAAAGCGAAAATAGATTGAAAATCAAACCGCGTTTACCATAAAGTCCGAAATAATCTCGCATGACATAGAGAGGTCCGCACCAGAAAATCACCCGCAAAATCCCAAGTCCTGTAAGGTTATCTGGAAAAGTCATTACTGCCAGCACTACAGAAAGAATTTCTAGATACTGAATTTTATATTTAGAATCAAGAAACCATCGAAATGCCCAAAAAAAAGGAAGCAAAAAAAGCCTACTAAGTGTTTTGTAATTATAGAAAAGAAGAACCTTATCTTCTATCTGTCCCCCAAGACCCGCAAGGCGCACACAGTTTAAAAAAAAACTGGCTCGGCCCCGGTTGCCTCAGGCTTCTTTCCCAACTCTGAGTCCGCTGAAGGAAACCCGAAGGCAATAGATGTTTTAGTGTTTCCCGCAAAAGAATAGAAATGAGTCGGCATCCCCTCAGCAGATTCTTTTGATTTTGCGTATAGAAGATAAAATAATCCCAATAGAACCAGAAGTGCATTCTTCTTCGACCGCGAGCCAGGCTCCATGGAAAAATAAAGAGCTGGATTCAGGATGCCAATGAGCCAATAATACATACATAAATTCCATAAATTTAGAAATTACCTAAGTCTTATAGAGGACAATGACTTAGATCCATCACAGAAATAATATAGAATGACGTATAGGCAGATGGGGGTGATGGGTGCTTACAGCGGAAAGATTTCATTCGATCGTTTTTGAACGTGATAAAGTTGATATTAGCCTACCTTTGTTTGCCGCTACTTCCTACTTTATCAGTCCCTCCGAACCCTCTTTAGAACGCTTTTTAAAGGCCATGCAAACTCTCGCGGGGGAAACCGGCGATGAGATTGACCGAGAGTTCAAAACCTACTTTGATTTGACAAATACCAATATAGCTGAACTTTTTTGGCTTTCTATCTCCGACTCTCCCAGCGATGCTCACTCCAAGTCCGCAATACTACTTGTGATTAAACTTGCAGAAAAATCAAAGAATAATCCGCTTAAGTATTTGGCAGCACACTGCCTCTATGAAAACTCATTGTTCAAAGAATGTTCTGCACTCTTAGCCCGCATACCAGGGGCCGACATCAACGTCCTCTTGCTTGAGGGTATGTGTTACTTTCAGATGAAGCAGTACTTTGATTCTCTAAGCTGTTTTGAAAATATCTTGAAGCTTGATCCCAAAGACACCATGAGTCAAAAATTTAGATGCTTAAGTCTTATGAAACTTGGCCGGGGATCAGAAGCCCTCGAAGGGCTTAGTGGGCTTTGGGTTGAGCTCAAGTCCTTTGAGTTCTTTGCCCTCTGGGTTGACTCTGTGCTAAAGTTCTCGGAATTTAAAGACTCCATTTGGGCTGGCTTCGACAAGCTGAAGGAAATGATCCCTAGGGAAGCTCTATTTGTCGATGCTGATTCTTTGTCTATCGTCATAGAAGCAGCGTTCCTAACCGCAGAACCTTTTAAGTCCAAGTTGTTTCACAATATCTCTGAACTCATTAGTGACCCCAATCTCATCGGAAGCTTAGCTCATTTTCTGGCTAGAGAATCCGCAAATGGGATGACTGAAAACTCCCAGTTCGTATCAACACTTTTGGAAAAACTCCTCTCAACCCCAAAGGATTCTTGAATCGGATTGAAACGGCTTCAGCAATGAGAGCCATGAACTAAGGTCATATCCATTGGAAATCTAAAGAACAGCGGATGCCGAAATCTTTTCCATATGACCTAAGGGCTTGTGGTTACCCCAATAGACTTCCAAATAGTCTTGCTGATGAAGCATGATGTTTTTAGTAAACTCGCCATGAAGGGCATGTCCACTCTTTCTGAGAGTAATTTTTCCCTTTAGAACTCCGCCAAGCAAAGCTAGATCGCCAATGCAATCAAGGAGCTTATGGCGAACAAATTCATCTTCAAATCGGAGACCTTCGCCATTTAATACTTTGTGATCATCGACCACCACAGCATTATCTAAAGACCCGCCTCTAGCTAATCCTTTTTCCCGCATAAAATTTACGTCTTTTATGTGACAAAAAGTCCGCGCTTCTGAAAATGTAGAGAATGTTTTGTCATCAAACAGAGTAAGAATGGATTGCTTGCCTATTACGGGACTCAATTCCGTAAAATCAATACTGCAATGAAAACTCAATCCATCAAACGGCTCCATGCGGATTAAGTGGTCGCCGTGGGCTATTTCAAAAGGTTTCTTGCACACTAAAAACTTTTTTGGGGCAGCCTGATCGACAATGCCCGCAATTAAAATCTGGTCCACAAAAGGTGCAGCCGAGCCGTCCAAGATGGGAACTTCACCGTTATCAATACGAACATAAGCATTATCAACACCCAGACCAGCAAAAGCCGCCATTAAGTGCTCAATAGTCGAAACACGACTCGCTCCTGAACCGATAGCAGTCGAAAGGGTGGTTTCCGTAATATTAAAGGGATTTGCTAATACAGGATAAGCCGAAGCACTATCGGTACGATGAAAGATAATTCCCGTATTGGGTGCCGCAGGAAAAATTTCCACATGTACCATACACCCCGAGTGGAGGCCAACTCCGGCGAACTTAACCGGACATGCTAATGTAGCTTGCTGGATCAATGGGACCTCTTCTGCCCAAGGGCTCTTTCAATCGCAATGCCTAAATTTTATGCCAAATGGATAAAGCTCAGGCAAAGGATGTCTTTGCAAATGTTGTGCCTATTAGTATTAAATTTTAATCTATATATTTCAACATGTTAGCGCAACGAAAGGGGGGGGGAAGGCCATTCATGTATCAAAAAATCAGTCTCGAATGAGCCACACTGAGGTGGTCAAGGCACGCTACCTGAAAGAAGGTGCTTTTGGTTTATTCTTAAGATGATGAACCTATATTCATCTAGCGCATAGGCGAGGATGCAAAAGCACCCATGATCATGAGTCCCAAAGAACCTCAGGGTAGCCAGTTATGCCCTAACTCTGACTAAGCGGCTTTCCGTCCATTGGACTGGGACTTCAAAGGCAATTCCATGATGATACTCGTCCCCCTACCAATCTCGGATTCCACATGAATCGCGCCTCCGTAGTTAAGAACAGCTGCTTTCAAAGCTGACATTCCAACACCCCTACCCGACGTTTCAGATACGGAGCTCTTAGTTGAGAGGCCGTCATAAAAGAGAGCATTTACCAAATCATCTGCATTAGCATAAGGAATTCAGGCCAATTTTGCTTTTTCACGCACTTTTTCCCACGATACCCCATGGCCATTATCAGAAATCCTAATTCGAATACTCTCGGCTGCCCGCTCAGCGCTAAATGTTAATTTAGGCCTAACTCCGTCTAGCCCTCTCAGTCCGTGATCAACAGCATTTCGTATGACGTGAGTCATATTGCTCCAAATTTCGAGAAAGGATCCGGGTTCCAAGTGAATTCCCTGATCTTGAACCTCAACTTCAAGTTCCTCGACCCCGAGTCTATGGCTCAGAAACTTAGCTTCTTCGGCAAAACGTATAAGCCTCGCACCGAGGGGATCCAAACACCATCGTTCTATAGAATCAGCGATATCACTTGAGCTCGCCCCACTTTTGAGCTGTTTTACTATCTCACGACATTCTGCCTCATCAAGTTCAATGGTCCGCTTTTTTCGATCACCTAAAAGACTAACTAACCGGCCTGAAGTTTGTTGCCAAATTTGAGCCATGAAGGCAATTTCGGAATGTGACAGCGGGATACGCGTCTCATTGAGCTGGCTTTCCAACACGTGGCAAGGGCCCACAACGGTAGACAAACCGTATTGACCGCAATTGCCTTTAAGAGTATGGACAATGCGAAACTGTTCCTCGGCATTTTTCGCATTGTGAAGAGCTTGTACAAGTCGTTCAGCATCTTCAAAGAATTCCAAAAATCCGACGCGATCATGGCTAATTCGCTGAAACATCGATAGCAATTCTTGCTGTTCGCGCTCCTTAATGTCAGCATTAACTATGGCTGTTACATCAGAAGCCACTATCAACAATTGCTGCAACTTTTCTTCCGCATCCCTAATGCCCGTATAGCAAAGAGAAAAGTGACGCCCTGAATGCGAAAATGATTTAGGCATTTGGTCTGCAGTTACTTCAAATGGAAGAAACTCCGCAGTCATTTGATCCCAGCTCATAGAAAAAATGGTCGCCACCCGAGCGCTGTCGCTATCAAAAAGGAAATTCCAAATCTTTTGTCCCTCGCGAGGCTTACCGAACCAACTTTCAATAATTTTGGAATATTCTGAACCCATAGTGCCATCTAATTCACAGGTCAGAAAACCCTGCTCTGCATTGTCCAATATGAGGCGCATCGAATGGTTGCGTTCAGAAAGCTGAGTCGTTTTCTCTGCCACTTTGCGTTCCAATACGACTTGGTTTCTTTGAGCAAAGCGAATACCCATGGCTAAAAAGCAAAATAATAAAAAGCTTCCCCCCCATCCCAAATCTACGTACCGTTTGCGTTTGTGACACAGCGTCTTGAGCGTAAAATTTTTCATCTGAAACAGCTGACCACAACTCCCAAGGAGTGCTATCGACTATATTAAGCTTTCGAATTTCGCTGTATATAAGATTGGGATTCACACCTCCTTGTTGGAAATTGCTCATGGAATCGGATAGTGTCTTGGACATCTTTGTGATGCCCCGATATCCCAAGCTATTGGTAAGCGCATAGTTCCCTTCAGGAATCATTTTCTCAAGAATATTGAGGCGCGCTACACCTGAGATAGCGCCCTTGAAGTTACCTGCATCGTTATAGACAGGAAGTGTGTAGACAACTCCCATCCTAGGTTTGTCATTATGACTATCGAGCTCGGCTTTTGTGAACTCCGAGTTGTCACAAGTGATGACGGGCTCACCCATGACGCCAGGAATATCAATACCCTTGAAGGATTTGTTGTTTGGAAAATGTTCGCGAAGGTAGCTCAATTGCTCTTTCATAAGCCGATATTCATAGATCTCAGTTTCCTCAAGTTTTTCCTGTTTTTCGGCTACATTTTCAGCCTTTGCGGGACCGACGATGAACTCATCAAAAGTCATAATCGGTTCTTCTGGCTTTTTGGTAATCGGATCCATACGGTCAGGATCCAGGTCTCGAGGTAAAATATAGACCTCAGAAAGAGTTACATTCACGTAAGTGTTGTTATAAATTTGCTGCATGGCCAATTTGCTATCAGGATGAAAAGACTTGCCGTAGCGGTCTATGTTCCTGATTCCCGGTAATAGGGTCATCGTACGTAAGCCTTGGTAAAATGCTTTAAATTGGCTTTCCACATTTGTCGCAATCGCTGCTGTCTCAAGTTTTTGTTGGTGAATATAGCTGCGCTTCATCTCATCAATATCCGATTTAAAATTGGCATTCACTCCGACAGCAATGCTGCCGCAGACCAATGCTGCTGCAATATAGGGTAAGGTGCGCGAAAAATATGCTATTTTGATACCTCTTAACAAAACTAAATTAAGTATGAACTCAATTACAGAAGCATCCTTCGGCAACTCGGCGCAAATATTCACTAGAAATCAGAAAGACCCAGTAATTTTCTTGTAACTCATCGCGAATAAAACACTATTTTTTTAAGTTTAAAGACAAAGGAATGGGTAATTTCCTGTATCGCAATGAGCTCAAAGGAATATCCTTCGTTAATGAGCTGTCTGAGCTCAAAGCCACATCTCATGATTTCTGTAGCAAAGTTCACTCCTTCAATATCTCAGCAGCGATCGTCATGGGCACCGCATATCATGTTAGAATGGAAGCCTTTCCAGAAGGATCCCAGTATCTTAGTAAGCCAACTTGACAAAGTAAATGGTGTCTCATCTAGACTTTGTTGCCAGGTTTTCAAAAATCATCTCTTTTAAACAATGAGCTACTGCCGCTATCGGCCCATCAGGCAATGGTGAGGATCCAAAAGGGAAATCAGACAGTCAAAAATTTACTCGTGGAGGAAAAATATATAGTGGTTCACCATAATTTCCTTATCAGAATACATATAGAGGAATGGACCTGTTTTTAGCTTGGACATCTTTAAGTATTGATGCTTTTCTTAAAAGCTCGAATTTTAGCAACCATCCCAATTTGATAGTCTGTCCAATTCGAAATACGATCAAGATCTGGGTCAAGATAGCCTTCACCGAACCCGGAAATGCCTCTACTCACGGGGATAAGGTCACAAGTCCGGGATTTGAGAAATAATGTGCTAGCTTCGGAGAGCTTCGCTCCTTGTGCACCAATGCCTGGCATAAGAAGGGGCCTTTCTCGCGCTAGAGATGTTTGTGAAAGCCAAGTTTCTAATCGGTTAGCACCCACGACAAAGCCGAGAGAATCCAAAACTTTTTCCTGCTCAAAGAATTGAGCTATAGAAGTGGCTAAGCCTAATGCAAATGCTTTGGCAACTTCGTTCTGCTCATATAAATCAGCCGAAGGATTGGAGGGCAAGCAAACAGAATAGACACACTTCCCTCTTTTAAGCCATGGGAGCAAGGCTTTGAAAGAATCCGTTCCCATATAAGGCATAACCGTAATTGCGTCTGCCCCCATGTCTTCAAAAGCAGACGAGCCATAGGCTGCCATAGTGCTGGCGATGTCTCCTCGCTTTCCGTCCAGGATCAGACAAAGGCCTTTTTCTTTAGCTAACGAAGTCAATGTCTTGATAGCTTTAAAGCCTTCGCTGCCCTGGGACTCAAAAAAGGACATTTGTAATTTGAGAGAAGATACTTTCTCTGCCAAAGCAAGTTCTAGAAAAACCGACCCAAAGTCGACTAAAAACCTATGAGGTCCTTGCTCATCAAGTTTTTTTTTCATAAAAGCCGGCATGGAGTGGATATGAGGATCTATCCCTAAGGAAAGGGGAGTTAAAGAGGCAAATTTCTCAAATGACATCGTTTCTCCCTTGGCCGTCCAAACGGCGAATAAATGCTGGAACAAGTGCAAAATCTTCTTCGACTCTCTTTGCTGAAAATCCACTTGCTAAGCCTACTGCAGATTTCAAAGATTCAGGTGCTTCAATGGAAGACATAACGAGGCGATCGGCATCATCAATAAGATCTACAACTCCTCTATACACAAGTTCTTTTGCAAGCATCCCTGAAACAATTTTTAAGTGGAGGCTCAAAAGCCTTAGATTGCTGATAAAGACCGGAGGGGTTTTCGGAACTTCGGTTTTCATAACATCCAGATACTCGTCTTCGGTCAAAGGAAAAAAATCAAAGAAGAGCTCTCTATAGCGAGCCATAACAAAGGCTCCCCATCCCCTTGACCGCAAGAAAACTTCCGCTTCCAAGAGATCAAGTCCTATTTTTTCATAGTGCAGTAGCAACTTGCAAAAGATCTTCTGGACATAGACAGAAGCCCATACGCCCAGAACTTCCTGAGCTCGACTGCGAACTATTTGTGATCCTAGGGTTCGCATGCCAGAAACCGCATGTACAAACCTATGGTCAATTTCTATGACACCAAGACGTGTATTAAATCGATTTCCACAGCTTCTTCTTCCGATTATCCCAAATACCGAGTGACTCACGTCTCCGTCTCTCTTAAATTCAAAACTATTTAATTTGGAACTGCCGCCGACGGAAGATTCAAACCACCGAATGCTGTCTTGCCAAATCGTCGCGCCTAGGGCGGCTCCCACCAGATCTAAAAGAGCCTTACGAAGGTTTTTCAAATAGCTTAAAGCAGTTTCTCGGTCGATATAAATAAATGCAATTTTCCCGCCTTGGATAATGCCATTATAGACCACTTGAACAGGCGGAAAATACTGTCCAATCATAAAAACAATAACCTGATTCTTAACTTTAGCGGGAGCGACAGAACTGTGAAACCAGTTGTTCATCGACGCCCATTTATAGAAATTGTCGACAATATATCCAGAACTAGGTTTTGCATGACGAATGGAACGCTTATAAGCCTCCCACGTTCTTGAAAACCAACGTGCCTGAGGCGTGCCATTGCTGAGACTTAGTTCAATAGCATCAGGACCTCGACTGGGATGATGTTCCGAACTATTTGTTGGCATAGAGGCATCTAATATTTTAGTTAATGAATCGGTTGAGTCCACCTCGAAATATAGCGTTTTCCATGGTACGGCTGAACGATACCAATTTTTCATGACATAGAACTCACGCCACGATCTTACAGGAGATGCCTCTAAAAATTCAAATTGTCTAATTTCGCAATTGTTCCAAGCCATCCTTAGGGAATCAAATAGGGGAATCATTCCTTCTTTGAGTTGAGGAAAACCAAAATGAAAGTCTGCATCCGAAAACACCCTGATTTTACAAACGATGCAAAGTTCAAACCAAGAGCCCAGAACATCACCAGTAGCATGATAGATTACGGGTATGGAAAGCTGGTCTATCTGACAAAGAACTTCATTCCAGTCTTTCAAATATTTAGAAAATTGGGCCCTTAAGTACCAGGGCTCATCAATATTAACCATTCCGGAATCTCGCCTTGATCCTTCCTGAACTAATACTAACAAGCTATGACGATTTGAGGACCAAATGGCTTCTTTGAGTTCAAAAAGAAAAGACAAAGCTTCTTTTGAATAGAGCGAAGGCAAATTTGGTACTTTTATGACTAATGATTTCATTCGATTCGCCTTAAGGCCCTTACTTTAGGAAACTCAGAATAATCAATAATGGTATCGATGCCCAGCGCCATAGATTCTAAAATCGCCTGAAACGGATGCCAGCCAAATTTACGGTCGTAGAGTTTAGCTTTCAGTTCATAGGGTTCCAAATTAACTTCGGTGAGATGATGCTCGATGGGACCAGGGTATGCCAAAGAAAAGGACTTGGACTGCCTCGCCATATGCTCTATTTGGAAGATAACTTCGCGCACAGAGTAAGGCGTTCCCTCGATAAATTCATCTTTGTAGGCTGGAAGCTCTCCACACTCTTCAATACTAAATATAAAGAGCGCTTCTGGACCTGCTGCTATATCCGTAAGTTGACCTTTTTGGTCTATCCATATTTTTCTTGCAGAGGCGTCAAAATCACTTAGTGGGCCATAGATATGCTCACAGAACGCTATGAGAGACTCCATTTGATTGGAAAGTCGATGGCTAGAATACATGCCTACCAGTGGGCCACCAGTCTGCAATACTTTACGCCATGTCTCCAAATCAAAGCGTCCATCCTCCATCAAATAGAAATTTTCTGCAGGATCGATTCCCGACAATTGGGTTAACGAACGCGATACGATTAAACTTGGGCGCTTACCAGTTTTCAGAGAACTTTCACAAATTAGGTTATTCAAAATACTTTCGACACGTGGCTTTGCACCAAATTTGAATGGAATTCTACTAAAGTTAATTTGCATGGACACTCTTTATGCTCTTTATGCTCTTCAACCGTTCGATCAAATCGTTGGCGCGTATAATAAACTCTTTTTTCCAATGCTTTTTCTCAATCAAATGATTCAGCAGTCCAATGACTTCGCCAATGTCACCTATATGAAGCGCTAATTTTATTCCCTCTTCAGTGGCCACTAGATGTTCAGGGGTTAACGAAGAAGATTTCAAAAAATTAATGTAGGCCTCTCTCAGATCGCCTTTTTGGTCATAAATTTTACCTAAGTAGTAATGAATAGCGGATTTTTCTTCGTCATCGAATGCTTTTTCTAATGAAACATTTAAAATTGCAATACAAGAATCCCATTCTCGAAGAGACTCGTAAGCATGAAACCGCATTTTGGAAGTATCAATTCTTCCGCTTCCGTATTTTTCAAGCACCACTAAACATTGTTTCGGAGAACCTAATTGATAAAGGTAGATGGCTGCTAAATCTAGTGCAGCACGCAGTTTTTCTTCTGGATGCTTGAGTGCGAGTAAAAGCCTTTCCAGAATGCTTACCAGATCATGCCATTTTTGGTGAAGGAGAGCAGAATTTTTCAGATATCGCAGTCCCTGAATGTTTTGAGGATTTATTTTCAGGAGTCTGTCATTTGCTAGTTTGAGTTTGTCCTCAAGATATAATTTTTTTTCAAACAACATACAAAGCCGCTCTAAAGCAAGCTCTTTATCTTCTATCGATGAAAACGAATGAATAACTGTTTCGAGCAATGAAGCTTCTGTAGATGCATCGTTTACTTCTGTTGCCTTCCTTATGAGATCATGGGCAACCTCATTGAAGCTGAGATCTCTAGATCTGATTAATCTTGAAAGATATTCCGCTGCTAAAGCTTGATTTTCCAAATCCACGACTAGGTGCCTCAAGCAGCTTGCTGCCAATTCCAGGCTAACCTCTTTTGTCAGCTTCGGTTCAGAAAACTCATAAATTTCAAAATATGCATCCCAACATTCATTCAAAGCGAGCACCCCAAGGTCTGCTACAACATCACCTTGGGATGCCTCGTCTATTTTTTTCCATTTTAAAAGAATCTTTTGAACATTCATTGTCTAACACCATATTTATGCTTTATTCAAACCTTGAATCATAAGATCAGTCGCATTCTTAGTAGTTTTGTCATAATTTACGGCAGACGAGTCAAAAAGGAATTGCAAACTTATGCCATCAATGACGGCGATAATAAATGAAGCGTATTCATTGGGCTCCACCTTCTTAAAAACACCTTTTGCAATTCCATCAGCAATTACTTTTGAAGCGGTTTCTCGAAACTTTGCATAGTGTTTAGCGATAGCTTTTTTGACTTCATCTTTTTGATTGATTTGAGTCCAAAAATCCATATTTACTTGGTAGTATTCGCGAGTGTTTCTTACAACATCGAAAACAACTCCAATAAATATTTCAAGTTTTTTAGAAGGTTCTTCGATTTTATTCATGTCGGAAAGAATCACTCGTTCAATGTCCCCGGCGACTCTGTCTAGTACAGACATCATGAGATCATCTTTATTTAGAAAATAATAATGAATAATGCCTTTTGAAACACCAGCTACCTTAGCAACGTCCTGCATTGAGAAATTATGGTAACCATACTTCGTAATACACTCAACGGTTGCTCTAACAATTTGATCTTTACGCTCTGCCGCAATATCTGCTTTTGACATATGAAATGGGATTCCTTTTTCAGTCTGCTTAAAAATACGACAAAATTTCTTGCCGATATAATATTAACCTTGAAAGCAACATCATTCAATTGATTGAGAAAATGATTTGCTAATCCGACGACATTTAGTCGTTTCGTGTTAAAATCTACAACCAAGCAAAAATTATTCCTCGGAGATCAAAATGGCAAGTAAGTTAACCTGCAGAGTTGCCGCTGCTCTAGCTTTGATGAGCGCTGGTTCGGCACAGGCTCTAGAGGGCGCATGGACTCATTATGGGGTGAGACCACTAGGTATGGGAAATGCTTTTGTAGCTGTGGCCGACGATTACAATAGTCTTTTCTATAATCCCGCCGGGTTAGCTCGAATAGATGATTGGTATTTGGAGATTTTAAATCCCTCCTTTGGGGCCTCCGCTGCCACGGTTTCTATCGTAAAAGAAATTACAGATCTTGGAAAGTCTGGAGCTGGTTTTGCTAAGACATTAGATTTTGTTGAAAAACATGTTGGTGAGACCCATCACGTTGGGTTGGGATGGACGCCCTATTTTGTAAAAAAGAATTTTGGCCTCGGCATTGGAATGGATGTGGGCTTTTCTTTAGAGGCCCATAGCGATCTTGATATCCATTTGAATCTAGGATCTGAAGTCATGGTGCCAATCTCGTATGCAAGGAACTTCTTGGACGATCGCCTGAGTCTTGGCCTCACCGCAAAGCTCTATACAGGTTTTGAAGCTGACGAAAATTTGTCGATCGATACCATCAATAGCCTCTCGGGCGACAGTTCCGCTAAGCTAAAAGATTTAGCTAAAGGCGGAAAAGGGGTTGGTTTTGATGCGGGTCTTCTATTCACTCCTATTAAGACTATGGCCCCCACGCTTGGTGTTATGATTTCCGACATAGGAGATACGCGGCTTGCTCCCTTGAACGATACGTTAGGAAAGCAGGACGCTCGGCCGATGGCAGTGAACCTCGGGATGTCTCTAAGGCCCGTTGATACGGGCAGTCAATATGTGCTGTTAGCTTTAGATACCCATCAGGTAAACCAGCCGACTCATTTTTCTCACAAGCTGAATATGGGAGCTGAATGGGGCCTAGGGCGGATTTTGAAAGTGCAAACCGGTCTATCCGATGGGCAATTCACAGCCGGCACCCAAATTGATGTCAAACTTATTAAATTTCGCTTTGCAACTTATGCGATCGATCATGGCGCCGTTGCTGGAAGCAACGACCGACTCATCGATAGGCGCTACCTACTTCAAATTAAGATATTGATTTAACAAGGATAAATATGAAATTCTTAATCCCATTGACCCTTATTCTCCTGCTTTCTCTTCCAGTAGCTAGGGCAGAAAGCGCTCCTAAGTCCTCCAGTCCTCAAACCGAAGGGGAGCCCTCCGAAGATGTCGGTGGCGCAGATCCTGCCACGACTCATGACAAGACGCCTACGAGTGATGAAGCTGATAGAGCGGATTCAAAAGTCTCCCCATCTGAACTTGCGCCGCTTCCCTTTGGAGCTGTGTATTCTTTTGGAGCCACCCGAAAAAAAGAGGGCTCCATGGATCTTCATTCCGCAGGATTTGCTCGGCTGGAGATCTTCAAAAACATGGTAGAGTCCATTGCTTTCTTTAACAAAATGACTATTGGACTTTCCTACAGCGCAGCGGACATAGGTGGAATCATAGAAAACAAAGGCGGCTATAGGGGAACGCTCACAAGTTTTGGGCTCAATATTTCTGGACTTTCTTCTAAGCGTGGGCCTTGGAGAACTAAAACGGGAACTTCCCTAGAAATTAACAAATTGAAGCGTTTGCCTTCCTTTAAGTATGGAAATTCTAATGTAGAGGTATCCTATAAGCCTAGCATCTCCCTTTCTCAAGCGGCCTATTATACCCTTAATGAAGGCCTATCTATTGGCCCTGCATTCGCGGTGCAAGTAGGCGGAATTACCGGCTGGACCCTCGGATTTGAGGCCCTATTTGCGTTCTGAAGTTACAAAGGTTATCCTTTGGGCTTTCGTTACCATGCTCTAGGACAAAACTCTATGCTACAGTTCATCCTGATGACGATTCTTTGTCTCTTCTATTCTTCTTGTACGTCGAGATTTAAGCCAGGATTTATTGTAGTATCCTCAGATCGTGGAGATATACCCCTAGAAATTTATCAAATCAAACAGGAATCGCCCCTACAACTCACTAGTGAAATTATCATTTACAGCAATCGCAAGACCGCCTTTGAGCCAGGGACCTATCTTATTTTGGCTGATTGTTCCCATGAACAAATTGTAATTAGACCCGGTGAAACGGCTCAACTTAACTTATCAGCAATCAACTTTTTACCACCAACACCTCCTCGAGAAGGCGATTTTTTTTCGGTTCAGTGCAGCCGTCACGACACAGGCATGTTCAGACAGACGATTGATCAGAGATTTAGGCTCAATATCCTAGGAACCCCCAAAAATGCTTTAATTAGCATGACTTCAACACCCCTAGCCCAGCCTCAACCCGGTAAAGTTTCTACCATTTTACTTTCAGCAGTCCGAGTCATCGCTAAGAACGAAGGAGACGGATTCTACTTTGTTTCTTCGAGCAATGAAAAACAAGCTGTCACAAAGGGAGTAAAGTTCGGTGCCTGGCAGTTCTTAATGCCGGGAGCTTATGATATATCTGTTAACGGAACCACGGTACCATTGGCCCTAGGTCCTAATGAAAGCAAGACTCTTGAAACTGGCTATCTTGAAGTAAAATCTCCTGCCGATGTCGATGTGGACCGAATTGCCAAAACGCGGGGATATCCCTACCAAATTCAATTGGGCCATGATCACTTTCTAACTCTGAATGAAAAGTATCCCGTATTGGCTGGAACTATTGAGCTTCATTTGGATAGCTCTACCCAGCCTGTAAAGGTCGAGATTCAAGTCAACGAAACGAAAACCATAAAACTAAGAAGTGTCGAAGTTGACTGGGGCTGCGCTCCTGAAGATATCAAATGCTTGGGAAGCGGGGAAATTATGCTATTCAAAGGAGAAGATCATTTTCCTTTCGTAGAAAGCATCTCTGATATCCCAGTTTTATTTTATGGCGAAAATATTAAAGTTGGAATCTCAGGATCTAGAAACATAAAGTATAACCTTTCTGCTAGCGAATCGCCTTTTATACTAAAAACTGGGCAAGTAATTTTAAAACCTGTCATTCAGCAAAAAAGTCAGTACGTCACGGACCTTATTCGCTTTGAGGCGGGAGGTCTTCCTACCCAGGGTTTTTCATTAGATATTCTGCCGACTTGGAAGCCTTTCACCATGACTTTCATAGCAGGAAAATATAACTTTATTCAATCCAGCACAAAGTACGGCTCCGATGGTGAAAGATCCCTTAAAACGTCCACGTATATGATTCACGAAGGAAGCAAAATTGAAATTGAATTTCCCTATTTGGTATCAGAGGGCCAATATGAAAAGCTTCTTAAGACAAAGCCCAAAAACCCTAAAATTTAGTCCTATTGAAGCCATGACTTAATACTTCACAAAGAACTTCAAAGTCGCTTCCTTTAGACATAGCCACATGCAGCAAGTATTCATCTTGGCTGCTTCTATGTGGTAGCCGTAGCGACATTTCTCGATTTTCTAGCCGCTTCATTTTTCAAAGCGCGTGCGTGAGTTATACTCGACTGACTAAGTTCTTCACCTGAGAGCATCGCTGCTATCTCACTTACGCTTTCTCTGCTGCTCAACTCCCTAATGGTTGATGTAGTTCGAGTTGCCCCCACGGCTTTTTCAACTTTAAAATGTTTTTCAGCATAAGCCGCTACTTGCGGCAAATGAGAAATGCAAATAATTTGGAATTCCTCCGCCATTTGCTTGAGTTTTGCTCCGACGATATCAGCCACTCTTCCAGATATACCAGCATCAATTTCATCAAAGACTAAAACACATGCATCGGCACCATCTGACAATACTTTTTTTAGCGCCAGCATCACTCGAGATACTTCCCCGCCACTTGCAACTTTATCCAACGGCTTTAAACCTTCCCCTTTGTTAGGAGAAAGCCAAAATTCAACAGTTTCAAGACCATCTTCATGAAAAATTTCTAGCTTTGTTTTTAATCGTTCTAAAAGATTTTGATCATCCACAAAAGAAGCTAACTGATCTCGCCAAAAGAAGGGTGTCAAAGGAGGCCTTTTCTCCAACTTAATCTCAATAGAAGCGTCTTTCATTGCAAGTTCGTCAAATTCTCTTTTTATGGTTGTTCCCAAAAAAGCGGCTCTATTTTGTCTTGCTTTAGACAGCACGACAGCTTGCTCTTCCCAATGATCTAACTCAGATATCAATTTCAATATTAAAGAAGACAAAGTCGATTCACTTGCGTGAATAGACTTGAGCTTTTGATCAAGGGAAGACCAACCTTCCATCAAATCCTCTACCCGGGCACAGGACATTTTTCTCATAATATCTTGATAGGCATGCAGTCGATTTTCTACATCTTCAATATCGCTCTCATTAGCAATGCTTTGCGAAAACTTCGTTTCCACTTCAAAAGAAACTTCACTCATAAGGCTTATCAGGTCTTTTACTTTTAAAAGCTGTGGCTTGGCCCAATCCTGATCGGAAATTTTTGAAAGTTGACGTTCCACCTCCCTAACTCCTCGAATAAGGCCAATGGAGTCTTCCGAACCTGTAAAATAGGAAGTCATTTTTTCTAAATACTTCGCCGAATCTAAGCTTGTTCTAAGACTTAAGGACTTTTCTTTGAGCTGATGAAATTCGATAATATCCGGCTTAAATTCCTCAATTTCTGCGATTCTAAACTTGATATAGTCCACTTGGCTCTTCAGCGTGGAAAAAGCGGCAAGAGAAACTTTTATTTCTTGGATCGTTGAAAAAACCGAATGAGTTTTTTGAGAAAATTTCTTAGAAATCTCATTTGGTATAAACTTACCTAATAATTCACTATGTTTTTGATTTGCCACCATCCGAAACGAATCATTTTGACCAAAAATATCCATCAGCTTTTGGCCAAGGTCTCGAGCACTGTGACGAGAAACCGGCACATCATTAATCCAAGTCCCATTTTTTCCTTTTGCCGAAATAGATCTTCTAAGAATCACTTCGCCAATTCCATTTTCCTCATAAGGAATGCCCAGCTCTTCAAGTTGAGCTACGATAGGATGAGATTTTTCTAATGTAAAGATTCCGCTAATCTCAGCCCTTTCAGACCCTGATCGAATCATTTCAGTGCCCAACTTGCCACCAAGCAATGCCGAAAGTGCTTTTATCAAAATGGACTTACCAGCGCCTGTTTCTCCTGTAAGAACATTGAAACTAGAAGAAAAATCAACTTGCAGTTCATCGATAATTCCAAAATCTTTAATTCGAAGTGTCGAAATCATTTAAGTTCCTCACAGCAAAGGCGCTAATATTCTAGCGCCATTATTTCTAAGTTTTATGAGTTTTCTAATCTTTCTGATTTCTGGCTTAAATTCCGATGAAAAACTTAAATCGTTTTCGAGCATCTTCTCTACCTTAGAAGCAAAGTTTTTGTCAAGAATCAGAATATTTGTCTCAAAATTAAGATACATCGCTCTATTGTCAAAGTTAGACGTGCTTACCGAGGCAACATCATCATCTAAGAGAACAATTTTTTGATGAAGAAATCCAGGTTCATAAGTATAAATCTTAACGCCCCGGTTCTGCATTTGCTCAGCATAACTCAACGTCAACATGTGCACAAAGCGTTTAGACGCAATCTTTGGTATCAGTATTCTAACATCGACGCCTCTTAGGACGGCGAGTTCCAAGTCTCGTTGCAAATAGTCGTCCGGAATAAAGTATGGAGTACTCACCCATATTCGTTTTTCAACCGTTTGAATCATCTCAGAAAAAACCATACCCCCAATATTATTCTTATCATATGGTCCTGTGGGAATTACTTGAATCGAATACGGCCAGTTCTTAGAGATTGAGGTATCGTTACTAGGAAATTGGAGATTTTCACCGGTAGCAAAAAGCCAATCTTCTCTAAATACATCAAGGAGATTCTTAACTATAGGTCCTTCAATTTTAAGGTGGGTATCTCGCCACTGGTTGGGCGCTCGGCGGGTATATTCTTCCCCAATATTGACTCCTCCGGCGAATGCCTGCATACCGTCAATAACGACAAGCTTTCGATGATTGCGATTATTTATGAAAAATATTCTACCTAAATTCATAAGCGGCAAAAAATGCGCAAATTTTACTCCTGAATCTTTGAGAGCAAAGAAAAATTCTTCTTTTAGTCCAAAGGAACCTAGCTTATCGATGAGTAGATATACCTTTACACCTTCATTGGCCTTTCTAATCAGATGCTCCTTAAGGGCTCTGCCAATACTATCAGAGCGCAAAATATAATACTGAACAACAATGAAATTTTTAGCCTGGGTAATGGCTAAAAAGATTTCTTCAAAAGTTTTGTTGCCATCGACAAGCAATTCGGCGTGACCCTGATTGGGCCGATAGACTTCGCCAAAGCTTGAAAAGATCTGTTCAAATCTTTCTTCTTTTGTTTTTTTGGGGGTCAGTTGTCGATAAAAATCAGGGTTCCTTGGTGCTTTACTCCACTTTGGTGCAAAGCCTTTAACTCTGCGACCTCCCACAAACCAATAAAGAGGGACAGAGATCCAAGGCAGAGCGATTACAGCCCAAATCCAGGAAACACTGGCTGCTGTATTGTGGCGGGTATCGAGAATCTTTAAAATGGTAAGACCAACGAGCATATAAATAAAGAATTCTGGCCAACCAAAATTCCAATTTATCATTTTTCAGCTCCCAAATCTTCTGAGAATACCCGTGACTTTTGTGCTCGCCAAAAAAAGCAAATCAGCACTGGACCATTCGCCATCTTTAGCTTTACGCATGGTGTAAGCGATTAGCTCATGATCGCCTTCAAAACAATCTCGGATAGCATCCAGCGCATTCTTGAACTCAGAGGTGTCGATGGCTGCATGGACAAGCATATTAGCAGCCTTTTCTAAATCGGCACTCGCAGCGTCTTCGCCTTCGTCTTTTAATAACGAAGTAAATTCCAATATGGCCGCTTGGAGCTCCTTGACTGAATCTGACTTCGAACGTTTTCTTACAATGGCCATGAGTTTCCCAATGATATCGGTTAGCACTCGTTACTTTAGTGGATTGGGCCAAAAATGCAATCCACGATTGATCGTGGACGTCAATCGCGTTTTCGGAAAAATCATCAATAAATGCGGCTTATTATCCCAATGGGCAGACAACCTGATTTTAAAATTATGCCCTTCTGCCAATAGCAGACTTGGAATAACCTTGGAAAACGCCTCCAACATAGAACGGAATTTCTTGCCATATCAGATTCAGGCGATAGAGGTTACGCAACACCAATGAGGTAATTTGCAAATGTGGGCTTGCCTTTAAGCATGCATACTCTTTATTTTGGCTTCAGACTGATAGGTTTTTTTAGAGATGGCTTAGGTAGACGAGTTTCTAGTTGCATTCAAGTCCTCGAAATCAAGAATTCTTTTTTTAGATGGGACTGTAGGTCACTCATTAACCCTATGCTAGTTTCTTGATTGAGACAGCTACCAATGGTTGCTTATCTTGATGGTTGGACATGAGACAGAGGACTCCTTGTGTTTTCATGTTTAACTTTTTGGGAATGGCTGATGCTCCCCATTCTTGTGGATGATCCTAAATTTCCCTCTTACTCACAAAAGATATGAGGGAGATGGAACATGTTGCTTTATTTCTTTCAGTTCATACCAAGATCAATCGATGAAGTGGGAAATGAACAGTGAACTTGTTATGTACAAGTTTGCGTAAGTTTCATGTAGCGGGTGTCACTTGAAAAAAGCCATTTCCGATAGAACCGAAAATGGCTTTGTTTCATTTGTGGCGTCCCCTGGGGGATTCGAACCCCCGTTACCGCCGTGAAAGGGCGGTGTCCTGGGCCTCTAGACGAAGGGGACCAACTTTGGAGTGGTGAGCTCACCTGGACTCGAACCAGGGACCCGCACATTAAAAGTGTGCTGCTCTACCAGCTGAGCTATGAGCCCACTCCGGAAACCAAATCTCTACTGCCAAAGCAGCGTCAATCGAGTGGGAGGGTTGTATATGTTTGGGGTGGATTCTGTCAACACTAAATTGTGAATTCTCAATAATTTTTTAGTGCCGTTGTCATAGCCATTCCAGCCTACCGCTAGGATTAAATTCAGGCATTTGAAGGCTTTAGATGGATAATTGCATGACTCTTGATGGGAACCCGTGTGCACTAATTGCTCACGCTTGGGCGCATTTTAAGATTGCTTGACTAAGGCGAGGGCGCCAGCAGCATGCTCTTGGGTTCAGTCCCATAGTGTGGCGTCACTATATCTGTGAATCGAATTTTAGCGGAGGAACCTGGAATTCCTTCGGTTGTGGCAGATAATTTGGATTCCTAAGAGCTGCGGTTTATTCTCACAGGACGTGGCGATGAATCTAGCTGCAATTTTTCTCGAAAAATCGTATGAATAGATTCTCAAAGGCTAATTCTGATTCTTTAGCCCCAAGGAAGCATCGACCGGCCCTAAGGTTAGCGGTGTATTTCTTTAATCGCTTGGAAGGCACATTATGAAGGTTTTGACTAAAGAAGAATATGCTGGCAGCTTAAGCAGCGAAACCATTAAGCAGGGGTACTTAGCCTCATCTCAGACCGAGCTCAGCACGGAACGATTTATTTTTGCTTGTTATGAGTCCGTAAAAATTCATGAAAAAATTGAGGGTTTGTTTAAAAAGGATTTTGAATGGCCTTGTGTGGCCAAGAAGGAATCCTCGTTTGCCTCAACATTAACCCAAATGTTGGAATGGCATTTTTCTAATCACCTGGCTGATCTGGCAAATAAAGTTCTAAGCATCTCTAATTTAACTTATGTTTCCATTCATATGGCCCACCTGGAAAAGGACTTTAGACGCCTCTGTTTAGAAAGCGGGATGATAGACACCCGTGATGGACGGCCCCTTCAAGTCGCATTAAATGACTTACTTATGGCCATTGATAAGGTTTTCTCAAAGTATATAAAGGATTTATCCAAGAGTTTTTTCACTTGGCTTTATTCTAAGCCAAAACTGTCTGTAGTCGATTTTAATCAGGTTCCGCCTGTAGGACGATACGCCAGAATGGTCATAAACGCGCGCAATAGGTCACCTTCATCTCATCCAGAAACTCAGGAAAAGTCTTCTGAAATCGAAGTTGCAGTGCCTTCTGACGCAGTCGAGGGCAGAAGGCCTTCTAGAGAAGCTTCTCCGCGAAAGGAAGCTGTGGGAACCCCAGATAGAAATGCTAGGCCCAAACAAGCTCGTGTGGACCGTGGGCCGCGAGAGAGGAAGCCTGATCAGGAAAAGGATATGGAGCAAGAAGCAGCCACTCTGGCTCTCGTCGATGTAGCTATACAGTCTTTATCGTCAAACTTAGACCTAAAAGAAGTCGTCCTTGCCCCACAAAATTCATACTATCGACGCTTACAGCACCAAAAGGCGGTTGATGCAGGCTTTATTTCTGACTCCGTCGGTGAGGGGAAAGAAAGAGCTGTTAAAATTTCTCGGGCCTGATATGTCCTTCGTTTTTAATTGGGCGCCGAAGGCAGGTATCCTCTTATTATTTTATATTATTTTAGCTGCGATTTTCAAACGGCAGCTAAAACAACAATTGGGTACCCGATTATCCTTCCATCTAAAGCTTGCCTCTAAAGACACTGTGCTCTTAGTAGGATTGAAGTCTAGACTTGCTCCACTATTTGGTGAATATTGCCAAAAAGGGACATCCCATCTTTGGAAAACATTTCGATATCTACGCTGTCGCCTGGCTTCATAAATGGAGTCGTAGCGACTTTATTAGCAATAATTTCGATCATACGTTTTTCAGCAAGGCAGCTTGAACCACGGGAAATATCCTCGTTTGACACGGTGCCACTTCCAAGGATAGTTCCTGCTGTGTAGGATCTCGTTTTAGTAATATGCTCAATCAATTCAAAAAATGAAAAATGCATTTCTGGGCCCGCATTGGGGTGGCCAAATACATTGCCATTGTACTTAGTGATAAGATCCAAATGAACTCTTCCATTGTTCCATGCATCACCAAGCTCATCGGGAGTGACGCAAAAGGGTGAGAATGCAGTAGCAGGCTTCGAGTTAAAAAATCCAAACCCCTTTTCCAGTTCTGCGGGTATCAACCCTCGAAGCGAAACGTCATTGGCGATCATCACTAACCTCACGTACTTTGAGGCGTCAGCCGCTTTAGTGAACATGGGAGTGTCTCCCAATACAACGCAAACTTCAGCTTCGAAATCTAATCCCCACGAGTCGTCTTTCCAGGGGATCGGACTATTTGGCGCCAAAAAGGTACCTGAACCCCCTTGATAGACGAGGGGATCGGTCCGAAGTGTGGCTGGCGGTTCTGCATTTCGCGCCTTTCTCACGAGGAGGACATGATTAATATAAGAAGATGCATCTACCCATTCGAATGCTCTGGGAAGTGGGGAGTGAAAATCTTCTGGGTTTACCTTTTGGCCGAAAGCACCCTCATTCAACTCTTTATATATTTGCTCAAGTTGAGGTTTAACTGTGTCCCAATGGTCTAGGGCTTGCTGCAAATTAGCAGCCACTGGCGCTGCTGAAGTCCACCTAGAATTGTCCCGGCTCACCACAACTAACGTGCCGTCTCGCGAGTCAGACTTTAATGTGCCAAGTTTCATTAGACATCTCCCGATAAGTTTACAGAGTCCTTGAGGTACTTAATCTCACTGTTAGTAAGTTGACGATATTCTCCAGCTGGCAAATCATCGGGCAGTCTCAGATCCCCAAACCCATACCGCACCAAACGCACGACTTTAAAACCAAAATGTTCAAACATGCGTCTCACAAGGCGGTTCCTTCCCTCGAAAACGGTAATAAAATACCAAGACCCTCGCGACTGGCCTAGGTTTACGGAGTGGGCAAAGATCACCTCAGATTTACCGGTAATCCCATCTTCAAGTTCTATCCCCCTGCGAAGTGCTGACTCCTCTTCATAAGATAATCGGCCGTCAATAAGCACATTATAATATCGAGGGACCTTATATTTAGGATGAGCTAGCCTGTGCACAAGCTCGCCGTCATTACTCAGAAGAAGAAGTCCTTCAGTCCTATAATCAAGCCGCCCCACTGGAGAAACTAGAAATTGTAAATCTCTCGTGGAATGCAGATCATAAATACTCATTCTGCCCGTTCCATCGGGGCGGGAAGTGAGCACCATATCTGGCTTATTTAAAAGCCAATAGACACGAGGAGGTGGAGTGTTGTTTATATGACGGCCAATGACTGTTACCTTATCGGTATTAGGATCTATGCGCATTCCCTGTTCAGTGACCAACTTCCCATTTACAAAAACCTTGCCTTCTTCAATCCACCCCTCTGCCTCTCGCCTGGACGCAATTCCTTGAATGGAAAGCCACTTTTGGATTCTGATACCTTGAGAGGGATCGCCGGCCGATGGACCGGAAAGATCAGCATCAGTCCTTGGCTGTGTCAATGCCCGGTTTTTTACGGAACGAGCAGAAGTTGTTGAGGTTTTCGCTGCCCTGGCACGTGGCTTTAGAGGGCGTCTTTCCGTTACCTGAAAAGAGTCTCTTTCCGTATTTCGGGGGACTCGCTTAGGGGCTGCGACATCTCTATCTCCCTCGCTTAAAGGGGCCTTCTTAACAAAGGGTCTAACTGTTTTGGAATCTTGTGGTGATCGATTGCCATTTCTAAATCTTTCTAATGCCGAAGGCTTCGGCTTAGCGCTGTCTGCACTTCTATCCTGGGTGGCACGAGTGGGCGTTTTTTTAATGCCCTTTGTCTCACTACTGTCTTTGGGAAGACGGCGATCTGAATTCCCGCGAAATTCTCCAGGTCGTTTTCTTGTTTCATCAAAAGCATGGGATTTGTCTCGCGAGCGAGGCCTAGCTGATATCGAATCTTTTTTATCTGTTTTTTTAGCATCTAAAGACTCGCGGCGGTTTCCTTTAGGAAAGGAGTCTAAGTGCTTTTTTTCAGCATTTAGCGAGGTAGACGCAGCGCTTGGTCTCCTAGGTTTAGAACCCGCTGCCCGATCTGACTTCGCCTCTACTGAAGGCTTCTTCTGGCTTTTTTCCCCTTGCTCATAAGGAACCTTAGGCGAATCCTCTTCGCTTTTAGAAGGTGAATTAGTACTTTTCTTCGGAGTTGTCGTCATCTTCAAATCCACCATCTAAATCCCCAAGAAAGACTCCCTGGGGGCGTGCCTCATGCTCATCGTTTTTCGCTTTTGTAGCGCCCTGCAATGCCCTCTTGATTTCAAGAGGAGGCCCCTCCTTTATCATTGGTTGAGGCATGTTGTCATGGGCAATCGCCGTGAAAGTGTCGGAGTCCCCTGATTCTTCGAGGTCAGAGCCCTCGACTTCCCTAGGCGCCCCCTCTAAAGATAGGTCCTCTTCTTCCATCTGCTCGTCATAGTTTCCTACGAAGTCCGCCGGCCCTTCCGTCTCATCACCTTTTTCAATGGCTTCTAGCGCATTTTTCATAATTTCATGGGAAGGCTGAAACGCCTCAAGCGGCGGCAGCTCTGCTAAAGAATGAAGTGCATAAACCTGTAAAAACTCATCGGTAGTGCCGAAAAGCATGGGGCGACCCGAATCTTCTTTTCGTCCTACACATTTAATCAAGTTTCGATCTAGAAGGTTCTTCATGATACTGCCAGCGTCAACACCCCTAATAAACTCGATATCAGCACGGGTAACCGGCTGCCGATAGGCGATAATAGCAAGTGTCTCTTGGGCAGCCCGAGAAATCGGTCTAGGACGGGATGAAAACATACGCTCCATTACTTCGCCTGCCGCCGGATCCGTCTGAAATTGATAGCCATGCCGGACATTTTCAAGCTTAAACCCGCCTTTTCGGGCGCGGTAGAATCGCACGAGGGAAGAAATGACCTCGGAAACTTCTTTTGAAGTAACCGATTCATCAGCCAAAATCTCCAAAATATCCCCGACCTTAAGGGGCTTGGGAGAGGCAAATAGAATAGCTTCCACAATGGAAGCCAAATCTAAAGCTTCCAAAGGCGCGGGAACACCCGCTGACAGCGACGAAGTCTCACCACCTTCCAGAATTTCGTCCTTCTCACTAGCAAGCAAAGTCTCGGATTCGGAAGATTCAGAAGAGAAGGCATCAGGCATAGACCCAACTAAAGAAATCTCTAAGGGATCCACCACCTCAAACATGGACTCGAGGTTTTCACCCAATAACTCATCAAAGTTGGGCTCTTCCACTGGTGGTGAAGGCTCTACTGAAGTCACATCAGATTTATCTAAATCCAAATCTTCAAAATTACGGTTCATAGAACGTCCCCTGCTTGCTCATGTTGTTTTGGAATATCCTGCCAAGAGCTAAAGTCTTCTTCTGTCGCTGGCAGCTCTTCTAGAGTTAAATCTTTTCTATATAACCAAATGGGTCCCATCATGGTTTCTTGATGTAAATTCATCTCGCCGTCTCGAACCAGCTGAAGAGCCGCTAAAATATGTGCGACAAAATTGTATCTTGCAGGAAACTTTAAATAGAGCCCCTGGAATAGACAAAACCGCGCCTCCTGGATAAACTCCCGCATCTCTTCAATGACCTGCTCGACTGTTATGCGGTGGGTTTTTGCCTTAACTCTTGACGGCTTACGGTCTGCTAATTCGGCTAGCATCTGCTCATATAGAACGACCAAATGACTCGCATCGCCTTTGAGGGGTGACTCTATGTGCTCATACATAGGCCCAAGTCGCGACCATTCCTGATTAGAAATGCGTTTAAATCCTGCCTCAGCGACATGGGCAAAGTGTTCCCCTGCGCGCCTAAACATATCGTATTGCTGAAGTCTATATTCTAAGGTCTTCTGGGGATCCTCATCTTCAATTCCCGCTTCACGTTGCTTTTTTTCGTCTTTAGGCAGCAGGCTTTCTGACTTGATTTCCAAAAGATGGGCTGCCATACCCATAAAGGCTGCGGCGTCAGAAAGATCACGAAATTTCATAACGCGAAGATATTCAATATACTGAAACGTGAGTAAATAAAGATCGATATCAAATATATTTAACTGATGTTCACGAATTAAATGTAAAAGCAAATCCAAAGGACCTTCAAATTGCTCTAATTTTACAAAATAGCTACTGGACACTCAAACTCCAAACCTAGCCTACAACTTATAAAGATTAAATGAATCCTAAGACCTTTATAATGAAACTGGAACCTAGTTTCCACTAGGATTCTCTGGTATCGCTCCCATTTCACTCAAAACCCGCCATTTATTGCAAGAACACTTAAGAACTGATAGTTTCTAGATGCTGTGCTAATTAATCCTGGCCCCCTTGAGAGGCAAGGCGTAGAAGCGAATCGAGAACTCGTTTAACCTACTTAATATTTGGGCGCTAAAGGTGAGTTTAACTGTAAAAAATAAAATTGCTAGATTTATAAGTTCAGCACAATTTTCTGACGGAAAAAGAGTCACGCTGGAAATTACTTTGGACCGTGAACCCTTTGCAGCCACAGAACTTCCGCGGGGACTCTCTTATTTGCCGGTAGAATGGTTAAAAAGCGAACCTTCTACTTGGTTTAGAGGGAAGGAAATTGCCAAAACATTTCTATCGAGCGGGACAGAATCTACAAGGTCCAAGTCTCATTTTTCAAAAGACGGCCTAATCGCCTACAAGGTGTCTGCACTTCAAGGGTTACTGGACTTTATGGAGCAAGAGTCCCTGAATTTTCAAAAAATAGTCAGCTTTGTACCCGATACATTTACTTGGCCTGATTCAAGTTTAGCCCAAATGATCGCCTGGTTTGGAGAGTTTTTTCCGTTAAAGTATCTCGATTCGCAAAATGTAGAGCAGGTGGCGTCAGCTTTTCAAGAGGACACGGGGGCGACGCTCTATGTTGGTACTGCTTTTCATTGGATCAATCTCATCGATGACGGCCTAAAAGTGGCCTTTCCTAAATCCGGGTATCTCCTGGAAACCGGCGGCACTAAGGGTAAGTCACGAAATCTCACGAGGGCTGAATTTTATCAACTTCTCAGAACGTCACTACATGTAAATTCCAACCAGATTTTGAGTGAGTACGGCATGAGTGAGCTTTCTTCCCAAGCATGGTCTAAAGGAGACGAAACGGCATCCTATAGATTTAGCTCCTGGGTGGATTTGGCAGTCGTCCAAGGAAAAGAGCTGTCTTGCCTTGGTGAAGGTTCCTTGCTGATAAAGGACCCAAGTCGCATGGACTACCCCTATTCCTTTAGAGTGCAAGATGTAGCATCATTAAACCAAAGAGACTTTCATCTCTTGGGCCGTGTTCCTAGTTCCGCTTTAAAAGGATGCAGTCTGTTGGCAGAACAACCTCCCGCTGTCACTTCTCTGCATAAGCCCTTAAAAATCATCCCGCATGGCGATGGGCTTTCCTTTGAAGCTTTGAATGATGCATTTAAATCCCTGCTGGAAAGCCCTCTTTTTACCGGGGCATTGGAGAAAGAGTTCTACTCATCTGATCTTGCTCTGTCGGCCATTTTGGATTTGAAGCTTTCCTTTTATGGAAACCCTGAGGACCTCAGTAACGCCATCAAAAATTCCGGACTTTCGACACCCCAATTGACCATAGTCCCACCTTCCACTCACTCACTAGCCATCTTGCATCCCCTAACTTTAGCTTTAGCGCAAGGAGCCGCCATAAACATCCGCGTGCCTGAAGCTTTTGAAGGAGAAAATTCGAGTTTAAAGATCCTTATAAGACATTTCTCAAATTTATTTCCTGGCCGCATTCACACCCTCTCTCGAAAATTAAAGTTAATTGGATCCCAAGAAGAAACCCTAGTATTTTTTGGCAGTGATGTTTCATTAAATGAAATCAAATCATTCTATAATGGAGAGATATCTGCCTTTGGGAGTGCTGCCGCAGTATCTATTGTGGGAAACCTTGAAAATTTGGGCTTAGCAATCAAGGATGCCCTTTCATTAGCCGGAAAAGGCTGCATGAGCTCCAGGGCAATCTATCTCATCGAGACGAATCAAAATGATCTCAATAAGGAACTAGAAAAAATAATTCCTTTGTTGCCAAAAATCAATCTTTCCTTGTTTGACCGCTGCGCACTTGATCACGAAGAAACCGACTTACTTCAAAACGAAATCCCCTACCTCACTCGAAAGTTGAAAAACGACATTTTGTTTTACTTCCCTAATTCCCTTTCCACTCCATTTTCCACACGATTGTTTTCCATTCCAATCTTCAAAATAAAAGCATCAAACCTAAAAGATTTTATTGGTAATTTAGGCACCTCTGTTTTCTTGAGCACCGATATAGATTTAGAAACTTCTAACTCTGGACTCGTGAAACGACCACTTGGCGCACTGAATATAAGTCCATTTGATGGGTATCACCAAAATAGAGCGCTATTTGCTAGCTCAAACTAGATTTCAAATTCGAAGCACCAAAATTAGGGCACGCCATTTTGTTCGAAGGCTCCGCTAAGAAAGCACCAACCGATCTTCTACCTCGACAATAAATTGGTCCAAACAAAAAAAATCTAAAAATACCTCTAGATTCTGATTAATTAAGTCCACAAATCGACGGTCTTCTGTTCAACAAGTGTGTTTGCATAAATCAGGTCACTGAAGCGGGCACAAAATAAGAGTGAAATTCTCTTAGCGCTAATAAAAGTGTACATAAAGCTCAGTTTCCCTAATCTAATAACCTCAGAAACTCAAAGGAATATACCGAATATTTTTATAAATTCTAAGATGACAAACTTTATTCTTAAATTTTAGTTCCGATGATCCAAGTGGCAAATAGCAGGGAAGCGCTTAGCATGAACATGAACCAGATAGTCAAAAAACTTACTGCATGGATCTTATTGATCTCTCAGTTAGCTTTGGTGCCTACAGTTCCGCTCATATCCCAGCAAGATCATATTGACCTAGCGACACACTATTCCAACTTGGCCAAGGAGACCGCTCAGGCAGTACTGACGCTTTCTGGAATCAAAAACGCCAGTGTCTCCGCCTCGGCCACTATGGAATTCAACAATGTAAAACTCGAGAAAGATGCTAAGATTTGGTATGACACGCAAATCTCAGCGGCGTCTGAAAAATCACAGGAAATTTTAGCTGCATCGCAAACCAACTTTACAAAACTACTCCAACTCGCCCAAGATGAACAAAAAAAACGGGATGTGGAAATCCGAAAAGAATATGAAATTTTAAGAGAAAAAGAAAGAATTGCTGCCGAAGAAGCCTCCAAAAAAGCTCTTGAGTCCTCAAAAAATACAACACGCCCAGCAGCGAAAGCGGGAGACTCTAACCAAGATTCTACACGAATGGGAATTCTAAATATTGGGGCGCAGGATATTGATTTTAAAGACGGCACATCTGGCTTGCCTCAAGTTCCGGTGACCAATGTGTTCCCCGTTACGTCAATCGTAGTTCCCCCCCAAGGCGCGCCACTATCAGTAGGGATCAACTCGTCGTCAAATCCTGAGACTCAGTTAGTTCCATTTACATTTAAGGCCGCTGATTACCTGAGTAAGGTGAACATTACCTTAGTTCTTGGGAGCGAAGTTCCAGAGAAACTGGTGAAGAGCATCATCTCTAGGGTAGATATTGCTCTCGATTTGGGTAAAATTTCCTCAGGAAAACCGACTATTGATTGGATAAAAGTAGAAAAAGTAGAACTTGAGCCAACAGCCCCGATGCCCAGCCTAAAAGAGTTTATGAAAAGTCTTCTGGGTCCTAGCAACTTCTTTGTAAGTGGCGTCTCCATGGCGTTGATACTGGGAATATTCGTATTGGGCTCGGCTCTATTAACCTCAACGCTATTAAAAAAAGGCATCCAGAATGCGACAAGCACACTAGGTCAAGGAATTTCCTCTCTCAAGCCGCCAACTGATAGCGACGGTGAAGAAAAGACTGAAAATGATGCCGATTCCGAAGGAGACAATGAAATATCGGCGGCTGACGCAGAAGCTTCAAACCACGCGACAACCGCAGAACTAGGAAATATCAGAGAACAACTGACAAAGCTGATCGAAATCGAGACTTACGCCTGCGCCGAAGTGATTAAAGACATCTTTTATGAAGATTCAGGATTTACAGATTTTAGAGACCTCGTAGTATTCATAGGCTATTCCTCACTTCGTCCCGTTATTGAACTTATTCCTAAAACCACGGTGGAAAAAATGTTGGGGTTTGTCGAAGAAAATAAAGATGTGGAACCCAATATCCTAAATGGTGCTCGAATCTCACAAGCAGTCTACAGCGAGGTCATCGCAAAGGTGTCATTTAAATCCCCTGAAAGCAAGCTGCTTGAACCCGTAAAAGAGGCGCTGATTCGGGTTGAAGACAATGTGTTGGATGCCTTTATGAGAACTGCAACCAGCATGGAAGTTGCCTTGATTCTCAGAAGTCTTAGCAATGAAAGAAGTACTCGAGTTGTACAAAACATCCAAACCGAAGTTCTCAAAGAAGCTCTCCAAAAGCTTGGGGACGAATCCAAGACTTGGGAGCAAGTCATTCCTAATCTAATAAGAAAAATTGCAGCCACTGCTGAAAAAATAATTGTTAAATCTCTCGCCCACCAAAGACTTATTCTGAAACTGGTCAAAAATGCGACTCTGGATCAAGAAGAAATGATTTACGAATTAATCCCATCAAATGACTTCGAACTGAAACGTCAAGTTATAAAAACTAAGCTTCTGTTCAAAGACTTAAAATATGTTCCACAAACTCTATTTGACAAGGCATTTGCAAAGCTGCCTATAAAAGTAAGAGCACAAATAGTCATAGCGGCTGATGAAGAGCTAAAGAAAGTGATTTTCAAAGCAGTCACGGCAGGCACTAGAAAATTTGAGCTCTTACAAGCAGAGGTTTCCGAACTAGAAAGAAATGAGAAACGGGTTGCAGATATAAAACTCAACCGTATATCACTATTTGGCGAACTTATGTTTGAAATACGAGCTATGATATCTGACAATCCACAATGGATTGAATTGATTTTAAAAGCCCAAGCTGATGAGCTCAATCTTGATGCCCCTAGTGGCATAGACACTATCACGGCCGCATAGATAAAACACTAAGCGGGCTTCTTCCAGTCAATTCTCTCTTTTGGCAAAAGAAATGAATTCAGCTCTTCACCTAAAACCAGTGGATTTGTCTTCGCATGTATAAGTTTTATCGACTCGATAATGATAAGATTCTTTCGGTTAATTTCTTTAGCCGATGCGGTTAGATTCTCACCAATTGGAATCACAATCAGATTGGCGAGAGCAATGCCATATAGTGTTGCTACTAGCGCAATTGACATGGAAGGGCCGATCGTCTTTTCAGCCCCAGGCTTGCCAAGTCCGCCAAGCAATGCAATCATTCCAAGAACTGCGCCCATAAGTCCCATAGCGGGAGGATACTTCCCCATTGCTTTAAACTTAATAGCATCCGCCGAATAACGTTCAAAAATGGTTGCATTTCTCAATTTCAGAAGTGTAACGAGATGCTCAATCTCCACAATTTCATCAAGTAGTAATCTCATCCCCTCTTTCAGAAACTCATCTTTATTGTCTTCAATCAAAGTTTTGAGGTCAGAATTTTCATTTCTGTAGGAATCAGCAATCTTCATGATTTGCCTAATCAAAACTTCAAAATCCATAGGTTTTGAGTTCACAGTCCGCGCCCAAAAAACCTTTAACATCAAAAAAGTCTGCTTTAGCTGAAAACTAATGGCCGTAGCTGCTATAGTACCACCAAAAACAATAACAATGCCGTGCACATCCAAAAAACTTCGTGGATTATCCGTTGAACTTAGCGCGGCCCAGAATATTACACCTAGGGCAAGAGCAAATGATAGAATGGCAGAATAATTCAAAGTTAGCCCTCTCTTTCACATTGTATCCTATCATATTTAAACAAACTGCGTACTGCGGAGGCATAACTCGCGCTTTTGCTTCCATCACAGAGGCAAATCAAATTTTAATTTTTGATAATTAACATAAATATACTCATTAGCATTCGCCAGTTAGTTATTTGCATATAAATTTCGAGCAAACTGGGCAAATTTCGCATTAAAGATGCAATATGGCCATCC
Organism: Pseudomonadota bacterium; assembly: GCA_037142195.1. Classification (GTDB taxonomy): domain Bacteria; phylum Bdellovibrionota_B; class Oligoflexia; order Oligoflexales; family CAIMVM01; genus CAIMVM01. Next base: position 47,166 of record JBAXBA010000001.1, read on the forward strand.
GATAGACCTAAGTGTGAATCCTAAGAACTACGGGAGCCCATGATCGTGAAATTACATTCAAAACATATTTTGGTGCTAGATGGATCTGCCATGATCCGCTGGCTGCTAAATATATTTGGCGGAATTCACGTAGAAACCCTTGAGTTCCAACATCAAGACTCGAATATAGATAGAAACGATGAGTACTCCATCTCTGCCATGAAGACTTCGACTTTCAATGAGGTTGGTGTACTAGATGACCAGTCAAAAAATGCAATTGAAGAAGTTACGTTACCAAAAATCAGCGCAATAGAATCTGATACCAACAACTCTTATTCACAGATAGAATCCTTAAAAACTGTAATAGAAAACAAATTGGTTGCTGATTCATTTTTTGTTGAAACAAGTTTAAGCGGTATTTCGAATGAGCCAAAGAAATCTAGCGAACCGAATGAAATTCTTTTGGTAGCTTCAGAATCTGACCATAAACCTTATGGAGAAGACCTGGTTTCTCTCTCATCTTCTGAAATGATGTCACTACCGTCTTTAGAAACTCTCAACCCATCAGAAGTTTACAAGTCTGATAGCCAACTGCCGGTGATCGAAGATACTCCCGAGTGGACATATGGATATGACCCCAATTATCAGCGCAGAGTATTGGCTGTCACTTCAAAATTTATTCAAAAAATGGACAATCAAGATGCTGCTGATTTTGTCAACACACTTGATCCACTTCTTGTGGAAGAACTATTAAAAGACAATTCCCTTCCCCCGGTCGTCAAAGGCATCGTAATCGGCAAAAAATTCGGTAAAAGCCAAGTCAGTCTGGCGAACTTTTTAAACACCCAAAAGGCGTTAAAAAATAATCTACATGGTGAAAAATCCCAAGTTCATCCGCACAATTTGACAGGAGTCAAAAATGGAAATTAAAGATAAAGTTTTTACAAACAAAATACTTTCTGATGCTGATAATAGTCGGTATTTTAATGTCATTCTGAAAAATAGTAATCGGATTGAACTTTGGAAAGTACCTATGATCGCGCTTTACGGCGGACTTCTCAGCATGGGATTCCTAACTCTGGTTACAATTCTTTGGTTCAGCAATATCCACCCCCGGCAATTGATGTCTCATATTCATTCGATTCCCAAACTCAAAGGCGAATCCTCCCTCGAGTTATCAAAGGTTATTCCATACATCTCTGGAGAAACAAAGATATATGCAGCAACCGCTTCGACACGAAATCAAGATCTTATTTTAAACCTCACTTTGACGAAAGAACTTCCCGTAAAACAAGGAGTTAATCAGCGAGTTTCTTCTAGACTCCTTGATACTAAAGGCAATCTTATGGATCCAAAAATTCTCGGCATTTGGAAAGCCCCCATTGCTAAAAATTCTACTGACAAATCAAGTGTCATAAAGCTTTTAATACCACGGTCTGCGCTTGAGAATCCAAATTCACAAAAGATAGAGGTTTCAACCTTTGAGAATGAAAAGATAAGCTTTACCTTCTTGGTAAATCTTGCGGCCTTAAAAGAAGATTCAAACTCGCTAAAAAATCTGTCCCAAATGACGAATAAAGTTCTCACTAAAAAGTAAGTGGTAGATATATAGGATCGATTTTCATTTCAGAGGCTCTATTCAGGCTAGGCTCAGGGAATGCAATCAACTTCCTTGACCAATTCTATCCCTGGCAAGAAATCAATGCGCAGGAAAAGTTCACCCTCATCTCTAGAAACAGAGATTAGGTATTTTTTGGCCCCTCAACCCCCAGAGGTGAAACGTCAAAAAGGTTTAGCCCCAGACTTTATGTTCCATCTTGATGCGGTGAGGCTAGCTCTCACTAAGTAAATTTCGCTCTTTTTGGTTTGTAGGTATCGTGTGGTATATTGAAGAGACATATCTATCGAATTCCATATGAGAATTTAAGGGGTTTTAAGATGAACTTGCTATTGCTACCAAAGCGAATATCTAGGGATTTATTTCCCAAGTTTCCATTGACTCAAATTTTACTTGGTGTTTTGACCCTAACTGGGTGCGGCAGTGTTTCCATAAAGTCTGCTCCCGATGCCGCTGAGGTTCTTGTTATGATACCCGGGAAGTCTGATCCAAAGGTCTTAGGTAAGACGCCCTATGAGGCGCGCATTTCGGAGCTTGGGGCAGCAGCCAATGCGGGGCCCATTGTCCTGCAGATCAGAAAGACCGGCTATCACCCGCAGTTTCTCTATGTACCGAATGCCTCTGGAGGAACTATTGAATTTTCAACCAATCTCAAGCCAACTGTAATTTCCAACTATTCAGATATCAATCGCATCATTAAGCTAACGCTGCTTGGGGAACGTCAGCTACAAACCAAGCAACTCGATGAGGCCCTTAAGACAGCCCAAAGTTTAAAACTGATCAATGAAAATATTGCTGTCGCTTGGGATATTGAGGGCGCTGCTTATCTCCTCAAGGGCGATCGGATAAAAAGCAAATTAGCTTGGGAGCGATCCATTGAAATAGATCCGGAAAACCCGGACACCGCAAAGATGCTCAATCGAATGAATACAACAGAAAGCACAAAATAGCCATGAAACACTGCGAACAATGCCATTCCAAAACGATATTCCACATGTCTGATCTACTCGTCTTCCTAGTCGCACTATGGCTTATTCCTTTTACAGCCCTCGGACTCAGCATTGACGGATTAGAAGACAGTCATGCGACATTCCGAATTGGGACTATTTCAGGCGACAAAACAGACTCCAAAATAACCAGCAAGTTGAAGGGATCCACCTATAATTTTGAATACTCAAGAAACTTTAGCTTCGATATGGCATTTGTTACTGGCTTTAGAGTTGCCGTTGACCCGGCGACGAAGCGAGATGTTCTCCACACAAGCTATGCAGGATTTCGACTTTTTCCGCTCGGTATTGGCCTCCCTAGTCTGGTAAGCACAGGGGATGCTATGATCAGCTACAATTCAAGATTTAAGCCCTACGTCGACGCAAGCCTGGGACTTGGACGACTCGTAATCGACTATGGATCCGCAGGAAGTGCAGAGGTTTCTGCTGCAGATACCCTTTCCATCTGCTTTGGCGGCGGAGTCATGACCCATTTTTTTAGGCGCTGGGCGATAGACGTTCAAGTTATTTATGAAATCATACAAGCCCGAGGTGGCAACGAGAACACTCTAGCTGCCAGTGGCACTGGAATTTGGATACAGCTAGGAAATAGCTATCATTTTTAGCTCTAGGAGATTCTTTTAGCGCATGGCAAAAAAAGAAAACAAGAAACTTGTGGCGCATGAAAAGTCCTCTCATTCTAACCGCCATGATAGTCATGACGAGCACCAAGCACCCCATGAAGAGCACGAGGAAGGCGAACCTTGGCTCGTCTCCTATGCAGATATGATGACTCTGCTATTTGGATTCTTTGTGGTGATGTATTCCTTTGCATCTAAGAATACTAATAGTGAAGAGTATGTGAAGATGAAGCTTGAACTGGCATTTTCTGACAAAGGGTCCGTTGAGGGAATGAATATCGTAGAACTCACGGAGCATCTTGTAAAGATCATGCGCCAAAATGCTTCCGAGGAAAAGAAAAACCTCCTCTCTGGATTAGGTGAATTAGAAAATGCGAATGCTCCCAAGATGGTAGACACACAACAAGTTTCAAAAATGGTAGAAAGCCTTAAAATTCTTTTAGCAGGCATTGATAAGGATGTGTTTGAGAAAGACCAAAAGCAGGCTGCAATCTTTGAAGATCTGAAACAAAACCTCAATGAAAAACTTGGCAATTTTCAGGTGAAAAATGAAGGCCGAAACCCCTACAGTGCCATCACGATTTCACTGGGATTTTCTGACCTTTTGAATCAAGAAAGCCAAGTAAGCCCCACCGGTAAAACTGTCCTGGATCGAATCATAAGCCACTCCATCAAGATGAGTCCAAACCCCCAAATCAAAGTAGAAGTTTTTTCAGAGGCCTCGTCAAACCCAAGAAGCGATGTAGCAAAAACTATGGCCATCGCCAATGTCGTGAACCAATATTTATTAAGTAGTGGTCTTGACCCCTCGCTTTTGGCGTCGGCTGCCTACGGTAGTATGAAACCTCTTGTGGATTACATCGACAAAAATGGCGCCGTCGATAAAATCGCAAGTATCCGAAATAACCGTATAATTATTACTATAGAAAAGAGGCTTCTCGAAAAGAATAACCCTAAAATGTAATTCCTAAATGCAAGGGGCCTATGACGAAAGAGTTGATAACCAGGATAAATAGAAAACATTTACTAGGGATTGTGATAGTAGTACCCCTGCTTTTGTTAGTATTTTATGCAGTAGCCGCAAGATACAAGTCTAGCCGATCTAAATCTGAAATCACACAGATTCCACCGCCTGACAAAGCCGAGTCAATGGATGCCGACAGCAAAGCTTTCCAAAATACCAAAGCACAAGTTCCCCTTAAAAATGTCAACCCCAGTCAGAAAATCTTAGCCCAGCTAAAAGATATTTTTGGCGAGATCCGTGTCAAAAGAGCCTTTTCCGCTACCTGGAACCAAGTTTTTACAGGAGTGGATCTCTATGACGGAGATCAAGTATATGGAGGATCCGTATCTGCAGCAAAAGTAGTCTATACGCGCGATGGATCCCAGATAAGCCTATCTGGATATTCCCTTTTACGTATTGCCCAATTGCCTCCTTTAAAGTCAGAATACTCCCGCGGATCCACCACAAACTCGGAGTTTGTTCCTCCAGAAGGGACCACAGAATTTGCCTATCTCATGAAAGATCCTGGCGGCCAAGCAGTTAAAGCCCCGAAGCTTTCCGATGCCGAGGTGGAGGCCCTAAGACAACGTTCCATAGTTAAGGACAAAATCGTAATCTTAGGTCCAGCCGGAAACCTTATGCTTTTTGCTAAGAGCTTTCCAGCCCCGTTAGCGGTGAGGCTTGAGCGGCTTTGGGACAACACCAAACTCTGGGCCTATATATGGGATCAAAGCCAATCTGGATCAGCCCCGGTATGGACTGGCCCTTCTAGAGGGTCCTTCTCTAAAGTATTGATTCCAAAGCCTGGAATCTATTTTTTGGTGATCAAAAGTGAAGATGGCCGTGCTGAGTCACAGATCATGGAAATTGCTGCTTCATTGAGAGTAGAAAAAGAATTCCCAGTTTTAGGCTTCGATCAACATACACACAAAAACTTGACGGTGGTCTATCAATGATAGCAAAAAAAATTCGACATCTTCCCCTGCAGTTTTTCACATCGCTAGCGCGAATTTTGAACTACTTGCCCCTACGCCATAAATTGGGGCTCATCACTATTCTTTCTACCTTTTTGGTCTGTGGTATCACAGCCTACGTAATTTTGACTAGCTATGAAAAAGAAAGAGTCACCTATGTATTTGAGACTCACCAACACGCTGTAGAGGCGGCTGCCGCCAATATTAACAGTTCTATACGCGCCAAAATTGCCGTTTTAAAATTTGATGTCTTAAAAGATATCCCCCCGGGACTGAAAAAAATCCCTGACAGCACGGAAATTATTTTTGACCGAGATCCGACGACTAAGGATTCTATTGTCTACGCTAGGTCCCCGAATTCAGATCTTATCAAATACAAAATCCCTCGTAATCTCATATTGGACACCCTAAATCAAGTTTCTCATCAAAGGATTTTAGTTTTGAGCCAAGAAGGCGAAATTCTCGCGGCATCACAAGACAAAAAACCTCAGGGCAAAACAAAGGATGCCATTATTGACTTTATATTCTCGGGCTCCTTTGTCGAAGGCTCGTCAATGCTAAATCTAAACGGAAAACGTACTGCAGCCAGCCACATGGAAATTAAGGATTCCAATCTGATTGTGCTTGCTCTAACAAATATCGACACGATTACAGAAGATCTCCTTAAAACCATCGCTCGGTGGCTATTAATTGCATTGCCAATTTTCATCTCAAGTGCTTTTTTCCAATCATTCTATGTGGGCAAAATCATGAGGCCTCTCTATAAGCTTATTGATCGATTTACTGAAATTTCTCAGGGAAATTTTGGAGGAAAGGAGCTCGTTGCCGAAGGTGAATTTCAGACTATTTTGGTTGGGGCGGCCAAAATGCAAACCGCGATCCAGGAAAGAGAGCAACGACTCGCCATCCTTTCCGTGTGTTTAAGGCAACTTATGGAGATGAGTCAAAATCGTCGCAAATTTACCGATCATTTTATAATCGTAAACGCGATCGTGGACGCACTCTTACCCTTCTTATCAAGACTAAAGACAACCCCTATAATTTGGGTGAATCTTGAAAATAAAGCCACGTATTCTCTATCTCTAACCGGCCAAAGGTCCACATTAAAGCCCAACCCAGAAAACGACCTCATTGATTTAGATCAATTGAATAGTTTTCGAATGCCTACCATTGAGAGAAGCGACAACCTACCATTTAAAAATTCATTCGAATCTGAGCAGATCTACGTCATGATCATTCCTTTTAAACTTGAAGAAGTCACTTTTGGTTGCCTTTTTTTGCCGATAAAATCTGGTTTCTACCACAAAGAACTTGATGAGTTCTCAACCCTAATATTTCGCACTGTAGAGGCTATATTTATTGAAAACCACGCCGAAGAAATGAAAGTCAGTTCCCTTCTCATCAGCAATGAACTTGCGCTAGCAAGGTCCATTCAGGAAAAAACAATCTCAGTACACGGTGAAATCAAGGGCGCTGCTGTAGAATGGCTATTTAATCCCGCCCAGATGGTTGGTGGCGACCTTCTCATGATCTATCAATATTCCAAGTGGAATGCCATCGACTTCTATCTAGGTGACGTTACAGGCCACGGGGTTGATTCCGCATTTCATACATCCTTAGTCGCTGGAGCCATCGAATTCTATGAAGGCCAAGTAGGCAGGCAGATAGAACTTGCGGAAGACTTTAAAAATGGAAAGGACCTTTCCTCACTTTCAAAAATCCTTAGTGACCTTTTGATCAATAAAGGAAGTGGCAAATTTATGAGTCTTTGCGCCGGCACTTTATTTGCAAATACCGGCGAGATGATTTTTGTACTAGCGGGTCATCCACCCCCCATTATATTAGATTGCAACTTTAACCTTAAGAATATTTCTTCTAATTCCAAATCTTGTGGTCTTATTGGAGAGCACGACTTCCCAGAAGATCCTGAACTATTTAGAATTCAACTTGCTAAAGGTGACTCCGTGCTCCTCTATACAGACGGTCTTTTAGAAAATGCGACAAATTCTGCTGGCTCAAGTCTAAATCGCAAAAAGTTAAGTAAAAAACTCGGTGAACTCTACAAACTCCGTCTCGCCGGTGGCATTGAACCAGGGCAACTTCCGCAAGTTTTGATGGACTGGACAAAACAAGAATACGATGCGTATCAAATGAACGACGATGTTGCGATCCTTGTGATTCACTATGCATAGAGTACAGCGTCTCTGATATAACAACGGATACTCAACTCTAAATTGGTTGAGGGACAGTTTTAGCAGTGATACAAGTTTCTATTTAGATGTTGGCTACTTTTAAATATTTCTAGAGGATTCCTTAGTCAAACCAACTCGCCTCCCGATGATAATAGCGAATGTCCCTCGGAGCTCTGGTTATAGATAGTGGAGCATGCTATTCCCCTATTTCCATCATTAAGATCTCCGCGATATTTTTCGGTAGCTCTATACCCATCTGATTAAAAATAAAATTGGCATAGATTCCCAATGAATTTCAGGACACTTATTTTCCATATCAAAAACAGTAATAGTTGCAGTTACTCTATTCCTTTAACACGTCGAGTATTCGGATTAAGTATTTATATTATAAAAATTTTTTGGCTTATAGATTTCTCACTTAAATGCACAAATATAATAGATTTATTATTTTATAACATTGGGTATCTCCTCCTTGAGGAACTCACTTCACATACTAGATTTTCTGACTTAAAACACATTAGACATTTTTGGGGGACGTTTCTTTACTGCAACTTTAGGGGAATAATTCTTTCTACAGCTTTACTTAAATTTTAATAAGCAAAACATTGTGATTTTTAGATACAAGGTAGAAAAAATTCCGATCAAATATTTGACTTAAAACTTACTGGAATATATGGTTATTGGCACAATATAAATTGGGAGTTCTTATGAAAATGAATTTTGGACTATTCACAGCGACTGCACTTACAGCAATTATGGCGGGCGCAAACGTTGCAAATTCGGCACCAGAACTTGTAGACGGACACTACTGTGCTAACAATTCGTGTAAAGGAAAGTCAGATTGCGGCGGCATGGGCAACAACAACGGCTGCATGGGCAAAAATGAATGTAAGGGTAAAGGTTTTTTAACGGCCGCATCTGCAGCTGATTGCAAAAAGGCTGGCGGCAAATGGGCCGCTGCTTCAGAGCCAAAAATGGACGGTGAAGCAGCTGCTCCTAAAGACGCAGCTCACGCACTTCCTAAAGACGCTGCACATGCAGCTCCCAAAAAGAAGAAATAGTCGATTTTTTTCGCTCATGATAGAAGCTCTCAGTGTAATTCTGGGAGTTTTTTGTTATTTGATTCCTAGTTATTTTTTGTTTTTATCTAATTGTGGTTCGTTGGAGGTTTACATGACTGGATTAGGCCTAGGCTTTAGACCTACTCATTATAAAGACATTATTGAATCCAAACCCGAATTGGATTTTGTAGAAATTATATCTGAGAATTTCATGGCCGTGGGTGGTAATGCCAGGAGAAGATTGGATCAAGTTAGAGATTTGTACCCAGTAGCTATGCATGGGGTGAGCCTGTCTATCGGAAGTGAAGATATGCTCGACATGCACTACCTTAGGGAGTTGAAAAAGCTAAGTGATTGGCTTCAACCGTTTGTTATAAGTGATCATCTTTGTTTTACAAAGAATTCGGCCGGCAAGCCGATCTATGATCTTCTTCCTATTGCTTATACCACTAAGTCCTTAGAGCATCTGGTATCGCGAGTTCGCCAAGTCCAAGACTTCCTAGGACGATCTATTTTGCTAGAAAATCCTAGTGCCTACTTGGCTTGGCAAGGTTCGAATCTATCTGAAGTAGGTTTTCTAAAGGAACTTTGTAAACGAAGTGGTTGTGGAATTTTGTTGGATTTGAATAATTTGGTCGTAAATCAAAAAAATTTGGGCCTTGATCCCGTGGAATATTTGCTCGAGCTCGGACCTGAAGTACGGCAATTTCACATTGCTGGGCATAAAATTTCAGAAGGCATTCGAATAGATACCCACGATGAGCCCGTAAGCGATGAAGTGTGGGATTTGTTGGAAATTGCCAAGGACAAATGGCCGGACGTACCAGTCCTTCTAGAAAGAGACGATAATATTCCACCCTTAGCCGAACTTTTAGAGGAACTTAGATTTGCGAGAGATGTGGTGTCAAAGCCATCGAAGCACAGAAGTCTAAGTACGAAGTCATCTTCTGGCATTTCCTTATATTTAGCCGATGTGGACAGCAGCCCGACCAATCTGGAAATTTTGACCGATGAAATTTTTTTAGGCCAGGATATTGATTCTAAAGTCTTAGATGCAAATTTCCTGTGTGATTTGACTACATCCAGCACGTTGGGGATGAATACCTATAAATATGCCTATTTTGAACGCATTGAAAGCGCCTTAAAAGATACTTTCAAAATTCTTTTTTATATCGCAGAAGATGATGGATTTAGAGCGATTGTGAATCATTATTTGACTCACCGAAAGTCAAAGCATTGGTCTTTAAATTTCATCGGTGATGAACTTGCCAGGACGCTAAGGGATTTTCAACTCGATTTTGATTTCGGAGTCCCTCAGGCTCTTATGGCCCAGATCGCAGAATTGGATCAATTCCAAATGGAAACTTTTTTGGCGCCAGATTCTCAAATCTTGGTACCTGAATTACTTAAGAATTTGCGGCCACATGAACTTGAGGAATTAAGGGTCGGCCTTGCTCCTTCCTCCCGTTTTACATCACAAGGATGGAGTTTGAAACGCTTGGCACAGGAAGTGGCAAATTCTCTCCCGCCATCTATTCCCCTGGCTTCGCCTACTTTTTTAGCGATAACTCGCAAGAATTTTCAGCCGATGATTTCAGAGCTCTCCAGTTCTCAGTTTAGGTTGATCGAAGACATCAAATCAGAATCCATTTTTAGGAATGTCATAGGTCATGATATGAATAGACTTTCTGATTTTGTCTTCCTAGCCGAGATAGGCGCGTTTGTAAGACTTACAGATGAGACTGCTTTTGTCAGATCTTCAGGTGCAACCGAGCCCTCATAACCGTCTAATAATTTTCTTTTGTCGCCTATGCGGGTCCGTTTGTGGCTCGTCTGTTTACTTTTACATATTTTTTTGGTTCTATTTATTTTCACTTGCCATCTTTGATTACCAAGATTGGCTTCCCCTTAGTTAGGGATTAATCCTGATTCCAGTTTTGCTTCACCTGGTTTTTTGATTCCAAATTTGTCTTTTTCCATTCGCGACCCCATCTTGCTTTTTCGGGACATGACTCTTCTTGATTAGACTGCAATCTCATCCAAAAATCCCATTTGTGTTCGCCTTTTGGCAAAGATGAGACTTCGAAGTAGAGTCCTTGTGTGTCCGTGCCTGCCTCTACTGCTGGGACAAGTTTGTGATTTTCATCACTTGCCGTAGCCCAAAGCGGAAGAAAGTTCTTTTGGGCCAATGTCATGGGAATTTTCAACTGCATGGTAAGCAGGTCAGATGTTGATACTTGATAATTGCAATAGCCTAGACCGCATTTTTTAGCATCAATAGATTGAGGATTGAGGCTTTCTTTAGAAACTTCTGAAATATTTTTTCTAGAAAAAGGAAGTCTGCTTTTCCAGGAATAGTAGATACCGCTTTTCTGATTCAAATTCTTTGACAGGTCTCTTGGCGCATACATGATCATGGGTACATTTACCTGTCTCTCGTAGAAATACACGTCCGTAATGAGAGATAGTTTTATTTTGAAGAAAAGGAGGTTTAAGTAGAAAGAAACCTTTCCTACTAAACCTAAAGGGCCGAGCCTGAAATCTTCAAGTTTGCTTGTAATGGCGCTTGGGCCAAAGTTTAAATTGAAAAAGTTCTTGATGTCTAAATGGAAATTAATGTTGGAGTCATGAGCTACAGAGATCCATTTGTTGTCTTGAAGTAATTCAATGTTTTGAAACAAAATATGATTTTCAGGATTGAACGAGTATTTGTAGAATTTTGAACTGATGATTCCCTTTAAGGGGTCATAAAAAATTGGGGATTGCATGGTGTGAGCTTCTTCACATGCGAAAATCCAAGCTGTGCCTGAACTTCCCAGTATTTCGCGACCCCATTTATATTTACAAGGGGGTGTGACTGGTTGAGTCGAAGTACCAGGATCCGTCATAAAAAACCGCATCCGATCATCAAAGCTAATGGGGTCTTTCAAATAGTCCTTAGAAGTTAAAATTAAGCCCCCTTCGCCGTCTGTGGGGTCAATTTGTTGAGGGACTTCCTGCCACTTGGTCTGTTGGAACTCAAAAAGTCTTAGAGATTCCCTGCTATAGCCCTCCGCCCCAGACCCTCCTAAGCCCACCTCAAGGGGGCAGAATGCCTTACTAATTCCAGAGCAACTTATTAATATAATTGCGTTTATTAGATTAATTCTACTTGCGTATAGATTTATTTTGCTGCCTCCATTAAACAAGGCGCAAATAGGTTGTGAGGCAATTTTGATACTTAAAAAAAGTGACTTTTCTTTTGAATACCCGTCTGAGCTCATTGCGCAGCATGCTTCAGATCGACGAGACAAATCTAGGCTTCTAGTACGAAGTCGAAATGGAAAAATGGAAGAAAAGCGATTTGACGACATTTCGAATATTCTTGCACCCAATAGTTTAATCATAACTAATAATACACGGGTTTTTCCTAGCCGGCTATTTTGCAAAACCGCAAGTGGTGGGACCGTGGAAATTTTCTTACTCACCCTTCCCCTGCCCCATTTAGATGGGTCGGAAGTAGACTGCTTAGTAAAGCCATTTCGCAAATTTAAGGTGGGTCAGGTTTTTAAATTTCCAGAGGGACTTTCGGCTACAGTCGGGTTGATTCTAGAGTTACCCTCCGGCCCAGCCATAAAGATGATATTTGATCGCTCCCCAGAAGATCTTCTGACTTGGTGTTCTTTGTGGGGAACGATTCCATTGCCACCTTATATCAAGCGCCCTAAGTCGACTCCAGCACCAAATGAAGCTGATCGCCAGCGCTACCAAACAGTCTATGCCAAAGAGCAAGGAAGTGTGGCTGCCCCTACTGCAGGACTGCACTTTACGGAAGAAGTATTTCAGCGCCTCAAAGAAAAGGGCATTAGGCATTTGGAGCTTACCCTTCATGTGGGTGCGGGGACCTTTCTTCCGGTAAAATCAGAAGATATTTCTGAGCACTTCATGCACACTGAACGTTTTTTTGTTTCTTCTCAGACCTGGAATGAAGTTCTCGCTCACAAAGACAAGGGAGGATCCATCGTTGCGGTTGGAACAACATCATTTCGTACCCTTGAATCGTTAGCCAGAATGGCGGGCGACAGTCTTGTTTCAGGACTTTCATTTTGTGATCAGTGGCAATCCACAGATTTGTTTATCCGGCCAAAAACAAAAGATGAACGGTATGTTCCACGAGTGATAAACACATTGGTGACAAATTTCCACCAGCCGGAGTCCACATTATTTATGCTTATCTGCGCCTTATTGGGCTACGAAGAGGCTCATCGGACTTACCGATGGGCTATTGAGAAAGAGTTTCAGCTATTTAGTTACGGAGACTCGAGCATTCTCGAGTTATAGCAAGTCCCAATAGTCTAGCTAACGATGAATTTTTTAAGTCTTATTCATACCAGCTTAATTCGGGCTTTCAATGACCTTGACTAAAAGCTGCAAATCTTCAATTTGTTGCTTCAGCATATTTATCCGAATATCTCTCGTAGACACCTCAAACTCTTGAGCCTTCAGCCGCGCGTTCCACTCGAGTTCTTTCGCCTTGTATTTTTCCTCTGCCATTGCAATGGTTTTATTGGCAAATTCAAGCACCTCTGCAATCGATTGATTTCCAATTGTTTTTTGCTCGGCCTCAATAGGGAATTTTCCTTTGAAGCTTGGCATCGGGAAGCTTTCTGCCAGGGTTGAGCGGCCATTCTCATGTGATTCAAAATGGACCTTAGGAAGGGTCTCATGTTTAAAATCAAAATCTAAATGGGAGTTTTGCCTAACGGAATTCTTAATAAGAGGCGCCCCTTGATACAAACGATTTTCTTTTTTACTTGGTAGAAAATCGCTTTCCCCTTCGGGATGGGGTCTGTGATCTGCATCGACAGGTATAAAATACTTCCCTTCTCTAAGGGTTGCGTATAATTTCCCATTTTTTATCCGACGACGAACCGTCATATCAGAAACGCTGAATTGTCTGGCATATTCAATAATAGACATCCATTGTTGAGCCATGTGACTTCTCCCATCATTTAGCTTGAGCCTTCTAGAATTCTAAAACCTGAAGCTGGAAATTTGGTAGGAAAATTTAGGCCACTCAACCTATCGCTATAAAATGACAAAAAATCAGCCTCTTACGTCGAATCTCCTATGAGAATATGCGTAGGTAATTCTTGCGCGCCCGCCATAAAAGGGTAACTTTTTAATGCTGCATGAAAACACTCTAAATACTTGTTACTTTTATGACCCCATCTACAGCGTCTACCAAAAGTCTAGATAACAAGCCTTTATCATTGGCAATTATAAAACTAGCGATCTCATTTTCTACGGTGCCTTCGATTTTTCTTCGAAGTGGTCTTGCTCCGTATTGATTGGAGTCTATAGACGCCAAAATAGCAGCCTTGGCTCGCTCTGTTACATCTAGTGTAAATCCCAACTCGGAAACCTTCTTTTGTAAGTCTTTAATTTGGATATCAAGGATCTTCGAAAACTCAGGCTGATCCAACCGATGAAAGACAATGATCTCGTCAAATCGATTGATTAGTTCTGGGCGCAAGTGCTTCTTAACTTCCCCCATTACTGCATCTAGATCCTTTACGGAAAAACTTTCTTCATCACTTACGGAAAGTCCAACGGGCTTCTTTTTGTCCATTAATATATTGGAGCCAATATTGGAGGTGCCTACAATAATGCAATTTTCAAAACTTACCGTCTCACCTTCTCCATCAGTCAAGCGGCCATCATCTAAAATTTGAAGCAAGACATTAAAGACATCAGGATGTGCTTTTTCAAATTCATCCAAAAGGACCACGGAGTAAGGATTATTTTTTATCTTTTCTGTGAGTTGTCCGCCCTCGCCATAACCGACATATCCCGGCGGAGATCCGATGAGCTTAGCAACATCATGACGTTCCATAAACTCAGACATATCAAGTCTTATAATCTTTGTTTCATCGTCAAGCACCTGTTCAGCTAATGCTTTGGCAAGCTCGGTTTTTCCTACACCAGTTGGCCCAAGAAACAAAAATGAGGCGATGGGGGCGTGTCGCCTCCTCAACCCTGATCGATTGCGGCGAATGGCATTAGCGGCGGAATGAACAGCATGATCTTGACCAATCACCCGGCCTCCAATTGCAACTTCCAAATTCTTTAATTTTTCGCGCTCTTCAGCGATCATTTTCTTAACGGGAATTCCCGTTTGCTGACTTACCACATGGGCGATATCTTCGGCATTAACGATTCTCGCGCCTTTCGCCAGCGTGGAATTGGACTTAAGACGGAGCTCTTGGATGGTTGCTTCTAAAAGAGCGATCTTCATTTGAAAGCTCGCCATTTTTTCAAAGTCTTGCTCGTTAAATGCGGCGAGTTTCTGCTCTTCAAGTTTTTGTCTCTCGGTTTCTGCTGCCCGCATTTCCGGCGGGGTATAGATCACCTTGATTCGTTTGGCAGATCCCGCTTCGTCGATCAGGTCAATGGCTTTATCCGGAAGCTGTCTTGAAAGTATATAGCGATGGGAAAGCTGCGCCGCTGCTTCCAAGGCCTCATCGCTGAATTCTATTTGATGGTGAGATTCATACTTGGGTCTGATGCCTTTTAAAATATCTATGGTCTCCAAAACGGAGGGCTCCCTGACTTTTACTTTCTGAAACCTTCGTTCTAGGGCCTTATCGGATTCAATGTATTTTTTAAATTCTTTATTTGTAGTAGCTCCAATGCATTGCAACAGCCCTCGCGCCAAGGCAGGCTTTAGCATATTAGAAGCATCGAGCCCGCCCCCTGAGCGGCCTGCCCCAACAACTGTATGAATTTCGTCGATAAATAAAATGACACTGCCTGCTGAGGCGACGACCTCATCTCTGATGCCTTTGAGTCTTTCTTCAAACTCACCCTGCATTTTAGCGCCAGCTATGAGAGAACCCATTTCCAGGGATAATATACGTTTATTTAGCAGAAACTCAGGCACATCCGCTGAAATTATTTTTTGGGCTAAACCTTCTACGATAACGGTTTTACCTACACCAGGCTCCCCCACTAAAATGGGGTTATTCTTTTTGCGACGAGACAATATTTCAATCACGCGCGCAATTTCTTCATCTCTTCCTAATACGGGATCAAGGGCACCCCGTCGCGCTAAAAAGGTAATATCGGTTGTATATTCATCTAAGGTCGACTGCCGACTTTCCGAATCCTTTTGATTTATTTTTTGATTGCCTCTAATGGTTTTAAGAGCTTCTTTGGATTTTTCGTAATCCATACCAATCTGTTGAAGCAGAAGCGAGGTGCCAGGAACCCCTTTATCAAAGAACGCTAAAAAAAGAGTCCCCGTGGAAATATAGCCATCAGAAAACTTAGCCCGTTCTTTTTCAGCAGCTTCAAAGAGATTTGAAACGTCTTTAGACAGTCTGATGGACCCGGAGGCGTCTCTAAGTTGGATCGGGGGGATCGTGTTAAGATGATCAAGAAGAGCCTCGGTTATGGCTCTCCTCTTTGCTTCAATATCGAGTCCAAGTTCACTCATAATCTTAATCGCTATAGAGTCTTTTTGCTCCATGAGCGTGAGAAGGATGAATTCACTGGTCACCAAACCCTTTCTAAGGTTGGCAAGTTCAGAAATCGTCTTTTGGAGAATTTCTGCGACTTTCATCGTCGAATTTTTTAAAAATCGTTGCGGCATAGGGTTCTCCTTTAAGAGAGCCTCTTTTGTCTCCTTCGCTCTAAAATAAGCGAATCAAACAGCCAAAATGAAGCTCCCACTGTTATGGCACTATCTGCCACATTAAAATTGGGGAATGCATAATACCAGCCGAAGATATTCCATCTGAAGTCGATCCAATCAATGACATATCCAAGTCTGAGGCGATCGATGAAGTTTCCGATCGCTCCTGACAAGATAAGAGTTAATCCGAATTGCGCAAGTCTGTGACGAAAAGGAGTTTGTAACATGTACAAAAATATCATCCCTACGGCGAAAACCGTAATCAAATGAAATAGGGGCTCGCGAATCTTATCATCAATATTAGCAAAAGAACCCCATGCCGCTCCTGGATTTCTCACATAAGAAAAATTTAAAGATAGAAAGTTTGTCTTGCCGTCGTTTGTACCCAAAATAAAGACGGGGTGAAAGGAACCTTGATATTCTCGATGGTTATCTTCAGATGAATAGACCATGAGTTTCGACTCAGAGGCCAACTTCGTGGCTTGGTCGAGAATAATACTACCTGACAGTAGGAGCACTAAGAACATAAACGAGAGATATACAGCTTTCCGAAGCTCTCCACTTAAAGGTAATGGCAAATGAAAGGGCGGCTCTTTTAAAATTTTCATAACTTTCCTTGTGCTTAGGCAGGGCATCGTGACATTGTAGCAGAGCAATTCTATTGTGAGAACGGACTTAGTAATGTTTCATGCACCTGCCTATATTTTCGACTTTGACGGGGTCATTGCTGATAGCATGAGCATGCATATGTCCGCCTGGTCCCGAGCTCATCAAGAGATTTTCGGCCGAGAACTTATGCAGATCCAAAGAATTGCCGGTCTGGATTCGATCAAGATTGCACGAAAACTGGCCTTAGAAGCTCAAATGGCAGACCAATGGGAGCTTTTTTTGGCTAAAAAGCGCTCGCTAGTCCTTGAGTTGGTGGATACTATTGAACTCCTTCCAGGTGCCAAGGACTTTCTTTCTCAGCTGCAAAAATCTAAAGTGCCTCACGGAATTTGCACCAATGCGAACAAAGCCTTTATTGAAAGGGTGCTGGGAAACCACAAAATCCCCATTCCTCTGCACATAACCGTAGACATGGTAGCTCGACCCAAGCCCCATCCTGAGCCCTACCTTAAAACCGTCGAGCTTCTGGAAGTTCCCTTAGCCCAACAAAGTGATGTCATCGTTTTTGAGGATTCTAGGCACGGCCTCAGAGCAGCAAAAGACGCCGGCCTCTATTGCATAGGGTTAACCACTATACATTCCAAGGAAGAACTGATTTCCGCAGGGGCCAAAAAGGTCTATGAAACCCTGGAAATGGCTTTGAGGGATCTTCCCTTAAATCCATAGATCCCTCTTATTTTGGTAAATAGCCCGCGAATTTTGGTACCGGACTCATAATATGCTACTGGCTGGCTCCTCTCCTTGATTAGCACGCTAAGAATCCCATTTTTGAGCAGAAACGGGCCGGCAGAGGTTGAAAAATGGGAAGTTCAGAAGAATAATTTGATAGTCGTCCCTGATCGACTTGTCTCCCAATCCATAAGACTTCAAATGGCAAGGGCAAGATATGGGCAAAAACACAAGACAGCAGGATCAAGCTTGACAAATAGGGAGCTAGTGTGAAAACACAACACCGCGTTCGGTCGGCCGGTGGCTCAAACTACGTGAAATCGACTGGCTCAATCTCGTGAAATTCCCATAAGATTTCGACTTACTTTTTCTGCCCCTACCTTTTGTAGGCCGAATTTACTACTCCCAATTGGGACCAAGCAAGTCTGTTTTCTTTTTATAATTTACCGAGCAGTTTTGTATAAATGTTCGACAGGCCGCAACTTTGTAAATATCTAATTTCCCCATTAATCGCTGGTGGTTACGTAACCTATAAGGCTTGGTTCGAGTCTTGCATTCGCATATTCCGAGTTCAGGTTTTTGAATTGGGGTGAACAGATATGTCGAACGAAACGCATTTGAAGAATACGAATGATGGTTTGACCCTAATGCAAATTCATTCCTTGAAAGAGGACCCTAGAAATCATGAGGGGCTATTGCAATTAAATGCCCTTCGTCAGAAATTTGAAGAAGATGGCCTTTTTCATGTATCGAGAGTTTGGGTTTGTAGTGAAATCTTAATCTGTCTGGCACTACACCTGCTCTGCTTCTTTTATTATAGGCAATACACTGCATTGTCCGTAATGCTCGATACGATAGTTTGCATACATGTCGTTTGGTGGATTCATGATGCAGGTCATGAGGCCTATTTCAAAACTCAAAAGATAGCTCAGTTCGCTGCAGAGTCGATGGGCATAATTTTTTTAGGAATGCCTCAGCTAGAATATCACTTTGACATTCATCGTCGGCACCATAGAAAGACTAACCTCTTAAAGCAGGATCCCGCTCTCGATACCGGGCCAGTCACTTGGCACCCTGCCCAGAGAAAATATGAATCGAAGCTCATTGCCATGTTACGGCCGGTTCTTTGGCTCGGAGTTATATTGCCATTTACCTGGCCAATTTTGACTGTTCAATGCACTTGGATCCTCATGAAGCGCAAAAGTTGGCTGCGACTTTTGATAATCGCATTGCGCTGGGCCCTTTTTGTAGTTCTTTTCAAAGAGAAGTTGCTTCTGCTTATAATCCCTCCTCTAGTGACGGGTTTTGTTCTTGGACTATCAGCAAGTTTGAATCATTTTCATATGCCAATATGGCAGACAGAGAAGCCTTGGCTAAGCCGTGTTTTTATGTCTACTCAAAACATTCAACCTCAGAGCCGTTTTCTGGGCTGGCTGATGGGTGGGCTAAATTGCCATGTAGAACATCATCTCTTTCCAAACATGCCGAGCCGTCATCTTCATAAGGCGTCTATTAGTGTTGAGCAGCTAGCGCAAAGACTCCGACTTCCCTACCATGCAAACGGGCTCCTGCCTTCATTTAACCTTTTGCTAAAAAAGTTGAATGAAAAAAACTCTCTAGCGTCCAATCGGGAGAATAAAAATGCGTAAATTTGAAAAAGTCATCAAAGAAGGGATGCGTCTTTCATCCGTTTTTCTTCCGCTGATTACGGTTGCAGGATTATACACCGGGGGGCTGTGGAGCTTTTCTGGTCTTTTTGCGGTTTTCGGTTTCTATCTCATTGTTGAAGTTTTTCTTGCTTCTACAGGGCTCGGAGTGGACACTACTTTTCATGAAGAACATGAAGAAAGTGAGAAAAAAATACTGTCCTTTTTGGATCTATATGGTCTAAAGATATTCTCCTTATTGCACTTGATGTCATTGGGCTTAGCTCTTGCGCTATTTTCGAAAACACCGTTTGGAATTGTTTGGATTGGCGGTATTCTATCGTTAGGAATTCAAGCAGGATCCGTCGGAGGTTTTGCAGGGCACGAATTCATGCACAGCAAAAATAATTTTGAAAGGCTAGTGGGAACGATCATATACGGAGCCATATATTATGCCCATTTTCGCATTTCCCACATCTACGGGCACCATCGAAATGTCGGCCTGGAGAGTGACTGGAGTACGGCTCGAAGTGGAGAATCATACTATCATTTCTGGTATCGAGCTGTTGTCCACGGCTATTTGGGAGCTTGGGAATTGGAAAAAGAAAGATTACGAAGAAGGAAAAAGTCTTTTTTAAGCTATCATAACCGAGCACTATTGTACACAGGAAGCCAGCTACTGATGGTAGTTGCGGTCATCTTTTTGCTGAATTTTCAAGCCCTTTTAGCCCACTTGCTGATTTCTCTCGTAGCATGGTCTCAAATTGAAGCCATCAACTACATGTCTCACTATGGCCTAACAAGAAAGAAGGATACTTGGGGACGTCCTGAAAAAGTATCTAGTAAGCACTCTTGGGAGTCTCCTAATAAGTCTACCAATTGGTTTGTATTTAATGCAGGCAAGCATTCTCACCATCACACTAATCAGACTGCTCAATTTCACGAACTTCGCATCGCTCACGAAGACCACTACATTCCCGTAGGACTCCCGGCAATGACCATTATTGCATTAATTCCGCCTCTGTATTACGCTTTAATGGATCCAAAAGTAGCACAGCGACGATAAATTGCCAAAAGGGTTTCTAGGTGACTAAATTTCACACGGGATCTGTTCCAAGAGAAGAAGCTTTCAATCATGAACTTGCACGCCCAAGGTCTCGCTCTTATGCGCAGAAGGTCGTTGAAAAGCTTCTCAACGAGGCCGGTATTTCTGTCAATGGGAATGAAGATTGGGATATTCAGGTTCACAACCATCGGTTCTACTCCGATGTGCTTTTGAGGCAAAGCCTAGGACTGGGCGAGTCCTACATGAGGGGGGATTGGTCGGCCAGGAGTCTTGACCTATTTATTGAAAAGCTTTTTCGCTCTGAAGTCAGTATCCGAAAACCTTATCCGGCAATTATTTTTCGGGAAACATTTAGTAGAATTTTAAATATGCAATCCCGACAAAGAGCAGCGCAGGTTTGTCAGATGCATTATGATCTCGACAATGATCTCTTCTGCAAAATGCTCGATGAAAGAATGGTCTATACCTGTGCCTATTGGAACAATGCATCAACACTTGAGCAAGCACAGGTGAATAAACTAGAGCTCATTTGTAACAAGCTGGGGCTAGAGCCTGGCATGCGAGTTTTGGATATTGGCTGTGGATTTGGTTCTTTTATGAAATATGCCGCAGAGACACGGGGCGTCAGTTGCATAGGCTATTCGCTTTCGGAAAAGCAAACGTCCTATGGAAGAGATTCTTGTAAAGGTTTGCCAGTAGAATTTGTGCTTGATGATTATCGAAACATCAAAGGTAAATTTGATCGTGTCGTTTCCGTAGGAATGCTTGAAGCTGTAGGTCACAAAAATCTCTCTTCATTCATGTCTGTAGCTCATTCAGCCCTTTCTGAAGACGGCATAGCGTTGATTCACACGGTCGGTCACAATCACTCCACGGTTGTTGCTGATCCTTGGGTTGATAGATATATCTTTCCAAATGGACACTTGCCCTCCGTGTCTCAATTGGGCAGAGCCATAGAGAAAAAGTTTGTACTCGAGGACCTGCACAATTTTGGGCCCGACTATGTGCATACTTTACTCGAATGGAATCAGCGCTTTCAAAGAAATTGGCACACTTTAAAGAATCACTACAGTGAAGAATTCAAACGGATGTGGGAATTTTATCTGTTGTCGTTTGCGGGCGGTTTTCGCGCACGACGTTGGCAGCTTTTTCATCTAACCTTAACACCCATCGGGCGAGGCCAGCCCAAATGTCGAATCAGCTAAGAATCGCGATCGTTGGCGGGGGAATTTCAGGAATAGCTGCTGCCCATAAGCTTTCCGAAAGATACTCTGTAACTCTATTTGAAGCCTCGGATTCCCTAGGAGGACATGCCCATGCTGAGACCATTTTGGTCGATGGCAACGAGATCAACGTAGACACGGCTTTTCTCATATTCAATAGTCGGACTTACCCACTATTTTCCTCGTTTGTAGAAGAGCTTGGTCTCTCAGGCCTGATAACGTCGGCGGAAATGTCCAGCTGTTTCGATTCGAAGAAAATAAGCTATTCCCTCGGACTGCCAAATCAAACCATCCGAACCTCTTTCAGACAGTTCACAAAACCTCAATTTATACGCCTCTTTTTCGATTTGTGGAGATTTCGAAAGAATGCCGCGAAAGATTATAAGGATCTCGAACGCATAGAAGGTCTTTCCATTGGCATGTATCTCAAAAATTACAGCATTACATTTAGAGAGCATTTCGCGCTTCCTTTAATGACTGCTATTTGGTCATTACCAGTTGAAGACGTAGAGCATCATCCCGCGGCCAACGTCATTCGCTATTTTGGCAATCATTCACTTCTTGAAGGATCAAGCGATAGGCTTTGGCAAACCTTTTTAGGTTCAAGTCGAGTTTATATTGATGAGTTTAAGCGCCAATTTAGAGGAAAGGTACGATTAGGAACTCCTATTAAAAAAATAGTTCGCAGCTCGATGGATGCTGTATTGCATGGCTTTCAGGAAGATTTAGGACGATTTGATCGGGTTATCCTTGCAACCCATGCAGACACAGCCCTTTCATTGTTAGAAATGCCAAGCCTTCTTGAAGAGAGACTTCTAGGAGCTTGGAAGTATCGTAGTCAAGCTGTAACACTACATCACGACTCAAATGTATTACATAAAGACCCCAAGTATTGGGGCAGCTGGAATATGAATGGCTCAATGGATGGTTATCGCATTTCCTATTATTTAAACCGCCTTCAAAAACTCCCTGTCAGAACCCCTGTGATCTTAAGTTTAGGCGACCAAACCATCGATCCAAGATTAGTTCGAGCGAAATTCACTTATCGCCATCCAGTGTTCAGCGCAGAATCTGTTTCTACACAACCTTTATTGCCGCACTTAAACACTGGCATAACCGCATTTTGTGGCAGCTACTTTGGCTATGGCTTTCATGAAGACGGACTAAGATCAGGACTTGAAGCTGCGAAATCTCTTATGGATGATACCTCTAACAAGCCTTCATGAAGTTAAATTTCCCCTATGTGTAAACGGCATTGCCATGGCAATATCGATCTCGGCGCCATTCATGATCAAATTTCATACTGAGGCTACTAATTTTGGAGAACTCAATCTTCTAAAGTAGGAGCTGATGTTGACTGTTTTGAGGCTGTTCCATACTTTCTCAACGCTACTGTTGGATTTCTCTAGTTTTCTCTTTGAAGCTTGAGTGGATGCAACTTTGGCGGGCCGAGAAAATCGTCTTAGAAAACTACTTTATCGATCTAGCCCGAATTAGCCACCTTTCAAGTTGAAACGACTATTTTAAAAGTCCAGGCGGCAGGGAGAGATGGACGCCAAGAAATCATGGAATGACTTGAAATTAGTATTTCGGCATTAGGAGGTTTATATTTTGAAACCTTTTAATTTGAAGATCAGAAGAATGATGAGAAGGTAAATGGCTGATGTCTCTACCGCACTTGAGAACTTTAGAATCCAACCTCTGAGTCAGTTCAAGGAGCCTGATGGTTCATCTTGCGTGGGTATCTTTAACTTATTGTCAATGGGAGCGACGCTTGAATTGACCTTTTGTGCACCTTTACGTCCGTCAGATTTTCGAGATTCCTTGATTATGGAATCCAAGAAATTTTGTGTCATTTGAGCAGATAGCCCAAGGTACTGAACTATCCTTTGGCCAGAGCTGATAGATAGATGATTATGTTCGTTAAAAACTTCACTAAATCTCGATGCCGAAATCTTGCAGTCGCGAGCAAAGGCTCGTAGCGAATACTTAGGGTTTCGAATGCGCCTTAAATTGAATTCCAGTCGTAACATTTCGCGGTAATCGATTGACTTTGACATTTATTCTCCTTCTTGACCCAGGCAGACCTATCTACCTCCGAACAGTTGATATCTGGTGCTGCCAGAATGATCAACACCCACAAATTTGGGTATCAAAAAGGTGCACCCAAAGCATCAATTCTAAGGTTACCCTTGGCTCGGCTTGACTGTGGGAGAGAGGTGGGAGAGCTAAAGAGCACCCCGATTTTGAAGGCGTAGCTGGGCACTGAATCTTGATTATATATTTAATTTCATACACTTGAAGAAGTCTGGTAGGGTTTGGTTTTAGGTTTGAAGAGTCACTTCATCAGTGACCCGGTCCTACTTTACTAGACTCTTAACTAGGACTTAAGGTCCAGAAGCTATTTGAGCTATCAGAACGCTTTACCTAGCCATTATGTACTATTTTTGTTTTCGATTGAGGCTGTTTCTAAGCTCCCGGCGTTTTAAGCCAAAATCGATCATTTGCCGAAGCAAAGTGGAGGAATCTAGACCGGAAGCCTCCCAGAGCTTGGGATACTGAGAAATGGAAGTGAAACCAGGAAGTGTATTGACCTCGTTAAAATAGAATTTTCCCGTCTTCTTTTCCAGGAACCAATCAATTCTAGCAATGCCGTAAAGTTGAAGTGCCTCGAAGGCTTTGACGGTCAGTTCACGGACATAGGCTTCACTTTTAGCGTCTATGGCTGCTGGCACCTGAATCGTAGCTCCAGTTGCTGATAAGTATTTCGCTTCAAAGGTATAGAATTCGGCTGTAGCATTGATTTCCCCTGGTCTAGAAACCTCCGGAATGTAGGTACCTAGGGCAGCCAACTCTATCTCACGAATGTCGAGGCCCGTTTCGATTAATATCTTTTCATCAAACTCAAATGCAAGAGCAATAGCCCTTTCAAGTTCTTGTTGATGAGTGACTTTTGAAATGCCAACGGAACTTCCCAATGATGCCGGCTTCACATAAAGAGGAAAGCCCAAGTCCAATGCGGCTTTGAGAATGGAATCTTTGCCAAGACTCGACCATTTTTCGCGCCTGACAGCAAAGAAAGGTGCCACATTGAGTCCAGCTCTCTCGATTAGTATTTTTGCAATTTCTTTATCCATCCCAATCGCAGAGCCTAAAGTATCTGGACCGATATAAGAAAAACCTGTCAACTCAAGAAAACCTTGAAGATTGCCATCCTCACCGTTGGTCCCATGGGTGACCATAAAAACGCAGATATCTTTAGTATTCAAAGATTTGCTAGTGAGCTTTTCCATGTAGGAAACGATTCTTGCGGCTGGATTCCAGGGTTTAGCAGGGTCCTCTTCAGGAAGACGCAAGTCCTTCAAAATAGGCAATGATTCTTGAGAAAGAGACAATAGTTTCTTCGGCTCTTGGGGGTGCCAAGCTCCCTCACGGTCGATGCCCATCACACCTAAGCAAACATCCACTCGATTCATAAGGGTTTTGATAATAAAGTTTGCACTGCGACATGAAATTTCATGCTCAGAGGATTGCCCACCATAGATAACAAGAACAGGTGTCGCCATTTTTTTCTCCCTTAGACTGTGTTTTGACTCCCTTTATAGTCTACCTGGATTCAAGCAAACTTTGAACTGCATCGCCGATCAGTGTTGGTTCTACTTTATCAAAACACTTAGGCTCATTGGTACAGCTCTTCTTCCAACAGGGAGAGCACGTTACGTCGGATTGTATCTTCACTCCCCTATCATAGAGATCTACTTCTTGGATGCAGCTCACCCCAAACCAAGCTACCACCTTCTTTTTCAGACCAATGGCTATATGCATCCCAAGTGAACATCCCGAAAGGACAACATCGGCAGTATCCATCCAAAGTATGCCGCTTCGAAGTCCATCTTCAGTTGGCGTATTTACGACCATGGGGTCATCTAAAAAAAAGCTTTTCATGGACTCTTGACGCGAAGTGTCTTCTGGCCCACCCAAAAGTGCGACGGCATAGTCGGGAAAGCGATTTCGCCACTCACTAATGACTTGAACTCCTCTTTCCACGGTAAATTTTTTGTAAGGAAATAGGAGCGAACAACCCGTGTTATAGCCAATAATGCCCGATTTACCCTGAAGAATGGCAGCTCTTCTTTCCCCGACTAGAATTTTTTCTTCTCTTGTAAGGTCAAGAATATATTCATCTCGCTTAAATGGGAGCCCCATCGACCTCGTAATCTGTTCATTTTCGGTCATTTGATTGATTTTAAACTTGAGCTCATCATTTAAACCAACATCATATTGATACTGAGCGTGAGGGGAAAAAGGAACAATATTTCCGAATGTGTCCAATCCAAAGCCGTATTTTTTTTCTGCTCTTATGCTAGCTGAGAGTGCACCCGCCTCTATGGACTTATCCACACTAAACAAGACATCAAACTCTAGAAACTGAATCGCCGCATGATTTTTGGGACTCAGAACCATGATACGGTCGATGTCAGGGTTATTTTGTAGAAGCGGAGAACACATAGGAAGAGTGATCCAAGTGATATGAACTCCCGGATACTTCTCTTTTATGGGCTTAAGCAAAACCGTCGATCTTAACACGGCCCCCATGGCTTCGAGACTCACAATGACGACACGCGTCCGAACCTGATCAAAATAAGGGCAGTTGGTGCAGGATCTTTTAAACTGGCATGGTTTGTAACCGTTGAAGTGGCGGCAATCTGTTCTGTACATCCTAACCCTGCTATAATGATTCGTATTGTTGTAATAGGGAGATTTTACCTTGAGCCGAACAATTCGGGTAATAAAACCTGCTGGTCGCGAAAAAGTGCCTGATTTTTTAGCCCGACTCGAGCGGCTAAGAGAAGCTGGCTTTTCAGTCTTTTATGATGAAACCCCCGAAGAGGCAAGTTGGTCTTACACATCTGGATCTATTTCCGATCGAGCCAGAGAACTTAACTCCGCCCTTAAGAGTGCTTCGCCTGATGTTTTGCTCGCAGCTCGCGGAGGATATGGATCCAGCGACCTCCTGGAACTTGTGGATTGGGAGTCTCTTAAAGTCTTACCTGAGAAGACAATTGTAGGATTTTCCGATATCTCTGCGCTGCTTTCCGCGGTCTATACTCGTTTGGGCTGGCGAGGCATTCATGGCCCTATGCCCGGGTCGTCACTCTGGGAGTGGGGGCCTGACGTGACCTTACTTTTAGATGTCCTTAAAGGGCAAAAGACCGAATTTCAATTTGAGGTGAAATCGCTCAAGCATGCTCATTCCAATGTTTCCGGGGAGCTCTTTGGGGGCTGTTTTTCCGTTTTAACATCTTTGATTGGAACACCATTTTTTCCTCTTAGCTTGTCGGGAAAGATACTGTTTTTGGAAGACATCGGGGAAAACCCCGGTAGGCTTATGAGATTTTGGAATCAATGGATTCAATCTGGAGCCACACAGGGAATCAAGGGCGTTCTTCTAGGGCATTTTTCTGGGGTAGGAGAGCCTTCTGAGAGCCATTGTCAGATTTTTTTTGAGGAATTTGCAAAGCGGGCTAATGTACCCGTTTGGCACACTTCGGCTTTCGGGCACAAACAGGAAAACTACCCTATGCCGATGGGAGCCCCTATTAAATTGACAGGATCCACTGCGACTTGGAAACTTTAGACAAAAAAGGAATATAAATTATGAAAGACAAAAAAGTTTACTTTATGGGTATTGCGGGAACGGGAATGGCCAGCGTGGCGGGTCTAGCCATGCAAGACGGCTGGGACGTCAGTGGAAGTGATGACAATATTTATCCTCCTATGTCAACCATGCTCGAGGACGTGGGCATAGTCGTTCAAACTCCCTACGACGAGGAGCGTTTGAAAAAAATAAAGCCGGATTTAGTGGTGGTTGCCAATGTACTTTCCAAAAACCATAAGGAAGTTGCCGAGCTTTTAAAACTAGGTATCAAATATACTAGTTTTCCCGAGTTTTTAGGTCAGCACTTTTTGGCCAAACGTCATGCTGTAGTCGTTGCGGGAACCCATGGAAAGACAACAACAACTTCTCTTTTAACACATATATTAAAGGAATTAGGTGAAGACCCTGGGTATGTTATCGGGGGCATCCCTAAGGCCTTCAAGAGGTCGTTTGAGCTTGGAAAAGGCCAAACTTTTATAGTCGAAGGCGACGAATATGATACCGCTTTCTTTGACAAGGAGTCGAAGTTTCTCCACTACCATGCCAAGCATCTGATTTTAAATAACATTGAATTTGACCACGCGGACATATTTAAAGACCTAGATTCCATTTACCATATGTTTCAAAAGCTTGTTGCCCAAGTTAAGGATCCGAGCCAAATCATCGCCAATATTGATGATCCAGGAGTCATTGAACTTTTAAAACGGTCTGGCCTCACGGAAAAAGTTGTTGGTGTTGCTGCCTGGGGAAGAAACATCCACGCGGCCTTTAGGGTTCTTAGTACCAAAGTACTTAAAGCGAGCGCCGAACAACAAACTTGGGAAGTGGAAATGCGAACCCCTAGATGGGGAGACATTAAGCTAAAAACAGCTCTTTCAGGTGATTACAATGCCGCGAATCTTTGTCAAATCATGGCTTGTCTTGATTCCATGATGTCAAAGGGGGTGATTTCCCCAGCCAATATCGAGAAGATCCAAGCCGCGGTACTTAGCTTTCAAAACGTCAAACGCCGCCTCGATTGCTTGGGAGAGGTGAATGATATCATTATTATGGAAGATTTTGCACATCATCCTACCGCAGTAAAACTGCTGATTGAATCCTTGAAAAAAAACTTCCCCACACGAAGACTCTTAGTAGCGTTTGAACCACGAAATGCTACTTCCAGGCGAAATACCTTTGAGAAAGAATATGGCGAGGTATTGGCTCTAGCAGATATGTCTCTTATCGGTGCTTGCCCAGAGGATAAAAGAATTCCGGAAAAAGAAAGGATGAATACGAGTCGTATCGCAGCTGCGATAGGCAGAACTGCTCAAGCATTTAGCACTAATGAACAGCTTCATGATTGGTTACTAAAAGCTCTTAAACCGCAGGATGTGGTGGTATTTATGTCTAGTGGCAGCTTTAACGGCATTCAGCATCGCCTCGTTCAATCTTTATTTGCGAAATATAGTCCTGAAGTTGTGAAAGGTGTTGAAATTAGAGCTCATACCATTTAAACCATAACGCATTAGGGTTATAAAACAGCCCCAGGTGGGGCATGAAATTCGTCTTAGGAGATTTAGAACATGGTAGTTAAAATTAAAACAGCAGCACTTTTATTGGGCCTCGGTTTTTTCATCTCTTGTACAGATGATGCTCCAAAAACAGCCACTGAACCCGTACAAGCAGGCCAGACAACTGGCGCAGAAACTCCAGCTGCTGCTCCAGGCGCAGGGGCTCCAGATTTCGCAAACTCAACTATTTTCTTTGCCTATGATGATTACTCTCTAACCACTGAAGCACAAGCCGAGCTTAGCAAAATTGGTGAGTACCTAAAGACGAACACAACAGCTGTTGTGCAAGTGGAAGGTCACTGTGATGAGCGCGGAACCGTAGAATACAATTTGGCTTTGGGCGAACGCAGAGCTCAGTCTGTTAAGTCGTATCTTGTAAATCTTGGCGTTGCTGATGCCAGACTTTCTACAATCTCTTATGGCGAAGAAAAGCCAGCGACTGAAGGTCATGATGAAGCAGCATGGGTAAAAAATCGTCGCGCAGCATTTGTATTAACTGTTAAATAATTTTGCGGGGACACTTGTACCGCAAGGTTGTGTCCAATAAAGAGGCAGGAAACTGCCTTTTTTTATTTTTCCACGCCTCCGCATTAGTTTGCATGTTTTGTCGTAAAAGAGTATTTTTCTCCTTCAAGGAAATTTCCTTGATTAACCATATTTAGACCATCGGAGGTCCGTCTTGGATACGGCTCTGTCTTTCTTGATCATCATCGTAGGCGCAGCAAGTGGCTTTTTTCTTGGTGCCTATCTACATAAAAAACAACTCACTGCGGCTTTTGAGGGCGCTCAGTCGGAATCAAAAAAGATTCTTGAGGACGCCCGTCGTGAAGCGGATCAGCTGATAAAGCAGTCTCTCCGTGAAGGAAAAGAAGAAGCTAAGAATCGGCGTAAGCTTTTTGAAGAGGAAGCTAAAAAACGACGCGCAGATTTTACACGTCTGGAACAGTCCATTCAGTCTAAAGAACAGAATGTTGATAAAAAATATCAAGGCCTTGAACAAAAAGAAAAAGACATTGAGACTAAAGAAAAGCGAGTTCAGCTTGAAGAAAAGCGCTATGTCAAGCTCTTGGCAGAAGCAGAAGTAGCGTTAGCAAAAACTCAAAAAACACTTGAAAAAGTCGCTAATATGTCGGCCGACGACGCCAAAAAAGAACTTATGGCGGCCATTGAAAACCAAGCAAGGAAAGAGGCTCAAACCACGATTCGAGCCATCGAAGCCGAAACCCGCAAAGAAGCTGAAGTTAGAGCACGTTCCATTTTAAGCGTTGCTGTGCAAAGGCTATCTGGTGAATACGTAAATGATTCGACGATTTCCGTAGTTCAGCTTCCTAGCGAAGAAATGAAGGGAAGAATTATTGGTCGCGAAGGCAGAAATATCAGAGCCATTGAACAGGCTACTGGCGTAGATCTTATCATCGATGATACGCCGGAGGCGGTTATTATCTCTTGCTTTAATCCCATTCGAAGAGAGATTGCTAAAATCACCCTGGAGCGTTTGATTGCGGATGGAAGAATTCATCCCGCAAGAATCGAGGAAGCGGCTGATCGCGTAACTACGGAATTTGATCTTATTTTAAAAGAACACGGAGAGCAGGCTGCCTTTGAAGTTGGGATTACAGATCTCCACCCTGAAGTTCTGATTTATCTGGGTAAACTTAAATACAGAACTTCCGGCTTACAGTCTGTGCTTCAACATTCTGTAGAAACCGCCCACCTCTGCGGAATGCTGGCGTCTGAAATTGGCTTTAATGTGAAACGAGCGAAAAGAGCCGGACTGCTCCACGATCTAGGCAAAGCTGTAGATCAAGAGGCGGAAGGAAATCACGCTCTACTTGGTGCGGAGCTGTGTGAAAAATATGGTGAGCATCAGGAAATATTGGAAGCGATTCGCCATCATCACCAAGAAGAGCTCACCAACGTGGGTCCGCTTGCCGTCATATTGGTCGCTGCCAATACCGTATCTATGGCTCGTCCCGGTGCTCGTAAGGAAGTCCTAGAATCTTATGTAAAACGCCTTGAAGACATGGAAGCAATTGTTAAAACGTTTGAGGGAATTGAACAAACTTGGGTCCTACAAGCAGGAAGAGAAGTTCGTGTCATTGTAAAACCCGAAGGTGTTTCCGATGAAGATGTAGTTGATTTAGCTAACAATATCGCTTTTAAGCTTAGAACAGAAGTCACGTTTCCGGGGCAAATCCGAGTCAGCGTAATTAAAGAAGCTAAGTTTACAGAGTTTGCCAAATAATGAAAATTCTTGCGCTTGGCGACGTCATAGGGCGTCCTGGTCGCCAGGCGCTGGAGTTTTTCCTCTCGAGTCTACGCGAAGAGTACTCTCCTGATCTCATCCTTGTGAATGGGGAAAATTCTGCTGGCGGTGCAGGAATGACTCTTGCCATATTTGAAGAGTTGACTCACAAACTTGGAATTGATGTGATCACCATGGGCAACCATTGGATGGACAAAAAAGAAATCTACAATTTTGTTCATAAGCACGAAAACATCGTCCTCCCCGGTAATATGGGTAATGTCTCGGATCCCCGTAAAGGGCTATTCATTGGAACCACTAAAACCGGGCATCGCTATGCTGTAGCAAATCTTATCGGCAAAGTCTTTATGGTGGATGGTAATAAGAATCCCTTTGATTTTGCCGATATGCTTTTTAGCTATGTGCCCGCTTCCGTCCGAGTGAGAATTTTAGATTTTCATGCGGAAACCAGTAGTGAAAAACAGGCTCTTGGTCAGTATTTGGCAGGTCGTGTCAGCTTAGTCTATGGAACCCACACCCATACTCCAACTGCGGACCATCGGATTCTAAAAAATCACACGGGATTTGTAACAGACGTTGGGATGACTGGCCCTTATGATTCGGTCATCGGTATTGACACAGAAGCATCTCTGAGGCGCTTTATTAAAGGCGAAAAAAAAGGTTGGGGACCAGCTAAAAACGATATTCAACTTCATGGAATTCTTACCGAAATGGATTCCGCTACAGGTCAATGCCTAAAAATCGAGCGCATTCGACGAGATTTAACTCCTACTTGATGAAGCGCAACTCGAATTTTAAGGCTTTGGACGATGCTCGATATCTGATAGTCTGACTCCGTTATAAACTCTATTCAGGAATTCACATGGTTTTGAAGAAACTCACGGCCCTTGCTGTTCTACCTCTAATCTACGCTAGCCCATCCTACGCCATCTTTTGGAGTGGCAACGGTTTTTATTCCCTTAGGGCAGTCGGTCTGACGGATCCAGATGCCTTTCCAGATACAGGGAGCTACCAAGCCATCGAACAACATTTGTCATTAAATGCAGAAGCGCGTGTTAACGACAGAGCAAGTTTTTTTCTAGGCTTAAATATCCATCCTACTAAAAATGATTCTGGACTACTCGGTGGCGACTCCAAGGCAACCACAACAGAACCTTCTGCAAAAGATGCCAACGTTGTATTTTCAACAGCCTATGCCAGACTGGGAACAGATTACTGCTTGATAGAGGCAGGACGACGCCCTAGAGATTGGGGTTTAGGTCTTCTCTATTCATCAGCGAAAAGACCGTTCCAGTATAATGATTCTGTTTTTGATGGTGTCACCTGTGATGTCAACATCCAAAAATCACAAACCTTAGGTTTTTCTATAGGCCTAGATAAAATCTCCGAAGGAAGTCGAAGCCCATCGGATGATGTTCGTGGTGTAGATGTAGACCAATATTTCTTTACCATTGAGTACGATGATAAACTCTCCCCTTCTTCGTCTCCTTTTACAAAGAAGATCGGAATTTACGTTTCCAACATTACTTCTCCAAGTTCTGCGAACTTAGGGAAGACCGATATAAAGTATCTCGACATTTATGGACGATTTACCGGATTTAAAGCGTTCAGTTTATTTTCAGAACTCGTTTTTAGAAGTGGAAAATCAAAAGACCCTTCTTGGGGGTCCTTTGGGGCTGCTCCAGATTCAGACGCAACTGTTGATTCGATCGGCCTAGCTTCTCGCTTGGAATTTATCCTATCTGCTTCGGGTGGTGAATCTGCTGATTTAAATTCTAATTTGCAGTTGTCAAAACACCTTATTTTTGTCGAACACATGCGAGCTCCTGGCGATAGCGACTCCTATTATCGCGGGCAAAGGCAGGGTGAAACGGACCGGTTTGCCACGATTACATCGGAACAAAGAGATACCAGCGCATCCGGAATGGCCTTTAACCGCAATTTTAAGCCACTACATATCCTGTTTAATGGAAGAGATTCGGGCAAAAACAATCTCCCAGGGGTCTATGACTCTGACAGAATGGTAAACGCTGCCGTCACTGCTATGGGCTATAAATATGAATCTAGTCAAAGCGGAGTGTTTGAAGTTAAGCTTGCAAAAGCCTCTCTTTTGGAAACAGCACCAGCCGACGTAAAAACCTATTGGGATTCCGTAACTAAGTCCAATCAAAGCACGGAAAAAACAGAGCGAGCTGACCGCAAGATTGATGTCAAAAGTGATGTTCCTGTTGGCCTAAATTCCAATGACCTCGGCACTGAACTTGATTTGACTTACACTTTTCCTGGATCTAAAGATCTTAAAACATCCTTAATGGGTTCCTATCTAAAAGTCGGCAATGCTTTTGACACCAGTCTAGAACGCTCTCCGAAGTCCCAGTTTCTTTTAAGTGCTCAATTTGATTTGACCTTTTGAGGGTAACTTATGTCCAATGAGCTGGGGTTTTCGCGGATATTGTCGATGGAAAATAGTTGGCTAATGGCCGCACTGTCGACATCAGCCGGCATTCTAAGCGAAAAAGGTCTGCTTTCGCCGTCAGCCATGACAACCTTTCGAGTCCATTTGAGTGGGATGCAGGGTAGCAAAAATCGATCGATGATGGATGGGTTGTACGAAGCAAAAGATACCCTTTTTCATCTCGTGTCCAAGGAGCTTGGAAGCGATCACTTTAGAACGACCGCTTGGTTGCAATTTGCGGACCGCATGTCGTGTCGAATCGTCTCGTTAGTGAGCAATGCTCATCTTGAACTCTTGGATTTGGGAAAACAGAATTTTAATCGCTTTGTCGCTACCCATAAGGCTGAATATTTTTTGGCCCCGCAACTTCTGATGGATCTCAACGTCCTCATTGCTGAAGATTTGGCTGTTTTAGATAGTCCCATGAATTTGACATTTCACAGTTATGAAGTATCGGAGCCCTCACTGGCGCGCAACTTGAGTGAGTGCTTTGGCTCAGAAACGATTCGCGAAACCAACATGCCTAAAGAGCACGCCAAGGGTTTGATCGCTAAGAGATTTTCGTCTTTAAATCAGATTCTTACAGCTAGATCTGAATTGCTCTCCTTCGTTGTTGGCGAAGACGTAGATCCTTCCTTTCAGCTTTTGCTGTCCCAACTTCGTACTCTCGAGTGGTCCCTTTCCTCTGTTCCTGAGCCAGGACAGTTTCAGTCACATATGAAAGTTGCCGCTGATTTAGTAGATATGTGTGTCGTCCTATTACAAGACTCGCTGGAAAGTCTACCTCGAAAGTTTCAAGCAAAAATATTGCCGGAGAGACCTAGAAATCTCGCCCTACCCTTAAGAAAAGTAGAAGGTCATCTCATTCAGATAGGCCATGCACCAGAAGTTGCCGAAGAAGCTGCATCCGTCCTCAAAGCTTATCTGAGTTTGCATAATGTCTCGGTTCGAGAGCTCTTGCCTGATGAGGCCTCTAGAATCCATCCTGCAATTGGGTCCCTCACGGTTGATTTTGTAAAAAATGCAGAGAATCACCAAAAAGATGACGTATCACTTAAAGACCGGGTAGATCGATCTTTTGAGAGTGTTTCCAAGCAGCTGCTGAATATTCTTGGAAGAATCCTTGTAGTGGTCGGAATTTTGGGCTTTGGGGGTTGTGGGGTTAAAGGGTCCCTTAAGTCTATTGGGGAGCCGCTTAGACCAGAAGTTATGATTAAGGGCCCTACCTATGGACCCAAATGATTGGCGGGGAATTTGGACGTCACTTGTCACTCCCCTCAACTCAGATAGTTCTATCGATTGGAATTCCCTAGATAGTATTGTGTCGCGACAATTGGAGGCAGAAGTTCGTGCCTTAGTGATGGCCGGGCGCTGCGGGGAAGGTTCAACACTCTCTGCCCATGAAAAGCTAGCCCTTGTCCGCAGAGCGAGTTCCTCCGCAAAACGCCGGGGTCATACCTTAGTTGTAGGCGCCGTAGAAGGAACAAGTACCACACAGTCTTTAGAGCTCTGCAAACTTTATCAGGATGCTGGTGCAGATGGAATTTTGGCTTATTTTCCCCTAGATTTCCCTTTTGTCGACCGAGGTATTATAAGCCACTTTAAGTGCCTGGCTTCAAGTGTATCAATTCCCGTATTTATCTGTTTTCCAAACCCATGTGATCCTTTCCTGCTCAGCTCTTCCTTTGTTGATGAACTCTTAAGTTTGCCTGGAATTCTTGGAGCCTCCATGGGGGGTGAAGTCTCTAGTCTCTTTTCTTCTCCGCTCAAATCCCAAAAGCTTTTTCTATCAAACTCAGAGACTTCCTTTTTTTCTGGACAGCATGCAGATAAAGGTTCTTCTTTTGGTGGGGTTGTTAGTTGTTTGGCTAATGTTTTCCCGAGAGAACTGAAAGCCATCTGCCCCGCGCATGACTCTAGCAAGTCTCTCCCGGCTCGGCCCAGCGAAGCCGCCATTGTCGCCTTCGCCAAGTCCTTAGATAAATATCCTATAGCTTCAGCTATTAAGGGCTGCCTCCATCAGCAAGGAATATTAAAACCCTTTCTGAGACTGCCTTTTGACACTCTTCCCGAAGACTCGCTCAGAGGCCTACTAGCTGAGCTACAAAAAATCACGAATCAACTTGAGGTATAAATGAAACACTCTCTTTGGATCCATGGTCTCAGCGGTAAAATGGGCCATGAACTACAGACCGCAGTGAGTTCCAGCGATGATTTTGTATTGGAAGGCGGCTCCGCACTTGACATAACACAGGAAAGCACAAGGGACGGAATTCAAAAGAGCGCGGTCATTGTGGATTTTTCTTCGCCAAAGGGAACTGAGGCCTTGCTTGCTTATTCCGAGTTGTTTGTTGGAAAAACCATTCTTTTTTGTACGACTGGACTGGATTCCTCAACTCTTGAAAAGATAAAAAAACTCGGCGCCAACAACAATGTAATGCTAGCTCCCAATACCAGCATCGGTGTTTTTTTATTCGGAAAAATTCTATCCGCCTATGGTCAAATTTTATTTCAAAATAATTTTGATATTGAAATAGTAGAGACTCATCATCGACATAAAATCGACTCACCCAGCGGCACCGCAAAATTTCTCAGAGCCGCAGTCGATCCAGATCAAAGCCTATCCCCGCGCTCTGACTATAATGGTGTTAGGAATAAAAGGGATATTGGCATGCATGCGATTCGAGGCGGCGGAGTCGCTGGGGAACACTCTGTCCGATTTTTGAGTGATTCCGAAGAACTAGAGATCACCCATCGCGCTTTCCAGCGAAGTTTATTCGCTACCGGCGCCTTGGCATTGGTCCGCATTTTACTAAAGAAAAGCCACGGCTTTTATGACTATGGGGATATTTCCCCCGCAGAAATGCTCAAATCTCTACCTCTGAAAGAATAAATGATGACCTATGGGACGTTTATTTTTGTGGTCAACACCGGCTACAATTGGCGCTTCATGGGAAATGAAAAACTACTTCACAAAGCGAATTCTAGCGCCGAGAGTTACAACAGAGGTGTGGGCTCCAAACACCATAACTGAGCGCATCTGGACCAGCTTGCTTCCAACCCTTGACACGAGAGTATATTGACCTGGTTCCACATTAAAAAACATACTCTTAGACATAGAATCTGCTGAGTATTGCCACGCCTTACCTAAACTTCTCGAATTGATGTCATATAACTCGTGGGTCGTTTTGCTAGGGCTAAGATCTTTAAAACCGCCATCGAAAACTAAAATCGTTCCCTTCGCCCTGTCTTGCAATTGATTGGCAAAACGCCCAAGGTCTTCAGAAAAACCGCGGGGCAATAGGGGGACTGCAATGCGGTCGTCTAAAAAATCATCCTGATCTAGGGCATAAAAGGTGTCATCGAATTCACTGGAATGATTAAAGAAGAAAATTTTTGAATCCAAGCTGGGTACGGCACCTTTCACAGAAAGCATGCCGCCTTCAGCTGTACCTATGGCCTCCACCAACCCCATAGGCTCGATGTTTGCACCTTCACCGCCCGAACGAAGAAGAGGCAAGTCGCGCCTATTAGTATAGAGTTCTTCTGGTCCTGGAGGCAAAATTCCCATTTTTAATCGGCCTGAAAAACCTGACACTACATCTTTTTGCAGATTGAAAAACAAACCTGGAAAGACATTTTCAACAGCGATGCTATAGACCGTCTTGGTTTTGGCATCTTTTAGAGAAATCGCAATCGTCCCCGGCTCGACATTAAATAAACAATACTTTCCATTATCACCAAGTTTGGTTTGTCTGACGTCAATCAAACCCAGCTCATTAAAGTAATAGGGACCATTAGCCTTACTGCCTTCTAGGGTTAAAACAAGATCTGCCCCTTTAGCAAACGTGAATGAGCCACAAAGAGTGCCGTAATTGGCATCAGGTACGATGCCGGTCATGATCATCCAAGATCCAAGAGCAAAATCACGATAAGCAAAGAGACGTGCTACTTTGGTGTCGTCATGGGAAGTCGAAACCTCATAATGGGCCGGTACATATATGCCGTTGGGGTCTTCCAAGCGAATTTTGATGTCGCTATCAGTCGGTACATCTGAGAGAGTGACGATTCCAGTCGGGTCTGTTTCCGCTACAATATTCGTGCCTAACACGAAAATTTTCACACCACTGACAGGATATACTCGACCCTCTGATGGAGAGGACCTTTCATCCATAAACTGCAAAGTAATTTGGGTTTGGCGAAATTCGGCTTTTTCTTCTAATTCGAAAGAAAGATTTTGCTGCCTTTGTTCGGCTAGGGTTTTATAAACCTGCTCTCGAGAGACCGCCAGGCTCACGCGATTCTTTCCAGCCCCATAAAATCCTAATATGGGCCCAGGAGTGGTCATATATGGGCCATTGAACTTCAGAGCAGGTTGCGACGCAAGGGGCTCAAAAGTCCGAAGAGGATCCGTCAGCTGAAGAGTTTTTTTAGAATCCGGATTAGCTTTTAAGGATGGTGCCATTGCTTCTGAGGAAGGCGCTGAAGATGCAAAAAAGGAGTCTCTTGCACCTTTTATTTCTGATTTACGAGAGGGGTTAAAGGGGTCGTTGGCAAATCTCTCAATTTTAAAGTCGCCCCAATTTTGCTCTTCATAGTCTCTATGAGACTGGCTAAACTCCACTTGATCGAGGGGGATTTCGGTTCCAAATTTCGCCATGGCTTCTTGGTAGGTTTCAGAGGTCGCGGTCATAGGTAGGACGGTCGCCATAAAAATGGCAACTCCATTCGCTAATCTATCCCATCGAAATGAATTCATATGCGACCTCTAGAACGAACTGACACTTTACGGAGGCTAAATTTACAACTTAATTCCTAAATTCTAGACTCGTGTATTCTAACAGTTTATCGGCTAGAAGTTTAGATTTTGGTAGGCAAAATAGAGTGGGTCTTTCGGCCCATCTATTTTGGCTTTTACAAAAAATCGCTAATTCAATACTGATTTTAAGATTTTAGAGACCGTAGATCCGTCGCCAGCTTCACCAAGTTTTGCCATAACAAGTTTCATCAAGGCCCCAAAATTTCGGTCGGCTGTCGCAGCTAGAACCTCATTTACAGCCTGGCGCGTCTCTACCTCACCTGCCTTTTTCGGTAGATAAACTTCTACGAAAGCCATTTCGCTTCGAATTTGTGCTTTCTTAGCTTCATCTGAAAAATCTTCCACAGATTTAGCTAACTTCTTATGGTAGGACTGAATGGCTTTCAGGCTGTCTTGATCTGTAAGCTCTTTGGCCGCATCGCCTGCAGTTTGAGCATATTGAAGTTCACTTAAAAGCATGCGAATGACAGCGATCTTAGCTTTTTCTCCAGCCTTCATCGCCACCTTAACATCTTCTTTTAACTGATCTTTTATGCTCATTTTTGGAGTCCTTTATCCCGTATGTGAATCATGACATTTTTCGGCTTCTACTTTTGTAAAAAACTTACTTTTACATTTGCGGCATACATACTTAGCACCGTCTCTAAAGTATTTCTCTTCTCCACCTTTTGCATCAGCCATAAGTACTCCTTAATAAATGAACTATAAGGAATCATACGCTAAGTGGATTCATTATTGAATCCGTTGAACAGTGAAAAGATTGCTCGCACTTCGTCCCACAGGAGACAAGGTTACTGTAAGGAATACAATCGAATCTCCAGTTTCCATACCCTCTTTTTGCTTAAGCAGATCATTAACTGCTGGCAACACATCTTCAATTTTTGGATCGACATGAAGAGCTCGCCCACTTACGCCTCGGATTACTGAAACTCTTCGTCCAATATCTTCATCAAAAGTAACACCAATAATCGGAATATCTGGATGATAGCTTCCTAATCGAAGGGCCGTATTTCCAGTTTTTGTGATGCAAACGAGGGCTTTTGCATTCACGCGGCGCGCTGTCTTTAACGCCTCATAAGCAACGGCATCTAGTTCATCTTTGATTGCCGGACTCCGTTTCTCCCATGATGTGGGAAGGCTTCCTTCACCTTCGACATTCTGGATCACCACGCAAGCAAGATTATAAGCTTTCCGTCCAAACTTTCCTCGACTTACGTCTTCAGAAAGAATCACCCCATCAGCGCCATCGATAACTGCATTGGCAATGTCCGACACTTCTGCACGAGTTGGCGTCACATTAAACCGCATCGAACCCAACATTTCTGAGGCCACAAATGCGAGCTTTGCGCTTTCATTACAGCGCCTTACAATTTCCTTAGCAAGCATAGGAATGGTCATGGGATTTGCTGTTAAAGCTAGCTCTCTTCTAGAAATCACTAAGCCGTCCACAAACTTCAAAGTGTCTTCCATGCGATTCAAAGCAGAAACGGAATCAATACGTTGGAGAACCCAAGGAGATTTTGGATTATCTTTAGGAAAACGGTCTCGAAATAAGTCCACTTGCGACTTGCTCGCAAAACCAGGAAACACTACGAAATCAACACCAAAACTCGCAAATTTAGCAATGTCAATGTTTTCCCAAGTCCATTTATCAGTACCATGCCTCGTCTCTGGTACGTGAAGATCAGATGCAGGTCTAACACTTCCGCCCTGGGTGACTTCAGCCTCTACAAAATCTTTCGTTATGGAAATGGCTTTCATTACGGCATCACCATAACCAACAAAAATCGATACATTCTTTTGAAAGAGATCTTCCCATACCGGTGTATCTACATAAAGATCTGCGGCAATTTTTTCTGAATTAGATATTTTAATCTTATCGCCAAAGTTTAAAACTTTTGGTTCGCTTAAGTTAAATATGCGCCCTCTCGCGGGTGGGGTAATATCCAAAATTACAGGAACTTTTCGTTCCGATTTTTTGGGATTGAGATTGTCTAAAAACTTATAAGTCTCTTCTAGACAGTTAGGACTAAATTCAAGCCTAATGGCATCAATGGGCTGTTCTTTAATAACATCCAAAATTTGACTATTAATTGACCTAGCTTCAATGGACCAAATAACCTTTGTTTTTCTACGTGTGATATCAATCAAAATTTACCCCTATTAAATTTACTGAATCAGGCTTTGACCATAGTGCACTACTTGCGCCGAATCCACTATTTTAAGTCTATCGATGCCCTGTGTTTTTCTATCAAACACAACTACCGCCGTTGAGCCTAACATAAAAACGCCTAATTCTTCACCTTTCTGAATGGTTATCTTGGAATCTGAAAATACAATTTCTCTCTGGGTGGGGCGAACCTGGCGTGAAGTTGTATTGGTGACTAAATCTAGGCAGTGTTTCGTGGCAATTCTGCCAACATTTAAGGCGCCCACCATGGCGACATAGACCTTTCCGCCTGACTTTGTTTCAATATCGAAGACCATGCGTTCATTCGTTGTAAATAGCTTTGGAATGAGTCCGACAAACTGCTCATTAACCGGCCAAAGTTTGCCAGGAATATGTCTGATAGCGGTGAGGCGGCCTTCCACTGGGGAATGGACGCGATGATAGTTGTGAGGTGCCAAATAAACGGTTTGAAACCAAGCGGGATCGAACGTAGACGGTGATGCCTGATCGCCAAACACCAATTGTTCTGCGGAATAGGATATTCCTTTTGCTTGAATCGCTTCGCCATTATGAATCGGCAGTGATTTTACCAACATGCCATCCGCCGGGGAAACAATGTCCGCAACTGCTACTTTTCTAGCGCCTGGCTTCAACTCTCTCGTAAACAAATCTTCAATCGACTCAAAGTCATCTAAGCGATGGGCCGCCTCTGAAAGGTCTATTTGAAATGTGCTGACAAACTTAGAATTGATCTTTTTTTGCAATACTCCAGGAAATTTGACTCTTGAAACTTTGCCCGTAGCAAGACTCAATAAGGACTTAGGTGTCACCGACAAAATATATTTTAGAGGACTCAATTTTCTAATCTCCTGGACAGCGGAATTTTTGCAAAAGCCTAATATGCAACACTATGGTTTAAAATCTACACATTTCTTTGGCTGTTTTGGTTGCAAAATGACTCTAAATGACCCCCGAATGTTGGCAGCGGAACCTTCTTTTTTGCAAATATTTCAATGTTTACGCTGCCTTTCGACCGGTTGGTAGTTGACCAACTGGCCTGGCACACATATTGTATGTTTAAAGGCTAAATCGGCTTTTGCTTGAAGTAAAGCGATGTGCCAACTTCTCACAGCTCAACAACAAAAAGAGGGGAAATCCAATGAAAGCAACTTCCGCGGAAAAAACTCAGCTAAAAAAAATGCCCTTAACGGATCGAGTCAAGCAAGACTTAGCAGACAATATCTACCAGACTTTAACTAAGGAAGGCTATGAGGCACGAGACATCATACGCATTTCTAGTGAACTTATTTCTCTAGTGACCACGGATTTAGAAAAGAATTAAGTTGTCGTTTCTATTATAGGATCTGAATGAGATCTATTTTTAGTTTACTTCAGCTCAAGCATCTGCTTGGTATTTGTCGCGCTGGCGAGCTAAGATGCTCATGTTTTGTAGGCTTTTCTTTTTGAGGCCTGCCTTATCTAGTTTCTTAAAATGGGTTTTACATAACGGCAGCAATTTAGAATTGGCGAAAACATACTTGGGAATGTTCTTATGTCCTTGTAACTATCACGCAAAACTGCTGATGTTTCGCGTGGCTTTTTGGGTCATTTTTTTCCCTTTAAAACCAAATTTCTAAAAGCTAAAAGTACTCTTCATGCTCTACTTAAAAGACGCTTAATTGATTCAATGCAGCGCATTTAAATAATCTGAAAATACTTCATTAGCTCGTTTAATTTGCAGGGATTTTCGATCGGATTTAGAAGCTTTACGATCAACCTCCACCGGAGCAAGCAGTCCGAGATTTGCGTTCATAGGTGCATACTTTCCGAGATTGCCTTTTGTAACATAGACCCAAAGCGCACCCAGCAGGCACTGCGCAGGCAATGCTGGAGCCGTTTTTCCCACTGATTTCAAAGCCGCAAATCTGCCGGCTAAAAGGCCAATTGCTGCTGACTCGGTGTAGCCTTCCACGCCTGTGATTTGGCCTGCAAGAAAAATTCTTGGGCTGTCTTTTAGAGAGAGATCTTCAGCTAACAGTTCAGGACCATTTATATAGGTGTTTCTATGAATGGAACCATAACGAAGAATTTCCAAATTTTGCAGTCCAGGTAGTGTGGAAAAGAGTCGTTTTTGCTCGGGCCATTTCATTTTTGTTTGAAAGCCAACCATGGAATACATGGTTTTTTCAATGTTTTCTTGTCTTAGCTGAATCACACCCCAGGGGCGTCTCCCTGTTCGCGGGTTGTCCAAGCCCACAGGCTTCATAGGACCAAAACGCAGGGTTTCGCGACCTCGCTGAATCATCACTTCGATGGGAAGACACGATTCAAAATAATTCACATCTTCAAATTCATGCAAAGGAACTTTTTCTGCAGCTTCAACACCATCAATAAATTGGTTATATTGCTCTTTATCCAGGGGAACATTGATGTAATCGCCCTCCCCTTCTCCATAGCGATCAGCTAAATAACAGACTTCCATGTCAATGGAATCAGCAGAGATCACAGGTGCTATCGCATCATAGAAATAAAGTCGCTTCTTATTTCCTGTGATCCGGTCGATTTCTTGGGCTAAGGCAGGAGACGTCAACGGTCCGGAACATATGATTAAATACTCGTTAGCTGAGGCGAGCTCTTTATCACTGGGAAGGTGAGTGACTTCGCCATCCACACGTTTAAACTTAGGATGATTCAAGAGTGCTGATTCAATATATTGTGAAAAAACTTCTCGATCGACAGCCAGGGCATTTCCGGCTGGAACTTTGGCAGCGGTTGCGGCCCTAATAATGAGAGAATCCAGTTGACTCATCTCGAGCTTCAGCTGACCAGGCGCTGAAACTTCGAGAGTAGATTTTAAAGAGTTAGAACAGACGAGTTCTGCTAGCTTTCCTGAGGTGTGTGCACCCGTCATTTTTACTGGACGCATCTCATGGAGGATAACATCACAACCGAGCTGCAAAGCTTGCCAAGCAGCTTCACATCCCGCCAAACCACCGCCTATAATTCGAATCTTAGTTGTAGTAGTCATTGCTTTTGCCTCCATAAGGAATTGGCAACTATCACTAAAATAAGCATTACGCCAGCACATTTGCCAAGTTTACTAGAGGTCCCTATCTTTGGGATGCCACCATTAGTAGCCAGTAACAGGCTCCTAAAGACTCTAGCTTGTGGCTGCTTGAGCTCTAGCGACACCGGCTTCCAGCAAACTAAAATAGTCGGAAGGCTTTAATGAAGCCCCTCCGATAAGCCCGCCATCAATGTTGGGCATGGCTAAAAGCTCCGCGACATTTCCTGGATTCATACTACCACCATATAAAATGCGGATTTTGGCGGCTGACGAGCCGAGGGCTTCTAAAAGCATGCCTCGAATCAATGCGTGGACCTCTTCCGCTTGAGCTGGGGTCGCTGCAAGCCCAGTGCCGATAGCCCAGACTGGTTCGTAGGCAATCACGACTTGAGGGCTCATATTTTGGGAGCTCAGGAGTGATTTAACCTGACTCTGAATAACCGCCTGGGTTCTCCCTGCTTTGCGGTCCTCTAGATATTCCCCTATGCAAACAATGGGAGTTAGTCCCACATCAAGGGCCGCAAGCATCCGTTTGTTGACGGATTCATCCGTCTCAGCAAAATACTGGCGGCGTTCGCTGTGACCAATAATCGTGAATTTGACTCCCAAGTCCTTTATCATGGCCGGTGACACCTCACCCGTAAAGGCGCCTTTGGGTTCCCAATGGCAGTTTTGTGCCCCGAGTTCGATCTTAGCGGTACGAGCGGCATCTGACAAAGGGCCCAGCAAAGTGGCTGGGGGACAGATCACTCCATCGATCATGTCGAGGTGATTTAGATTTTTGGTTTTTTCTGCTAGTTCCTTAAAAAAAGCCATCGCTTCACCTTGAAGCATATTCATTTTCCAATTGCCAGCAATCATGGGTTTAGTCATTTGCTTATTCATCTCATGCCTCCAAACAGCGAACACCGGGAAGGACAATTCCTTCTAAAAATTCAAGAGACGCACCCCCACCTGTCGAGACATGGGAAAGTTGGCTGGCAACTCCCGCCATATTGGCAGCAGAAACAGAGTCTCCGCCCCCAACAACCGTTGTTCCCCGGCATTCTGTCATAGCATGGGCAATACTCATGGACCCTTCGGCGTAGTTCTTCCACTCGAAAACGCCCATGGGACCATTCCATAGAACCGTCTGGGCCTTTCGAATAATCTTTGCATAGGCCTCACGCGTCTTTGGCCCAATATCTAAGCCCATATATCCATCTTCAATATCAACGCCCTCGGTAACTTTAAATGGCGCTGTAGCTGAAAACTCTTTTGAAATCACATGATCCTGGGGCAAGTGAATCCGCACACGGCGTGCTTCTGCATTGCGGTAAATAGTTTCAACTAACATCATTTTATCGTCTTCAGTACGAGAGATTCCTACTTGAGAGCCTTTGAATTTTAAAAAGCTATAGGCCATAGCCCCACCCATCAGCAAGTCTGTGCACTGCTCAATCAATGCCAAAATCACGCCCATCTTATCGCTTACTTTAGAGCCGCCCATAACTACGGCATAG
Organism: Pseudomonadota bacterium; assembly: GCA_037142195.1. GTDB lineage: Bacteria > Bdellovibrionota_B > Oligoflexia > Oligoflexales > CAIMVM01 > CAIMVM01. The sequence continues at coordinate 92,059 of JBAXBA010000001.1, forward strand.
GGAGCCTTTGCTCCTTCCCTAACACTCGAGAGTGCCTTTAATTCTTTAGCCATTAAGAGCCCGGCAGCACATTTACTCTTTCCTAAACGCTCGGGAAGACCTACGGTCGATGCATGAGCGCGGTGTGCTGTTCCAAAGGCATCATTCACATAAAGGTCGATTCCTTTGGCCAATGACTCCACAAACTCACTAGAATTGGCTTCTTCGCCTTTATGAAATCTAAGATTTTCAAGCAAGATAATCTCGCCTTTGCCTAGACGCTTTAAAAATTGGTCTACAGGTTCCTTCTCATAATCTGAAACCAATATAACTTCACACTGGAGAAGCTCCGCTAACTTAGCCCCCACGGGCTCAAGAGAGTATTTCTTATCTACAGTACCCTTAGGCCGCCCTAAATGGCTGGCTATGACGAGTTTGGCTCCGTCATCTAAAAGCTTTTGGATGGTAGGTAGACTGGCTGTAATTCTGGTGTCATCCAAAATGGTTCCATTCTCAATGGGAACATTCAGGTCTAGGCGTAAAAACACGGCCTTACCTTTTACATCAAGCATGTCAAGGGTTCTAAGAGTCATGGAAGTCTCACTTTTATGGCCAAAGCCGTGATTGGCGAAACTTAGTTCATACCACTCTTGGGCCTATCTGACAATGTACTTAAAATGCGAGTGATATTACTTTTTAGTGGGAAATGAATTATTCTAAGGACTTGATCTAGCCAGAGCTCCCGTGAGCCAAAATTAAGAAAGACTCCTATGCCTCAGAAACATCTGTTTATTATGGATCCATTTGAAAAGTTGAATCTTACTTTAGATTCTAGCCTCAGAATGGCCTATGGTCTTGCAGAGCTTGGACATCAGATCTATTTTGGTGAGTCACAAGATTTAGTCTGGTCCAACCAGTGGGCAGTGGCACGCTTAAAAGCTAGCGAAATGATTTTTAGCGGCGGCCCTGATTCTGTGCAGTTAGGTGCTTCGGAGTCTTGGTCTCTGGATAGATTTAACGGTATTCATATGCGCAAAGACCCGCCCTTTGATATGAATTATATTACCTGCACTTGGTTCCTAGATTCGGCTCCTAAATCCACCAAAATTTTAAATAGTCCGGAAATTCTAAGAAATTTTAATGAAAAGCTTGGAACGTTTATGTTTTCCAAGTGGATGCTCCCCACTTGCACCAGCGCAAATCCACGTGAGCTTTTGGAGTTCATTCGAGAACTCCAATGCCCTTTTGTGATTATAAAGCCCCTGGACTTATTTGGAGGTCGCGGAGTCGAGAAAATGGATCGAAGCAATTTGGCTGCCATTCACTCCAAGCTCAATTCTATAACCCATAATGGAGAAATCGCGTACATGGTGCAACCATTTGACCCTGCCGTCCAAGATGGAGAAATTCGAGCTTTTACTGCCGGAGGAGAAACCCTAGCATGGTGTAAGAAGGTTCCCGCTGCTGGAAACTTTCTAGCCAACACCAGGGCAGGCGCTAAACTCATGCCCCATGAACCCACAAAAAACCAAGTGCTTGCAGTCCAAGCTATTGCCGCCAAGATGCTGTCTCTGGGTGCTTTTCTAACTGGTATTGATTTGATTGGCGATCAGGTTTCAGAGATTAATATTACATCACCTAGAATGCTGACAGGTGTACCTGGGGATTTGGCTCCTTATGGGAAAGTTGCTTCCTTGATCGAACACTATTGCAAATAATGCCCCTGAGTATTACCATAAATTTTCTAATTTTTTGATCAGGAGACTCCTCAATGCTTGTTAGCAAAATCAATAACTCAGTTTTAGCTATTTTCTCCGCTGCAATGCTTACTGCATGCGACGGCGGTTGTTCTAAGAAAAGTGAAACTGCAGCTACTTCTGCAGAAACCAGCACCACAGAAGCTTCTGCGCCAGCAAAAACTGACGCTGCTGCCACTCCAGGAACAGAAGCAGCCGCTTCCGATGGCCAGCTCCAAATCGAAGACACCAAAGAAGGCACAGGCGCAGCCGTTGAAAATGGAAAAACCGTAAAAGTACACTATGTAGGCACACTGACCGATGGGACTAAATTTGACTCTAGCCGCGACCGGGATCAGCCGTTTGAGTTTACAGTAGGCCAAAACCAAGTGATTCAAGGCTGGGAAAAGGGCGTTATCGGCATGAAAGTTGGGGGTCAAAGAAAACTAACTATTCCTGGATCTCTAGCATATGGCGAAAGAGGTGTGCCTGGAGTAATTCCAGCAAATGCCACTCTCGTTTTTGAAATCGAACTTATCGAAGTAAAGTAAATTAAAAAATGTAATTCATTATCTTTGGGTCATCACAAATGATTCCATGGAACAAAGAAGGCTTGAAAGCCTTCTTTTTTTTGCTCCATTTTTAGCTAGTTAAGTGCCGGAAATTCTAATCAATGCCTCGTTGCATAAAACCACCTAAAGATATGGAATCTGGGAGACCTTCCATGGATAACCTCTCGCTCCAAGAAACACCAAGAGCCCTCGCGAGCATGATTTTACAGGGAAACAAATACCCTTATTTTTCACAATGTTTACAGCTACTTAAATTTTAAAGTTCAGTCTTAAACCAAAGTGACGATAGGGGTTTCAATATCTCAGGGGGCGGTTTATGCGGAGTCCACTATTTTCTTATATTTGTTTCTCAGCGGCCACGCTATTTACGTTTTCAAACTTCGTAGCTTGTGGTGCGAAAATGTATCAAGTTTCCCTTGATGACGCGCAGGAGCGGACAGTTATCAAGAGAAAGGAAGAAAATGGAACATCGCTAAGAAGTTCCTTAGTCGGCGTTCATGCTTCCAAGGGTTGGGTCAAACTTCCCATAGAGTATAGGTTTTCCAAAGAGCTTTCTAAGCAACAACGTGAAGGCCTAGAAAATGCCATGAAAACATGGGAAGCCGCGGTTGGCAGGCCCTTGTTTTCTTTGGTTGGAGATGATCAAAAGACGGGCGATAGCTTTAGTGACTTGTATAGCTCGCTTAACGATACCACAAATGGGCATTACATTGATGACAACTGGGCCAAAACAGGAAAATCAACCCAAGTTTTGGCTACTACCATTTGGAACAACCTACCTGGAGATGACGAGACCATTCGATCTGCGGATATCAGATTTAATGGCAACTACTATGTTATTGGAGATAGCTTTATTGCTAAATCCACTCCAGAAAAAGAAGTTGTCGACATGCAGAGTTTAGCGCTTCACGAACTAGGTCACCTCATTGGCCTTACCCATATGAGTGTCGACGATGATTCGATGTCCATTATGAACCCGACTTTGTTTATCGGCGAAGGTCTCACCAATCGTCGACTCTCAGAAGGCGACATTAGAAGGATACAATCGGTCTATGGGTGCCAGGGGCAGTCCTGCGACTTAGAAAAGACCTTAGCACTGGTAAATACACCTGCGACATCAGACGCTGCGTCACACTAGATCCTAAGGTACATTCCCGTATTCCTTAGGATGGGCCCAAAGCAAAAACCTTCAATTGGAAATCGCCTCCAAGTTCTTTCTAAAGCTTTCCAATTGATCTTCCATTTGGGACATTTGTCCTTTCGTAAGTTCAATAACTTCAGGAGGCGCTCGTTCGACAAAACTGGGATTGGCAAGTTTCGCCTTCATTCCATCAACTACCTTGGAAACCCTTTTAAATTCATTTTCTAGTCGTAGTCTTTCCCGATCAAAATCTAAATAGTCCCCAACGGGGACAAAGGCTTCAAAACCTCTACCAACGGCCACCAGGCATCTTGCCGGCCTTTTTGTGTCTGATCCTGCTTCAAGCTGCAAAGTTGATGTCAGCTTTAGAATCCAAGGATTGGCTTCATTAAAAATAAGGCGCGTAGCGTCGTTACATTTTACGAAAACATCTAATTTATCTTTTAAAGGAACACCCGCCTGCTGTCTGGCGGAACGAATACCCACAACCAACTCCTGGACGAGCTCCCATTTGTGGAATTCTTCTTCAAAGCCTGGAATCTCTTCACCCTCAGGAAAAGCCGCCACCGAGAGGCTCTTGGAAGGCTTAAAATCTGGATGTCTAGGAATCTTGGACCATATCTCTTCAGTAACAAAAGGCATCATAGGGGCGGCCAGGCGTAAAGCTCCTTCAAAAACATAAAACAATGCGCTGGCGCAAGCTTCGCGAGCTTCCTCGTGATGGGAATCCAGAGTTAATTTAGCGGATTCCAGTCCCCAGTCACAAAAGCTCCGCCATATCAATTGATAGACTTTATCCACTGCTTCATTAATTTGATAGGCTTCCAGGTGGCGATTTACGGCAGCTGCAGTGTGCTTAAATTCAGTAATCAACCATTTACTAGGAAGTTCTAAGGAAACCTCATTCAAGGGCTTCAAAGCAATGCCGTTGGTTTTGGTCATTAAAAAACGAGCGGCATTCCATATTTTATTGATAAAATTTCGCCCTACTTCAAAATCTGAGGGCGACATACGAACTCTTCCGCCGATGGAAGAAAGGCTGACACAGGTATATCTTACGGCGTCCGCTCCATACTGATCCATGACCACTAAGGGATCGATACCATTTCCAAGGGTTTTTGAGAACTTTCTTCCATCTTTATCACAAATGATAGAGTTGAAATAAACATCATGAAACGGCAAGTTTCCAAGGGTTTCAAAGCCAACCATGACCATCCTCGCCACCCATAAGAAGATGATGTCTGGGCCGGTAATCAACACATTAGTTGGATAAAAGTAAGCTAGGTCTTCCGTCTTTTGGGGCCAGCCAAAAGTACTTTGAGCAAAAAGCCATGAAGAAAACCAAGTATCTAATACATCTTCATCTTGTCTTAACTTAGAGCTGCCACACTGGCCGCAAGTTTTGGGATCGTCCATTCCGGTAGTCACATGTCCGGATTCTTCACAATACCAAATGGGTATGCGGTGTCCCCACCAAAGTTGTCTTGAAATGCACCAATCTTGAATATTCTCAAGCCAGTGGAAGTAAGTCTTCTTCCAGGAGTCAGGATAGAATTTGAGACGACCGTCACGGGCCGCATCTAGAGCAGGCCCTGCAAGGCTGCTCATCTTCACATACCATTGTTTAGAAAGTCGAGGCTCTATCGCGACCTTGCCGCGATCACTATAGGGAACTGAATTTTTTATGGACTCCTCTTTTTCAAAGAGTCCAAGAGCTTTAAGTTCTTTGATAATCTTTTTTCTCGCATCATATCGGTCTAGTCCCTTAAAGCCTTCAGGACAAAGATCACTAAGTGTTGCGTCCTCATTAAGGATGTTGATCATTGGGAGCTGATGTCTCTTTCCCAACTCAAAATCATTGGGATCATGGGCTGGAGTAATTTTAACAACACCGGTACCAAATTCCATTTTGACATAAGTATCCGCCACCACCGGAATGCTACGCTGCACAAAAGGAACGACGACGTTTTTTCCGATGAGATGTTGATACCGTTCATCATCAGGGTGCACCGCCACCGCAACATCACCCAGCATCGTTTCAGGTCTTGTAGTAGCTACGGTAACATAGGAATCGACTTCACCTTCTACCGGATAACGAAAGTGATAGATTTGACTTTGCATTTCAATCATTTCAATTTCATCATCTGAAATGGCTGTCTTTAATTTAGGGTCCCAGTTAACCAGTCTTTCACCGCGATAAATCAGTCCCTTTTCGAAAAGATGTACAAAAATCTTTCGCACCGCTAAAGACAACTCTGGGCTCATGGTATAAGCCTCTCTCGTCCAATCACAAGAGGCGCCTAGTCTCTTTTGCTGAGTCGTAATGATACTGCCGTTTTTTTCTTTCCACTCGAGGCACTTTTGAAAGAAGGCTTCTCGTCCTAGGTCTTTCCTTTTAATTCCAGATGACTCTAAGGATTTTTCCACCATCATTTGAGTGGCAATGCCCGCGTGATCAGTGCCTGGCACCCAGCAAGCATTATAGCCAAGCATTCTTTTCCATCGCACGAGAATATCTTGTAAAGTTACATTTAAGCCGTGCCCCATGTGGAGACGATCCGTCACATTGGGCGGAGGAATCACGACACTGTAGGGCTTTTTTGTTCGGTCTGGCTTCGCCTCAAAAAGGTGATTATCCATCCAATAATTCCACCATTTGGACTCATATTTTTTGTGATCATATACTGCGTCTAAATTTTCCACTGTCATCCTCGTTTATGCTAATGAAATGATTTTATCTAGGGCCTCGTAAAGTTCAACTTTCGGGATGTTTAGGGCGGGAGTTAGGGCAAGTGAGCGACCTTGGCTTCCACAAGGAATCGCAATCACACCTACCTTCCTCAATTGATTCATAAGCTTCACACCATAAAACTCTTCTGTCCCCTCTATGGCAAGCATGAGGCCTCTACCTCTGATTTGCTTTACCGAGGACTTTTGCCCTAAGTGAACTTTCAAGTAGTCTTTAATCTCGCTTCCCAGGTTGGCTGATCTAGTTACCAAATTTTCTTGGATCACTGTTTTAAGCGTAGCTTCGCCTATTGCAGTGGACAGTCCATGTCCAAAAAAAGTACCGGTGTGTCTCGCTTCGCCATTGCTTTCTGGCCAAGCAGACATAATCTCCCGAGATGATACGCAAGCAGATAGCGGCATACCACCTCCGATAGCCTTTCCCACACAAAGGATATCACACTCGTCTTTTGCGGCTAAAACTGTCTCGCCTGCTCGACCGACGCCGGTAAAAACTTCATCAAAAATGAGTAAAGTGCCACTTTGTTTGGTTTCGGAATAGAGCTCACGGAGCCAATTTGCATTTCCCTCACGCATACCCCCTCGCCCTTGAATCGGCTCACATACGACGGCTGCTACTTTTTTTGATTTGAGACATTGGGACAGTTCTGAGGTCATCACTCCGTAAGGAAAAACTTTAACTTTTGATGCATTGAGCCAACTCTCAAACGGTTTTCTAAAAAATTCCCCCCTTGTTAAGGATAGAGATCCTAAGTCCAGGCCGTGATAGCCGGAATCAAAAACCACGAATTCGTCTCTCGAGGTGGAGTACATGGCTGTCTTCATAGCGAATTCTATCGCCTGAGCCCCAGATAAGGAAAGGGCTGCGGTTGTAAACTTTGAAGGGAGAAAGGCGACGAGAGCTTCCATAAAATCTACTTTAGATTTTGAAGGATACAAATCCCCTAAAGCTTGAGTCACCAGATTCTGATCCAAAACATTTTGCAGCGTTTTTTTGAAAGCCGGATGATTATGACCAAGGGGAAGAGTACCAAATCCGGCACATAAGTCTATGTAAGAATCACCTTCTACACTGTAGACTTTCGATCCTAAGGCGGTGCCGTATACTAACGCCGGTTCAAACCACGGCGTAGAATCTCGACACTCCATAGCTTTCAATTTTTCTAAATATTGACTTGAATCCATCAGACGCCCTTAACTCGTGGACCCCAAATATACTTATGTATTTGGAGATTTAATCGAAACGTCACGGGCGCACTTAAAATCCAAGTTACGAGATCTTTTGGGTCTACATGTCCGAATGCCGGAGATGCCAACAAGTTGACTTTATTCTCAAGCTTATGCTCTTGGACAAACTTGCAGCTCCAATCAAAATCTTCTTGGGAAGCTACGACAAATTTAAGATCATCTGTGGGCTTTAAATGTTGCAGATTGCCAAGTTTGTTTTTAGATGACATCCCGCTTCCCGGACACTTCACATCCATCACAATGTGAGTTTCTTTAGGCAGAAACTCTATGGGCTCAGAACCACTCGTTTCAATCATGACTTTAAAGCCTTGAGCCACAAACATCTCTGCCAATTGGTTGGTTTGGGTTTGGGCTAAGGGCTCACCGCCGGTTAGCTCCACCGTCCGAGGGGCCAGGGCTTGCACCTGCGCCACAATTTCCGCTAGAGTGAGAAATGCGCCCCCCTCAAAGGAATACACTGTATCGCACCACTTGCAACGGAGGGGGCATCCTGCAAGCCTAACAAATGTACAAGGAATTCCGGTTAAAGATGACTCTCCTTGAATACTCTGATAAATCTCTATAACTTTTAAAGTGTCTTTGTTCAATTTTAGGGCTCTATATAGGTTTCAATTATGAATGCAGCGAATCAAAAATCAGTAGAATGGACCTCACTATCACTTGCACAAAATGCCTGGCATTCTGTGTGGGAAGACCGCAAAACAGTTTTTTATATTAGCTTTTTTGGACTGTTTTTGCCACAGATAGTCATACACCTGGTAGGGGCTGAAGGCGGCCTGCGCATTCTCTCTCAAGCTGCTAACATTACAGGCATTTTATCTGGCGATCGGACCCAGGTGTTGCCGCTCCTTGCCGCCTCCCTCGAGTCCTTATTCTCCCAGTCTCTAGGGGTTGGGCTGCTTCTCTGGCCTATTTTTGTCTTCTCTTGTCTTTCTCTAGTTCATCTAGCCCTTAAAAAATCGGCCTCCTGGAAAGAGCGTCTGCGGATTTTGCCATCCGCCATGATATTTTCAGCTCTGTTTGCCACAGCATTATTTTTGACCCAATCACTCTTTCTGATTCAATTTGCAATTAAAGTATTAGCCTCGGTGGCTCCCGTGCTGATGGTTTCTGAGGCACTCGGGGCCTTTTCAGCTTTTGGAAAGTCTCTGATTACGAAATACTTGAAAGATGCAACTCAAACTGGAGTCGGACTTTTTTTTAATTTAGCAACACCCCACGCTTTAATTTCTATATTTTATGATTTGATGAGCACTACATCAAACTACTGGGCAGAAAACACGGTGCATTTAGGGGGAGTGTGGAGCTCGCCAGGATTTATTGCTATGTTGATCAGAGTCGCTTTTTTTTCCTTCTATCTTCCCTATTCCTTATACTTAGCAGCAACCGTTTATCAAAAGGCCAGAAAAAGACTGTCGATTATCACCTAGAACTGGCCGCGATTTAAGATCCATGTCAAGTGGCTTTGATCGACTTCAGCCAATTCCTCTTTAAGGAACTCTAAAAGAGAATCTTTTAAGTTTTGTGTTAATACTAGCTCAAGATCTCCAGGAGTAAGTCCTATAACATACTCATTTAGACCAGCAATAAAATCACGGTGGGTTTTGCCCTTACGATAATCGGGCTCTCTACTGGGATGTTTTAACAGCCTTTCTATGAGATCAATTCTGGATTCCACTAAAATCGAAGCCTGATAAAGTAGATAGCCCTTCGATCTAAAAAGACTGGTACCAGCTATTTTCTTGTCTCCTACAGCCAAATCACTGATGCCACGTTCTCTGATGTCAATCGATCCATATTTTTTTTGAATGGCAGTGGAAATACTTTTATTGATTAAACTAAAATAGACATCATTTTTAAATGGCTGCTGCATCCATGCCCCAAAAGACACAACGACACATCCGGAATGAAGAACGACAGTACCACCGCCGCCAGCTCGCTTGAGAACCTCGACCCCTTCTTGGTCACAAAGCTCCAAATGACACTCTTTTTCAGCCTCATTACTTCGGCCTAAGACTACTGTACTTGTTTCTGGTACCCAGCATCTTAAAAAAAAACTCTTAGCCGCTTCCTTAAAAATAATGTCATCTATTTTCATGAACGGATCTCCCGGACCTCACCGCTAAAGTGATTTTTCAATGTAATGTGCTTAAAACTATGGTCGAGCAATCCTTCAAATCTTTTAGAGACTTGATCTGCTTTATAGACTCTATAAATGCATCTAAACTCGAAAAGCAAGCATACTTTTGTTCAATTTCTATTTGGTGGCCTAGATAGGTCTTTGAAGCAAGAACACGGGCATTATTCCACTTACTAGGATCAGAGGCAACGTAACGGGCCTGATTTGTTTTGAGCTGACTTAAATGAGATTTAAAGATCTCTTCTTTTTTTTGCTTCATGTCTTGAGGCGGCAGGTCTCTATTGCCATATAGACCGCGGAGGTCGCTTTCTAAAGAAAGGAGCCACTGACTTGATTGATTTAAAGACGCGCGGGATTTCAAATAAGGCGCAAGTCCAACGCCTCTTTTTTTAAGAAAAGCTAACGTTGCTTTTTCGGCAATAAATTCTGCCATATTTTCATTAAGGTCTACTCCACCAGAAATCCAGAATGTTCTATGAGTGAGCTCATGAAAGAGGAGGTGAGCTAAGTCTGATGGCTGTAACTCAAGCATACTAGGAAATAAAGGGTCTGGAAACCAACCCAGAGATGAAAAGGCTGCAACACGGCTGAGATTTACATCAAATCCTTTTTTTTCTAATTCACGCGCTTGCTCATCACGTTCATCCCGATCATAAAATCCTTTATAAGGCACCTCACCAACAATGGGAAACCACCAAGTATAGCTCTTGAGCTCATAGGGATAGGCAGCAGACACCGACCAAGCGACCACATTATCTTTAGGAAAGACGACATGTCGATAAGAGCTTCCCACAATTAAGCCCAAATCCTGGGCTTCCTTTAGAATGTCCCTAATCCAATCCTTGGTGTCTTGGCTAACGCTGGCTACATCTTCAAGGGGCTCCCGGCCCAAAAAAAGTTTTGTTTGTCGAAAAGCTTGTCGTGTCACATAGCAGCCTGAAAAAGCTGTGGAAAACAAAAGAAGTGCCAATCCTGATTTTATTTTCAAAGGGGGTCTCTCTGTGAAGGGCGTCCGGGTAGGAACCGGTGTCAAAAAGCCAGTCACAAGTATAGCAAGATCGTCAGCAGTTACCAGGGATGCGCGAAATAACTTAGTTATAACGATAACTTGAGCCGCTTCTGCCGTGGCCTTCTTTTTGCTTAAGAGGTCCATGGCGTCCCTTTGGGGGTGCTATGGCAACGATCTCAAAAAGGGAAAACCATCATGCCGCCCCTTAAGCTCGACACCCTACCTAACGAGTCCGCTCTGACAGACAGAGTCCTCTTTTGTCATAAAAGAACGTTCATCTTTATGATCTTTTTATCATTTTATTCACACCGTGCTCTCTCACAGAGTCTTACCTTAGACGTTAAAAATAATAGTGAACGTAAACTCGTTGCCATTGAACCCGCAAATCCACAGCCCAGTTTTGAATATAAGTTTAGGTCTTGGGGAAGTGGTTTTTTGACACGTCTAACTAGAAAGCAAACGGGAGATAGCCCGACTTTGGTAAAACTTGCAAACGATTGGGCGGAGCCCAATGAATCCCAAGTGAGATATTCTCTAGGAATAAAAATGGTAATGCCCCACGAGCCCTCCAAAGACTCCCGACAGCTTTATAGCTATCTCTTAAGCTCGAGCTCTGGACTCATGGTGGAAGACCTCAACCAAAAACTCCCCATTTTAAAAATGTTTAGTTCCGGTTTGAATCTATCCGTTGATTTGATGAACCCATTTGGAGATGAGACCCTACCCGCCACGCAAACTACATTTAGTTATGTATTGGAAGATAAAAAAGGCGGCCAAGACCTGATCCTTGTGCCTCTAGTTGTCTCTAGGGCTCCTGAGGTTCCCAAAGCATCAAACCCCTCAAGCCTTCCTACTTGGAAGTTTAAAGGGTTGCTTAAGCCCAGTTTTGGTTCTGGACCAGGACTTACAATTGTATTGAATGAAGTCACAGGATTTTATCAGCTCGAAAAGAGTCTTGTGGGCGGTACTACCTTCAATCAAAAGCTGTCGATCCCCATTCCTCAGAATCGCATCACTACAACTTTTGTTGCAAAAAAGGCTCAGATGACAGAAATAGATCCTTTTTATTTTCAAAGTGGTCGCTCGCTAAAATTTCAATACTTTCATATTGAGAAAAAAAACAACGTTATATTTGCCAAGAACTTCAATGGTGGAAAAATTGAATTTGTCACGACCTATACAAACCAATTTAGTTCCCTTAAATCTGCGACATTGGGTTATACATGTCAAATTTGACGCCAGTCTTTATATTCAAATCTCTGCACCGGATCCAAAGTTTGTTCTAACAGATGGCTTGGGATCCACGCCTCTGGCTCATGGGTGCGCGTATCTCTGAATTCCCCAAAAGACTTGGTGATTTCATCGCCTATCTTCTCACAAAGAGAACGGTAGGACGTGTATTTACCACCATAGATCGTGATGAAGAAGCCCCGGCCTGAATAATGATAGCCGAGAGAATGTTCTCTAGACGTAGAAGAAATACTCTGACCTTGATCCACAGCAAGCCATCTCAGGCCAGAAAATGTTTGAATGATATTTTCTTTTCTAAGCTTAGGATCCAGATACTCATTGCAGCCATTTAAGAGGTAGTCAATTTCTTCTTCAGAAATCTTGACGTCATTAGGTGATTCAGACCATAGCTTTTCCGTTGTTCCTAATAGAGTCACCCCTTGCCAAGGAGTTAAAAAGAAAATACGACCATCTCGAGGTGACTCTAAAAAAAGTCCCGACTTGATCCCCATATCCGGAAAAATGAGGTGAGATCCTTGATTGTTGATGGCGCGATGGGTGGGAATCAGATTGCTTTGATGGAGAACTTCATGGGCCCAAGGACCTGCAGCATTGATCACCACGAGAGCTTTGAGATGCTGCGCCTTTCCGGACTCATCTGTATAGTCAACGATCCAGCCATCTTGATCTTTGTTCACGCTTGTAACAGTAGCTCCTTCCACAAGCTCACCCCCAAGAAACCTACCGGATGCAGCCACGCGACGGACAAGTGCTAGGTCATCCATTTGACCATCATAAAAACTAAAAGCACAATTAATTTTTTCGGCATTTAGACAAGGAATTTTTGCTTTTGCTTCCGCAGTGCTTAATCCACGATGTCGTTCTAGATGATAGCTGCCTGCTAGAGTGTCATAAAGAGTTAAGCCTGCTTTAATCATGAAGCGATTCCTACCGCCCTTTTTTAGAATGGGTAATACAAGTTCAATCGGCTTTACAATGTCTGGAACGATATCCATAAGAGTCTTGCGCTCTTTTAGGGACTCCCTTACCATTCCGAACTGACTTATGCGCTGCAAGTATCTTAATCCGCCATGGACTAACTTAGTGGACCGCGAACTCGTTCCCACACCGATTCGGTTCTTCTCCAGAAGGATCACATCTTTCCATCCTCTAGACGTCAAATCATGAAGAATGCCTGCACCGTGGATCCCCCCACCAATAATGGCAACTCTTACCCTTTTTAAATCTTTTTGCATATTTATTGCTCACCCGTGAAGTTTCTTGACGAGATTTCCCCAAATTTATACGACATTGAGATTATACTGCTATAATAGTAACTCACCAACATTGCGGGTCCCTATGGCAGACAAAGAACAAACAAATGACCAGATTGATCGTCGCACCCGGTATACCTCTCATGCCTTGATTGAGGTGAGAAGGTGGCGTTTTTGGCCCTTTGGGGTTACTAGCGGTGTATTACTCGATATGAGTATAGATGGCTTCAAACTCGAATTTACTTCCGAATATACTTGCAAAACTCTGGATAGGCTTTGGATCACCTTACCACTCGGACCACTTGGAATTGTAGCACCGATGCGCCTTTCCCTCCCAGTTGAAGTTCGATGGTTTGACAGTCGAAGGTTTCGCATTGGAGGTGTCTATTTGGGGCTAACTTCTGACCAAAAAATCATTGTCCAAAAAGTCGTTAAGTCCCTTAAAGAGCGCGGATTGGACAAAGTGTAGCCCTCATGGCTGTTTCTCCGATTTGAGCCACTCACCGAGTGCCTGAGAATTGTCGAGCGTAACCTCAATATAAAGTCATTTCCTGAGCAATAGGAAACCCATAGAACTCAGTACTCCATCATCCTCTTTTGTCTTTTTAGAATCTGATCCCGTTTATAGAGAGCAATAAAAATTGCCTATAGAACCTAAAATGTAGGAAAATAGATAGGCTTGAACCTTATGGACATAAGAATGGTCCCAGGAATTTTAAGAAAATAACCGTTGGCAGGAGCAAAATAAATGTCGATTACCAAATATCGAGAAAAGACCCCCCAAGGCAATCGAAAACCCGTTATTATCGATGGCGCCCGGAGCCCGTTTGTAAAGTCGTTTGGTGTTTTTGAAGACTCAGACTCTCTAGAACTTTTTTCTCGAGTGGTTGATGGTCTCCTGAGAAAGGTCGCCATTGATGCCCAGCAAATCGACGAGATCATTGCCGGTGTTGTAATACCACAAACTAAAAATCCAAACGTCGCAAGGGATACCATACTCAATTTGGGACTTCCGCTCCATATTCATGGATCTACACTGAATCGTGCTTGTACTTCAAGTTTGCAAGCTATAGCAGACGCTGCAAAAACAATTTCCTTTGGCCACCCCAGCTTTATCGTCGCTGGGGGAATAGAGGTCCTATCAGATGTGCCCATTGTATATTCTAAAGAGGCTCGAAAGTTTTTAGTCAAACTTTCTAAAGCAAAATCTACCGCCGCGAAGCTGGAAATTATCGGTAAATTCTCTGCTAAAGCCTGGCTTCCAAAGTCTCCAGAACTTACAGAACCCATGACCGGACTCACGATGGGTGAGCATGCAGAAATCATGGCAAAGCTCAACCACATATCCAGGCGCGATCAAGATCAATTTGCCGTAATGTCTCACCAAAAAGCCTCCAAAGCTCAAGATGCTGGCTTTTTAGCCCAAGAAATCATTCCCATCTGGCCGGGGCCGAAGTTTGAAGTTTGTATAGATTCCGACAACATCATAAGAAAAGACACCAATATTGAAGGCATTTCCAATCTGAAACCAGTGTTCGATAGAAAATATGGCACCTTAACTGCTGCAAACTCTTCACCATTAACAGACGGATCCGCTGCAGTATTGATTGGCGATGAAGAAGTGGCTTTAAGATTGGGCTTAAAGCCAAAAGCAAGAATCCTTGATTTCGACTTTGTGGGAGTAGATCCTGCAGATCAACTTCTCATTGGTCCAGCCATTACCATTCCTAGAATATTGAACCGAAATCAATTGACTCTCGATGATATTGATCGATTTGAAATCCATGAGGCTTTTGCGGCACAGGTTTTAAGCTGTCTAAGATCGCTAGAGTCTAAGGACTTTGCAGAAAAATGGTTCGGTCAATCCAAAGCCTACGGTTCCGTACCTGAGGAAAAACTTAATGTTAACGGTGGAGCCTTAGCCATAGGACATCCTTTTGGTGCAACCGGAGCGCGCCTTGTGACTTCTTTGACCTATGAGTTAGAGCGCAGCAAAAAAAGACTGGGCTTAATTGCTATTTGTGCCGCTGGGGGCATGGCCGCAAGTATCCTTATTGAAAGAATTGAGGGTTAACGATGAACAGACACTTTAACTTAGAAATCACTAGCAAAAAAGTTGCCGTTTTAACGTTTAAAAATATCACTCTAGAGATGAATGTTTTAAGTGAAGAGGTTTTGAAGGAACTCGATGGATTTCTAGACGATTTCAAAGGAAACAAGGAAATTAAAGGGCTCGTCATTATCAGTGGACGCCCAGATCAATTTATCGTCGGGGCCAGCATCGAAGAAATTTCTTATTTTACTTCGGCAAACCAAGCCGCCAACGGCGCGACCTCAATGCAGTCCATTTATAATAAGCTCGATTCCCTTGGTATCCCGACCGTTGCCGCAATCCATGGAAACTGCTTAGGAGGCGGCCTCGAAATGTCTCTGGCTTGCAAGTGGCGAGTGGTCACGACAGAGCCTAATACCCGATTAGCCTTGCCTGAAATTCAGCTCGGCCTGATTCCTGGAGCCGGAGGAACCCAAAGGCTTCCAAGACTCATCGGAATTCAAGCAGCTCTCGATATGATATTGACGGGAAGACGCCTAAACGGAACTAAAGCCCTAAAGTGTGGCCTAGCAGATGCTTTGGTACCCAAGGACCTACTTCTTTCCACGGCCATCGAGTTCGCTACTAAAAAAAGAACTTCTGAAAACAAATCTCCTAGCAGAGGATTTGGCCAAGATCTGACTCGTTGGGCTTTAGAAGGAAATCCCATCGGTCGCAGCACCATGTATAGCGCTGCTAAAAAGAATGTCGATGAAAAAACAAAAGGACACTATCCGGCGGCCTATAAAGCCCTCGCTGCTGTATTTGAAGGGTTTGACAAGTCCTTAACCGAAGGCTTAAAACTTGAGGCAAGTCTCTTTGGAGAGCTCGCCATGACCCAAGTGAGCCAAAGCCTCATCCACCTCTTTCATGCGACTACAGCTCTTAAGAAGAATCCTTATAGAAAAGAGCGAGATGCCAAGTTTGGGGATCGACCGGTCTCTAAGGTCGGCGTCATCGGAGCAGGCTTTATGGGTGCTGGAATTGCCACAGTGTGCGCAGATAAAAACCTTAAGGTCCTTATTTCAGACCCAAGTAAAGATTCCATTGCAAAAGGTCTTAAGTCGGCTAGAACTTTTTTTGGCAAAAAGCTCGATCAAAAAAGAATCAAGACATTTGAGGCCTCTGCTGCACTCGCCCGTATTTCACCAGGACTAAATACCATAGGATTTGAGAATACTGATATCACGATAGAAGCAGCCCCTGAAGTTCTCGCAATCAAACAAAAGATTCTCACAGACCTCGAAAAGACAGCCGGCGAGAATTGGATTTTTGCTACGAACACTTCGGCATTGCCCTTAGCTGAAATCGCCTCGTCAGCGAAGGATCCAGCTCGCGTTGTCGGCATGCACTTTTTTTCTCCTGTCGAAAAAATGACTTTGCTAGAAATTGTGAAGACAAAAGCCTCAGCGCCTTGGGCTGTGGGACGTGCCTTTGAACTAGGTCAAGCCATGGGAAAGACCATTATCGTCGTTAATGATGGCCCTGGTTTTTATACGACGAGAGCACTTGCATTCTTCTTAGCAGAAGCCGCAACCTTGTTACTAGAGGGGCAAAGCATTGACAAAATTGACAAGGCTTTAGTCGACTTTGGGTTTCCGGTCGGGCCATTGGCTCTCATCGACGAGGTGGGCCTCGATATAGGGCAACATGTTTTAGAGACCATTGAAAAAGCCTTTCCAGAACGCCTTAAACAGCCTGCTGGCTTTGATGCTATCTTAAAGTCGGGTCGTCTCGGAAGAAAAAATGGGAAGGGATTTTACCGCTATGATTCGGGAGAGAAAAAAGGCACGGATGAAAGTATTTTAGAACTTCTCCCCATTCAGAAAAGCTCCACCAAACTTAGCTCATCTGAAATTGTGGATCGATGCCTGTACGTCTTTATGAATGAAACAGCACGCTGCTTAGATGAAGGAATTTTGTCCTCACCATATGATGGCGACATTGGGGCGGTTTTCGGTTTAGGGTTCCCTGCATTTTGGGGCGGTCCCCTTAAATCCATCGATCTTTTGGGTATTGAAAAGGTCTATTCTAAGCTCCAAAACTTTGAAAAGCAGTTCGGTCCAAGATACGCACCTGCTCGTTCGATTCAGTCTGCTTATGAAAAGAAGACTCTGTTTTTTCCAAGTGAGCCGGTAAAAGGAGATTTGCGCCACAAGGAGTCCTAGAAGCCTCGTGTGTCTCTTATTGGAATCCTAGCGAACTTGATTTGCGGAATCGCGAAGGGCTTCTTCGGGGGACAGACGAGGAAGATGGAAAGTCCGGGTTCCTTTTTCCCTCTGAATAGCAAAGGGCAGAGAGGGTGCGCTGACTCTTCCCGAAATCGACATAGGTTCGATGGAAACAAATTCTGACTGGTCGTCAAAAAAAGGGTCGCGTTTACTTATCTTCTTTGCTTTTGGTTTTTGAACTTCTAGCAAGGGCGGGGTCCCAACATGAAGGGATGGAGATACCAAATACTTGGTTTCTAAGGGCTGTCCTCGGCTAATTACGGTAGGACTCCAAGGAACTTCAGGCAAATTGAATACAGAGTTGCCCGCAAGGGATATACTCGCCAGGCCCCACATAAGTGCCATTACTCCCATATTTTTAGCCCGTTGCATATAAAGCGCCATTTCTTTTCCCTCCTCCTTTCTGATTATCGCCCCTGGAGGGTTAAAGCTTTAAGTCCAGAGCCAGTTAAGAACTTCCTACCCACTGCCGATAAGACCTAAGTGGAGAGCTCATGACCCATCTACTTATTACGCGAGGCGCAGAAGCAGGCACCAGAGTTGTTCTGAGTGGCTTTCCCGTGTCTATTGGCCGGGATGAATCTAATGAAGTGAGCCTTCAAGATTCAGAAGTCTCAAGGCACCATGCTCGAATCAAACAAAATGGCCGCTTATTTATTCTAGAAGATTTGGAATCTAAAAATGGTGTCTACTTAAACGGCGACAAAATTCTCAACTCTATTGTAAACAATGAGGATAGAATTTTAATCGGTTCTACGGAACTGGTCTTCTTTGCCAATGCCCAAGACATTCATTTGGCCGGGGATCTCATGGCTCTGGAGTTTTCCTACAGTGAAGATCCTGAGCTCTCGCAGCCACTTCATCTTGACCGTGAGCCGCCCTATTCTGGCGCAGAACCAAAGCGAATCATTCTTTCACATGCTATTGACCAAATTTCAGCAGACTATGGGGCTACCAAAGAGATTTTCGACTGTCTGACTACCTTTGAATCTAGAACGGATATGAAAGAGTTAGGTCAGTCCATTTTAAAAAGTTTAGGTGCTATGATTCCGGGGTGTACCAAAGGTTGTATTTTTTTATGGGACTCTTTAGGCAGAAATCTAGTGGCTCTTTCCTCTCTTCACTTTGGAACTCAAAAAGAAAATTTTGCCATCTCAAAACGCGCGCATCAAGATGCCATTAACCGTAAGCAGGCGCTTATTTTAATACCCAATGTAACTGACTCGACGATCATTGGCCAAGCTCGCATTATTATTCCCTGCATAAGCCGCGGCGAAGTGATTGCAACGATTCATCTTGAGACATCTCAGCCCATTCATGTCCTCAATTCTTTTGCTGTCTCCCAAGTCATTGCTCTAGCAGCTAAAGCAACTCCTTTTATTGACAACTTGGTTTTGCGTCGCGAACAAGACGTCTGGCTCATAGGCATGATTGAATCTATGATTGCAACAATAGAAGCCAAAGACACCTATACACTTGGGCATTCCGAAAGGGTCTGCAAATACTCCATGGGGATTGCCGAAGAGCTTCAGCTGAATCGCGAGCTAAAGAAACAACTGATGATTTCCAGTCTTTGTCACGATATCGGAAAAATAGGCGTGCCGGATGCCATTCTAAAAAAAGCGGCCCTTCTCTCCAATGAAGAGTATGAAGAAATGAAGTTACATCCGGTCATTGGAGCAAAAATAATCGAGAAACTTCCCAATGCTAAGCGTTTTTTAGGAGGTATCAAGTATCATCATGAAAAATTTGATGGCACAGGATACCCCGAGGGCCTTGAAGGGGAAAGAATTCCATTTTTTGGCCGTATCGTTGCTTTAGCAGATGCTTTTGATGCCATGATTTCGGGTCGGTCCTATTCCGGTTTTATGGAGGCTCCTGAGGCCATTGAAAAACTGCATGAAGAAGCTGAACTTTTTGACCCAGAAATATTGAAGGCCTTTACACGGGCTTGGGAAAATGGTCTCGTCACGCAAAAAAGCGATACTAAAGCGCGCTAACTCATGACGAATAATGTAATTTTTTACTGGATTTGAAAATGCCCCAAAAAATTATCCTCTTTCAAACCCTAACCTCTTCGGATCAGTTAGAGTTATAATCTTCCTATAAACTATGGAAAAGGATGGCCACGATGTGGGGTGAACTCGCCGAAAGTATGCGAGCTGGAAACGGCTACATAGATGTTATGTTTGTTCTAGGGTTCATGGGAACTGTGGTTCTACTGGAACGCTTTACCATGTTGTTTTTTGTTTATAACATTAACAATAGGAAGTTTGTTGCTGAACTTCGAAAAATGGTTTTAGCCGATGACAAAGAACGCGCCATGAGCTACTGCAAAACCGTTTCTGGGACAGGGGTACCTTATATTGCTTTAAGAACGTTGGAAGCCCAAGCAACCGATCCAAGTTCTGTTAGGGGAGCCCTTGAGGAAGCTGCTATTGAATTTATCCCAAAAATCGAAGCGCGCATCAATGTCATTCCAGCCATGGCGACTTTAATTCTTCTTACCGGGGTTCTAGGAAGTATCGATGGGTTATGGGGCGCCTTCCACTCCATCGATGTTCTAGATACGGCGAAAAAGCAGGCGATTTTGGCGCAGGGTGTTGCGGGATCTCTTGCCCCAACCTCTCTGGGTCTTCTTCTTTGCATGATTCTCTTGGCCGGCAGCCAAATGATTCGTGGGGTAGCAGTTACCATTACTGACAAGGTTCACCACGGTGTATCGGCCATTACAAACCTCCTAGTACCCAATGATGTCGCTATTGTTAATGCTCAGCCAGTTATTATATCTCAACAGACACTTGATAAATCCATGACACCCACTTCAAACGATTCGGCTAATGCCTCGGCAAAACGGACTGGAGACAACCAAAATGCTTTCGATGACGTTACAATTGACGATATCAAAGACGAGGAAGAGATTATTTAAAGACGATTGGTCTATGCCCAACATATTTCTGGGCTTGATTATATTGTTTACGATTAGTGTCTTTGCACTGAGGGCTGCGAGCCTTGGGTGGAACTTTGGTTTAGTTTCTGTAAAAATTCCTCAGCTTATTTCTGAAGGTCGATATGACGAGCCGGCATCGCTTCAAGTAGCTGCTCATGCGCTGGCCCAGAAATCCGAGCGTGTATTAGGTGACGGAGCCGTAACTGTTGTTTTAGGCAATGATGCTCTTTTTTTTGGTCCTTTAGAGGCCTTTTCTACCAAACTCGGAAATGTTAGAAACAAATTCAAGGTACCCCATCTTAATGGTTCTCCGCAAGTAGGTCAGATGCTCTCAGACTTGAAAAAATGGTCTCTATTGAATCGAGAAATTTTGCCGAAGGTAGCCATACTAGTGCCCTTTCCAGGTGCACCGATGCCTATAGTCATTGAAGTCATCGACCAACTAAAGTCTGCTGGTGGTTTTTCGGATGTGGTACTTGGGAGCGGTCTCCAATGAGGACTTCACTTACGATCAAGCGGCTTTCGGAAATGAATACCAGGTTGAAACAAACCACATTTTGGTTTCCAGCGCCCGCATTTATAAGCATTGGTCTCGCGATGATCCTTACGGGACAAATTATCATTCATCTGAATCCTCGTTTAGGGTCATTGGCAGAGTTGCACGAAGGCGTGGGTGGGGAAGAGTTGGAAGGATCCATCCTTATTATGGTATCGGTTTTAGGTGAAGAAGTTGTCGTCACAACCCCGGATACGCGAGTTTATCGCTGGTCGGCAGAGGACCCAGAGTCCGGTGACTTTAAAGACTTTAAAGCCTATCTCCAAACGCGCTCAAAAGAGCTTCTCACAGAGTTTTCTGTAGAACGACGTGCCACCCCAACTCGAACGTCCATTGTCGTTTCCGCTGACCGTAGATCGACTTGGTACCATATCCATCCTCTTATCGCAGCATTTGCCGAGTCGGGATTTGATTCTTATGGATTTGAAACAAAGAAATTGAAGGACCACTCTTTTTAATGTCAATAATGTCAAGAAACCACAGAAATTATAGAGTTGAACTTCGCATCCTTCAAAATGGCGCTGCTATTAAGGACGTAGATCTTCCATTAAAGGCGTCAGGGCTTCTTTCTCTTTCCAGTAGAGAAACTGACATTCTAGGACTGAATCTTTATCCTCTATCAAGAAATATCCCGATTTTAAAAATTGGTAAAAATGACGCTCAAGTCTTTATTGATCATGCCTGGGAAGGTTTTGTGGTCTCAAGCGGAAAGATGAAAGACGTCCTTCCACACAAATCACTTGGTGACATCTACGTCATGAAGCCCGACGATTTTGCTTCCTTGGCCTGGCATGATTTACGTCTTCTTATTTACATTAGAGAGCCTATTGTAAAATCGAAAGCACGCCATGGCTCAGACTCAAAATATCTTTCCTCTCCTCTATCCACAATGATTAGTGACAAGTGGCAATGGGGCACTAATCTATTGGCTTTAGGTGTCTGTCTCTTTCTTTTTGCCGCGTTTAGGACCGCACTCTCCAGCTTGCCTAACCAAAGACCAGAATCGTTTGAAGATTTGGACAATTCTTATACCCTCCCCTTTATAAGTGCCGATTTGCTAAAGATCGCACCGGAAGTTTTACAAGAAGATTTAGAGGTTGACCGCCCGATTCGCTCTCTTCTAGCTTGGCATCGCAACTACCTGAGCAATGCATTTACTTGGAAACAAACTTCAACAAACCCTGACCATCAATCCCTAGGAGAACGGGCCAAAGAGGAAAAAGAGGGCGCTGAGGCCGATCTAGCAAAAATTCAAGGAACATTGGCATCCCTTTCTGAGGCCGCCAGAAACTCTCCTATTGCTGCGCAAATACAAATCCCCGTCGTGGTTGGTCCCAGCTTTTCCCAGAAGGTTGTCGCGGTCTTAAATCGATTTGAGTACATTTCAACCAATGCCAATGCTCGTTTAGAAACTAAGAAATCGTTTCAAGCTGAATTCCTCAAAGGGTCAGGCTACAACTGGGACGATTATCAAAGAAAGAATGTGACCCAAAAGAACGACGCGCTAACCACAATTGCCCACGGCTTATTCAGCGTTGATAAAGAAAAAGCGCTTTACGAGCAGTTTGATATCCTTAGCCGCCGCGCCGAAGGATATCGGCAAGAATATCTTTCTGGACTTGAGGACCAAGGAGCCCTTTTAGATGCACCAGGAATCCTCCTTAAAACAACTCCTGGGGTGGTTGGAATAAGTGAAGGGACCATACCTAGAATTGACTTGAGAAAGCTTGCAATGCTCCCTGTTTCTACGTTTGGTTCTAAAGAAAAGGCAGATAAGCCACTAGAACCATTAACAGGAAAAGTCAATCAGTCATTGCTTCGTCAGGCCCTTTTGTCACAAAGAATGGAGATACAGTTGTGCTATGAGGCTGCTCTTAGGCGGAATATCAGCCAGAAGGGCAAAATGCGGTGGGAATGGATACTTGACACCGAGGGCCAGATTACGGATATTCAATTGGTGCGTTCAGAAATCGGTGACAACGATATGGCACGGTGTGTTCGACGAAAGATATCCGTTTTTAAACTTCCCAAGCCTAAGCTAGGAAGTATAAAGATTTCACATATATTTGATTTCAGACCCGAAAAGAACTTGTAAGGTAATGATGAATATTGAACTTGGCTCGGCGTTTAACTCGCAGGGAATTGTCGTGTTTCCTATTGGCGGATGCGGTGAATTCGGCAAAAATATGACTGGTTATGTGGTTGACGGCCGCCTTTTTGTGGTGGACGCCGGCCTGCTCTTTGCAGACGCGAGAAGCCTTGGCGTCGCTTCAGTCATTCCTGATGTGACCGAGATTTTTAAGAAGTTTGGTGGTCCAACTGCTTACATCATCACCCATGGGCACGAAGACCACATTGGAGCTCTGCCCTTCATTTGCCGAGACTGGCCTGCTCTGATTTATGCTACACCTTGGACCTGCCGTCTTATTGAAGGCAAATTTGACCGCCACGGCCTTCAAGGGCTTAAAGGCTCCATTCGCAAGGTGAATGCTGGAGATATCTTTACCATTGGTAAAGTCAAATTTGAGTATTTACATGTAAATCACTCGATCCCAGATGCCTGCGCCGTAATCATTGAACACAAAGGCACGAAAATACTTCATACAGGCGACTTCAAAGTCGATTTAAAATGCGAAGAGTGCCCTCCTATCCGCCTTG
Organism: Pseudomonadota bacterium; assembly: GCA_037142195.1. Taxonomy (GTDB): domain Bacteria; phylum Bdellovibrionota_B; class Oligoflexia; order Oligoflexales; family CAIMVM01; genus CAIMVM01. The sequence continues at coordinate 115,623 of JBAXBA010000001.1, forward strand.
AAGAGTATAGGCGGCATAAAGATATCACTTTGATGCTTGCTGATTCTACGAACGCTTCCCATCCGGGTGTCGGGCCTGGAGAAGCTGAAGTGGTTGACCCGCTAAGAAAAGCTATTTTGGAATGCCGTGGGCGCACTATTATTTCAACTTTTGCAAGTAACTTGTGGCGCCTTCAAATTGTAGTAAAACTCGCTAAAGAGCTCGGTAAAAAAGTTTTAGTGTCAGGAACAGGCATCGATAACTGCCTAAAGCTTGCGGAGGAACTTGGTCACTTTAAATGGCCCGATGGGGTAAAAGTGAGTCCGGAACATCTCAAAAAAGTCGAAGATCGAGATTTGATTGTGCTGGCTACAGGTTGCCAAGCTGAAAATAGAGCTTCTCTCTATAAAATGGCTTACGGCGAACATAGAGACATTAAAATTATGCCCAATGATTCCGTGATTATTTCGGCCCGTACCATTCCTGGAAATGAAAAAGATGTGGCCGCGCTCATTAGTGAACTAAGAAGATTAGGAGCCCATGTCATAACCACACGCAGCCATCCTGGTATTCACGTATCAGGACACGCCTACGCCGGTGAGATTAAACTTTTGTTAGAAGCGGCAAATCCAAAGTATTTTATGCCCGTTCACGGTACCTACGCTCAAATCTGTGACAATCAAATCCTTGGTAATAGTCTGCGCTTTCAGACCATCATTCCTGATAACGGAGCTGTACTTGAAGTCCATAAGGAAAAGGGCGTTCGCCAAATTGGCGAGGTAGACGTCCCCCTCCTTTATGTAGACGGCGAGTCGTCCGCTCTGCTTCATTATGAAACGATCCGCGAGAGACTTCGAGTCGGTGAGCTAGGCGGCGTTATCATTTCAGGCATCATTGATGTCAAAAAAGGCGTTTGGGCCAAAGGCCCCACCCTGGAATCCCTAGGCCTCATGAACGAGTCGAAGAAAAAAGGTTTAGATGAATTTGGCTGGGCCAACGAACTCTTGGATGAAATCAAAGCTTGGGGAAAATCCTTAAAGGTCCCCCCAACCGATGCAGATGTCTCGGAAGTGGTTCGTGTGGCAGTGCGCCGAAAGCTCGCTAATGAATTCCGTAAGAAACCTGTGGTCGTCTCAAACATATGGCTTCTCTAGACCCATTGCTCGTGCTTTCTGCTGCCCCTTTTGAGGCCCAGCCTTTGCTTGAGCTCTTATCAGCCCATAACTTGTCTTATGAGTACATGTCTTTTGGAATCGGATCCATCGCTTCGGCATGGGGCGCTCAAAGCTTGGCAGAGAAATGCCGTGGAAAGCACGTCTTGATTTTGGGAAGCGCAGGATGTTTCTATCCATTTCAATCCCCTTATCTCATAAAAACAAAAACGATATTCTGGAAGCCCAGATGTGTCAGTGAAAAATTATCTGAGTTAATTGAAGGCCAAGAGCTACCATGGGCTTCTGATAGTAAAAGCTTGCTATCGTTTTCCCTTCCCTCGGCAGATGTCTATACTACCCCCGGTATTTCCGTGGCTTCCTCTGACATGGTTGATTCCAAAGTCGTTGAAAATCTAGAGATGTATTCTTTGTTGCCTATATATCTTGCTTCTAAGACCTTTGACGCTTTTCTTGTGATTACAAATTCCGTAGGCCCCGATGGTCGTACCCTATGGAAAGATCATTTTAAGAGCGGAGCTCAATTGACGGCACAAACCCTTTTGCCTCATCTAATTGCCAGTCTTTAATAAGGTCTTCGCCTTCATAGGAAACTTTTGCAAACTTGAATAAGTTTCCTATGAAGATAAAATAGTGGCTCCTTTTAAGCAGGAATATTGTAAAATATCTTTAGAAATCTTCACGGCCTCAAACAGGGACGATCCTGGTTGAAAATTTGCATTAGGCCGTAGGATTCATGCTTTTTGGGGAATTCATTTTAAGATGAATGGTTACACAATGTCGCTTGAGGTGAAGTCCTAATGTTACAAATTAGATACAATGCCAAAACAGATATTGGTAACGTCAGGAAAGTAAATCAAGATTCCTACCTTTTAAACTCTGATATTGGGCTATTTGTGGTTTGTGACGGCATGGGAGGCCACGCCGGCGGGGAGATCGCAAGTTCCATTTGTTGCGCAGCCATGGAAAGGTATTTTAGCTCTTCAGAGCTTCCCGAAAGCTCGGATGAGTCCAAGTACCACTTGGCCCTTTCTACCAGCATCAATCAAGCAAGCACTGAAATTTACGAAGAGGCTCTCAGAAATCCGGATCTTAAGGGCATGGGTACCACAGCTACTAGTGCGCTCATTCGTGATGGAAGACTTCATTGTGGACATGTTGGTGACTCTCGTCTCTATCTTTTAAGAAAAAAGTTTCTTTATCTTCTAAGCAATGATCACTCGCTTATTTTTGAGCAAATTAAGGCAGGAATCCTCACAGAAGAAGAAGCGCAGTCTCACCGGTTGAGAAATATTATCACTAGAAGTGTTGGTTTTTTAGAAGAAGAATTTGTCGATTGTTTTTCTGTAGATCTAGAGCCCGACGACTATATTTTGCTTTGCAGCGATGGGCTTACAGGAAAAATGAACAATTACGAAATTTGCGAGCAGATACTGGCTCACGAATTGGCAGCGGTCGGTCACTTTATAAATATCGCTAAAGAACGCGGCGGAGAAGACAATATCACTGCGGTTTTACTTAAGGTTTGTTTGCCAGATTCTTAATGATTTGATTTCTATAACTATCGAGGCTTTAAGTGGGTCATGTCAGCATTATTATTTCTGGTGATCGGTCTCAGCCAAAGACGGAATTTCATATTCGAAAAATTTGGGTCACCCTATTTTATGTTTTGGCTTGTGTCAGTGCCCTTTTACTTGGAGTGGGACTAGCAGACTACATTCAACTTTTAAAATTGCAAGACAACTACACGGTAGCCATTACTGAAAATCAGCAACTTAAGGGCGAAGCTCAAATCTTGATGACAAATCTTGAGGATTTAAAAAAGGGCCTCTTTCGGGTTGAAGAGTTCGCAGGAAAACTAGATTCTCTTGTTCAATCTCAAGATTCGGCGGTCAAGAGTGAAACGGGCATTGATGCTCCTAAGCCCGAAAAACACACGACGCCTAGAAAGCCGGTGAATAACACAAGGTCTTGGCCGCTTGGTATATCCATAGACTCTTTGATTTTCAGGCCGCTTGTAGAAAATATTCAGTCGGCACAATCGAAGTCGGAACTCCTGATTTTGGATCTCCAAACACTTTTGTCCAAAATCCAAGCCCACTCTTCGCTGCTTGCAGCTCTGCCGGTTGGCAAGCCGGTTGAAGGCTGGGTAGCCTCGATTTTTGGATATAGAGTTTCACCATTCACGGGCATGAACTCCAGTCACCAAGGAATCGATATTGCGGCCCCTATCGGCACCCCCGTTTTAGCGCCGGCTGACGGGGTTGTTATCTATAGCGGCACCAAAGAGGGGTTTGGTAATTTTTTAATGATTGCACACGGTTACGGCGTAGTAACCCGCTATGGGCATAACTCGGCGCTTCTTGTAAAAGTCGGTCAAAGAATTACAAAAGGTGAGCAAATTGCTGCCGTTGGTGATACCGGACGTTCCACCGGTCCCCATTTGCATTATGAGATTTGGGTAAATGGGCGGGTCGTGAACCCTAACCGCTATCTCTTAGGAAATTTTTAACTCTTCCAGAACTTTTTTGTAGGGGAGCTCTTTTCCTTCGAAAGCGAGCTCCTTTTCTGCTACAGTTCGTTCACTGTTTTTAAAAGCAATTTAAGCAAAAAAGGCTTCTTAATGAGTTTAATCGCAAAGCTATTTGGCACCCGAAACGACCGGCTCATAAATCGCGAAATCAGACCTCTGGTTGACAGAATTAACGGCCTCGAGTCAGGATTGATTTCTCTTTCCGATATTCAGATAAAAGAACGCTCCATGGCCCTCAGACTTCGTCTGCAAAATGGCGAGCCGTTAAAGAACGCGCTTCCTGAGGCTTATGCACTTTGTAGGGAAGCGTCTAAACGCGCTCTTGGGATGCGCCATTTCGATGTTCAGTTGATTGGTGGTATCGTTTTAAATTCAGGAAAAATTGCTGAAATGAAAACCGGAGAAGGTAAAACTTTGACGGCAACTCTCCCTTGCTACCTTCACGGTCTATCTGGAAAAGGTGCCCATGTTATCACGGTCAATGACTATTTGGCAGAACGTGATGCCACTCAGGTGGGAAGACTTTTCGACTTTCTTGGTCTTAGAACTGGCATCATTCATCATGGGTTGTCAGATCAAGAGAGAAAAGATGCCTATGCTGCTGACATTACCTATGGAACAAACAATGAAATAGGGTTCGATTTTCTTCGAGACAATATGAAGACGGAACCTGAGCGTCTTGTTCAACGTGGCTTCAATTTTGGTATTGTTGACGAAGTTGATTCGATCCTAATTGATGAAGCTAGAACACCGTTGATTATCTCTGGCCCTTCAGACACTAAGACTGAGCTTTATGTCGTGGTAAACCATGCCATTCCAGGTCTGCAAAAGGACTCTGACTACGTTTTTGATGAAAAATCGCGAGCCGTATCTCTCACCGAAGATGGCATTTCTAAGCTAGAAAAGCGCCTCAAAGTTGACAATCTATATGATCCTAAAAATATCGATTGGTTGCATCATGTAAACCAAGCCCTTAAGGCCCAAATCGTATTCAAAAAAGACGTTGACTACGTTGTGCGCGGTGGTGAGGTGGTTATTGTCGATGAGTTTACGGGAAGACTCATGCCGGGTCGCCGCTATAGCGACGGCCTCCATGGTGCCCTGGAAGCCAAAGAAAACGTGCAGGTTCAAAGAGAGACTCAAACTTTAGCTACAGTTACTTTCCAAAATCTCTTCAGAATGTATAAAACACTGGCTGGCATGACAGGTACCGCAGACACAGAAGCAGCGGAATTTCAAAAGATTTATAATCTCGATGTCGTTGTTGTTCCTACTAACAGAGTGATGATTCGAAAAGATGAACAAGACCTGGTGTACCGAACAGCCAAAGAAAAGTATGTTGCCATAGCAGATGAAATTGCTTTGGCTCAAGCCAAGGGCCAACCTGTCTTGGTGGGAACAGTTTCCGTTGAAAAATCAGAACTTCTTTCCAGTCTTTTAACCAAGAAAGACATCCCCCATGAAGTCTTGAATGCCAAGAACCATGCTCGAGAAGCCACTATTATCGAAGAAGCTGGACTTAAAAATAGAGTCACGATCGCCACCAACATGGCGGGCCGGGGTACAGATATCAAGCTTGGAGAGGGTGTCTCTGACGTGGGCGGACTTTACGTCATCGGTACAGAAAGACATGACTCGCGGCGCATTGACAATCAGCTTAGAGGCCGATCTGGACGTCAAGGGGATCCTGGTCGCTCTAAGTTTTTTCTTTCCTTAGAAGATGATTTGATGCGAATTTTCGCCTCTGATCGCCTGGGCCAGGTCATGAAAACCCTTGGTATGAAAGACGGCGAAGCGATCGAGTCTCCCATGGTCTCTCGGGCTATTGAGCGGGCTCAAAAGCGAGTAGAAGAGCAAAATTTCTCTAGCCGAAAGCACCTCTTAGAATACGACGACGTTATGAATCAACAGCGGCAAGTGATCTATTCTAGAAGATCTGCGGCATTGAATGGTCAGTCTGATTTAGATTTTTTTGGGGAATCTGTCACCAGAGCTGCCTCAACTATTATTCAAAAGTATTCTCCCGAAGCGACGAATTCCGATAGCTGGCAATTAGATCCTGCAGGCAAAGAACTTTCTGCAGAGTTTGGCCTCGAGATAGATCTCGAAAAGATTACATCAGAGACCCAGCATACCGTTGCTAGCCTATCTGAATCCGTACTTGATTTTGTCAGTGGTGACTTTGAACGCAAACTTGCGGGCATTGAACCCGCTATTGCGGAAAGAATCTGCAGTTATATCTATCTGCAAGTTATCGACCATGCTTGGAAAAATCATCTTTTAGCCATGGATGCTTTAAAGGACTCCGTTTCACTGCGGGGCTATGGACAAAGAGACCCACTTCAGGAATACAAAAAAGAAGCCTTCACTCTCTTCCAAGGCTTGGTTCAAAGAATCGAAGATGAAACAACCCTAACGCTTTTGAGAATGCCCAAACCCACTTTGTCCATGGCGCGCCCCCCAGAAATGGAAGAATCAGAGATGGACTTTGTGCACCCAGATGCGTCTCCAGCAAAAGTCACAGAGAAAGAACCTCTAGAAGAAGATCGGATGATCTATCACGGCACAAGGCTCGACCGAGAAGCTCCGCAAGCGCAAGGTACTTTTAGAAATACCGACAAAGTGGGCCGCAACGACCCCTGTCCTTGCGGATCAGGAAAGAAGTTTAAGCAGTGCCACGGCAAATTGGGTTAAATTGAATTTGAAAGTGAATAGCAAAGGAATAGAAAATGAATTTGGCGATAATTCCCAAATACGCTGCACTATTAGCTGTTCTTTTTCTAATTCTGAGTGTGAGAACCTTGTCCCTAAGAAGGAAACATCGAATCGGTGTGGGTGATGGCGGAAACCTCGTCTTAAAACGAGCCGCTAGAGCCCACGCCAATTTTTCTGAGTACGTACCTTTGGCCATACTGCTTTTGGCTTTCTGCGAGACCTGGGCGGCTCCTGGAGCTCTCATTCACGGTGCTGGCGCTAGTCTATTATTAGGTAGAGTTCTCCACGCTTATGGCATTAGCCAACCCGAGGAAGACCTTCGCTTTAGAGTTTCAGGTATGGCCCTGACATTCGGATCTATTGCAATAGCCATTGGGTTTCTATGCTTTCATGGGTTCATTTCACAGGCCTAACCGCTAAACATAACCCACCCCCCCGTTATTCTACCTATCGAACGGTGGGCTTTCCTTTTTCACTTGGGTCAGCATCTCTTGGATTCGTGATACTATAGAAAGAGAGTGCTAGGAGGCCCCATGAGGATTTTTGAACTCCCCAAAAAGAATACGGAAGCTTGTTTTCAAAATATCTTAGACTTGGTAGACAAGTCAGTTTCCAATTGGGAAAGAAAGGCCGGAAAATCTTCCGCTTTTGGCGATGAAGAAATGACTGCTATCGTCAAAAAAGGCAAAACCGAAAAAAATGAAGCCCCGCCTGATCCACCACAGGAAACCCGGAGGCCCGAAGAAGTTGATTCCAAATCCCAAAGTCGATATTGGTTGTTTGTGGCAGCCTGTGCCACCATACTTGCGCTAGGATTCTTATTTTTCTACAAGATGTCGAGGTAAGTTGGGCACCATTAAAAACAACCTCAAAACTGCCGCTTCCTAAGACTTTGGCTATGTTGAGGTTGTTGGTTTTTTCTGGGTGGATAGAACTCGTGAGAACGAAGCCGCTTTTTGCAGTTTTTGGAGACAAGCAGCTACTTCTCGGGATTTTGCAACCATTATTGACCGAGGTTTAGCTTTCTGCGATCTGACCTTCCACAGCCTGAATTTGCAATTCAAAAACAGTTTGTAGCGAGGATTGGGCAGCATCCATAATTTCCATAACCTGTTCTTTGGAAAAAGTCTGGCGCTCTGCGGTGCCTTGAATCTCTAGGAATTTTCCACCTTGGGTCATGACCACATTCATGTCGAGGTCTGCTGTTGAATCTTCATCATAATTTAAATCTACAAGAAGCTTTCCGTTTAAAATTCCTACCGATACAGCTGCCAAAGAATCTTTAATCGGATTGTTTTTTATTTTTCCTTTTCGAAGCATCGCATCTACTGCCAACTTCAGGGCTACATAGGCACCATTAATAGAAGCAGTGCGTGTGCCTCCATCTGCCTGGATCACATCGCAATCAATAAGAAACGTTAAATCTGGACATTTTGAGGCATCAAAAATACCGCGTATGGATCTACCAATAAGGCGTTGGATTTCTTGGGTTCTACCGCCTACTGAGCCCCGTTCTCTTTTAGTTCGGCTGTGGGTAGCCGCAGGAAGCATGGAGTACTCCGCTGTCAGCCAGCCTGAAACATTTTTTTGAGACCTCATCCACCCTGGAACACCGTCTTCTACAGTTACAGTGCAGATGACTTTAGTGTCACCCATCTCAACCAAGGCCGATCCGTCGGCATTTTTAATAAAATGTGGAGTTATTCTAATGGGTCTTAATTGACCCGAAACACGGCCATCTTTTCTCATGGAAATCCTTATTTAGACGCAAAATAGCCTGGGCCATCTGTGTCCGTGGGTTGTTTAGAAATAGGGGCACAAATATCTTCCGGATAGCTCCCCGTAAAACACGCCGTACAGTAGCCTTGGGACTTGTCGGATAATGCTTCTTTCAGACCTGCCTTACTTAAATAGCCCAGAGAGTCAGCCCCTAAGAGGTCACGGATCTTATCGACAGTGATTTGAGCTGCGAGTAACTTCTTACGATCGGGAGTATCTACACCGTAAAAACAGGAATGGGTAATGGGTGGAGATCCCACGCGAAAATGAATCTCCTTAGCACCAGCCTCTCTGAGCATTCTGACTATTTTGGTTGAAGTTGTTCCTCGTACAATAGAGTCATCAATAACCACGACACGCTTGCCCTTTAAAACACCTTCGATAGCATTTAATTTCAGCTTTACACCGAAATCACGAATCGCTTGGGAAGGTTCTATGAAGGTCCTTCCCACATAATGATTGCGGATGAGCCCAAGCTCTAAAGGGATGCCCGTAGCTTGAGAATAGCCAATGGCCATAGGGACCCCTGAATCAGGAATCGCGACAACCACATCTGCCTCAGTGGGATACTCTTTAGCTAAAATTTCTCCCATTCTTTTTCTTTGCACGTAAACTGCAGATCCATTTTGGGTGCTATCTGGCCTTGAAAAATAAATGGGTTCAAAGGAACAAAACGCCTCGGGCTTCTTTTCAAAAGGAAACTCAGACGCTTCCTCCTGTCCCTCATTCAAAATGAGAAATTCGCCGGGTTTAATTTCCCGAACAAGCCGCGCATCTATCAAGTCTAGAGCACAACTTTCCGAAGCTACGATCCAAGTGATGCCTTTTTTTCCAAGCACTAGAGGCCTTAACCCGTAAGGGTCTCGCACGGCATAGAGCGTGTCTTCAGCAGCAACTACTAAAGAATATCCGCCTTTTACTTGCTGAAGTGCCGAAATCAATTTCTCTTTAACGGTTAGCTTTTTACTTTTGGCTATAAGATGGGAAATCACCTCCGTATCGGAGGTGGACGTAAAAATAGATCCTGAAGCTTCAAGGTCTTTTCGAATGGATTCCGCATTGGTAAGGTTGCCATTGTGGGCTAACACAATCGAGCCGTTTTCAGAACTTTGGTAAACAATGGGCTGAATATTTTGGACAAGATTGCCACCCGTTGTGGAGTAGCGCACATGGCCAACGCCGAGTCTACCCGTTAAACGGCTAAGAATATCTTTATTAAAACCATCTGATACTAGACCAAATTGCTTATGGGAACGAAGTACTTTTCCTTGCTTATCATCATCAACCGTCACAATACCACAAGCTTCCTGGCCCCGATGCTGGAGAGCGTACAGTCCGAGATAAACTAAACGAGAGGCTTCATCGTCGCCTAGAACGCCCATTACGCCGCATTCATCTTTAAATCCGTTCATGTACCCTATCCCTTTGCAAAAAGAGCTCTAGTTTATTCGCTTGCTGACGTCTCATGCTCTGGATAAAAAAGAGTCGCCTTCATAAAGTCACGATTGAGCCTAGCTATATTCTCGATAGAGATTTCTTTTGGGCAGGCTGCTTCACAGGCTTTGGTATTCGTGCAAGCACCAAATCCTTCTTCATCGTGCTGGCGTAGCATGCCTAGGGCGCGGCGCATTCTCTCAGGTTGGCCTTGGGGTAAAAGGGCCAATTGGCTTACTTTAGTCGATACAAACAACATGGCCGATGAATTTTTACATGCCGCCACACAAGCTCCACAGCCAATGCAAGCTGCTGCTTCAAATGACTTGTCGGCGAGATCTTTAGATATAGGTAGAGCATTGGCGTCTTGAGCAGAACCTGTGTTTACCGATACAAAGCCACCTTTTGCCATAATTCGATCAAAAGGAGTTCGGTCCACAATAAGGTCTTTCACAACCGGAAAGGCACCTGCGCGCCACGGCTCAATATAAAGCTCATCGCCTTCTTTAAAGGATCTCATATGAAGCTGGCAAGCCGTCGTACCTTTAGAAGGTCCGTGAGGGCGTCCGTTGATAACCATGGAACATGAGCCGCAGATTCCTTCTCGGCAATCATGATCGAATGAAATCGCGTCTTCGCCTTTTTTAATCAAATCTTCGTTAAGGACATCAAGCATTTCCAGAAAAGACATATTTGGATTTACGTCACTTGGACTATACGTTTCCAGTTTTCCGGCACTTTTCGCATTTTTTTGGCGCCATACATGAAGCTTAATTTTCATTATTTATAACTCCTTGTGGAAAGTTGTAGCGTTTCAAATGTGAGCTCTTCTTTATGGCGAAGAGGAACTTTTTCTTCACCTTGATACTCCCAAACCGCCACATGGCAGAAGTTTGCATCGTCGCGCTTAGCTTCGCCTTCTTCTTGGTGCTCGGTTCTAAAGTGGCCGCCACAAGATTCCTCACGCGTCAAGGCGTCTCGACACATAAGTTCCCCAAACTCTAAAAAGTCTGCCACTCTCCCCGCTCTTTCGAGGGTTTGATTTAAACCTTCTGCGGTACCGGTTACTTTTAGATTCGACCAAAACTCTTTTTTTAAAGCCTGAATCTTGGTGATTGCTGATTCGAGCCCCGCCTTATCGCGAGCCATTCCGCATTTTTCCCACATAATATGACCCAGCTCTTTGTGAAATTCTGCTGGCGTCTTCGTGCCGTTTATAGACATAAACTTTTGTATACGCTCTTTAACTTCTTTTTCTGCCTGAATAAATTCTGGGGCATCAATTGAGGTTTTTTCTGGTTTCGCCGTAGCAAAATAATTTCCGATGGTATTTGGAAGGACAAAATATCCATCTGCAAGACCTTGCATAAGTGCGGACGCCCCAAGGCGGTTCGAACCATGATCTGAAAAGTTAGCTTCGCCAATAACATGGAGCCCAGAAATAGTGCTCATGAGATTATAGTCTACCCAAAGACCACCCATCGTGTAATGGACCGCTGGATAGATGCGCATGGGCATTTTATAAGGATTTTCATCGGTAATTTTTTGATACATGTCAAAGAGGTTGCCGTAACGCTCCCTCACCTTGTCTTCTCCAAGTCTTTTAATGGAATCAGCAAAATCAAGGTAAACGCCAAGGCCGCTTTCACCGACTCCTCTTCCCTCGTCGCAAACCTCCTTTGCTGCCCTTGAAGCAATATCTCGCGGGGCGAGGTTTCCGTAAGAGGGATACTTCACTTCTAAAAAATAATCTCTTTCATCTTCTGGAATATCCGCAGGCGGACGCTTGTCGCCTCTTTTCTTTGGCGCCCAAACGCGTCCGTCATTTCTGAGGGACTCGGACATGAGGGTCAGTTTGGATTGATGGTCTCCCGAAACCGGAATGCATGTGGGGTGGATTTGCGTAAAACAAGGGTTCGCAAAGCCTGCGCCCTTTTTATAGGATCTAAAGGTTGCCGTAACATTACAACCAATGGCATTTGTCGAAAGATAAAATACGTTGCCGTAGCCCCCGGTGGCCAAAACAACCGCATCTGCTGCCCAGCGTTTGATTTCTCCCGTCTCGAGGTTTCTCGTAATAATGCCGCGAGCTTTTCCATTGACGATCACAAGGTCAAGCATTTCGGTCTTACCGTGCATCTCTACTGTGCCCATACCAATCTGTCTGGAAAGTGATGAATAAGCACCTAAAAGCAACTGCTGTCCTGTCTGTCCTCTTGCATAAAACGTTCGAGACACTTGCGAGCCACCAAAGGAGCGGTTGGCCAATAGTCCGCCATAGTCTCTAGCAAAAGGAACCCCTTGAGCTACCGCCTGATCGATGATGTCAGTAGACACTTGAGCTAGCCGATAGACATTGGCTTCACGAGCTCTAAAATCGCCGCCCTTAATGGTGTCGTAGAAAAGCCGATGAACGGAATCTCCATCCCCTTGATAGTTTTTAGCCGCATTGATTCCACCTTGTGCGGCGATCGAGTGGGCTCTTCGGGGAGAGTCTTGATAACAAAAAGCAGTTACTTTATATCCTAGCTCAGCCATCGTAGCTGCCGCAGAAGAGCCCGCTAGGCCTGTCCCTACAACAATAACAGAATATTTTCTTTTATTCGCAGGATTGATGAGTTTCACATCAAATTTATGTTTAGACCATTTTTCGGCAAGGGGTCCACTTGGAACTTTGGATTCAAGTTTCATCAAAAATTCTCCTTTTTAGCTAAGTATGCCAAGCAATACCGCGACAGGTATGCTTGAAAAACCCAAAAACAGCACGATCGCCAGAAAGTCGCCCAGGCGTCTTATAGCCAAATTATACTTGGGATGATTGATACCCAGGGTCTGTAGTGAGGAGCTTATGGAGTGTGTCAGATGAAGACAAATGGTGAAAGTGGCTAAAATATAGAGGCCGACGAGCCATGGCTCTTGAAAGGATAGAACCACCATTTGATAGACGTCAAACGGTTCCAGTTCAGAAAAAAGCTCCGGATGTGTGAGGCGCCAAGTAAAGTGTGCGAGATGATAGATGATGTAAAGTAGAATTACAAAACCAGTCATACCCATATTTCTGGAGCTCCAACTAGAGCCCTTCCAAGCTGATGAGGCATACGGAATGGGATTGGCAGCGCGGTTTCTTTTCGTTAGAACAACAGCCGTTGCAACGTGGACGACTAATGCGACGACACTTAAAATCCTAAAAGCCCAAAGGGCTGCCGGAAATTTTCTAAGCGTTTCAGCATAAGTATTAATGGCTTCAGGTCCTGCATAAATCAGCATGTTTCCGCTCAAATGACCCAGCAGAAAAAAAATCATAAATAGCCCAGATAAACCCATCAACCACTTTTGACCAATGGTCGACTTCATCGCCTTAAAAACCCAAGAGTTCATTTTGGTTCCTTTTCTTTTTGAAATTGAACATTTGTCCTTTTTCTTTCAGCTCTTTAGAGAGCCGATAGGATATCAGACTTCGTGGCAGCGCGCATTTAAAAACTGCCGTCCACGTGATAGGCCCAATCCTTGGCATGGGAAGCCCAAAAGGCAAAGAAAACATGCCTACCAAATCAGTATTTTTTCCCTGGATAGGATTAAGGCGGCCAGAATAGAATTCCTCGGCCGGCGTTTTGCTTTTAGATGAAGTGAGATTTACACGGGCATCAAGCGCTTTGCACACCGGCGATGACAACGAGGGCCGACTGTTTGCTAAAAAACTTTGCTGCAGACCGTTTTATATCCTCTCGCGTTACCTGCTCTATCTCTGCTGAATAGCGCATAAATTTGTCATAGCCTAGCCCATAAAGCTCCATGAGAGACATCGTCATCGTCTGGCTGTCTGCTTTTTGCATATCCATTTCATGGAGCCCGATCAAATGGGCCTTGGCCCTAGTGAGCTCGTCTTCGGTTACAAGCTCGGTGGCAATTTTGGCGAATTCTTCTTTCATGCCTGAAATCGCTTCTGATAATTTACTTGGCGCAGTGGCGATATAACCACCAAGGGAGCCTCTTAAACAGCCAAACGTGGTGATGGGAGATACAGAATAGGCCAAGGGGTTCTTTTCCCGAAGTTCCATAAAGAGCCTTCCGCCATGTCCCCCCAAGATGTCCGTCATCACTTCAAGAGCTGGCTTTTCCTGGTCCATCCAATTCACCCCTCTAAAGCCATAGATTAGATGGCTCTGCTCTCGGTCCATGGGAATATGCTTTGTGACACCGGCCCATGGGCTTAGGTCTTCTTGGGCTTTAGGAATGGGAGTTGAGGCCGCTGGATGAAAGGATTCCAACAGTTTCGCTAATTTTTCAACAATGATCTCTGGGCTTTGGGGTCCCACGATCGAAATCACCCAATTTCTTGATTCGATCATACCTTTATAAAACTCATTGAGTTTATTTATAGTAACCGACTCTATGGCCTGTTTGCTGCCATAGACGGGGTGAGCATAGGGAGTTCCTTCAAAGAGAACACTTTGAAAAGTCTTCATAACCTGATGAGCTGGTGAGTCTTCTTGGGCTTTAATGGATTCTAGGGTTTCCCGCTTGTAGGACTCGAGCTGCTCTTCTGGAAAGACAGGGTGCAGAAAGGTATCACAAAATAAGCTGAGCATTTCGTCCGTTTGATCGGCGAGGCAGTGCATTGACATGCCAACGGAGTCTTTTCCAGAAAAGCCATGAAGCGACGCGCCGAGGGACTCGACCTGTCTCACAAATTGATCACGAGGAACCGATAAGGTTGCCTCTGCCCAAAGTCTTGACAGGGCATGATGCATTCCTAAGTCTTTTTCGGACTCAAAAGAGAGCCCGCCACGAGCCGCTATGACTAGGCTGACCTGCTCAGCGGCCGTGTTTTGGCGATAGATAAGCTTCAATCCTGGCTTCATCGTGTCCACAAAAACCGGGTTAGGAACAGCATGTTCCATCTTGGCCTCGCGGGTCTCCTCGACTGTTGACGAGCCAGCCTCCTTATAGGCCTCTTGAATTCCTTGGCGGTAAGCTTTCAGCACATCACTTTCGGTAAGATGGGATTCCGTTGGTACCATGCCGACAATGATTGCTTTTTCAGGGTCAAGCCAGCGACGTATCGCGCTCTCCACGAGAGAGGGGGTGGCAAGATCTACCTGTTTAGAATAGAGATCATCAAAATGCAGCTTTAGGGAGGTTTGGGCGCCAAAACCCACACTTCTTGCCTGACCCTCAACGGTCTCGTCTCGATAAATGCGATCTGACTTTAAAGAGGCTCGAGCCCTCGATATTTCTTCGCTGGTCACCGGATCATGGGACAAAATAAGGGTTAATTGTTTCGCCATCGCAGTAATACAATCGAGATAGGATTCCAGGGGAGCTGCTGCAGACACTGTAAAAAGTCCATCGAACTGGGGCGTAAATCCAGAAACCCCCACTGCTGAACAAACTCGGGACTGGTCTCTTAACCTGAGATTCAGGCGAGACATGTCACCTTGTCCTAAAGCAAAAGCAGCTAAATCAATGAGGGGCGTATCAAAGTGTTCCAGCTCGGGCGCAGGTAGCGCAATTTCCACTCGAGCCACTTGGTAGTTTTCTTTTAAAAGTACAGCTTTAGGTTGGTGAGAAAAGGTATGATTAGGAAATAGGGGCTGAGGTAAGGCCTTGCCGGTTTTGCCTTCAAAGCGTTTTTTAAGATACCCAAGCATTTCCTTCGCGTTAAAATCACCTACGACCACAAAAGTCATATTATCAGGTTGGTACCATTTCTTATGAAAGGCCATCACCCTCGCCTGGGTAAATGCGGCGACTTCAGGTTCAAAGCCTATAATCGGTCGGCCAGCTTCATTGCCCTCATAACAAAGTTCAAAAAGCCTTCGTCCCATTTTACCGCCCGGGTCATCCAATCCTCGGCGTATTTCTTCCAATATGACTTGGAGTTCTCTCTCCAATTCTTCCCCATCAAAACTGGAATTAAAGACGGCGTCGGCCAATAAGTCGACACCGTCGTAAGCGTGTTTAGAAATCAAATTCATATAATAAACAGTGCGCTCAAACGTTGTGTATGCGTTGATCTCGCCACCCCAACCCTCTACCAAAGTGCCTATTTCGCCCATTTTACGGGACGGTGTGCCTTTAAAAAGCATATGCTCCACGACATGGGCCATTCCACGCTCATCTGCGGCCTCATGAAGAGCTCCTGCCTTAATCCAACACTGAATGGAAACCACTTTTGAAAAATGATTTTCTTTTAATACGACTTCAAGGCCATTGGAGAGTTTTTCAATTAACAAAGTCTACCTTTCACATGCGCACATCAAGACCGAGGGAAACGGCTTGGTGCAAATTGGATTTAGTTAAATCTTTTCTTGAGGTGTGGTACGCAAGCGTAAAGCCATTGTTTACAATAGCAACGCCCCCTGCAGCAAACCGAATCGGAGATTCAGAAGCAAGGGTCTGTCCATAGGACACAATCAACCGTAGGGTATTCTGCACCGTCGCAGTAGCAGAGCCCGTAATAGAGCGCTCTTTTGAAGTCGCCCCCAAGATTACCTCGTCTCGAATGCGGTCACGTTCTTTATAGTCGATTTGAGTAGTTACTGCACCTTCTCCCCAAAGACCGGCAATGCCATAACGAATAGTTTTAGGTGCGAGATTTTTAATTTTTTCTCCGTTGATGTTTTCGACAGAGGCTCCAACCCGAATCGAGGTACTTAAAAGTGCTGCAATACCTCCTCCTAATCCGCTTCCTGATACTTTTTCCCATTTCCCGTCATTTTGATCATATCCTTCTGCATGAATAAAGCTCAGTCCCACGGAAACTTTTGCAAACGCCTGAGCGAGACCAATCGTAAATCGTCTCTCCCCTGGGTCGTCAAACTGAACCGCTTCTAAAAATTTCTTTTGATCTTTTTCGGGATTGGGAAGGGTCTCGGAGCTCGTCGTCATCATCACGCCCGCTGCTACACCAGGAGACGTCGTAGGATCTACCACTCCAAGTTGATAATAGTTTCTTCCACCACTGGGCCAATGGATGGTTCCCCCAACCTGATAAGCCGTTAGAGCAGTCATCATCGCGGGATTTAAACGAACGGCACTAATATCGGTAAGTGCCGCCATTCCAGAATTGGAAAAAGCTTCACCGTGACCGCCGACACTCTCTATGCCGTCTGGAATAGGGCTTTTCTTGTTGAGCGACGTGGCCGCGAAGCCGTTGGAATAAAAAGCACCAAGTCCCCATAGAACAAGTGCACTTTGCTTGAGCATAATAAAACTCCAGAATGGTTCTAGAGTTTCATTCTAGCCTTGCTGGGGGCGTTTGGGCTAGTGATTGAATTATTTCTTTTCTGGGGCTGGTTTTGCAAAGGCTCCAGAAATCTGATCTCTAATGATACGAAAGCTCGCTCCGCCCGCATCAATACTGACCACATTGTCTTGAATGGTTTTCACTTTTCCAATGATTCCCGCTGCCGTTACGACTTCATCGCCAGGCTTCATGGCATTCAAAAACTCGCGATGCTCTTTTACCTTTTTGCCCTGAGGTCTAATGACAAAAAACCACATAATGGCAAGAAGACCAATAGGAAGTACCAGCTGTTCGATCATGCTTGGTCCTTTAGGGCCCGCTGCAGCCTGCGCATAGGCAGTTCCAACTAATGAAAAATTCATATATTTCCTCTTAAATGTATCATGAACTCAAAGACCCGGCAAAATACTCCAATCTCACCATCTTTGCAACAACCCTCTCCTGTGAGAGACTTTCACAAAAGCCCGAGGCGGCGGGCACTCAGGCTCTATATACCTAAAATCAGGAGACTCCCATGATTTCAAAGTTAATGTGTCTTGCACTTCTTTTGTTGGGAGTATCTTGTGGAAAAAGCGAAAGCAAGACCACTCCTGCCGCAGCGGGACTTTCCGCTGGATTCGGTACCAACTGCACAACCTGTCACGGCTCGGCGGCGACAGGCGGGTCTGCCAAAAGCTTAAAAAACTATGCAGGGGGCCAGGACGCCTTTACTAGTGCTATCAGAACCGGCACCTCTGGGATGCCACAAACGTTCACCACCTCCCAATATTCCGATGCAGACCTTCTGGCAGACTACAATTTTCTAAAAAGTGTTCCCTAGTAGATCTTTCCTTAACTGCTCCTTGGGAAAGATATTGTCGCTCTTCCGACTTCACAAAGAAACACCCGAACTCCTTGTTAGAGTTCGGGTGTTTTAGATTCTTCAGAGACTAAACTTACTTAAGCAGAATGGTTTCTACGCCACCCTCAACCAATAGGCCCCGGGCTATTTTTGAGCCCGGCACATAGACGGCGTCCGACTGGGATGTCTTTTTAAGGGACATTGTCGCACCATTTTTAAGGGTTTCTAGAGATTGCTTTATTACTGAGAGCTTATCTAGATCTAGGGATTGCCACTTGTCACCATTTAGAAACTCATCGCCAAAAGACTGCATGGCTATCTTGACGCCGATCGAGCTTGAAAGGTCTTTGCCAAGAGCTTTAGTTAGAGCTTCCAAAGGAATATTTAAAACTTGCACTGTGCTCATTTTGTAAAGCTTTTGTTGAGTGAAATCAAGCACTGCTACTGTAAAGGGCATGATCTCTGGCTTTTCTTTTTTAGCTTCTGCCTGGTTGAAAGTCGCAATTTCTTGGGCTTTAGAAAAATCAATCAAGGCTGTGCCGGTGGCATTCTCCAGGGACGGCTCATTGACGAGGGAGGACAGATCAGAGGAGAGTACGGCTTCCACATCGGTCTTTCCATCGTTGTTGAGATCCAATTGAATGGAAGGCTCACACAAGGTATTGATTTCATGTTTCGTTTGCACAGAAATAGCGACCTGAAGCGTCTTCTTGTCGTCTTGATCAAGGATTCTTGCCGCTGCTGACCGAAGGTCACAAGGATTTAAGGTACCCACGTCCAGTTTTTGTTTGGAAACGTTACTGGTACCTATAAGTTTAAAGTCTTTTAGAACTTCTATATCTGAACCTGAACGATTCGTGATGGTAGTTTCGCGGCTCAGAGGGTTGTAGCGAGCGCTAAGCTCTAAGTCATCTCTGATGATTCCAAGAAAAGGAACCGAAGCCACTTTTTTTCCAGAAGCGTCACTTAGAATGATAAATCCATCAACCTCGGAAGACTCTTTACCAAGATACTCAAATTCCACTGTCAGTTCTGATTTTGAGTGGGCTGGGACCATAAGGGTGCTTTTCGTTTTTACTTTGATGAGCTCTTTAGAAAGAGAGCTGATGGCAAAAACTTTATCTTCTGAACTCTTATTTTCTACAACTATTTTTTTACTCAGTGATCTAGATGCATCTTTTTCCACAAACCCTAGAGAAAGAGCATTGGGGGTCATGAGCACATCGGTCGCCACAGCTAAGTCCACTTGAACTCGTCCCGCACCTTGGTTGGCAACATCTGCAAACCCAGACTTGCCTTGTAAAATTTTAGAACTGTTCATAAGGCGAGTGTTCAGTTCGGAAACGCTCGCATTCGGGAGAGCTTGTTTCATCAAAGCCATGACGCCCGCCATATGGGGAGCAGCCATCGAAGTTCCACTCATGCGAATCCCCTCACTGCCCTTGCCTGCGCCGGCTGAAAGGATGTTTTGGCCGGGAGCAGAAATCTGTGGCTTGATGAGACCATCGCCAAGACGCGGCCCCCTAGAGCTAAAATCCGTAATGCGGTCTATAAACTCTGGCTTTTCGATCTTCTTGCCGTTATTGAATTCAAAGACAACGGTTTGAGACTTCATGGCCTCTTTAATGGCATCACCATTTTTAAGGGAAATCATCACGATGGGAACATCTTTAGCGACATCTGAAACGCTAGGGCTTACAGGTTCACTGTCGTTCTTATTCACGATCACCACACCTTTCGCCTTTGCTTTAAGGGCGCGGTCGACTTTTTCTTGAAACGTGACCACTCCGCGATCGATCAGGGCGATCTTACCGGCGAGAGCGGCCTCCATCTCAGGGGAGAGATCTTTATCGGCAAGTCCAATGTATACAAGGTCGCCAGAAACCCCTAAAAAGGCTTCCGGTTTGTCACAGGTCGGTGCCCATTTGGATTCCATCAAAAGGGTTTCAGCCTTAAGAACGACGGAGCTTGCGCTAAACTGCCAGTTCACCGCGTCATTATCGACGGAGGCCGCTATACTTAACTGCCCTTCATAAAGAGTCGAGGGGGCACCGACGATAAACGGAACATCTCCGGAATTGCCCGCAGAAATCACTACTGCTACTCCAGCTTTTTCTAAAGTCTTTAAAGCGATCGGATAGGGTCTATCAACTGGCATACCAAATGATGAGCCAAGAGATAGGTTGAGCACATCGAGACGATCACTTGGGTCTAAGTCGCCATTGGGGTCCACAGCATAGTCCAGGGCAGCCATCACAATTTCATCCGTGGTACTGCCACCTTTAGGAAAGACCTTTATGGCATAGAGAGTCGCATCTGGCGCTACCCCATTATAAGTATGAATGCCATCGCCCACCCCGGCAGCCGTCCCTGCCACATGGGTTCCGTGCTCATCGGCATCCAGTGGGTCAGGATCTGGCTGAGGGATCTCGAGATCTCCTTGTTTAAGCCATTTATCGCCAGAAAGATCGGTTCCACCTTGGACTTTAGCTGTGGGAAATGACCCCGGTTCAATGATGGATTTATCATTGTCACTGTAGTCCGAGGGAAGGCCACTTCCGCCAAACATCTTATGAGTGTAATCAATGCCGGTATCTATGATGCCAATTTTAATGCCTTTTCCAGCGATCCCCTGTTCATTAAGCTTGGTGGCTCCAATCCAGCCCGTAGAGGACGCTTCCACAAGCGCTGCTTCTAGGTTTTTTTGAGCTTCCATTTTTTGGAAGGCTTCGGGCTGGGGAATGCGAGAGGACGAGTGCAGAGCCTTCACGCCCTTAAGAGAGGCGACCTTTTCGACATCTGACTTGGAAATCATGATGGCTAACCCATTGAAATTCATGCGGTAACGAAAAAGGACTCGCGCATGAGGTATTTTAGCCAAAAGCTCCCTTTCGGCATCTTTTTGTTCTTTTAAGATCATGTCCTTAGCTTTTTGAGAGATGATCAACTTGCCATCTTTTCTCTCAGCGCCTTCGATAAGGGCTAGAGACTTCAGCTGGATGATTTTGATCACCCCATCTGCCGGAGCGCCGCGGGTTGAAAAGGCCGCCGGATCACTCACAAGGCTTGGAACAAGGTTCGAAGGCTTTGTGCACGCACCAACGGCCACAGACGACGCTAACAGCAGATACTTTTTCATTTGTTTCACCAAAAATCCTCCTGCCCTTTTTTTGGGCACATGGGTCATATCTCCCCCCATAATCACTTGTCAAATAGTTTAAATTACGGGCAAATCAGTTTTGGTCTTGAGGGGTTACATGGGATCTTAGATCCCATCCTTCAGATCTCTTTTGGCCGTTCGGCTAACGGGTTTCTTTTATTGGCTGAAAACAAGACTCACCTATGATAGAAACTCGGACCCCAAGATTGGACATAAAACATGGTTGATTTAGACTCCTTAAATCCCGAGCAACGACTGGGAGTGACCCATTTTGAAGGCCCCACCATGATTTTGGCGGGAGCCGGCACAGGAAAAACTCGGGTCATCACCTGCCGCATCGCGTATATGCTTGATGCTGGTGTTGCGCCAGAGACCATAGCCGCAATGACGTTTACAAACAAAGCCGCTCGCGAGATGAAAGAACGTATCAGACCCATGGTGGGGAGTGCGCGCGCCAAAAAGCTTTCGATTTCGACATTTCACTCATTTTGTCTGAACATTATTAGAACTTGGCCTCAGAAAATGGGCCTGGAAAAAGGATTCACACTGGTAGGTACAGGAGACCAACTAGATCTTGTACGCCGCGCTTTAGATGAAAAAGGTTGGTCCGGCCTTTACAAGCCCGATGATATATTGGCTCAAATTGGTGCCTGCAAAAACTGGCTGCTCAGCCCCGATGCTGTAAAGCGCGGCGAACTCCCACGCGGCGCCACCATTGATGACCCTGCCCTTCTTGGGGTTTGTTACGAGCTTTATGAAAGACAGCTGAAGTTAAATCGCGCAATAGACTTTGATGACTGCATTTTAAAAGTCATTTTCGCCCTAAAAGAGCATGAAGATTTTAGGTTAAAACTGCTTGAGAAATACCAATACCTTCTTGTCGATGAATTTCAAGATACCAACTTTGCTCAATTCGAACTTTTGGAAGCCTTGTCCCACCCGCGCAACAATGTCTGTGTCGTAGGAGATGACGATCAGTCCATTTATTCTTGGCGAGGCGCAATGTATGAAACCCTAGAAAAGTTTCAAAGCGTGTTTCCTGGAACCAAGATGATTAAGCTCGAACAAAATTATCGCTGTACCAATGTCATCTTGAATGCCGCAAACTCTGTCATCAAAAACAACTCACGCCGGATGGATAAAACTCTTTGGTCTGCATCCACTGGCAGTATGCCCATCGATGTGGTGCCCCACGAAGATGCCGTCGATGAGGCGCGCTGGACAGCGCAAAAGATCATCACTTTAATGGGTCAGGGTAAAAAACCCTCGGACATCGCCATACTTTACCGCGCCAACGCCCAGGCAGATCTCATGGAAAAAGCGCTGCGAGAGGCTTCCATTCCCTATAAAACCTTTGGGGGACAAAGCTTCTTTGAGCGTCAAGAAGTCAAAGACTTTATGGGATACTTGCGCCTCATGGCAAGCGCAGAAGACCACCTTGCTTTGTGGAGGGTAATCAATACCCCGCCCCGCGGAATCGGTTTAAAGACACAAGAATGGATCGAGTCTCACGCCAAAGCTGGAAATACTTCGCCCTACAAAATCATGAAAGATCTACCTGGAACGGAATCTGAACGCCAGTCACAAGCTATTTCCGAATTTGTCTCCACACTGGAAACATTACGCCAGCTCCCTGTAAACACCCCGGATGATTTGGAAGCTCTAGGCGACGCCATCAATTCTAGCTTTCGACTGGTTGACTACATCAAAGATTCGTCTAAAAACATCCAGGTTCGAGTTAAAAAACTTGAAAACCTCCGTTCTTTACCTAAATGGTTAAAAAAGGCCGGAGAAGACATGATCGCCGATGAAGGGGTTATTAACGGACATCGTTTATTAGACCGCCTTACCCTGCAAGACTCTACTTATGAAAAAGAAGACTCCGAAGGCCATCAATCAAATTATGTTTCCCTGATGACGATTCATGCCTCGAAAGGACTCGAATTTCCGGTGGTTTTCCTTTGTGGTCTAGAGGATGGGCTTCTTCCCCACAAAAATTCTATTTTAAACTTCGAGTCCATTGCCGAGGAAAGACGACTCTTTTACGTCGCGATGACTCGTGCTAAAGAAAAACTCTTAATGACTTATGCTCATTTAAGACAGACTGGGTTTCAAAAAGAGATTCGAACTCCCTCTCGATTTTTAACCGAACTTCCTGAAAACGGTGTTATTTCAGCTTCACTTGTTCAAATATTAGAAGACAAAACGAAAGGCGAAGCGGACCGCAAAACAAAAACCTTAAGTCGGCTTTCTGCCATAAAAGAATCTTTACAAAAAGGTAGCCTCTAGCACTCGCACCAAATGGATTCTTAAGCCTCCAGCCCATGAAAAGAAGAGGCTATGGAACTGTAAGTCTACTGACTGATTCGAATCTAAAAAAAAGTTATGGGGCCCAGGTAAAAGGAGTCGAACAAAGTGCTATTTATCGGCCATTCAAACGTCAAGTGTGCCTTTTTCCTTAACAAAAGCCTTCAACTTTTCAATAATTCTTGCTTCTATCTGGCGGGCTCTTTCTCTCGTGATCCCAAACCTGGTGCCGATGTCTTGCAAGGTCAAGGGCTCCTCGGAGGTCAATCTCAGATCGAATAGCTCTTGATCACGGCCTTTAAGGGAGTCTCTAAATTCCACTAAGTATCCAGAAAAAAGGACTTTTACTTGTTGGTCAGCAAGGTAGTCTTCGATGGTTTCTTGATCATCAGTCAACAAATCTGCTCGTGTACTATTAGAATCCACATCAAGGGGCGCGTCCAAGGAAACATCGCGGGAGGCCAACCGTTTTTGCATTTCAATCACGTCTTTTTCTGGAACTTTGAGACTGGAGGCTAAAAGCTTAGAGTCTACTTTTTCATATTCTAAAAGGAGTCTTTCTGTTTCCTTTCGTAAGTTATAAAAAAGCTTTCTTTGGGCGGCAGTTGTAGCAATTTTAACCTGGCCATTATTATCCAGTAAGTATTTCAAAATATAAGCCTTAATCCACCACGCGCCGTAAGAGGAAAGCCTTACGCCTTTGTAAGGGTTATATTTTTTGACCGCCTGCATCAGGCCATAGTTGCCTTCTTGAACCAAGTCTAAGAGATTGGACTGGGCTTTGCGAAACTCGTTGGCAATTTTTACCACCAGGCGAAGGTTTGAAGTGATCAGGCGATGAGCTGCTGCCACATCTCCCTCATCAAAATGTCTCTTGGCGAGTTCTAACTCTTCTTCTGGCTCAAGTAGGGGATATTTGGAAATTTCCTGTAGATATAGTTGCAGCGGTGTTAAACTACTTAAACTTTTAGAGCCGATTGTTGTAAGCTTGGTCACGGCTTATATCCCATGAAAGGTTAAGGCTCACGTAGAATACGCGCTCTTTTAACAAAATAAAGGAAAAAATCTTGGCAGGAATTGGTATCATCTCCAACCCCCACTCAAAACTGAACAAAAAGAACCCCGAGCGCCATAACTATCTCAGTTATATCGCTGGTAAAGAGGGTTTTGTTGCGGTGACAAAAAGCCTGGAAGACCTGGAAAAAGTAGCCTCCGATTTTAAGGAATCTGATGTCAAAATTATTGCCATTAATGGCGGTGACGGAACTATAGCCCACACCTTAACGGCCATAATAAGGACCTGGAAAGGCTCCCCGCTGCCTAAAATAGCCATCCTTCGCGGCGGCACCATCAATGTTTTGGCGCAAAACCTCGGGATCCGCGGGAGTCCAGAAGAAATCCTATTTCGGCTCATTGAGGGATATTCTCGGGGCGCACTGACGCAATCCACAAAACGCTATTGCATACATGTCAATGGAGTCTATGGTTTTTTGTTTGCAAATGGTGCTTGTGCCAACTTTTTAGAAGAGTTCTATAAAAATAAATCTGGCAAATTAGGTTCCATTTTTCTTTTACTAAAAGTCTTTTTTTCAAGATTATTTGATAAAGAGTTTTTTAATAGAATTGCTTCTATTGTTAAAACAGAGGTAAGGAATAATGACAAAATCCTTATGCATGAGCATGGAGCTATTTCCACATTGGCGGCTACCATTACCCATATGCCACTAGGACCAAAGCTTTTTCCAAAAGCCGGCAAAGAAGGGGAAGAAATTCAATGTATTTCTTATGTTTGCTCATCTGACAGGATTCTTTTTCCAGTAATTAAAGATGTTCTATTATCCCCAAATCGCCCAACAGATGTTAAAATATCTTCAAGCGGCCGAAGTCTGACCATCGTGACTTCTCAACCAGTTAAGTACTCACTTGATGGTGAATTGTATCCAAGTAGCGAAAAAGTCACTCTTGAGCTGGGGCCAGAAATTGAGTTTGTACTTATCTAAAAACAAAAGTAACGCGGGTTATATGAACTCAATACGCGGCAGTTTAGATGTCACTCCAGAATTGCTTTCTAGTCTTGCTGATGTCCTAGCTATGACGAGCCCAAAGATTTCTTATCTTGCAGGCGATGGCAGCGATCGTTCCTATTATAGAGTTGCAGATGCTAGTGGGCTTGGAAAAGCCGTTTTGATGTATTTGTCTGAGAGCGATGCCAAGCTGCTCGCCTTTGGTCGTTATGATTGGACTCATATTAGAAAGACTTTCGACTCAGCAAGGCTTCCTGTACCTCAAATTTTAGCTAAAATGCCTGAAAAGCGTCTACTTATTATAGAAGACTGTGGCGATGAGACCTTAGAGATGGCCGTAAGAAATGCCCCTACGGCCCATGAGCGAATTGCCTCCTATCAGACCCCTTTAGAGCACATTGCCCAAATGCTTCAAATTTCTCCCCAACTCGACGAGGTTTGGAGCTCAAGATCCTTTGATTATGAAAAACTTCATTTTGAACTGATGTTTTTTACTGAGCACTATGTTGTGGGCTTTATGAAAAAAGCCGGGCTTTCCGAAATAGACTTCCAAGCTTTGATGGCCGATTGCTCGAGTTTGGCACAGTGGCTTGCCTCAAAAAGCAAATACCTCACTCATCGCGACTATCACTCGAGAAATATCCTTGTAGACAAAGGTCGTTATACCCTTATTGACTTCCAAGATGCGCGCGTCGGATCTGCCTCCTACGATATGGTGTCGCTGGTCTTTGATCCCTATGTGGCCCTAAGCCTTAAAGAGCGTCAGACTTTGCTCGAACAGGGCCTGGAAATCGTGGGCAAACATTCTGAAACAGCTCGACTTGACTTGTTAGAGTCTTGGAAGCCTAGCGCTCTTCAGCGTCTCATAAAAGCATTGGGCTCGTTTGCTTATTTGACTCAAGTCAAAAACCGTGGCGACTATCTAAGTTATGCGCCGAGAACAGTCTCTTTGCTTAAACAACTCTCAATTGAAGATGCGCGTTGGCCTTTTTTATCTGGCCGATTCATAGAGTGCGTAGAGTCCCATCTGTCAGCGCTGGATTCAAATGACTAGAGACCTTGCTGGGATCATTTTGGCTGCGGGGCTCGGCACTCGCCTAAGGCCTATTTCTGGGGGCGTTCCTAAGCCCTTGGTTCCTTTTTTTTCTCTGCCTCTTTTAGAGTTTGTCTTTAAAAAATTCGCTTTGGCGGGAATTTCCGATGTGGGACTCAATACCCATTTTTTACCAGAGAAGATCGAGGAGTATCTTAAGACCTTTAACCATGGTGATGTCTTTTTATCCAAAGAAACTCCTGAGATTCTTGGAACCGGTGGTGCCTACTATGGCTTTAAACCTTGGGTAAAGAACCGAACTACCGTAGTCTGCAATGGCGATGTGCTCACATCTGCAGATCTTGGCGCCATTGTGGATCATCATTTTAGTACAGATGCCTTTGTCACTATGGGTGTGCGTCATCAACCCCATGACACGGGGTCCCAAATTTGGGTAGACAAGGGCTTAGTCGTGCATATTGGGCCTAACAACGCAGGGTTTACTCACGCTAGTCCCCATGGATTTAACTGTATTCGCGTACTAAATCGTGATTTTTTTGATCAAATTCCAAAACCTGAGTACTCAGAGTTTGTACCGATCATCTTGCGACTGATCAAAGAAGGAAAAAAGATTGTCGCCTTTGAACAGCCTGGAGACTGGTTTGACTTAGGAACCCCTGAAGACTATTTTAAAGCCCATCAGCATGTACTTCGGGAATGGTCAGCGGGAAGAGATCCTTTTTTAGTCATGAAAACACTTCAGGATCTGGGTCGGCCATTTACATTCATTCCTGCTGAGGAAACAGCAGTATTTTCAAGCTCTAAAATTGTTGGTCCCAGCTTTATGGCCCTGGATCTTGAGGGACTCAAAGGCAATTCTATTGGCCCAAATGTGGTGATTTCTAGGGGAATTTCTCTCGGTGAGGGCTGTCGTATTCAATCGTCTGTTGTAAACGAGGGCTGTAACATCAAAGATGACCTTACACTAAGCATTATCGGTCAGGACTATTCTATTTCGGCACAGACTCTCTAACTCTTTTCATCTCTTAATATTTCTCTTGTCCCTGGGCTTCCATGCTGAGGATAGATTAGATTTATTTAGACCCCATATTTTTTTTCCATATAATCTTCAACGAATGTGTTGATGATTTTTTGGAAAGAAAACAGAAACCTCAACTAATCTCTTCTTGTCACCAGATCTTTTTAGCCTAAAACTCAAATCGAAACGGTTCTGAATGAAATAACCTAATTAAACTTTGTCATTTGCCGCATGATGGCTTGTTACATAGGAAACATTTGATTTACTTGCATGTACTGTGTTGCTGTGATGGGAATCTAATTCTAAATCATGGTTGTCACTGGCTACTTTGTTTTGCTTGATAATGCTGGGGATGGTTTTGTTGGTTGCTGACATTTTTGGGTAGTTGACATAGTAAATCACGCCACCTTCTGTTAATGCTTCAGGATCTTGCACTTGTTCGTTTTCACGCCAAATCGCGCGCCACTTAGAAGACGTTCCATAGACTTTCATAGAAATCTTGGCGAGCGTGTCGCCTTTTACGACCTGGACCGAAGAGCGGCCTAGAGCCTCATAGCTTGATGCAAATGCAGAAGTCTCAGGTGATAACTGATAGTAAATAACTTCACCTGGATAGATCTTGTTGGGATCTGATAGACCCGCAAGGCTTGCGAGATCCTTCCACATTTTGGCGTTGCCGTAGACTTTTTCAGAAATCTTAGCAAGTGTGTCGCCCTTTTCCACGATGTAGGACAATTTAGTGCCCATTTCCGGAAGGCCCGGCATGGAGGACACTTGAGGAGCTGCGCTCGGCGCTACTGCATTCTCTACTGGCGCTTGAGCCTGTTCAGGGGCTGCAACCTGAGAAACTGCGTTTTCTGTTGCCACGGGAGCAGAAACTTCTGCACTTTGCGCCGGCGCTTCTGCAGCTGCGCCAGCATCTGCAACAGGCTGCTCTGCTTGCGCGCTTGCGTCCCCAGCAGCGTTTGCACTGCTGACATCGTCAATGAGCGAGGCAAGTCCTTGCTCACCTGCTGGCGCTTCATTTACTTGAGCATTTGCCAAAGCTCCATTTTCACCGGAGGCTTGGTTTGCTCCTTGATCTGCTGCCGCACTTTCATTGTCTGACGCCCCATTCGTCGCCTCTTGAGACTGGTCTGCCTCAATGGTTTCTTGCTGCGAATCAGAGCTTGAAGAACAAGCTCCTCCCGCTAGCCCGAGAATGAACGTCAGAAGCAAGCTGCGGCTTTTTTTGCCCCACCTAAAAATCATGCTTCCTCCTTTCAAGGAATATAGTTCCCCCACCTTTCGGGAGAAAAATATTTTTCTTGAGTACATTAAATCGCATATTTGGAAGAACTTAGCAGGGCAATAAAGGGACTTTACAACTTAGTCACTCCCTATTCAAAGGCCGTAAAACTTGAAATTGTCGGCGTGTTTTCAATATTGTCGAGCCTTTGTTTGCTTTTTTTTGGGCCCTTGCTTAGACACAGCCCTTAAAAGAACTGTCCTATGAAACCACAAGGAAATAGGATCTTTCTTTTAAAATTCTATAATTCTAATGTCTAGGTATTTTATTCTCGTAAAGCTTCCGAAAGTTCCAATAGAACTCGTATAATTTCCTTTAAAGTCCTAGAATAGTGTTACAAACTATTCTTAGGTTTGTGTCATTAGCCGAGAGATTGGGGCCTAGAAATGCACTTTAAGCATACGACCGTTTTACTACATGAGACTGTTGTTGGGGTTAGGCCCCAAGATGGTGAAATTTATGTCGACTGTACCGCTGGAGGGGGTGGCCATACAGCCCTTTTACTTGAGCTATCTGCCCCCCGTGGTCGAGTGATTGCCTTTGACCGTGATCCCTACGCCTGTGCCCACCTCAAATCACGGTTTGAAAATGAGCTAAAAAGTGGTCGTCTGATCTTGAAACATGGACCCTTCTCCGATTTAAAGCCCGCTTTGTCAGAACTCGGTCTTTTAGGGAAAATCTCGGGCATCATTGCGGACATCGGGGTGTCTAGCCCCCAAATAGATGACGCTGAAAGAGGGTTTTCCTTTATGAACAATGGTCCCCTCGACATGAGAATGTCGGGAGAGGGACTTTCTGCTGCAGACGTAGTAAATGGCGAGAGTGAGTTTGAACTTGCACGCATATTTTATGAACTCGGCGAAGAAGTTAAGTCTCGACAGATTGCTCGGGCTATCGTTGCTTCGCGCGAAGCAAGGCCCTTTCTTGAGACCAAACAGCTTGCAGATTTTGTCAAATCGGTTGCTAGATGGCACACCGATTCAAAAAAGCACGCCGCAACCAAAGTCTTTCAGGCTTTAAGAATCCATGTAAACCAGGAACTTGGTGAGCTCTCGACCCTTGTCCACGATGCTTTAGACTTGCTCAGACCTGAGGGGCGACTCGCTATCATTTCTTTTCACTCTCTGGAAGATCGTATTATTAAGCACGAGTTTCAAAAACTTGCTGGTCGAAGACGAGAAAAAGACCTTCCTAAAGAACTTGCTGCTATAATCAATCAGCAAAATCAGAGCACTAAAGCAGAAATTATCAAGCCCTTTCCCATCCTTCCCAGTGAAGCAGAGGTGAAGGAAAACTACAGGTCTCGAAGCGCAAAACTTAGGATTTTGGAGAAACATTTATGAAATGGATTCTTTATCTCTCTGACAGACTTCTTTTTATAGCCTTGCTTTTATGTTTTCTAATAGCCGGTCTCCGCATTCATTTAGGTGTGGAGTCGACTGTGGTTGGATATCAGCTGGGAAGACTAAAAGAAAGCGAAGCAGCCCTTCTAGAAAAACGCAGTCAGCTCCTTATGCAATATTCGAAGATGACCACTAAACCCGCATTGGCAAGGTATTCCGAGGCAAGTGCGGGAGATCGGCCCGGGGGGAGGTTATAGTGATTGTCAAACTTTTTGGGAAAGTTTTCTTATTTTTACGTCCGAAAAGGATGCGAAATGTAGATCAGAAGTTTCATGATGGACCAGCCAAATTCGTACAGGGTCTCGTTTTCGTTCTTTTTGGAATTGCCGCTGTTCGCGCCGTTTTTGTGCATCTCTATCCTGCTGGGGAAGAACACTTAGAGGCGATTGCCAGTAAGCAATACCATAAGCCCATTGAACTGGGTAACTATCGCGGAACGATCTATGACCGCAGACACATCCCCCTTGCGATTTCCACAAAAGTGCCGTCTCTTGCGATTAATCCTAAACTTTTTGACCCAAGCCCCAAGGATCTCGCTCGTTTAGGAGCTCTACTTGGCATTCCGACAGCAAAGCTTCAGGAACTAAATCATAAAAATAGCTATTTCTCTTGGCTTGCACGCAAAGTCGATCCCACTGTCTCAGATAAGGTTTTAGCTTTAGGGCTTGCTGGGTTGTATCAGGTTTCAGAATCCTCAAGATATTACCCCTATGGTCCCTCTCTCGCCCATTTGCTTGGAAACTTAGGTCCCGAAGAATCGGGAGCCAGCGGTATTGAAAAACGATTAGAAAAAGATCTTGCGGGCTTAAAGAGTTCCATTGAGCCAGTAAAAGATGGCCGCGGACAATTGATCTTTCAAGACTCCCGAACTGCTTCCCCCGAAAAAAGCGGCCACAATGTGGAGCTCACCATTGATGCGGCGATTCAAGACATCGTTTTTGACTCTCTGAAAAAAGGCGTCCTTGATGCGGAGGCAAAGGGAGGCTTTGCTATCGTTGTGGAGCCCTATACCGGGGCTATCTTAGGTATGTCAAGCTGGCCCACTTATGACCCCAATCGTAAGCAAGAAATCGCGACTGCTCCTCGTCATGCAGCGCTCTCGGACCTATTTGAGCCGGGTTCCATTATGAAGCCCTTTGTCATTGCGCGTGCTCTTGATCAGAAGCTCACAACACCGGAAGAAAAGCATAATTGTGAAGGTTCTGGCGTTCTGCGAATAGGATCTAGCGCGTCCATTCGGGATGATCACCCAAAAGCAGTTATGACGACTTCCGAAGTGATCATTCACTCTTCCAACATCTGCACCTACAAAATAGCTCAAAGAATCGGTATGAAGGGGCTTTTTGACCTCTACAAGGAATTGGGCTTTGCTCCTTTAGAACCTGTGCTAGACCTCCCTGAATCCCAACGGGGGCGCTTGGCCAATTGGCAGAAATGGCTGCCCATCCGTTTTGCCAATCTTTCTTTTGGGCAAGGTATTTCTGTTACCGCGCTAGAAATTTTAAAAGGATACACGGCCTTCGCAAACGGGGGAAACGTCGTCTCACCTTACGTCATCAAACGTATCTATAACGGCGACGGAAAGGATCTTTATCTGCACTCTGATGCGGACAGTCACCGAATGTTTACGAAAGAGACCGTCAATTCTGTTCGCAGCATGCTTCAAAACGTTGTAAACGAGGGAACCGCTACTCGCGCTAAAAGTGATCTCTATACTTTTGGAGGCAAGACGGGTACTTCTGAGAAATATGATACGCAAATCAAGGACTACTCTCCCACCAAGCGAGTGGCGAGCTTTGTGGCCTTTGCTCCTGTTTCTGACCCCAAGCTGCTCGCTTTTGTTGTCATTGATGAGCCAGGATTAAAACCTTACTACGGAGGCAGGTGGGCTGCGCCTGTGCTTAAGGATATTGTGGAAAGAAGTTTGAAATATATGAGTATTCCCGCAGATAAAGAACCCCCTGTCTTAAGCCAGGGGAATCATAAAACACCACAAAAAGGATAGTTATGTATCCTAAGCAGCTATCCTTACAGGAAATTCAAAAGCACTTTGAGTCCGTTGACCAGCTCCTGGTGTCGAGCCAGCTCCCACGAGGGGAATTCGTGAGCGGGGTAACCGTAGATTCACGTGCTGTGAGACCTGGTTTTGCCTTTGTCGCGATTAAAGGTCATGCCCAAGATGGCCACAATTTTATAGAAGCCGCTTTAAAGTTGGGGGCCTCCCTTATCATTTGCGAACTCCCTCAAGATCCCTCAGTTCCTCATGTCTGTGTTTCCCATTCACGTCAAGCATGGGCCTATCTTGAGGACTTAAGATATGGACATCCTGGGCGCGAACTCAAGGTTATCGGGGTTACGGGAACGAATGGGAAATCGTCGGCTGTTTGGATGATTTCGCACCTTTTAAACTCCCTCGGACAGAAAACCGCGATGATCGGCACCCTCGGGTCAAAACTAGCAGGTAGCCTCGAGCCTACCAGCCACACTACGCCCGATCCGGATCAACTCTTTAAGCTGCTGAGAGACGCTGTTTCCGGAGGAGCGAAATGTGTGGCCATGGAAGTTTCGAGCCACGCCCTCGCCCAAGGTAAGGTCTCTCCCTTGCGCTTTGCCGGCGCGATCTTTACAAGCTTTTCTCGGGATCATTTAGACTTTCACCCTAGCATGGAACACTACTTTGAAGCCAAGTGGGCTTTGTTCTCCCTCGTGCTGCCAGATGGCTTCAAACTCATGCACCAGGATATCGTCTATACAGCCCCTGTGAATAAGCTGCGTATAGACAATGCAAATATAGAATATTATGGACTTTCCTCCGGCCCCTACGGCTTCTCCTATACACTTAACACCCTCACCTTTCACACGAAAGATTCTACTTTGAAGGCGGCTACACCTTATCTCGGCGCCCTTGCCAATACCAATCTCGTGGGATCTTTAATGGCCGTGATGCACGTTGCAGAAATTCCTTTGTCGGAAATCATGGCCCATGTGGCCTCACTTCCTCAGGTACCAGGTCGATTTGAATTTGTAGGAAAGTCAAAATCTGGGGGCCTTGTTTACACGGACTATGCCCACACCCCAGACGCCATCCAGAAAGCAGCCCTTGCCATTAAGGATGCTTATCCTGGGAGGAAGCTTCGGATTCTATTTGGATGTGGGGGAGATCGAGACAGGGGAAAACGTCCTCTCATGGGCTCTGCTGCGGCTAAAGAATGTGAAGCGGTGTACTTAACTTCAGATAATCCCCGCTCTGAGGAACCCAAACAAATCATAGACGACATTTATAAAGGCTGCCTTGAGGTGTCTTTAGGTGCTGAGATTATCCTAGAAGTCGACCGCGAAGAGGCTATCAGAAAGGCAATTTCTTCGCTTAGTAACCTCTCGATTCTTGTTATAGCCGGAAAGGGTCACGAGACCTATCAAATCATTAAGGATATAAAAATTCCTTTTGATGATCGCGAAGTCGCTAAGAAATATCTGAATACTTAAATAAATTTCCATCATTGTGATAAAATATAGAGACAAGTTTTAATAATCAGGGGGCTTTTTGTTATATCAACTTCTCATCAGTTATTCTGATTCCATCTCTGGGTTCAATGTTGTCAGGTACATAACATTTCGAGCCATGCTTGCCCTTTTGACAGCCCTCGCTATCAGTTTTATATTTTCACCCTGGTTTATTCGCAAAATGAAAGTTCGTCAATATGGGCAAGTCATTCGAACCGACGGCCCCCAGTCCCACTTTTCAAAAAAAGGGACGCCCACCATGGGTGGCGGACTGATCCTGTTTGCGACGATTTTACCCAGCTTAATGTGGATGGATTGGTCGAACACTTTTCTGTGGCTTATTCTCACGATTACGGCCTCTTATGGCGTTATCGGATTTATGGATGATTATTTAAAGATTTCTAAGAAAAACACCAAAGGTGTTAGTGGGAAACAAAAACTCTTTTGGCAATTTGCTGTAGGCTTTCTGGTTTGTTACTTTCATTATGAAATGAACCATAATGGGGTCGTGAATATTCCGTTTTTTAAAGGCAATGGCTTTGATCTAGGCCCTTGGTATGTTCCCTTTTCCGCCCTTGTTATTGTCGGTGCGTCCAACGCCGTAAATTTAACTGATGGACTCGACGGACTTGCCATAGGTCCGGTCATGATCAATGCGGCGGTATTTGCTGTATTGGCCTATGTAGCAGGCCATGCCACCATTTCCGAGTACC
This sequence comes from Pseudomonadota bacterium, assembly GCA_037142195.1. Classification (GTDB taxonomy): domain Bacteria; phylum Bdellovibrionota_B; class Oligoflexia; order Oligoflexales; family CAIMVM01; genus CAIMVM01. Next base: position 149,796 of record JBAXBA010000001.1, read on the forward strand.
TAAAATACCACCGCGTCGTCGGAGCTGGAGAATTGTCTATTTTTGCTTGCTCTCTCCTGGGAGCGGGCCTCGGATTTCTTTGGTACAACACCTATCCTGCTCAAGTTTTTATGGGCGACGTAGGGAGCCTACCTCTTGGAGGTGCCCTAGGAGCTCTCGCCGTATTTACCCGTCACGAACTCTTGCTCGTTGTCGTGGGAGGAATCTTTGTTTTAGAAGCTGTTTCTGTGATCACTCAGGTTGTCTCGTTTAAGCTCACGGGAAAACGAATTTTTAAAATGGCCCCCATTCACCATCATTTTGAACTTAAGGGCTGGCCAGAACCCAAAGTTATAGTGAGATTTTGGATTATCTCCATAGTTCTTGGAATGGTCGCCCTGATTAATTTGAAGCTACGTTGAGTAGATCTAGTACTTGGTGCCCATGTTTTTGAGAGAGAAGCCTAAGGAGAAGTCCGCTATCGGATGCAGCCAAGTAGGGGGTTCGTGTGACATATCTGGTCGTAGGCATGGGAAAATCAGGGACCTCTGCGGTTCGCCTTTTAAAGTCCAGGGGCCATAAGGTTCATGCCTTTGATGATCTAAAATCCTCTATGCCCGATGACTTGTCAGATGTGCCTCTCTTTACCAAAGAACTTTCTGGCTTTTCCTATGAGGGACTCGTAGCAAGTCCAGGACTACCTCATGGACACTGGGTTCTTAATCAAGCCCGTGAAAAGCGCATCCCGATCCTTTCAGAATTGGATCTTGCCCTCAAAGGCTATCAGGGGAAGGTCGTTGCTGTTACTGGAACCAATGGCAAGTCCACAACCTCTTCTCTTGTCTATCACCTGCTTCGTCAAGTTGGAAAACAGGTCGCCTTTGGGGGAAATATTGGAACGGCACTTTCTGAACTCGCGCTTTCTGGCCTTCCTGACCATTTGGTTTTGGAGATTTCCTCCTATCAGGCCCAAGGATCCTTTCTGATTGCACCTTCGGTCACTGTCTTTTGCAACTTTTCTCCTGACCATTTAGACATGCACGGAACCCTAGAAGAGTATTTTAGAGCTAAAATGTGCCTCGTCGATCAAACCCTTCCGGGTGGGCACTTCATTACAGAATCTCATGTACTTGAATTGATGAAGTCTCAGGGCTGTCTTTGCCCTAAAAACACGTCTCTTTCCGATCAACTTGAAAAGTCTTTTAATGAAAGAATCGCTTCTTTTTCTCACCTAAAAGAGCCCCACAACGTCAAGAATGCCGTTCAGGCGATCCTTGCTGTGGCTGCTCTTTTGAATCGAAAGCCCGACGATTTGATTCCCTATCTCAGCTCGTTTGTCGGCCTTGAGCATCGCTGCGAGCGAGTAGGAAATGTGGGACCAACGCGAGTCATTAATGACTCTAAGTCAACGAATGTGAACTCGACCCTCACGGCCCTTACCGCCTATACAGGGCGCATTTTGCTTTTAATCGGCGGGAGACCCAAAAAAGAGTCCATGGCCTCCATCCTCGATCACAGGCATAAAATTGCTCGGATCATTACTTTTGGCGAAGCTTCCGAGCAAGTAAAAAGAGAGCTCTCTGAAATTCCTGTCTTTGAGCTCTCTCATATGGAAGACCTCCCTGACTTTCTGGCTCGACACCCTTTAAATGAAGACGTTCTTCTTCTATCTCCAGCCTGCGCTTCATTTGATCAGTTCAAAAACTTTGAAGAGCGCGGACAAAGGTTTAAAATAATAGTGCAAAGGTTGCCTGGTTTTATACCCATTTCAGGCTAGATAACGCAACTTCTATATCCGTTTCGAAGCCGTAGCAAAGGTACCCCATGGAAAGAAGAGAATATTGTGCCAAAATTGAGTCCGGTCTCCTGCTGGGATCCTTTCTCTTAGTGGCGATTGGGCTTGTTGCTATTTATGCGGCTAGCGCCATGAAAGGCCTACAGTCAAACGATGATCCGTTTCTATTTGTGAGAAAGCAAGGACTAGTGGCTATTGCGGGATTTGTCGCTATCTTTTTTTTTACTAAGATAAATCCTAAATTCCTTGAAAAAGCCCCCCTTCCCGTTGCCTTTATCGGCCTCACTTTACTCGCCATGATCTTAGTGCCCGGCGCTTATAATAAAGTGGGTGGTGCTTCCAGATGGCTCAATCTGCCTTTTTTCAGAATCCAGCCTGCTGAATTGGCTAAGCTTGCCGTAGTCCTTTTTTTAGCTAAGAATCTTACTCGAGCATCTTCGCGTCTGGATGATATTAAATCGAGCGTGATACCCAATATTCTCGTAGTGGGTCTTTTTGCTGGTTTTCTTATGCTTCAACCGGACTTTGGTTCCACGGTACTTATCGTCAGCATTATGTTTGTCATGTTGATCATTGCTGGGCTTCCCAAGATTTTAATTGCCAGCTCTTTAATCGGTACTCTAAGTCTCGGTGCTCTTGCCGTAGCTACTGCGCCTTATAGAATGAAACGAGTTCTAGCATTCATGGACCCATGGTCCCAGATTAAACACGGTGGCTTTCAGATTATCCAAAGCTATTTGGCCTTTCAAAATGGCGGACTTTTAGGAACGGGCCTAGGGGAATCCAAGCAAAAGCTTTTCTTCCTACCAGAAGCCCACACAGATTTTATTCTTTCTGTGATCGGTGAAGAATTAGGTGTTTTTGGGGTGCTTCTCGTGATAGGTCTATTTTGCTATTTGTCTTGGCTCGGTTTTAAAGTAGCGAAGAGTCAATCCAATCCTTTTTTTAAACACACAGCCTGTGGACTGAGTTTGCTCATTGCTTTTCAATCGATATTTAATATTTTTGTCGTTATGGGACTTCTTCCCACCAAAGGCATTCCTTTACCATTTGTTAGCAATGGATCCAGCTCTTTGTTTACTTTTCTTGTGGCAACTGGCATTTTAGTAGCGATCAACCGAGACGCCGCTAGGCAGACATGAAGAATTTTAGTTCGTTACATTTTGTCGGAGTTTCTGGTTCGGGCATGTCCCCTTTAGCGGAGGCTATGTTTCACCTCGGCACCAAGGTTACTGGCTATGACCGTGAAATGTCAGACTATGGGCAGGCTCTTGTCCATCTAGGTATACCCATTTCTAGTGCCCCCCAATTTGATTTCGGCTCCCCTGAGGGGGTTGTGATTTCCAGTGCCATTGCCCCGGATCACCCCCAAGTGCAACTCGCTCAAAGCCGCGGAATTCAAATTTTTCACCGTTCTGACATTCTTGCCAACATTTTGAATCAGCGTAAATCCATAGCGGTGGCAGGAACCCATGGCAAAACTTCTACAACCGGCATGATTGCCCATATGCTCTCCAAGATGGGATTGGATCCGCTTGCCATTGTTGGTGGCAAAATGATTGAGTTTGGCTCTTCACTCTTATTTGGACGCGGGATATGTGTCGCAGAGGCCGACGAGTCCGATGGAACTTTCTTGAAATATCGCCCCACCCTTTCTGTGGTTACCAATATTGAACCGGATCATATGAATTATTGGAAAACAGAAGAGCTTTTAAAAGATGGTTTTCGTTCTTTTGTCAAAGGATCTTCGCCGGACTATCCCTGCATTCTGGGTTGGGATTCCCCTTTCGTGCGAGATATTTCCCAAAACTTAGAGCATGATTTTTTAGGCTTTGGATTTCAGTTGGGCTGCCACATTCGCGCTTTGAATTGCGTACCTCTTGGAACAGGGTCTCAGTTTGATGTCATGATTCAAAAAGAGCGCTTAAAAGTCGAAATCCCTCTCCCGGGTCGTCACAACATCCAAAACGCTCTTGCTGCGCTTTCCGTCGCTCATGTTCTTAAAGCCCCCATGGAGCAAGCGGTGTCGGCGCTCGGATCCTTTAAAGGAGTGCATCGTCGGTTTGAACTCGTCTTTAGTTCTCCCCAAGTTTCCGTATTTAGCGACTATGCTCATAATCCTGGAAAAATTGAAGCGGCATGTTCTGTGTTAAGAGACTATTTCCCCCTCCACCGAAAAATAGTTGTCTTTGAGCCTCACCGATATACAAGGGTTCACTCTTTGCTTCAGGGATTTATAAGGGCTTTTTCAAGTGTGGATCTAGTCCTAGTAACTCCTGTCTACCCCTCTGGCGAGATGCCCCTAGAAGGCCTCAACGAAGCAAGTCTGGCCGCCGACATTGCGAAGGAGTCTCGCGTAAAAGCTCTCCCTGTTTCCAATCCTGAGCAGTTAATTCTTGAGGCCACTCGCCAAAGTGACAAAAAAGATGTTATTCTTTTCCTAAGTGCGGGAGATGTCACTAAGCTCATGGAACCTTTTTTGAGGTCACTTGATTGATTTTTAAACGAAAGCAAGGAAGCTCCGTTCTAAAGGGGCAAAAACCAGTTCGGCGCGGGTCAGAGGTTAAGACTCGCAAAGAATATTGGCTTTACATGGCTTTTGCCGGAATTTTAGGGTCGTGGATTTTACTCATTTCTATAAAAGGTTTTATCGCTCCTGTCATACGCAATGGTCTCTTTGAGATGAGCAAGCCTGAAATGCCTATCGAGTTTCAAGTAGATGCCAAAGACATGAGTCCTGAACGAGAGGCTTTGGTTAAGTCTATGCTTTCCAAACACATCCTATCTGGTTCGCGATATGAGCTTCATGAGGCTGGAGAGAATTTGGCTCGCACGTTTCCTTTAAAGTCGGTCCACCTACTTAGAACGTCTAAGACGGGAGTTTTAGCAAAAATTGAAGCCCATAAGGCCATGGTTCGCATTCCTGAAATTCAGGACGCCTTCGCCACCAAGGATGGTCTGGTCTTTGTGGACAGCGAGTCCAGGGCGATAAATAGTGCCCTTCCTGCCTTATCGGGAGCTGTCGAAAGTCGCTCTAATTTAGAAAAAAGGAGCGGTTCTGAGGTTTTAATTTCAGAAACGGAGCGACAGGGCGTGTTGGAAACAGCTCTTTTGCTCACTACCCTTCAGGAAGTTAATGTGCCTGTTAAGGCTGTATCCTGGGATGGATACCGAGGTCTTTCCTTCGAGGTAAATGAGGAAACAAAGGTTGTCATCGGCATGGCGCCATTTAAAGACAAGTTGAAGCCACTTCTTAAGCTCATAGAAGAGGGTAAAATGAGCGGCTATAGACATATAGAGTTAGATTTTAATGGAAAAATATTTGCAAAGAGAAAGGTCTGAGTCTGATGGTTCACTCAAATAACATTTTTGCTCTCGACCTTGGCACGACTAAATTCTGTCTGCTCTGGCTAGCGCTTGATAGCAATAAGACGACCCCCGTCATTCGTAGACTATCCGTTCCCAGCTGTGGCATGAAGCGCGGCATGGTGTCAGACATTTTTGCGGCCACCGAGGCCCTACAAGGGCTTGTGGATCGAGCCGAAGAAGAATTTGGGGTTGACGTAAGATCCGTCTACACAGGAATTGCTGGCTCTCACCTAAAAAGTACCATTGGTCGCGCTAAGATCGACTTGGGAGGGCACCGGGTAAATGAGGAATTCCGTTCTCAAGTGGTCGGGCTTTGCGTGGCAAATCGCGGGGCACAAAGCGGAGAAGTTCTTCACAACATTCCCCTGTCTTTTCAGATTGATGCCCGTGAGACCGTGGAAAACCCGGATGGCTTTGCCGGAGATATGCTCTCTGCGGAAACCTTTATTATTGAAGCAGATCGAAACTATGTAAAAGATGTGATCAAACTTTGCAACAATTCAGGTCTGCAAGTTGCGGGACTCTATGCGGAGCCCTACGCCTCAGCTATCGTAACTGTGCCCGTGATTTACCGCGAAAACGGCGTCCTTATCGCTGACATTGGCGGTGGTACTACTGACGGAATTATCTTTCGTCACGGCAAGCCTGTTAAGCTATTTACCATTAATATTGGCGGTAAGCTTTTAACCGCTGATTTAGCGCAGGGGTTGAGGGTTTCGGAAACGACCGCTGAGTCAATAAAGTGTTTAGTGGGGCTTAGTGGAAAAGATGTTGATCAAAATATTCCTGACCTCGACGGGAATATGATGCCTCTTCCTAGTGCCCGGGCACAGAAGATTTTGGCTGCCCGCACCAAAGAGCTCTTTGAGCTCATTAAGCAAGATACGGGTGTCTTTTTTTCACTTGCTAAGTCTGGGGTTATTTTTACCGGTGGAGGATGTGCCATGGTAGGCATCGTATCTTTTGCCCGTGATTTCTTTCAAAGCGCTGTAAAGACTGCAGAAGCCGAAATTCCAGCTTCCGCTCTTAAGGTTCCTGACTCTGCGGATCAAGCCAGTCGCCCCGAAGAACGCGTAAGAATGGCCTCTCCCTATGCTACAGCATGTGGAATTCTCTATTTAGCTGTAGCCCAAGAGATTCAAAGCTTAAAAAGGCCAGGTTTGTTTCAATCTCGCAAGTATCTAAAAGCGATTGTAAATTGGATAAAAGAACTCACTTAAACCCCAATATTTCGCTACGTTATTGCTTTGATTTTGAGTCCAAGTCAAACTTTTGACTAGTCATATGTTTGACACATGAAAACATCCAAACGTATAATTTTTATAGAACAACAAAAGCATGTCCAAAGTGGAGACAGCAATGCAATTTAATCGCGATTTACTTCCTCCTGGTGCGAAAATTAAGGTGATTGGTGTCGGTGGTGGTGGCTCAAATGCCATTAACACGATGATTCGATCCGGCGTAGAGGGCGTTGAGTTTGCAGTAGCAAACACAGATGTTCAATCTCTTAAAGCCTCCCTATCTGACAAGAAAATTCAGATTGGAAAAGAGCTTACTAGGGGCCTTGGCGCCGGCGCAGATCCTGACATAGGCCGAGACGCAGCTCTTGAAGATCGACATGAAATTCAAGAAGCTTTGGCTGATGCGGACATGGTGTTTATCACCGCAGGCATGGGTGGCGGTACGGGTACTGGCGGCGCTGCTGTCATCGCTCAAATCGCTAAAGAACTTGGTGCACTTACCGTGGGTGTAGTAACTAAGCCTTTTACTTTTGAGGGTCGACGCCGTCAAAAGCATGGTGAAATTGGTATTGCACGCCTTAGAGAAAATGTCGATACCTTGATTGTCATTCCCAATCAAAGACTTTTACAAATTGCCACTCCCCAAATGACGATGCTGGAAGCTTTCCGTTTAGCAGACGATGTCCTCGTCAATGCCGTACGCGGGATTTCTGATATTATAAATATTCCTGGAACCATCAATGTCGACTTTGCGGACGTCAAGTCGGTCATGAGTTCTATGGGCCAAGCCCTCATGGGCATTGGCCAGGCAACAGGTGAAAACCGTGCCGTTGAAGCGGCAACTCAAGCGATTTCTTCCCCACTTCTGGAAGACATTGATATCGAAGGCGCAACGGGCATCTTGATCAATATTACTGCTGGTCCAGACGTTGGCATTATGGAAATCAATGAAGCATGTTCGGTCATTCAAGAAGCAGCCCATGAAGATGCAAACATCATTTTTGGTGCTGTCATTGATGAGTCCCTCACAGACGCCATTCGCGTTACTGTTATCGCCACTGGGTTTCCTAACGACAACTACATTGACGAAGACATTTTCAACAGCCAGCGCACGGTACTCGCCTCTGCCAAGGACGGAATCATGGGACGCAGTCGCCCCATCATCGACAGCCGCCGCTATCCCAGGGTGGGAGCGTCTTCTTCTGCTATCCAAAACACCAGAGCACGCCAGGCCCAGCAACAGATAAACCGTGAAGAAGCTGCTTCTCAAGCCTCTTCAGATCGCTTTACAACCGAGTCACTTGCACAGATGACTCTTACCAACATAGCACAAAGCCAAGCTGCCAAAGGTCCTAGTGATTTTTCTCCTCAACCTATGGAAAATATCGCTGCTCCTAAGCAAGAATTTGGGATGGAAATGAGACCCGACATTCATCCTGCGCCCACCGTTTTTGAACCAAAGTCTGATGCTGCTTCCTTTTTTATGAGTCCTGATGCCGCAAAGATGGAAGTTCATACTCCTGGATACAGCTCGGGATCAAACCACGCTTCGCAAGCGGATGTCGACTTTGCTGACGAAATCAATCGCTCAATTGATGACGCCTTAAACCTCGCGGACAGCATTTCTATGCAAAATCGTGAGTCTATCGACAATCTAGATATCCCCACTTTCTTAAGAAATGAAATTAAGAATTTGAATATCTAAATCTCTCTGGTTTTGTTGCGATGCTTTTTTGAATCTATATGACGTCTTCAGAAACAAAAATCTGAAGACGTTTTTTTCTTAAAATCTCCATGCGTCATCAATGGGCCGCAGATTTAGCTGAGTCAAGAAGCGAAGACCCAATTGTTGGATAGAAAACTGATTTAAGTCTTATATGTTGAATAAAATATACATTTCTTTCTTTTGTATCACTATGACTTTGCTTCTATGAACGTGAAATAAAGCTTTTTTTGTAATTAAATCGGCGGCTCGGACTGTAATCAGCTCCCCTTATCAATTCCGGCAAGGGAAAGAGCCTTTTTGAGGTTTTTATTTGGCAAAGAAACACCATTGGCTGATGTGAGCGTTCAGATTATAAAGCTCTGCATAATGGATACCGTCAACTCCATACCCTGCAGAAGAGTGTAAGATCATTTCCCAAAAATATCTGGGAATAACGACCTTTCAAATCTTGCAATCCGTGTAAGGAATAGCCCCTTTACCTGCGAGATTTATCGTTTTTATCCCATCCGGCTGTAAGGAGCACTTATGCAGTTTATCAATAAGTGAAAAGTCGATGGGTCCCACTGTAGGCTTAAGACCATCGGGCACCGTCCATATGAAGTCTGGTGATTCCATTCGTGAAAATGTTTCCGCCGACTCTTGTACAGAAGTCGCAGCACTTGGTATCACACCCCACTCACCGCCAATAACACGCTGATTTTTGTCCAGCTCTAAAGTGTAGTTGTAAATACTTTCGGAAGAGAAATCATCTTCGCTGCGGCTGTGTATTGCAGGCGCACTTTCGACGCCATAGGAAACTTTATTCTGAAGCTGCACTAAAAACATCGTCCCTTTTGCCCGATAGTTTGCAAAGGCGTCATCGACATCCTCTATTCTAACTGGCTCCCCAGGTGCACTTAGTGTGCCATTTTTTTTACGAATCCTTTGGTGTGTCAGTGCATACTTGAAGACCGGCTGATTCCAAACTTGGTTAAATCTGTCTTTATCAAATATAAATCCGCGTTTTCTATTTTTGATTTGTTCATAAAGAGCCAAATGTAGGGTCATTGGATTGGTATCTCGACACCCAGTATACATGCGAGCCGTCATAGATTTTGCTTTGGAGTAGTCATTGGCTTTTACCGCTTTTTGGTACTCTACTAACGAAGGAAAGACGCTTAATTGGTAGACTTCCGGGGAAATCCTTGAGCGCACCAGTCCTACTCGCGACTGGCCAGCTCCTGGTGCGTCACTAAAAACGATCATACCCTTATCTAACTTAGAACTTGTGAGCACTAATTGCTGACCGCCTGACTGAAGAGTGCAGGAACTCTGAAGTCCACTACAAATAACCCCATCTAAACTGCGGCCCCATTTGTCAACCTCTGTGGTTTCAGATTCACAACGTTGTCCAACAAACGTATATTTTGGCGGTTGGTCCGCCCAAACCTTAGTTAGTAGCCCCCTCAAATCGCCCTCTGTAAATAAGATCTGGGCGCCTAATACCTCAACCATTACAGCATGTTTAGGGGGTGCTTCGAAAAGTGAGGCAGAAGCCCAACCATGGCAATGCCCCATCCAACCCCAGCTATTGTCATTAAATTGGCCCACAAAGGAAGCCCAACTCTGCCAGCTTTTTCCTAGCATGAAAAAATCTTTTGACAGCATTTGGGCCGAACTTAGGAAGTTTTGGACGTTGGGCTTTTGCTGTCTTAAAAGGTTTGTAAAAGCCAATTCATAGTCTTTAGATGCTGCTTCCGATGCATTCGCAGCTGCTTCTAATTGCTTATAAAGCTGCGAAAGGTTGGCATTTATAATTTTGCTTTCCTTTTCGATTTGTTCTAACTTCGCTTTGGCACTTAAATCACCAGTTGCTGCTTTAGATCGAAGAGTCGAGGATTCTGCGTCTTTTTCGAGATATAGAGTTGCAAGTTCAGCGGTCTTATTCTCAATTGCTTTTGACTCCAATTCAATTTTTTTCAGTCTTTTAGATATATCACTCATATTTCGCTGCAATGGTAACAAACCCGCTGTTTCCACTCTATTGTCAATTGCCTTTAACGCTTGTCCTAGACCTGGGCTGAAAACACCTTGGTTTTTAACAAGATCATATTTTTCACCCGGAGACAAATAGGCGAGGGAAGTCATTTTTTTGTCTTGGAACACTTGCATCATTTCAAAAAATTGAAGGCCTGGAGATAATGGGCTACCATTTATGGGCCCCTTCTCTTGATCGGCCATCCAACGGTTTGCTAAACCCATATCCATTAATGGCCAATAGGTATCAGACCATGGTTGTTGGATTTCAGCTCCATTGTCTTTACGAAGAATGTCCCAACTCGTATTCACGCTTCCTCCCATTAGAAGGGGGTCGTCCCAAGGCCCTGGAGCTTCTTTAAAATCCGAGTTTTTCATGGGCTTACAATTGGCTATCGAAAGTGAGAGAAACAGGAAACAAATAGGCTTTAAAAGCATGGTTGGCGTCCTTTTGAAACTTGCTTAGAGATAAATCTCTTTAATGGATTTATACACCCGAGGGTTGGGAACTCCTGAAGGAACCATTTCCAAATCGGGCTGGTTCGCAAGAGCTCGATAGATAGAGTTTCTCATGGCTTTACGTCCTTGTTTTCTGCCCCACAGGTCAATAAGGGCTGAAAGCCAACTCCCAAGGAAATGACCAAGTCCTATTTTAGGCTTAAGTGCATATTGAGTAAGGGCGTTAGACATAATCGCTTTCATGGTGAATTTCGATGTCGCGAGATCAATAATATTTCGCGGTTCTGAGACCTCAGTTTTCGAAAGTTTTTCGAGATAGATGCTGAGATCTTCAACAGAAACTAAAGCACATTCCGACTTGGCCTTAAAAACAGGATAGAACAAAGGAAGTTTAAAAAACTCTTTGATATACAAATCAAAAGGCGAAGTTTTCTTCTTAGAAACTAAGATAGGCACTCTTACTAGGATCACTTCGGGAATGACGGAATTGATAGCAACCCCTTCTGCGATATAGGAGTCCTTATGCCAGGCATCCAAGCCATCAAATTTGCAACCGGTCTGAGACAACATAATCAATCTCTTTACACCGATTTTTTCGCAAAGAGTAACAATCGCTTCTGTGACTTGGGGCTTGCTTTCAAAGCTTGCCGCTAAATGGTAGGCCGTGTTCGCCCCCGCAAGAAGGTTCGCCGGCAGGACCGTTTCTTTCTTAGTGAGGTCGCCAGTACACCATTTTATCGAAGACGAATCATCCATGATTTTAGCGCGCGAGATCGCGGTGATTTTACCACTTAAGCGCAAAAGCAGCTCTTGTCCTACAAACCCACTGGCACCAAAGACTAATGTTCGACTCATAACATCTCACCTCTTAAGTCATTATACACCTGAGCCAACGATTCGGCTGCTTTTGCCCAAGTTCGCTGCATGATCTTTTGTGTGAGCTCTTGACTTGGTCGAACATCGATCCATCTCGCTATGACTTGAGCCCACTCCTCCACATGATATCCCACGTTACCCTCACCGAACTCTACGGTTTCATCAATGCCAGAGCCCTTATGAAACACTACGGGAACTCCGTGGGCATTCGCTTCCGCAGCCGGCAGGCAGAAGCCTTCATAAAGGCTTGGATGCACCAACACAAAAGCTTTGCGGTAAAGATCCGACAGCTCACTTTGCTCAAGCGAAGACTTGATCACCAATTGACCGCTCTCGCAAAGGTTTGAAAACATGCCTTTCATGCGTTGAGCACCTCTAGCATCTGTAACAAGAACCGCTTTTAGCCCCATGTATTCTGATATTTTGGCAAAAAATTCCAGGTTTTTGTAGACTTCGTAACGCGCTACGCACAGCAAATGCTCCTTAGCCGTTTCTGAGGGGGCTGTCCACGGCGGAAAACCATTAGGAATCACTCGAATTTTCTCCTCGGAGATACCCTCTCTTACCAGGGCTTCCTTGGTCCACTGGGAAACCGCAATCACCCGGTCTGCGCTCTTTGCAACTTGCTTATAAAGGGCTTTAAAGAGAATTCCATAACGCGAGGAATCCGACGTTAAAACAGGAATCAAGTCATGAATGGTGATGACTGAGCGGACACCTCTTTTAAGTTTTATAACTGGCCCATTTATATTGGAAAGCCCATGGACAATACTGCCCTGGGGTAGAAAATAAGGCCGAACTTGAGGCAGAGGGAATTTGTTTTCCGAAAGACCTCCTGTAAGGAGAGCTTCCCCTATTTCTAGTCCGTTAAAAAGCCTCGGAGTCCAACCGAAGCTTAGCAATTGCTGACTCAGATTTCTGCCATAGCTGCCAATGCCGCTATGGGGTGAAGACAGGCCTAAATCGTCCCAAATCAGAGTCTTAGAGATATCCTTTGAAATCATACCATGTCTTTCATCGCCTTGGATTTAATAAAAGCGCTTAAAGACTCATAGTACCCTACGTAAGAAACAAAATCGAATGGATGTAAAAAAACCGAGGATAGAATCCTCGGGTCTTTTCGATTAACGGCGACTAAGTTCCGCAAGTTTTTTTCTCGCTCGGGCTCTCTCAAGAGCCGCAAGGGCCCGTGAAATGTCCAAGGCTTCCTCATGGGTTCTCGTTGCCAATCTCTGAGCTGCTCTTTTTTCGGCACCTTCAGCCCTTTGGCTGTCAATTTTAGATATGTCTTCAATCACACTGACCAATAGGGTTACCGAATTCTGAAACACTTCGATATATCCGCCAGATACAAAAAAGTTCTTTTTGTCTTGGCCCCTAATCTCTAACTTTCCAATCCCCAGTGAAGACACGAGGGCATTGTGATTGTAACGCACGCCGATGTATCCCTTAGAGGTAGGAACGCTCACCTCTTCTGCGCTTCCTTCAAACAAACTAGCAGAAGGCGAAATTACTTTAACGTTTAAAACGTTATCCATCAGAATGCTCCTTAAACTTTAACCAAAAACAATCATCAACTATTTAAGTTTCTTCGCTTTTTCTACGGCCTCTTCAATCGTACCAACATACAAGAATGCCTGTTCAGGAAGCGCGTCATGTTTACCTTCGAGAATCTCAAGAAAGCCTCTAAGAGTGTCCTTAAGCTCGACGAAACAGCCTTTTTGACCTGTAAACTGCTCGGCGACATGAAACGGTTGGGAGAAGAATCTTTGAATTTTACGGGCTCTAGAAACCGTTAATTTATCTTCATCGGAAAGTTCATCCATACCCAAGATCGCAATAATGTCCTGAAGATCTTTGTAACGCTGAAGAGTAACCTGAACGTTTCTGGCTGTTTTATAGTGCTCTTCGCCCACGATAAAGGGATCGAGAATTCTAGAACTGGATGCGAGCGGATCTACAGCTGGATAAATACCTAAGGCTGCAATAGATCTTTCCAAGTTGGTAGAGGCGTCTAAGTGAGCAAATGTTGTTGCTGGTGCCGGGTCCGTGTAGTCATCAGCTGGAACATAAACTGCTTGAATCGATGTAATCGATCCATCTTTAGTGGTCGTAATTCGCTCTTGAAGTTCGCCCATTTCTGAGGCGAGAGTAGGCTGATAACCTACAGCAGAAGGAATTCGTCCGAGAAGAGCTGAAACTTCAGATCCTGCTTGGGTAAACCGGAAAATATTATCGACGAATAGAAGAACGTCTTGTTTCTGTTCATCACGGAAGTATTCAGCTACTGCTAGGGCTGACAAAGCTACACGGGCACGCGCACCGGGTGGCTCATTCATCTGGCCGAAAACCAAGGCTGTTTTATCTAAAACGCCCGCTTCTTTCATTTCATGATAGAGATCGTTTCCTTCACGAGTTCTCTCACCTACCCCAGCAAAAACCGAAAATCCACCGTGCTGCTTCGCGATATTATTAATGAGTTCCTGAATAATTACGGTTTTACCTACGCCGGCTCCGCCGAAAAGTCCAATTTTCCCGCCTTTAAGATAAGGAGCCATAAGGTCAATAACTTTAATACCAGTAACCAGGATTTCCATTTTTCCAGAAAGACTCGTAAAGCTCGGGGGCTTTCTGTGAATAGGATAATGCTTGGAGTAAGTGACGGGGCCTGCCTCGTCCACAGGAGCGCCCGTGACGTTTAAAATACGACCTAAAACTTCTTTACCTACAGGCATCATAATTTGGTTGCCAGTATCTTTAACCGCCCCACCGCGTGCTAGGCCGTCGGTGGCATCCATGGCGATGGCGCGAACCATATTGTCACCTAAGTGCAACGCCACTTCTAGTACAAGGTTGTCTGCCGCTGTGCCTAAAGATGGGTTGTTGAGAGTAAGCGCGTTGAAAATGGCTGGAAGCTTTCCCTCGGGAAATCTAACGTCTACGACGGGCCCCATAACTTGTACAACTTTTCCTTCTGTTCCTACCATAACGAAAGTCTCCGTTTTATTAGTTGAGCGCTTGCGCGCCGCTTGTGATTTCAATCAGTTCTTTTGTAATATTAGCTTGCCGCGCCCGGTTGTAATCCAAGGTTAGCTTTTTAATAACGTCTTTTGCATTATTGGTGGCATTATCCATTGCTGTCATTCGCGCAGCATGCTCAGATGCGAGAACTTCCAGCAAACACCCATAAATTTTAGTCGCAATGAGATCTTTAATGAGTCCTTCAGAAAGCTCTTCTGCACTAGGCTCAAAAATAAATGTGTCGGTCTCTTTTATGGTGGAGTCTACTGGCGGCGGAAGCATGGGTAAAAGCGTCTCGCACACCGGAGTTTGAGTCATGGCATTTACAAACTTGGGATAAACGATCGAAATCGTATCATAAGTTTTGGTTTCAAATGCCCCGCAAAAAGTCTGGGCTATTTCTTTAATCGTTAGAAAATTTATCTTTTCTAAAACTTTTTCCTTTCGTTCCAAAACCGAAACATTTCCCAGCCTTGCTAGAGAATGAGCTCTTTTTCCCCAAAGCGCGAGCTCAACACTCGTTCCTTGGCTCTGGTTTTCACGAATAAAAGCTGTTGTTTTTTTCAAAAGATTCGAATTCAAGCCGCCGCAAAGTCCGCGATCTGTAGCTATCACTACGACCAGGGCCTTCTTCTTTTGTCTTACGTCTAAGAAGGGGCTTTCTGTTTTCTCTGACTTCGTGATTTTAGCCACTAGCTTTTCGAAAGCTTGGGCATAGGGACGCGCTCTTACTACAGCTTGGTTTGCTCTTGCAAACTTAGCCGCAGATACAAGCTTCATCGCCTTTGTGATTTTTTGGGTATTTTTCACAGAAACAATGCGTCTTTTGGTGTCCTTTAAACTCGCCATTATGCACCAAACCTCAAATCGAAGTCAGAAACTGCCTGACGAAGTTTTTCTTCTAGATCTCCAGAGAGTTTTGCTCCCCCACGAATGGAATCGAGAACCGCAGCATGTGAAGAATTCAAGTAGTCGTATAGACCCACTTCAAATTCACGAAGGCGCGATACGTCATATTTATCTAAAAAGCCTTTAGCAGCAGCGTAAAGAATAGAAACCTGAAGAGCCACATCCAATGGGGCATATTGAGGCTGCTTTAAAATCTCAACCAAAACTTTTCCGCGACGAAGGGTCTTTTGAGTCGCTTCATCAAGATCTGAGCCGAATTGGGAAAACGCAGCAAGCTCTCTGTACTGAGCAAGTTCAAGGCGAAGGGTACCCGATATAGACTTCATAGCAGCAATTTGTGCTGAGCCACCCACTCGAGAAACCGATTGCCCGGCGTTCATAGCGGGACGAACACCTGAGAAGAATAAGTCAGATTCTAAGAAAATTTGGCCGTCAGTAATAGAAATTACGTTCGTAGGAACATAAGCAGAAATGTCTCCGGCCTGAGTTTCAATGATCGGAAGAGCCGTTATGGAGCCATTACCTAGATCATCATTCAGTTTACAAGCGCGCTCTAAAAGACGGCTGTGAATGTAAAATACATCCCCAGGATAAGCTTCACGTCCGGGAGGTCTGCGTAGAAGAAGAGACAATTCGCGGTAAGCTGCTGCCTGCTTAGAAAGGTCATCATAAACGATGAGCGCGTGCTCCTTGTTTTTCATGAACCACTCAGCCATAGCAACACCTGCATAGGGCGCCAAAAACTGCATGGGGGCTGGGTCTGTAGCCGGTGCAGATACGATGATGGTATAATCAAGGGCGCCGTTTTTCTTGAGGCGCTCAACGATTTGTGCCACGTTGGACTGCTTTTGTCCGATCGCAACATAAATACAAATAACACCTTTGCCCTTTTGATTGATAATCGTGTCCAGTGCGACTGTCGTCTTGCCGGTTTGGCGGTCACCAATGATAAGCTCACGCTGTCCTCGGCCAATCGGCGTCATGGCATCGATACACTTTAAGCCTGTCTGTAAAGGCTCATGAACGGATTTACGAGCAATAATTCCCGGGGCTTTAACTTCTACCTGGCCTTTTTCTGAGCCTTCAATAGGGCCGAGACCATCAAGAGGCACGCCAAGGGCATCCACAACGCGACCCAATAGACCGCGGCCTACGGGAACGGAGTTAATGGTTTTTAAACGACGTACGGAGTCGCCTTCGCTTACTCCATCAGCGGTACCAAAAAGCGCCACACCCACGTTGTCTTCTTCGAGGTTCAACACGACACCCTTAGAGCCATTTTGGAACTCAACCATTTCACCGGCCATCGCGCCTTCAAGCCCATATACACGGGCAATACCGTCGCCAACAGAAAGTACAGATCCTGTTTCTTCAAGCTGTACCTTCGTTCCGAAGGTCTTGATGCGGTCACTTATGATCTTGCTAACTTCTTCAATCTTGATTTTTTCCATGTCTTTTTGGCCTCACTGAACTGCAAATGCAGTTAATTTATCTAATTTTGTTTGAACACTCATATCAATCAATTTATTGCCCACCCGTACTTTAAATCCCCCGTAGACAGCGGGATCTATTTTTTGGTTTAGCAGTAACTTGATATTTAACTTTTGCTCTGCAGCTTCGGTTATGTGCTTCATGGTAAGATCATCCAGATGCACTGCTGAAATCACCTCTCCCTCTGCTATGTTTTTTGAGGCAAGAATAAGAACCTTGAGCTGCTCAGTGATTGCTGGAATCAACTCTATGCGTCCAGACTCAAGTAGGACACCCACGAAATTGTAAATCGTTTTGTCTGCCTTCACTTTATCTAAACAATACTCTAAAAGATCTTTTTTAAATCCTTTAGGCATAACAGGGCTTTTTAAAATCCTGCCAGCGTCTGCCATGGTAAAAACTTCGGTCATTTCCCGAAGAGCGGCTAAACCTAGGTCTGCGGCCTCAGCTGAGCCGAGGGCTGTCATAAGGGCCTTAGCATATCGCGAAGAAAGCGCTTGAGTATTCATGATCTTCCTTACGCTTGAGTGATATTAGAAATTAAAGATTGATTATATTTTTGACCGCGCTCACCACTTAATTCTGCAGATACTTTGGTGATAATTTCATTCTTGATGGTTCCTATGATTTCTTTCTCAAGCGCTCTTTTGGCCTCTGCAAGTTCTGTTGCGGCAATACGCTTCGCTTCTAAATTGATGTGCGCTGCTAAAGCGCGCGCTTCATTTAAAATACGTTCGCTCTCTTTTAAGGCGTCTTCTGTGCCCTTGGCAACAATTTCCGCCACTTCTTTTTCAAGAACGGAATTTCGCAATTTCGCCTCTGCCAATTGGGCTTCCGCTTCTCTTTTTAATTTTTCTGCTTCAGCCTTTAAATCCAAATAAGACTGTCTTTTTGCAGTCATTGCTTTTTTAATGGGCCCCTTTAGGAAAAAGTAGGCCAGCAAAGCGAAAACCAAAAAATTAAAGGTGGGAATAAACTGTCCCATGATGGGATCAAATGCGTGAGCCTCGTGCGCTTCTGCGCCGTGTGTTGTTTGATCTGCTGCATGGGATTCAGCACCCGTTGCAGCTTGATCTGAACCGTGCGCTTCAGTACCAGCGGTTGTCTGATCTGGCACATGCTCTGTGGAAGGATTGTTCTCGTTTTCCATATCGGAAGCCTCAATTTAACAGTTTTTTAAAGATCTCATCAGACAAGGGGCCAAGAATTTCCTTGGATTTAGCACGCTCTGAACTCAAATTGCTTTTTAAATCGGTTCGAAAACTATCTAAAAAACTTTGGGATTCTTCTGAAGCCGCTGCTGTAATTTGGCTTTGCTGCTTTTGGGCTTGTTCCCGAGCAGCCTTTATGGTGCTGCGGGCCCGTTCAAGTGCGGCGGAGGTCTTTTGTTTTATAGTTTCAGAAATTGCAGCCACTTCCTTTAGGGTGCGGCGCGCCTCATCTTGGTTTCCGACCGTGTCTTGATCACGGGCGGCCTTCAGTTTTTGATAAGGTTTTAAAATAAGAGCATTTACCAACCATACATTGGTTAAAAATATCCCAGTTTGCACCACCAATAATGTCGGGTTTGGCACTAGACTTAACTCAGCCATATGTACACCTGCTGGAAAAAAAACAAGTTAAAACTCGGGCGAATGAATACCTAAAAACACTTACTTTAACAAGCACTAAAGATAAAATATTCGGGGGCCCACAAACACTCGTGATCTGTTTAGGTCTTGAACATTTTACCCTAGGACTTTCTAGCGCAACTTTGACCCCACCAAACCCAAAATGCGTTCTAGCTCATTTGATGAAAAATAAGACAGCACGATGGTACCCCGAGTCCCGTTTCCGGTGAGTCTAACTTTCGTCCTAAGATGGGCGCGCAGGTTTTCAGCCAGGTGAAGAAGGTCGTTGGACTTTCTTGTATCATCCTGATTTTCTTTGGCTTTTTCACCTTTTTTGAAGGTTTTACATAACTGTTCCGTCTGGCGTACATTAAGCTCACGCTCCAAAACCAGCTTTCTGGCGGCCATTATTCTGTCCTTGGACTCTAGGCCGAGAAGGGCGCGCGCGTGCCCCATGGTGAGCTTCTTATTGATGAGGTCGTCCTGAACTTCAAGGGGAAGGCTCAAAAGTCGTAAGATATTGGTAATCGTCGGCCTCTCTTTACCTACAGCAAGAGCACAAGCCTCCTGGGTTAGCCCATGCTCTTTTATCAAAGCATCATAGGCCGCCGCTTCTTCTATGACATTCAAGTCTGAGCGCTGAATATTTTCGATGAGCGCAATGCGCAGATACTCTTCCGGATTGATTTCTTTCACAATCACGGGAATTTTCTTTATACCAGCAATCTTAGAAGCTCGAAGTCGTCGTTCGCCTGCTATGAGTATATATTGGTTGCCACTTCTAGACACAATCACGGGCTGTAGCACCCCGTCCTTGCGAATAGAATTCGCTAAGTCTTCTAGTTCTTGATTATTAAATTGTTTTCTTGGCTGATTAGGATTTGTGACAATAGTAGCCGGATCCAGCTCAATGATGGCGCCCACCACTTGATTTCCGACTGAGGGCATTCCAGTATGTCCCATGGGTGGGTTAGAAACAAGATTCCCACTCGTATTTTGAGTCGCGCCTCCAAAAAGGGACTCGATTCCTTTTCCTAATCCGCCTTTTCTGCTTTTATCGATGGAAGTCATTAGATGGACACCTCATTTGAAGTTGAGCGAGCAGCCCGCTTTTTATACTTTGCAACCACTGCCTTGGCTAATTCCATGTACGCCAGGGCCCCTTTGCTGGAAATATCATATAGAATCACTGGCTTTCCATGACTTGGTGCCTCAGAAACCTTGACACTTCTGGGGATAACCACTTCAAAAACCTGATTGCCAAAGTGTTTTCTCGCCTCATTTTCTACATCTCGGCTCAGTTTATTACGACGATCATACATAGTCAGTAGAATGCCCTCTATAACTAAGGTGGGATTGATTCGCTGTTGAATCAGTCCGATGGTCTTCATAAGTTGTGTTAAGCCTTCTAAAGCATAGTATTCACACTGCAATGGAATCAGCACAGAGTGAGACGCGGCGAGGGCGTTGATCGTAAGAAGCCCTAAAGCTGGTGGGCAGTCCAATATGATATAGTCATATACTGTTCCTACTTCTGCCAGGGCGTCACGAAGTCTCATTTCGCGGCCGATCATGGATACCAATTCCACTTCGGCGCCTATAAGATCTTGGGTTGCTGGAGCTATATCCAGATATTTCAGCTCGGTTTTTAGGATTATTTCTTTTATGGAAATTTCATCTACCATAACATTATAAATACTATGGCTGACATCCTGTTGATAAATGCCTAATCCACTGCAAGAGTTCGACTGGGGATCCATATCCACAAGTAAAACTTTTTTTTCTGCGGCGGCAAGTGAGGCCGACAGATTAACTGCAGTAGTTGTTTTTCCAACCCCGCCCTTTTGGTTTGATATGGCGATTATCTGTGCCATTTGGTCACCCCTTTTCAAAAGCATGATTTTGTAATCTTGTTTATACTATGGACCCATTTATTGCAACTGAGTTCATGTTCCACGTGGAACTTTCACGTCCCGATGTTTAGATTTCGCTTTCTAGATCCCTTTTAGGAAAGGAAGACACGTCCAAGATGAAAATGTTTCACGTGGAACATTGGTAAGCATCTATCAAAAGCTTTCACTGGGCCATCAAATGTTCCCATTAAAAGATGAGAACAACTCATATGCAGCAAAATTCGTTCTCTCCCCATAAAGGTTCCACGTGGAACAAGCCTCCCACACTTCCAACAATAGATTTTTTTGCGGGACCACAAACTCCCTATCTAAGTCAAACCGAATCTCTTACTCCACAACCTCAATTTAAGGAAAATATCCCACAAAGAAGTTCTCTCTCTTTGGCTGAAGGTTCCACGTGGAACATATGGGAGCGTCGTTCCCAGCGACAAAATTCTTCTTTCGCCGATGTTCCACGTGGAACATGGGTGAAAGATGTGCGGCTTTGAAAAAAATAGGCTTTTTCCATTCATCCCAACCTTAAAATACTAAAAATAGGACCGAAGTGTAACAAAATCTCTTAATACGGTTGTCGTACGGATGACATTAAGTATCATTTCAAAAAATATGAAATGAACTGGAAAAAATACGATGATTTTTGGAAAATTAACAATATTTTAGATAGATTTTGGATAATATCAGGAATTTTTAAATAATTTTTTGAAATTTAGCCGATTTTATCAGAAAAACATCAAATTTACTCAAAAAATCGGCGTTATTCTCGAATTTTGACCAATTATAGGATTTTTTCCATCATTTGGGTAAGAATTAATCTAATTTGCATGATTTGATTGATTTGCTTATTTATAGGGAAGTTCTTCATCCGGCCGTTTTTTTCGGCGGATATTGGCCTGAAGTCAGTGGGAAGTTCGGCTGATAGAGGACGCCTATTGAAAAAAATGACTCTTAAATATTTTAATGAAATTTAAGTTCGTGAACTTCTAACTGATGATAAATAGTTGGCAAGTGACAGAAGAATTGTCTGAAGACGTTGTTTGATGCAAAAAAAACGAAATTTGGACCCAAAAAAACCGGCGTGGCGAAATGAAATTCGCCTTACCGGTTCTTAAGTCTTCTTATTTTCTCTTCTAGAAGGAGCTTTAAAAATAAAGCTCTAACCTATAATCAAACTCTAGAACTTGCCTACGAGCATGATAGCGATAATGAAAGAAAGAATCGCTTGGAATTCCATAAATGCTAGACCTAGAAGGAAAGGAGTAAATACATCGTCTTTAGAAGATGGATTACGTGCGATTCCTTCAAATGCTGCTGCAGCTGCGCGTCCTTGGCCGCCAGCGGCACCGAAAGCTCCTAGACCAATAGCTAGACCTGCTGCTATGGCGATTAAACCTGCTTGTGATTCCATGATAAACTCCTTTAAAAATTAAACACACTGATTAATGATCGTGCGAAACCGCCATTGAAATATAAATCGCTGAAAGCAGGGTAAAAATAAAACTTTGAACAAAGGCTACAAGAAGCCCAAAAAACATAAGAAGAGAGGGAACTACCACATAAGTAAGGCCAGTAAATACACCTACAAGCATGTGATCGCCAAAGATATTACCCATTAAGCGAAGACTTAAAGAAACTGGTCTGAAACTGTGGGAAATAAGCTCAATTACAAACATTACGGGAAACAACCACCAAACGGGTCCCCCAAAATGGGCCAGATAACTTTTTATGCCCTGGGCTTTAACTCCGAAAATGTTGTAAGTAAAAAATACGATCAGCCCCATAGCCAAGTTTGTGCTCATACTTTCAGTGGCAGGAGGAAAACCTGGAACTAAGCCCAAAAGATTATTGAATAGAATGAAGAAAAACAGGGTTCCTACCAAGGGCAAAAAAGTTTTGTAGCTCTCGCCTATCAAATCTTTCGTTAAATCAGTAACAAAGCCTGCAATCAACTCAATAAATACAACTAGACCAAATCGATCTGAAGGAACCGGATTCGCCATAGCTGAATTTACATAGGACCGAAAAGAAAGTCCCAAAATTGCTAAAATCAAGGTTACAAAAAGAGCTCCCACTGCAGGAGAAAGGACAGATTCCATTCCTAACTGATGAGCAGTTATCTCAAAATAGTTAATAAAATGAGGAATTCCAGCTGCTTGAGCATGGCCAGCAAAAATAAAACCTAACCCTATACTTAGTAAAGAAAATAGAACTTTTTTCATTACAAAACCCTTAAAAATTAGCGCGCCAAATAAATACACCAAAAAATCTACTTTTAATAGAAAATTTTATAGATTTTCCTTTAGGTCCCGGAGACAATAGTAAAACCAGCCTAAAGAAATCAGGCCGCCTAGGACTAGGCCCCAGGGTGTGGCCAAGTATTTTAAGCCTACCGCTATATAGAAGATTTCCCAGCTTAGTTTCCCAGATATCGTAGCCATTCCCCGAATTCCCGAAAAAAACCTCGCTTGGCTTTTCTTATTTAAGAAACTGCTGCCCAAAATATAGAGAAACTCAAAAACCACTCCGCCGCCTAATAGGCCCCACCAAATGCCGTGTTTAGAACTAAAATAGGTTTCCAGGCCATAAATCGTAAGAGTGCCAACTAAAACGCCGACAACGTATTGGATATTTTGGCGGCTTCTATTCACTTCTTTTCCTTATTTAACATGAATCTTATGACTGTATAGAAAGTATGCACAATAATAAGAAGTGATAGGGGCATAATAACCATAAGCCAGCTTTGCGACCAGGGATGCTTCTTATCTAGCTCCTTCCCTAACCAATAGCCACCCATAATTAACGTTGCCGCTTGAACTTGTGCCGATAAAAAATACATGAACCCGCGAACGTTTCGATCTAATGCCACAATCTGCCTCTCAGTCGTATTGCAAAGCTGACACCCTAATAAATGGACACTCAGCAGTCCCTATGATACCCTTCACCACCAAATTGAAACTCCAAAACCCAAGTCTCTTTTATGAGGCGTTTATCTATAAACGAGATTCCGTATGAACAACTGGTTTCCTGAACAAAATCAAAAGCCTCCTACGCGCCCTACTCCCGACTTATTTACGGCTTGGCAGCAAATTGCCGACTTTATAAAACAACGCGTGGATTCGGAAGTTCATGATTCCCTATTGCAACCTATTAAAATCACAACCGTAGTTGATCAAGACGAAATTATTGCTCATGTGCCAAATAGTGTGTTTTATCAACGTTTTTTAGATGAAGTCTTCCCTCTCATCAATGATGCAAAGGTACTCCTTGGCTTTCAGAATATAAATATTCGCCTTAATGTGGAACAGTTGTCTTCCGTTTATCAACAGATCTCCACATCGATTGAAAACGCTCCCAAAGCAAACCATAACAAAAGTATCTCTAATAAGTCAGGATTAAATCCAAATTATACCTTTGATTCTTTTGTAAGAGGTCCCTCTAACCAGTTTGCGTTCGCAGCGAGCCTCAACGTTTCCGATAATCCCGGACAAGCTTATAATCCAATGTTTATTTATAGTCAGCCTGGCCTTGGAAAAACTCACCTTCTGCATGCAATTGGCAATCGCATCTTAGAAAAGAACCCCAATGCGGTTGTCACTGTTACAACGGCTGATACCTTTTTAAATGAAATGATCTATTGCCTTAGACATAATAAAATGCATGAAATGAGGCAAAAATACAGAAATTGTGACGCTCTTTTGGTGGATGATATTCAATTTCTTTCGGGCAATAAACAAGCGACACAAGAAGAGTTCTTTCATACATTCAACGCCCTCCATGGTGAGAAGCGACAAATCGTCATTACGTCTGATAAATTCCCCCATGAAATTCCAGATCTGGAAGAGCGTCTTCGCACTCGTTTTCAATGGGGTCTCATTGCCGACATTCAACCGCCTGATTTTGAACACCGTGTAGCCATTTTGTATAATAAGGCAGAACAAATTGGCATCAAGCTCACACAGGATGTTGCGGAGTTTATTGCTAGCAAGGTTAAAAAGAATGTCAGGGAACTTGAAGGTACCCTACATCGCATTGCTGGGTACTCTAGAATAGAAGGCCGCATTATTTCAAAAGAGTTGGCGGCAGATATCCTTTCCGCCATCGTCGGTGACAATACACAAAGACTTACGGCTGAGGTTATTATGAAAATAGTAGCCGATTACTATAATCTTAAAATTCCGGATCTTAAATCCAAACGCCGTCACCAAAATCTAACCATGCCTAGACAAATTGCCATGTATATGACGCGCAATCATTTAAGCTCCTCCTTTCCCGAGATTGGCGAGAAATTTGGTGGCAAAGACCATACGACCGTTATGCATGCTGTAAAGAAGATCACTCTCAATCTTAAAACGGACCCTGATTTAAGAAGCCAAATTGAAAATCTTGAACGCAACCTTGAGCAATATAAATAGGCCTCTACTGAGCAGATCCTAAAAAGACCTGTGGATAACGTGTTTAATTCTCTCTTGAGAACTAGTGGACAGATTGGGATTAGAGCTGGGACAAAAATATGACTAAAAAAAGGGCTGTGGATGAAAGGTGAGTTATCAAGAATTCATTCCCTATTAACCAACAGAGTGCGCACAGGGCTTTTCATGATTAATCATAATTATAATAGTAACTTATGTAGTTATCCCCAGAATTTCTTGATCCCTACTACTACTACTATTAAAGAAATAATGAATCCTTAATTAAATAGGGAAAAAACAAAACTCAACAGGAGATGTCAATATGTTGGTTACTGTAAACCGCGAAGATTTCCAAACGGCTGTAACTCGCTTGCAAGGACCCCTAACTGATAAAAATGTCGGGCATGTTGGAATCAAGACGGAAGGCAATCGTCTTATCCTAACGGCGAGCGATAAAATATTAACGATTATTTGTGAAATTAACTCCAACACCATAAGACAAGGCATTGTTTTTCTACCAGGAAAGCTTCTCACCGATGTGGTTAGAGAACTTCCAGTGGGTGATGTCACCTTGGAATCCAATGAGAGTGCTGTGATAGTTACTGCGGGTGAAAAGTCACATTTTACTATGAAACTTCCCCAAATAAAAAATTTGGCATGGCCAGTAATCGATCGGCCGACTCAATTGTCAACAGCCATCGTTTCTGCTGAACGTTTTAAATATATGATTGAGCAGGTTTTATTTACCATCGCTACCGATAGCCCGCACCCTTATGGAGGTGTAGGTTATTTACACAAACCCACATCGCAATTGGTGCGCCTTGTAGGTACCGACGGCTTTAGGTTGTCATACTGCGAAGTCAATCTCGACAATCTTCCAGAAGACTTTTTAAAAGCAGGCCTTTGTTTGTCGAAACGAGCTCTTTTAGAACTCCAAAAAATTTGTTCTGAGGGGTTTGAAACCGTCAGCTTGTCTATTTCAGAAGATCAAAAGACATTTATCACCGAGGTTCCAGGATATTTCGTCTTCCATCGCCTCATTAAGGTTAATTATCCGAACTATCAGGGCGTCATTCCCACCGCTCCCGCTCAGACTATAAGTCTGCCACGAGCAAGTTTGCAGTCTATGGCCAGACGTGTGCTCCTTGCTGCAGACAAAAGTAAGGCACTCAATTTGAATTTTGAACCTGAAAGGCTTACTCTGGCCTCGCACACAGCAGGCGAGTCAGAGGGTAAAGAAACATTAGGAATTGATGATTATAATGGTCCCAGCTGCAATTTGTCCCTAAATGGAAGATATTTGCATGACATTGTTTCTTCTACAGGCAGCGCCCAACTTTTGATCTGCTTTAATGCGCCGGATCAACCTGTAATGCTTGCGCCGGCCGTAGAGCCCATTGCCTGTAAGTCCAAGCATGTTTTGGTTCCCATGAAAGAAACTCACTAAGAATAGAATTAAAAAACAGTTATTTATGATATAAAATGGGTTCAAATTCTACTTTGTAACGGAAATAAAATGACACTAAGCATCGAAGGTCAAGCCAATGATTCCTATGAAGCTGATAATATAACCGTCCTAGAAGGGCTTGAGGCCGTTCGAAAACGACCAGGAATGTATATTGGTTCCACAACTTTAGACGGACTCCATCATCTTGTTTATGAAATTGTTGATAACTCTATCGACGAAGCCATGAATGGGCATGCATCAAAAATTGATATCGTCATTCATATCGATGGATCACTTTCCGTTAAAGATGATGGTCGCGGAATTCCAGTGGCAACCCATGCATCGGAAGGAAAATCAGCCCTAGAAGTGGTGATGACCGTATTGCACGCTGGCGGAAAAATGGATGACAAAGCCTTTGCTTTTTCTGGCGGTCTTCACGGCGTAGGCGCATCGGTTGTAAATGCACTTTCTGAGTGGTGCCGAGTTGAAGTATATCGCGATGGAAAAGTTTATACTCAGTCCTATAAAATAGGTGTCCCCCAAGGGGATGTTCAAATCATTGGAGATACTGAAAACAAAGGAACATTCACCAGATTTAAACCTGACAACACGATCTTTTCTGATGTTACTTTTGATTTTGACGTACTTCGTAAACGGTTAAGAGAGCTCTCTTTTTTGAATAAAGGTATTCGTATTATTCTTTCTGATGAAAGAACGGATAAATCCGAAGAGTTTTTCTTTGAAGGAGGACTTAAGTCGTTTTGCGAATTTTTAAATAAAGGAAGAACGGTTCTTCATTCTGAGCCTGTATATATACAGGCGACAGAAACCAAGAATGGGGTCATTTGGGCCCAAGTAGAATGCGTTCTTCAATGGACCGATAGCTACCAAGAAAATATTCACGCTTATGTTAATAATATCAATACAATAGAGGGTGGTACTCACCTTACAGGGATGAGGCTGGCATTGACTCGCGTAGTCAATCAGTTTGCTGAAAATACCGGGATGCTTAAAAACTTCAAAGAAGGAATTACCGGCGAAGATATCCGTGAAGGCCTTTCCGGTATTATCGCTGTTAAAGTAAAAAATCCTGAATTTCATGGTCAAACCAAAACGAAATTAGGATCAGCTGAAGTCCAGCCTCTCGTCAACCAACATGTTTCCGAAGCACTCACCAATTATTTTAATGAAAACCCAGCAGTAGTTAGATTAGTTATACAAAAAATCATTGATGCTGCTAGAGCTCGACTTGCAGCGAAGAAAGCCAGAGAGCTTACGCGTCGTAAAGGGGCTTTGGATTTTGCTGGACTTCCCGGAAAGATGGCGGACTGCCAAGAAAAAGATCCTGCTCAGTGCGAACTCTTTGTAGTCGAAGGAGACTCGGCCGGCGGCTCCGCTAAGCAAGGCCGAGATCGCAGAACTCAAGCGGTTTTGCCTCTTAGAGGTAAAATATTGAATGTTGAGAAAGCACGATTTGATAAAATGCTTTCTTCCCAGGAAATCAAACTTCTTATCAAGGCCCTTGGTACCGGAATTGGAAAAGATGAATTTGATATCAATAAAATTAGGTATCATAAAGTTATTCTTATGACAGATGCGGATGTCGACGGAGCCCACATTCGAACCCTGATATTGACATTCTTTTTTAGACAAATGCCAGAGATTATTGAGAGAGGATATTTGTACATAGCTCAGCCACCGCTATTTAAATATAAAAAAGGAAATACAGAGAGATATTTAAAGAATGAATTAGACCTCGAAGAATTTTTAGCAGAAGTCGGTATGCAGGACTTGACGCTGATGGACTCTAACGATAGTCCTATAGACAAGTCTCAAGTTAAAAATCTGTTTTCAAAGCTTTCCGTATTTCGCAGATATATGGAAGGAGCGTCTCGAAGAAGAGAAAAAGCTATCGTCGAATATCTTGTAGCCCATCACGAAATTGGACCTGAGCTATTTAAAACCGAAAATAGCGCCCAAGAACTGCTTGAAAATATTAGGGCTCATCTGCACAGCTTGTATCAGAAAATGTTCCACATTTCTGGAGAATTAGCTTTTGATAAAGAGCATTCATCTTGGAGAATTATTTTTGAGACACGA
The DNA here is from genome assembly GCA_037142195.1 of Pseudomonadota bacterium. Classification (GTDB taxonomy): domain Bacteria; phylum Bdellovibrionota_B; class Oligoflexia; order Oligoflexales; family CAIMVM01; genus CAIMVM01. The sequence goes on from JBAXBA010000001.1 coordinate 178,154, forward strand.
ATCAATAATGTCCCCAAAGTTTCTGTTATCGATGGACTAAGTTTAGAAGGCGGAGAAATTGTAGAACTTCGGCGCATTAACGCTCAGATTCGAGAAGTCGCCCAGGCTCCGTTTAAGTACGTTTTCAACTCCGGTAAAAAAGATGATTTAGGTCAAAACAAGTCAGGAACCATTCATTCCTTATCTGAGTTGGAAGAGTTTATTTCTGGGGAAGGCCGCAAGGGAGCCTATGTCCAGCGCTATAAAGGGTTGGGTGAAATGAATGCGGACCAACTGGACTCTACTACCATGAATGTGGAGCATCGGAATCTTTTAAGAGTAGAAGTTGAAGATGCGATTGAGGCAGATCGTCTGTTTTCAACGCTTATGGGTGAAGATGTAGAGCCCAGACGAGAGTTTATTCAAGAAAATGCCCTAAGTGTAAGAAACCTAGATATTTAATTTAGTAGGAACCAAAAATGACGCTAGCACTTATTCATCCTATTAAGATAGAGCAAGAAATTAAAACATCGTTTTTAAATTATTCGATGAGTGTAATTGTATCGCGTGCCCTGCCTGATGTTCGCGACGGACTCAAGCCTGTGCATCGAAGAATTCTGTTTGCTATGCATGATCTCAAAAACTATCACAATAAGCCTTATTTGAAATCAGCCCGTATCGTCGGAGACGTGATTGGTAAGTATCACCCACACGGGGATTCTGCTGTTTATGATGCCTTAGTTCGTATGGCTCAGCCCTTTTCTTTACGTTACCCTTTGGTCGACGGACAGGGGAACTTCGGATCTGTAGATGGTGACTCTGCAGCTGCTATGCGATATACGGAATCTAGAATGCATGAAATCTCCGAGTTTTTACTTGCAGACCTTGACCGCGGCACCGTAGATTTCGTACCTAACTATGACAATAAAGAAGAAGAGCCCACGGTTTTACCTTCTATGGTTCCGCAACTCATTATTAATGGCGCAAGCGGGATTGCAGTTGGAATGGCCACCAATATTCCTCCACATAATTTGGGAGAAATCATTGATGGGCTTGAAGCCATCATAGCTAAGCCTGAAACCACAATCGATGAGTTGATGCTATTGATTCATGGGCCAGACTTCCCAACCGCCGCTGAGATTCATGGGGTATCTGGGATTCGCGATGCCTATTTAACGGGGCGCGGCTCTGTCGTGATGCGTTCTAAGGCCGTAATTGAGCAGACGAATAATCGTGATCATATCATATTTACAGAAATTCCATTCCAGGCAAACAAAGCAAGAATTATTGAAAAAATAGCGGAATTGGTTCAGGAAAAGAAAATCGAAGGAATTTCTGATATTCGCGATGAATCAGCTAAAGAAGAGATTCGCATTGTAGTGGATATCAAACGCGGCGAATCAGCTGAAATTGTTTTAAATCATCTTTTTAAATTAACGCCTCTTCAAACCAGTTTTGGTGTGAATATGGTGGCTTTGGTTAAAGGTCTGCCAAGGCTTCTTAATTTAAAGCAAGTTTTGGAAGAATTTTATCACCATCGACGTGAAGTTGTCGTCAGGCGAACCGCCTTTTTACTTGGTAAGGCCGAAGAACGCGCCCATATTTTACAGGGCTTAAAACTCGCGGTGGAAAATGTTGATGAAGTTGTAAAGATTATTCGAGCTTCCAGTGATTCCAGAATTGCCGGTGAGCAATTGATTGCAAGATTTGACTTTTCCGATGTTCAAGCTAAGGCCATTTTAGATCTTAGACTTGCCCGTTTGACAGGATTAGAGCGAGAAAAGATAGTAGCTGAATATAATGCTGTGATGGTTGAAATAGCTGATTATAAGGATATTTTGGACAAGCCACTTAGAGTTACAGCGATTATTTTAGACGAGCTAAAATTGGTAAGAGAAAAGTTTGCCGATAAACGCCGAACGGTGATTCTAGCAAGTGCTGCCGACCAGTTTACTATGGAAAGCTTAGTAGCCGACTTGCCAGTTGCGGTAACTGTGTCACATACCGGTTATGTGAAGAGAACTCCCCTAACGGAAATTCAGGCGCAGAAGCGGGGCGGTAAAGGCAAAGCCGGAATGTTGACCAAAGATGAAGATTTTGTGGAATCAATTTTCCATACGACGAATCATCAAAATATTCTTTGCTTCACCAATTTAGGACGGGTTTATAACTTAAAAGTTTATGAAGTTCCCGAGGCCCCCATGCGGGCAAGGGGCAAGCATTTTGCGAATTTGGTACCCCTCCAGCCCAATGAGAGGGTAGTTCAGGTTCTTCCTATTTCTGAGTTTAAAGCTGGGCTTTCTTTAGCGTTTGTAACCCGAGAAGGCTACATTAAAAAGACTGAGCTCATGTCCTACTCTAATGTTCGTTCCAGCGGAATTATTGCCCTCACTTTAGAGGAAAATGACGCTTTGATGGGTGTTAGAATTGTTAAGGAAGATGATGATATATTGATCGCCACAAGTATGGGAAAAGCCATACGATTCCCTTCAAGTGATGTGAGAGATATGGGGCGATCGGCAAGGGGTGTTACGGGGATTCGCTTCTCTGAAGCTGACCGTGTGATTGGCCTTGATGTACTTTCCAAGGATCCTGGCACGTTTATTCTTTCCGTATCTGAAAACGGCTACGGAAAGCGCACCGAACTTGAGGAATATAGAACCCAATCTCGCGGCGGAAAAGGCATCTATACCATTAAAGTAACAGAAAAAAATGGACCTGTTGTCGGAATCGCTCAAGTCAAAGAAACGGACCATATTATGATGGTAACCACGGCCGGAACTTTGATTCGAAGTAAGGTATCTGAAATCGGCGTCGTCGGGCGAAACACTCAAGGAGTTATCCTTATGCGGGTGTCAGAAGGTGAAAAAGTCAATGCTCTTAGCATGATACCTCCAGAAGAACTTTTTGCCGAAGGTGATGCCGCAAGCTCTAGCGAAGCTGCCGGGGATCCAGAAGACGAATAAGAGCTGCTGTTGATAAACCTGGGGATAGTCCGTGTAAACACCAGAAGATTGTCGATATAAGCTTGTATTATTGAGTATTTATGTATTGTTAGGGGCTGTGGATTCAGTGGTGAAAACATTAAACACGCTGGTTGAAGACGATCGCCCTGAGATTTACCGCGAGGCTTCTGCTGGAATCTATTTAGACACAGGTAAAAGTCTAGAATTCGAGACCAAGAAGGGCTTGGTCTTTGATTTGGCTAGTCTTACTAAAGGACTCTTTACCGCTCCCAGAATCTTTCAATTTGCAGCCGAAAGAGGGATTCTTCTGGAGCGGCCCATTTCTGAGTCGGCCAGCTCGGAACTTAAATGCAGACTTTCGCCCGCTCTATTGGCATTAACGTACGACCAAATTCTGTCCCATACATCGGGTCTTCCCGCTTGGATGAACACTTATACGGAGTGTCTGGGAATCGATACGGGAAGCTCTCTCGCGAAACTCGGCTTCCATTTAAATCGCGTGGCTCAAAGACCTTTAGGTCCCAAAACTTTCTGTTATAGCGATGTTGGGTTTCTGCTTTTAGGTTTTATTTTGCAAGTAGAAACCAAAATGAGTTTAGGAGAACAACTCCATGCCTGGACGTACAAATCAGGGTCTAGGATTTCCTATGCTCCTTTGGATCGCACCGAAGTAGCTTCAACCGGCTATTGCCCTATGCGCCAAAGAGAGTTGAGGGGAGAAGTTCATGACGAAAACTGTTTTTACCTTGGCGGCGAGACGGGGCATGCTGGACTTTTTGGAAGCCTTCTAGATGTAAAACTGCATCTGAAATGGCTTTTTAAAGAATCCTTTGGCCAGTCATTTCTTCATCGCAACGCATTACTCAGAAAAACGCCCCATCAAAACCCTTATCTGAGTCACGACGGTCTTTTAGGATTAAGACAAGGGTCTGGTCTTTCCGCCTATGATTTTTGTAGCGGACTAGCAATAGGTCACCTTGGCTTTACGGGAACCGCGTTTTGGATAGAGCCGGAATCTAAAGACATTGTGATTCACCTGACTAATCGCGTCGCGAACGGACGTCTTTCTAAAGGCATTACTCAGTCCAGGCAAAAATTTTGCGAGTTTGCCCATTCAGAACGTACTAAATACTGAGCTAAGATAGCCTCAATGGGGACTTATTATGTATAGTTTTAATATGACTTTAAAAAGAAGCGCCGATACCACCAAATAATTCAAAGCCAACCATATTTTTACTATGACCTAAAGCACTGCTAAATGTTGCAGCTCCCGCCGCTGCATCTGGGGAGTTAGGGTCTGTTACCGTTGCTGAAGTCTTAGCAGTGCCCGACAAACCCAGAGAAAGGGTTGCTCCCAATTGAATGCCTATAGGTCCTAAGTCCATCATTACAAGAGCTGGTACTCGAAGCGAAATCACAGAGATCGAAGACGTGCCTGATGCAATGACATTGGCATCCGCACCGCTGTCATTCTTTTGGATCGCAGAAAACTTTATGTTATTTGAGGAGTATCCAAGTCCTGCGCCCATTGCGATGTTGATTGGACTTTTTTGTATCGTAAATAGATAGTCCCCAAAAAGTCCCAAAAAGCTTCGCTTAGAAGTCAAGGATACATACTTAGTAGGCTCACTGATGCTGTAGTCAAGATCCACATTATTGTTGGGAATCATTCCGGAAATGCTGTAGCCAAGGCCCCCATGAAACGGTCCAAACATTCCGGCTAAAATGAGGGCGGCGCCTGAGCTAACTTTAGATTCTTCTGCCCAGAGAGCCCCTGGCTCCGCCGGATTCGGTGGGTTGTATTTGAGATTATTAGACTTAAAAACTGTAATCGGTGCGTAAGAGGCGCCAGCATAGATTCGAATTCTATTTTTGCGCGATTTTACCGAAACTTTCTTTGTTTTATCCGAACTAGAAATTTCTTCTGGAGGCCCTGAATTTTCCTTAGTAGCTTCCTGAGCCATTTCTCCGGAGGGATCAAGAGCCGCTTTTTTTGCAGATTTGCTCAATTTGGCGGTCATGCCTTTTTCGACTTTAGAGAGACTTGACTTCTTTACTTTGACCAGTGCTTTGAGCCCTTTAACTTTTGAAACGACTCCACAGGCCTTTTTTTTGCCCTCTTTTACAAAGCAAACATGAGACCCTACTGGCCATTCCGACTCAGAATCCATGAGGACAATCGGTCCAGATTTCCCAATTTTTTCCACACTGCCAGCAAAGGATACGGAAGTGAAAATACAAAGAATCCAGAAAGTCAATATCCTCATTTAATGGTGACCGCCCTTCTTCGGAAGTCTTCACTACTTACAACAACGGGGAAATTGCTAGATGATTTTAAGGTTTTAAAACTAACTAATTTAAGCTGCATAATTACAGGCTTATTCGCGAGTTTAGAAAACTCATCCCTTGAAATTACACCCACCCCTGCTGAAGCGTTATAGACACAGGTGAAGCCCGAAGTCTCTCCCTGGACACGAGCATCAAAGAACACATACGCATCAGCGTCGACATTTTGCGCTTGCCAACGGGCTTCTAAATTAGGACCTAAAGGAAATATAACATTCGTTGCGCTGCCCAAGCGAACGCGCCCAAAACTAAGCTCTGTGTTAGAGATGATGGAGGCCCGAGAAAGAAGAGGAGTTCTAGGCAGATCAACCCCTTGAGTGCTGCCATCTAAACTAAATTCTAACTTTGTGGGCTTTTGAAGAGCCAGGGAGCTGGGAATGCGCATGGAAACAAAAGAATTTGGGTCGGCATTTTCTGACTTTGTTCCGCCGATGGAAATCCAGTCGATATTCGAAGGCGTCGAGCTGCCTAGCAGCGAAAACAAATCAATGGCCTTGGGAAAACAGCCTGGATTGATCTTGGGCAATCCGCCACCATACCCATTAAGACTTGTCACAGAAAGGGTTCCAAGGGAGCTATTCACCTTACTTAGAACCAGGTTTGATTTTTCGGCGGTAGTAGGAAAATTCGTATAATCATTCCCCCCCTCTCTTAAGAGGCGGGACTCGCCAAAATTACCTGGCGAGGCGCCAAACGAAGCTTGATACCAATAAACCACATCAGGATCTAGACCAGGAAGCACCACCTGATGATTAAAATGTGGCTTTTCTCCACAGGAAACTTTGCGGGCATCGCGCGGCGGGGTTTGTCCAGAAACTTGGGGCCAAAAGACAATTTCACAATAAGCTTCGGCAGTGGTATGGGCCATAAGGATACCAAGGCTGCGCTCATTCGTTCTAGACAATTGAATGGCCGTTGAAGGGTCGATGAGGGCTCTTCCACCGTCTTTTTTAGGACCCTTATTACGGCCTGAATTAAAGAGCCAACATCCTGAAAGACCGAAAAAAAATGTACATATTATGAAAAACTTCATGAATACAGGGCCCTTTCTAATGGCTCTTAAACTATTTTACATCAATTATGGGCAACCACCTAAAATCTTCAAGTAGTCAAACAAGCCTCGAACATGCTAGATTCTTTTCCCGTGGATAAATCCTTAAACACCGGCTCAAAATGTCACGTACAAGATCACATCATACCAAATATATTTTTGTAACCGGCGGGGTTGTGTCCTCTCTCGGAAAAGGAATTGTGGCCGCTAGTGCGGGCGCCATTTTGGAAACCAGGGGCCTTAAGGTAGTCATTACCAAAGCAGACCCTTATCTCAACATTGATCCTGGTACCATGTCTCCCTTTCAGCATGGAGAGGTATTTGTTACCGATGACGGAGCTGAGACTGACTTAGACATTGGTCATTATGAGCGATTTACATCCGTGAGACTTTCAAGACTCAATAGTTTTTCCACCGGTCAAGTTTACGATGCGGTCCTTTCCAAAGAAAGGCGCGGAGACTACCTAGGGGGAACAGTTCAGGTTGTTCCCCATATTACCAACCAGATTAAAGAGAATATATTTAAAGCAAGCGAAGGCGCAGATATTTCGATTGTGGAAATTGGCGGGACTGTTGGTGACATCGAATCACTGCCTTTTTTAGAAACGATTCGTCAAATCCGTTATGATCTCGGCCCCGAAAATGTGGTCTACATTCATCTTACTCTCATTCCCTATATAGCGGCAGCTGGAGAGTTGAAGACAAAACCAACTCAGCACTCAGTTCGAGAGTTGAGGCAAATTGGCATTCAGCCGGATATTTTAGTTTGCCGAAGCGATCGACCCGTGCCGGACGAGATGAAGAAAAAAATTGCCCTGTTTTGTAATGTCGCAGCCGACAGCGTATTTGAGTCTGCGGACTCGGATTCTATCTATAAGCTTCCCATGGTGTTACATGAGCAAGGTTTAGACGATAAAATTGTCGAGCTTTTGAATATTTGGACTAGAAATCCAGATCTCTCCCAATGGAAAAAAATTGTCGATCGACTGGATCATCCAAAATCAACGCTCAAAATTGGCATTGTCGGAAAATATATAGATGTTGCCGACAGCTACAAATCGATTAATGAGTCTCTGATTCATGCCGGAATTGCAAATAATGCTAAAATTACTTCTGTATTTATTGATGCAGAAAATATTAACGAATCTAATGTGGCCTCCATGCTGGCTGAGTTTGATGGCATTATTGTGCCAGGGGGCTTTGGCAACCGAGGAATTGAAGGGAAAATAGCCGCGATTAGGTATTTGAGAGAATCAGGCAAACCTTTTTTCGGTATTTGTCTAGGCATGCAAGTCGCATCGATCGAGTTTGCTAGGCATGCATTGGGCCTACAGCGAGCGAACAGCCAGGAGTTTGACGAACACAATGAACATTTAGTGGTTCATATGATGGAAGATCAAAAGGTGGTAAGCAAAAAAGGCGGAACCATGCGTCTAGGCGGATTTCCTTGTGTGCTAAAAGAAGGAACTAAAACATTTAAAGCCTATGGTAAAAAAGAAATCTCAGAACGACATAGACATCGTTTTGAGTTTAACAATAAATATCGCGAAGCTTTTGAAAATGCTGGGATGATCGTTTCGGGCCAATCCCCAGACTTTAGTTTGGTGGAAATCATGGAGCTCACAAATCACCCCTGGTATATTGCATGTCAGTTTCATCCCGAACTAAAAAGCAGACCCATGGAAGCGCATCCCCTATTTAGGTCTTTTATTGAAACCGCCCTAAAGCTTAAAGAGAGCTAATATGTCTGAGTTTAGCGAACATACAAAGCTCATAGGAATGGAAGTTTTAAATGCGGAAGCTTCGGCTCTCATAAAAGCAGCCAGTATGATTTCAGATTCTTTTGCTCTCGCAGTTGAAAAGATACTCAGCATACAAGGTAAAGTAGTTTTATCTGGCCTTGGAAAGTCCGGACACATCGCAAGAAAATTGGCGGCAACTATGGCGTCAACAGGGACTCCAGCCTTCTATCTTCATCCAGGTGAAGCAATGCACGGCGATCTCGGGGTACTTCAAAAAGGTGATTTGCTGTTAGCGATAGCCTATTCTGGCGAAACCATCGAACTCATTGAGGTGGCAAAATATGCCAGGCGTAGAGGAGTTTTTGTAGTATCGATCACAGGAAATCTCCGCTCCAATCTTGCAGACTTAAGTGATGCCGTATTAGATGGATCTATCGATAAAGAAGCCGACGGACTTGGCTTAGCGCCTACCAACTCCTCCACTGTGGCTTTAGGCTTGGGTGATGCTCTGGCAATAGCCGTTATGCGTCAACGTAAATTTACAGATAATGATTTTGCCGCCTATCATCCCGGCGGTAAATTGGGAAAAAGACTGTCTCACGTGAGAGATCAAATGAAGATATTTGATTCCGCTAGTCTTTTATTGCCTAGCGATGACTTTCATGGAGCTTTAAAAGCAGTCACCTGTCAAAATTTTGGCATAGCCCCTGTTTTAGATCACAACAAGAACATTGTAGGAACTGTAACTGATGGAGATTTAAGGCGAGCCCTATTGAAATATGGGGCTGAGGCACTCGCTAAAGAGGTTAAGGACCTTATGAACTCAAGACCCAAGACTATTTCTTCCTCCTCCCGATCAGTAGACGCAGTTAACGATATGGATCAAAATAAAATAACGTCTTTATTAGTTGTGAGCGACGCCGGCAAACTTGAAGGCATAGTGAGAATGCATGATCTACTTGAGGCAAAAATTATTTGAATCCTTGAGCCGAGGGCTTAAAGTAAAATATTTATTGCTTTTACTGAGTGCTGTCGGAATTTACCTGTTTTTTTGGAATCATACAGATATCCCAAAAGGGGCCTCGACTTCACTAGATGACCAAGTTGTCACAATTACCAAATTAGAATTTGACACCTGGACCCCCCCTTCTGGGAGAGAGACCTTAAAGGCGGGGCGCTTTGCTGTAGTGGAACCTAATATGATTCAGCTCACTCAGGGGGTGGAAGTGATAGATCATTCACCTTCAAGGAGCTTTGATCAATGGAATTCTGAAAGCGCAATAGCTCAGTTTCAGGCAGTCAATTCAGTTCAAGTCTTAAACGGCGCTCAAATTTTAGAGGCCTTTTTTCCAGGGGAAGTCAGCATAAAAAAAGATGGCACGACATTGACTTCATCAGATGTAAATGCAGACTATAGAACAGATCAGCTATCGAGTGAAAAAAAGACCGAAGCAAGAAGACTTCAAGACAGCCTTACCTCAGAAAATGGTTTTAAAACCAACTTAAAAACGGGCGATTTCCAATTTATGGGCCCTATGAGCGGGCAAATGGAGAAATTTCCATGAAAACCTTTTTTATATTTCTAATTTTGCTGTCCGGACAGGCGTTTTCGGACCTTCAAGATGATCCTCAGGGCTCACCCGCCGCTCCAGACGCTTCGCCAGCGCCAAGTCATCCTCCATCCACTTCCCACGAAGAATCTGTCGAGAACCCTAAGTCTAAGGCAGCAACAGGAAAAAAATTAAAGAAAAGCCCCCCCGTCCTATTTCGATCGGAAACCATGTCCGGCAATCGATTTCAGGGCCATCTGATCCTAAAAGGCAGTGTAAAGATTACCCAAGGCGATCTCATCATTATGTCGGATGAAGCGGTTATCGATCAGGATATCCGCCTCGGTACACTTAAAACCATTGTTGCCACAGGAAACGTCTATTTTCAAAGAACGGATGAAGCGTCAGGCAAGAAAATGACGGCGACGTCCCAATCGGCAACCTATTTGGCTTTGGCCAAAACTATAACTTTTAAAGGAAATGCTTCCATTACCCGTGGGACTGATAAGATTAATGGTACAATATTTACATACGATATTGTATCCGGACTGATTAAGGCCCAAAAAGTGGATGGAGTTTTTGAGCAAAATGAATAATCGACCTACAGTTCTTCGAGCAGAAGGACTAACCCGAAGCTTTAAATCGCGAAAGGTTGTGCAAGGAGTTTCCTTTCAGATCCATTCTGGCGAAGTCGTCGGCCTATTGGGTCCGAATGGAGCTGGGAAAACAACGAGCTTTTATATGGTCGTGGGTCTTTTGTATCCAGATTCAGGAAGAGTCTTTCTTGGAAACGAAGATATTACAGAGCTTCCTATGCATTTAAGAGCAAAAAAAGGGATCAGTTACCTGCCCCAAAGCACCTCCGTCTTTAAAAAAATGTCGGTCGAAGACAATTTGTTGGCCATAATGGAAATCACGGGCATTAAAAAAGTGACACATGAGGACCTTTTGGATTCTCTTTTGAAGAAATTTCAAATTGAACACATCGCTAAAACTCAAGGCTCTGCTTTATCTGGGGGTGAGCGCAGAAGAGTTGAAATTGCTAGAAGTTTGATTATCAACCCTGACTTTCTATTGTTGGATGAGCCATTTGCCGGTGTAGATCCGGTGACTGTACAAGAAATCATTCAAATTATCGGAAAGCTTGCTAAAGAAGGACTTGGAGTTTTAATAACCGACCACAACGTCCGCGAAACTCTTGAGAGTTGCCACAGAAGTTATGTTCTATCAGGCGGAAAAATAATTGCTGATGGATCCCCTCAGGAAATAGCAGAAAATTCATTAGTACGCGAAATTTATCTCGGCGAAAATTTTAAACTCTAGGATTTAAAAATGGCAGATATTAGGTTAGTTCAAAAACTTGGTCAAAATCTACTGATCACCCCGCAGCTGCAACAAGCCATTAAACTTTTGCAACTCTCTCGTCTTGAACTACAAGACTATGTGGAACAGCAGCTTTCAGAAAATCCAACCTTGGAAGAGTCTCCCTCTGAAAACACGGGTGAAGAATCTTATGAAGAAATAACGGCCGAAGAACAAATGCGAGAAGAGCTTCGCGAGGCTAATTCCATAGTTGATCCCATTGATCGCTCTGAAGTTGGTGAAGCGGATTGGGACATTCTGGCTCGCCAGCAGGAGCTAGGTCAGCAGGCAAGTTCGACTAAAAACAGTAAAAACTCAAACGAAGATGTGAATAGTTTTGAAAGTGTTTTAACGCGTCCAGAGTCTTTGACAGAGCATCTTGAAGAGCAGTTGAGATTTTTAGATTTAGACGAAAGGGAGTTGGCGCTCGGATTAGAAATCATAGGAAATATAGATGAACGCGGATATTTTGCAGCCATTGCGGAAGATATTGCAGATCGCACAGGATGCTCTATTGAAGACTTTGAAGACATGCTTGACATGGTTCAAAGGCTAGACCCGTTAGGAGTGGGAGCTAGGGATCTAAAGGAATGTTTGTTGATTCAGGTGCGAGCTTTGCAACTTAAAAATGGCATTGTTGAAAAAGTTATCGAGCATCATATGAAAGATCTGGAAAAACATAACTATCAAGCCATCGCTAAGGGACTTAAAATCACGGAAGATCAAGTCATTGAGTCCGTTGCCAAAATTGTCGGCCTCGACCCTATTCCTGGAAGACAATTTGGTACGACTTCAGACCAATATATGATACCTGATGTCTATGTATTTAAAGTGGCCGGAAGCTGGGTAGTGTCGTTAAATGAAGACGGTCTTCCCAAGCTGAAAATTAGCGAGTTTTATAAAGACATGCGCGAAACCAGGCTAAAAAATACTGAAAAAGAATATTTGACTGATAAGATAAAATCAGCCCAGTGGTTGATAAAATCTATACAACAGCGCCAACAAACCATTCTGAAGGTTACCAATAAAATAGTGGAAAGGCAAAAAGACTTCTTCGATTTTGGGGTTCAGTTTTTAAAGCCCATGATTCTTAGAGATATTGCTGACGATATTGAAATGCATGAGTCTACGGTTAGCCGCGTAACCACAAATAAGTATGTCCACACCCCCCGGGGGATTTTCGAATTGAAATGGTTTTTCAATTCTCCTGTTTCTAAAACGGACGGTGGAGACATTGCAAGCGAAGCGGTAAAATCGATGATCAAGAAAATTATCGATTCTGAGGAACCAAAGTACCCCCACTCGGATCAAAAATTGGTAGAGCTTCTAGAAAAACAAGGCATTTTGCTAGCTCGTCGCACAGTTGCTAAGTATAGAGAACAATTAAATATATTTCCTTCCAGCCAAAGAAAACGGATGAAATAGAGATATGAAGAAACGTCTTATCGTCATAGCGGGCCGATCGGGATCTGGGCTGTCGACAGCCGTAAAGAACCTCGAAGACCGCGGGTATTACGCCATAGATAATCTTCCTATCGACCTTATTTTTGCAACCGCAGATCTTTTGCAAAATGGCGATTATAAAGACTATCCAGGATTTGCCTTTGGAGTTCATGTAAGAAAGACTCTAAGCGCATCTGACATTGAACGTAGTACAGCCAAACTGAGAGAAGCTTTCGAGTTTGATTTGGTTTTCTTGGAGGCAACTTCTGAAGTTATCACTCACCGTTATGGCGCAAGTCGTCGCCCCCATCCGCTGAGTAAAAAAAGCTTTGATTTAGCCGAATGTATTGCCCTTGAGGCGGAACACTTGGGCCCGCTTAAAGAGGCTGCCGACGTGGTTTTTGACACGTCAGATCTATCGCCCTATGTTTTGGCGAAACTGTTAGAGGTTAGATATTCTCACACAACAGAAAAGCGCAACTTGTTGGTTCTTATTCAAAGTTTCGGATTTAAACATGGGACCTTGGAGCCAGCAGAAGCTATATTTGACGTTCGTTTCTTACCGAACCCTTTTTTTGTAAAAGAGCTGTCCCATAAGCCGGGAACCGATTTAGAGGTCAAGAATTGGTTAAAAAGCGACCCCAGGTTTTCAGAGACCTTGTCGCGCCTCAAAGATTGGCACCAATGGATATTGCCCCACTTTTTAGAAGATGGCCGAACCTATTACCGAATCGGCATCGGTTGCACGGGGGGGCGACATCGTAGCGTGGCGATGGCCTCAGCCTTGTTTGAAACACTTACTGCGGAAGCTTCTAGCCAAATCCACTTTACACTTCAGCATCGTGACATCTTAAAGCCATAGGGCTTTTTGATCCGCCAGGATATGCATTTGACTTGGCTGGCCGATCTATATTGCTGCGCTGGGGCTATATTGCTGCGCTGGGGCTATATTGATGCGCTGGGGCTATATTGCTGCGCCGGGCTGCGGCGCAGGGCTGGCCTCTAATGTCGACTAGGCCCGGCCTCCTAACGAAGTAAGCAGTGAATCTCTAACCGCCCACCATTTAGGCAGCGTCTCCGGATCCCGTCTTTTTACGACAGAAAGAATTGATTCCATGGAAAAAAGGCCCAATTTATCCTAATCTTCGTGGACTGAAGAATAGGAAAGCTTATGCAAAATATACAAGAATCTTTAAACTCTAAAATGACGTTTTCTAATAGGCATATTGGACCTAATGACAACGAGCAAAAGCAAATGCTCGATGTTTTAGGAATCGAAAGTTTAGATGCGTTGGCAAGAAAAACCATTCCCGAAAATATTCAGAAATTTTCTCCCATGGGACTTGGCAAGGGTCTTTCCGAATTTGAAGCCCTTAATGAGCTTCGCCAGAAGGCTAGAAAAAACAAGATATTTAAATCTTGGATTGGATGCGGTTATAGAAATGTAATTACACCGTCGCCCATTTCCCGAAACATTTTTGAGAATCCTGGTTGGTATACTCAATATACTCCCTATCAGGCGGAAATATCTCAAGGCCGTTTAGAAGCGCTTCTCAATTACCAGACGATGATTTGTGATCTTACGGGACTTGCCGTGGCGAATGCGTCTTTGCTCGACGAAGGCACGGCTGCCGCTGAAGCGATGGTGATGATGTCAAATCTAAAAAATAAAGACCAGTCGCGATTTTTTTTAGTAGACAGTCAGTGCCATCCTCAAACGATTGAAGTTGTAAAAACTCGAGCTAAGGCTCTTAAGATATCTATAATCGTAGCAGATCCAGCTAAATTTGTTTTCGAATCTCCAGTTTTTGGCGCCTTGATTCAGTATCCAGCTACCCATGGGGAGGTTTCGGACTGGACTGATTTTATTGAAAAAGCACACTCCAAGGACGCCTTAGTAGCCTTGGCAGGTGATGTTATGTCTCTGGTTCTTCTTAAGTCTCCAGGTGCCATGGGAGCAGATATTGCTTTAGGTACGTCCCAAAACTTTGGCGTGCCTATTGGTTTTGGTGGGCCTCATGCGGCTTATTTTGCCACCAAAAAAGAATATTTGCGCGGCATGCCAGGAAGAATTGTCGGCGTTTCTTTAAATCGCGAAGGAAAGAAGGCCTACCGTCTTTCTCTTCAAACAAGGGAGCAACATATTCGCCGCGAGAAGGCGACTTCCAATATTTGCACGGCTCAGGCCCTTTTGGCATCTATGGCCTCCATGTATGCGGTTTATCACGGCCCAGAAGGGTTGAAGCAGATTGCGAATAAAATTCATGCCGCGACCGAGCTTTGGGCATTTGCTATGCGAGCAGCTGGTTTTCAGATTCTAAATACCAATTTTTTTGATACGGTTTCCGTAAGGCTTTCTCCGTCACGTCTCATTGAGGTTCAAAGTGAAGCCAAAAAGCAGTCGATCAACTTGCGTTTTGTGGACCATGAGACACTCGCGGTTTCGTTTGATGAGTCCACCAAGATAAGCGATCTAGAGGATCTTCTTTCTCTGTTCGACAAGATGATAAAGCTCCAAGATTTTATGTCCCGAGCGCCTAGCCTAGACAAGAATCTTTTACGTCAGGACCCCGTTTTAACACATCCTGTTTTTAATCAATACCATTCTGAAACAGAGCTTTTGAGATATATCAAACGCCTAGAGTCAAGAGACCTCTCCCTCACCCACTCGATGATTCCTTTGGGCTCATGTACGATGAAGTTAAATGCAGCCAGCGAGCTTTATCCGGTTAGTTGGCCAGAGTTTTCTAGTCTGCATCCTGGTGTCCCAATAGATCAAAGTGAAGGTTATTTGGAGATGCTTTCTGAGCTAGAAGAGATGCTTTGTAAGGTTACTGGCTTTGATGCCGTATCTCTTCAGCCCAATTCTGGTGCCCAGGGGGAATATGCGGGCCTTCTCGTGATTATGAAATACCATGAAAGCCGCAAGGAATCGTTTCGAAACATCTGCTTAATCCCTTCTTCTGCACATGGAACCAATCCCGCTTCTGCAGCTCTTGCGGGTATGAAAGTTGTGGTCACGAAGTGTGATGCCGACGGCAATGTGGACCTTCAGGATTTGAAGGCAAAAGTGGAAGAACATCGCGCCCATCTTGCGGCACTCATGGTGACCTACCCGTCTACTCACGGGGTTTTTGAAGAAGAAATTAGAGATATTTGTAAGGTAGTTCATGATGGTGGTGGGCTAGTTTATATGGATGGTGCGAACCTAAATGCCCAGCTTGGACTTTGCAAAGGGGGAGAATTTGGGCCTGATGTTTGTCATATGAACTTGCATAAAACCTTTTGTATTCCCCATGGGGGAGGCGGACCGGGCATGGGGCCGATTGCCGTTACATCTCGACTTAAAGACTTTCTTCCCCAACACACTTTTGCCGAAACGGGCGGACAAGATGCCATAGGCCCCGTTTCCAGCGCTCCTTGGGGCTCTGCGTCTATACTTCCCATATCTTGGATGTATATTCGCATGATGGGAGATGAGGGTCTAAAGAAGGCCACTCAAGTGGCGATTCTCAATGCAAATTACATGGCGCATCGACTTGATCCTTATTTTCCGGTCCTTTATCGCGGTAAGTCGGGCCTTGTGGCTCACGAGTGCATTGTGGACCTGCGACAGTTTAAAGCGACAACGGGCATCGAGGTTGAAGACGTAGCGAAAAGACTTATGGATTATGGATTTCATGCGCCAACGGTGTCTTTTCCGGTTCCCGGAACCCTCATGATTGAGCCGACAGAGTCTGAGAATAAGATTCAATTGGATCGATTTATAGATGCCATGATCGGTATTAGGAAAGAAATCGATGGCATTTCGTCTGGCAAGTTTACCAAAGAATCAAACCCCCTTAAAAATGCCCCTCATACCGCAGGAGCGGTCACAGCATCGGCTTGGGATTATGCCTATTCTAGAGAGGAGGCCGCCTTTCCGGCTCCTTGGATACGCGAAGCAAAATTCTGGCCGTTTACGTCGCGAATTGATGGCGCTTATGGGGATCGAAATCCAGTATGTACCTGCCCTCCCCTTGAGTCCTATGAGGAATAGGCCAGAGGGAGGCTTTGAGCCAAATTTATAGTTGAGCCTAAGCGCGGTATTTTATTTACTCGCCTGCTCAGATGCTCGGGACGCCCCAAATAGCCGCGAGTTCAGGAGTCGAAATGAATTTTGGATTGCAGAACAAAAGAGTGCTCGTTTGCGGAGGAAGCGGTGGGATCGGCTTTGCCGTGGCCAAGGTTTTTAGGGAAGAAGGCGCTCACGTCACGATTTTTTCTCGAAATGAAGGGAAAATAAAGGAAGCCTTGAGCGCCCTAGGTCAGGATCCGTTAAAAACCGACTATTTGGTCGCAGACTTTTCTAACCCTTCTGAAGTGGAAAAAACGCTTTCCCAGTATTTGTCGAATCACCCAGGATTTGACATTCTCGTGAACAATACGGGCGGTCCGCCGCCGGGACCTGCGGCCATGGCCGATGTGGAGGAGTTTCAGGCCGCTTTTTCTCAACACCTGATTTGCAATCATATCATTACAAAAAAACTCATTCCCCACATGTCTCAACAAAAGT
Source organism: Pseudomonadota bacterium (assembly GCA_037142195.1). Classification (GTDB taxonomy): domain Bacteria; phylum Bdellovibrionota_B; class Oligoflexia; order Oligoflexales; family CAIMVM01; genus CAIMVM01. The sequence goes on from JBAXBA010000001.1 coordinate 195,148, forward strand.
TTGGGCGAGTTATCAACATCATTTCCACATCGGTGAAACAGCCTCTGGAAAATCTTGGTGTCTCTAATACGGTACGAGGAGCAGTGGCGAATTGGGCTAAAACTCTAGCCAATGAATTAGGTCCGGTCGGAATCACGGTAAACAATGTTCTCCCAGGCGCCACAGAAACAGGCCGACTGAGTCAAATATTGGAACGCAAGGCTAAAGCCAAGGCGATGTCTGTGGAAGAGTGGGCCCATTTCGAAAAAAGCCATATTCCCCTGCGTCGATTTGGCCGACCAGAGGACATTGCTAATGCAGTCGTTTTTTTGGCAAGCGAAGCCGCATCTTATATTACCGGCACCAATCTTACAGTCGACGGGGGGCGGACGTCGTCACTGTAAACATTTTGCTCGCGAGCTTTTTCACAAAGTCTCGGTAGGGCGGCTTCCATAAAGAGGACTCGATGATTGCTATTAAAAACTATATTTCTGGATGTTTTGTCGAGCCAAAGACCGGGAACTATTTAGAAGTTATCAATCCAGCGACAGAAAAAATCATCGCTCGGGCACCTGATAGTGGTCCCGAGGACGCAGACGCTGCAGTTCAAGCGGCTCAAGAGGCTTTTGACGGTTGGGCTAAAACACCGACAGAAACAAGAGCAAAAATTCTTCACAATATTGCAAATCTTATCGATTTACATCGAGAGGAGCTCGCTAAACTAGAAGCGCTTGACAGCGGTAAGCCCTATTCCTTGGCCTATGAAAAAGAAATTCCAAGGGCCGCGCAAAACTTTAGGTATTTTGCTTCGGCGATTTCTACGGGACAAAGCGAATGTTTTCCTATGGGAGAACAGGGTTTTAATTATGTGTTAAGGCCCGCACTGGGACCTGTGGTCTGTATTTCTCCGTGGAATTTGCCACTCTATTTGTTTTCTTGGAAGATAGCCCCCGCACTTGCAGCAGGGTGCACTGTCATTGGTAAACCATCCGAACTGACCCCCTTAACGGCGTTTAAACTTTCTGAAATTTGTAAGGAGGCAGGGCTGCCGCCTGGCGTACTCAACATAGTTCACGGCTATGGTGCCAAAATAGGCGAAGCCCTCACCCGAAACCCGGCAGTTAAAGCGATTTCTTTTACTGGGGGTACAGAGACAGGCAAAAAAATAATGGGGGGAATACGGGATAAATTTCTGCCTGTGAGTTTAGAACTTGGCGGAAAAAATCCAGCTCTCGTATTTAAAGACTGTGATTTAGAACTTACAGTAAACGAGTTGATTCGCGCTTCGTTTACGAATTCTGGGCAAATATGCCTTTGCGCAAGTCGACTCTACATTGAAGAGCCGATTTACGAGGCGTTCAAAAGGCTCTTCTTAGCAAAAGCAAAAATGCTTTCTGTAGGCGATCCTTTTCAGACAGAAACAGCCCTTGGGCCTTTAATCAGTAGGGAACATCGACTTAAAGTTAAAGGCTTTGTCGATCGGGCCGAGCAAAACCAATGTTCCCTACTTTTAGACGGGCGAAGCAAGATGTCCCACATGCAGGGCCAGGGTTTCTATTTTGGCCCTACGATTATTGAGGGAGCAGCGCTAGAAGATCCCATAAACCAGCAGGAAATTTTTGGACCGGTAGTCACTCTTGCTTCTTTTAAAGATTTTGATGAGGCGATTAGGTATGCTAATGGCACCCCCTATGGACTAAGCGCCACGGTCTGGACCAAAGATTTAAGTACCGCTCACAAGGTGGCCTACCAGCTCGATGTCGGGATTGTATGGATTAACTCTTGGATGGTCAGAGATCTTCGCACTCCTTTTGGAGGCATGAAGGCCTCCGGACTTGGCCGCGAAGGCGGCAATGAGGCCTTAAAATTTTTCACAGAAACTAAAAACGTTTTTGCAACTTTTCCATAATCGCAGCAAATCAAGAGACAAAGAGGGTTCCATTGGAAACTAAAGTAGACAAAATTATCGATTCGTTAAAAGCCCCCGAGCCCGTGGGACTGTATCCCCATGCCCGCAAAGTGGGAGGGCTTTTGTTTTTGTCGGGAGTGGGACCTAGAGAAAGGGGAAGTAAACAGATTCCAGGAGTCACTCTTGGAGATGACGGATCTATCCTTTCTTATTGCATAGAAACACAGTGCCGTAGTGTTTTTTCAAACGTCCGTTTGATATTGGAGGAAGCCGGATCGAGTTGGAATGAACTCGTGGATGTAACTGTTTTTCTGACCAATATGAAAAACGATTTTCCTATTTATAATCGAGTTTATGCAGAATTCTTTAAAGACGCCCTCCCCTGCAGAACCACGGTCGAAGTAAACGCCCTCCCTACCCCCATTGCCATTGAACTCAAATGCATTGCGACCATTAAGGAAGGCAAATGAACCCCGTATTTGATACTACGAAAAATCAAACCTTTCTTGGGAGCGAAAGCCTATGATGCCACCCATTCATTTTCAAAAATGGGCAGAAGAAAACCGAGATCTTTTGCGACCGCCCGTTGGCAACAAGATGTTGTTCAAAGAAAATGGCTTTATTGTCATGGCGGTTGGCGGACCCAATTCCCGCACAGATTTCCACTATAACGAAGGTCCTGAGTTTTTCTATCAAGTAAAAGGAAAGCTAATACTTAGGATTTGTGAGAACGATAAAATCTCAGATGTAGTGGTAAATGAGGGCGAAGTGTTTCTTCTTCCCCCCAAAACCCCCCATAGCCCCCAACGGGAAAAAGACTCTGTAGGACTCGTTTTAGAGCGGTCACGCCTGGAAAATGAGCGCGACGGCTTGCTTTGGTATTGTGAATCTTGCAGCTTTCTACTTTATGAGAACTATTTTAAATTAAATAATATTGAAACCGATTTCCCCCCTGTTTTTGACGCATTTTACGCAAGTATCGAACACAGAACGTGCCGAAAATGTGGAACGATTCACCCGAGTTCAAAAAAGAGATCCGATGAAAATTGACATTCATGCCCATGTGTTGCCTCGCGATCTTCCTGACTTTAATCGAGAGTTCGATGAAGGTGGATTTATTTCATTAGAAAAGTATACCGATACCTACGGCGAAGAAAAAGTCAGGATGATGAAAGAGGGAAAACTTTTTCGTGAGGTTTCTAAAAACTGCTATGATTCGAAAGCAAGGCTCTCTGATTTAGAAAAAGCCAACGTTGACGTTCAGGTTTTATCTACAGTTCCGGTCATGTTTCACTATTGGGCTAAAGATGAACATGCCTTGGAAACCTCCAAGTTTCTAAATGATGATCTTGCTAAAGTGGTTTCAGAGTACCCGAAACGCTTTTTAGGTTTAAGTACTGTTCCCCTTCAAAATCCCAAGATGGCGGCGAGAGAGTTAGAGAGATGCACCAAAAAGCTAGGTCTGTCAGGCGTGCAAATTGGATCCCACATTGGTGAGGTGAATCTGGATCACGAGTCCCTGTTTCCTTTCTATGAAGCGGCTCAGGATCTAGGGGCCGCCATCATGGTTCACCCTTGGGACATGATGGGTAAAGAAACCATGAAAGACTATTGGCTTCCCTGGCTTGTAGGCATGCCAGCAGAAACCACGAGGGCGATGTGCTCCATGATATTTGGTGGTATTTTTGATAAATTTCCGAGACTCAAGGTATTGTTTGCTCATGGTGGCGGCGCTTTTGCTCATACCATAGGAAGGATTGAGCATGGATTTCATGTCAGACCGGATCTGTGCCAGATTCGCACAAAAAGAAGTCCTAGAGACTATTTAGGCTCTTTTTACGTGGACTCCATAACCCACGATCCCAAAGCACTCATGACAAATATAGAGCTTTTTGGTCTAAGCTCCATCGCTCTAGGCTCAGATTATCCCTTCCCTCTGGGGGAGGCGCAAGCTGGCAGGATGATTGAAAGTATGAAATTTTCGCCCGACCACAGAGAAAGACTTTTATGTGGCACGGCCTTAGAGTGGCTTTCTCGATCAAAAGAGGAATTTATTTGATGGATATTATCGGAGTGGTTGGGGGTAGATCTTTTAAACTTCTTTATCCAGGTATAGAGATATCGATTCTTCAGTCTTTTAACGAGGATCAGCCAGGGCATTTTGGAGCTCAAAACGCGAGGGCTAAGCCCTTAAAGGTCGAAGGATTTACGGGCAATACAGACGAAGGTGGTTCTTGTAATGTCTATGAACTTTCCATGATTCCCCATTGTAATGGAACCCATACGGAAACGCTGGAACATATAGAGAAGCAAGCTGTTTTTCCATTTCAGTGCTTAAATCAGCCTTTTTATCCTGGACGAGTTGTTACGATACCTCTTACCTCAGATCTTGAACTCGAAACCTATCAAGGCCATCAGGCGGGAGATGTTGTCGTAACCAAAAAAAATCTGTTAAAGGCAGGACACTGGTACTCGGGATTCATCGAAGGCGGCGCCGTTGTGATTCGAACCAGTCCCAATCTGGAATCAAAGAAGACAGCGAAGTGGGACATCACCCAGCCAGCGCCATTTTTTACCGAGGAAGCTCTGCAGTTTCTAGGTGAATTGCCATTTAAACATTTGATCGTCGATTTTCCATCCTTGGATCGCACTCACGATGAAGGGCGACTTAAGAATCACCGAGAGTTTTTTAAAGATAGATCACGAACGGTAAGTGAAATGGCCTATGTGCCAGATAGCGCTAAGGATGGAAATTATTTTATTTCCCTTCAAGTGCCTTTGTTGTCCTTAGATGCTGTGCCATCAAGGCTTGTATTGTATCATGCAAAGGAGATCATTTGAGTCAGAACCTAATGGGTCGAGCTAAGACATTAGACAAAAACGATTCTTTGAGCCACTTCAGAGAAAGATTTTTTATTCCACCCCATGACGATGGGAGTGAAAGCATATACCTATGCGGAAATTCCCTTGGGCTTCAGCCAAAACACACTTCGGATCTTTTGGCGGAAGAAATGCAAAAATGGCGAGAATTTGGGGTAAAGGGCCACTTTTTAGGAAAAAGGCCCTGGATGCCTTTTCACAAAGAGTTGACCCATGACCTTGCGGATCTGGTGGGGGCCCTACCCAGCGAAGTCGTCGCCATGAATTCGCTTACGGTGAACCTTCATCTTCTCATGATCAGTTTTTATAGACCGACAAAGAACAGGTTTAAGATTCTTTTAGAAGACAAAGCCTTTCCATCAGACCATTTTGCCATTGAGTCTCAAATTCGCCTTCACGGCAATGATCCTGAAGCAGGAATGATTATGATCAAGCCTGAAGAGGGTGAAAACTTGCTCAGAATAGAAAAAATCTGGGAAGCCATTGAGACCCACAAAGACTCCTTGGCGCTGATATTATTGCCAGGAGTTCAGTATTATACAGGCCAGCTATTTCCGGTCGCTCAAATTACGGAAAGAGCTCGCAAGTATGGGATCACAGTAGGATTTGATTTGGCGCATGCGACGGGAAATGTACCCCTTCACCTTCATAGAGATGGAGTTGATTTCGCAGTGTGGTGTCACTACAAATATTTAAATTCAGGACCAGGCGCCACGGGCGGGGCTTTTGTTCACGAAAGGCATCACCAAGATAAAAACCTACCACGGCTCACCGGGTGGTGGGGACACAATCAAGACACAAGATTTAAAATGGAAACGAGCTTTGATCCCATGAAGTCGGTGGAAGCTTGGCAGCTGTCTAACCCACCGATTCATTCCCTTATTTGTATCAGGGCTTCGTTAGACCTTTTTAGAGAGGCCGGTGGTATGGAGCCCTTAAGAAAGAAATCATTGGCATTAACTGGTTTTTTAGCGGAGCTTTTAAGGGAAAGACTCGCAGACAAAATAACCCTAATCACCCCATCGGAACCGAGTGAGAGGGGGTCGCAGTTGTCCCTTCAGATTCGGCCCGGTAAAAAATTGCCAAAACAGGTATTTGAAGATCTTGAAAGCCGTGGAATCGTTTGCGACTGGCGCTATCCCAATGTGATACGAGTAGCTCCTGTGCCGCTTTACAATTCGTTTCTTGATGTAGCAAATTTTATTGAGCGCTTGGAAGAGGTGACAAAGTGAATTCAAGTCGTAACTTAAAAATCGTATTGAGTGGTGGCGGGCTAGTGGGTTCACTTCTGGCACTTCTCCTCGGTAAAAAGGGCTATGCCGTAGAAGTCTATGAAAAACGTGACGATATTAGGGCATCTCATTCTTCGGCAGGGCGTTCTATAAATCTTGCTTTGGCCAATCGGGGAATAGCTCCTTTGATTAAGGCAGGAATCATGGATGAAGTTGAAAAGATCATTTTGCCCATGCGTGGTCGGATGATTCATGACTTGGCAGGACAAGCCAACTTTCAGGCCTATGGACAAAAGCCAGAAGAGGTTATCTATTCTGTATCTAGGTTGGATCTAAATAGGTTGCTCATGACAGCAGCTGAAGCCACTGGAAACGTGACTTACATTTTTGATGCCGAGGTTACCGAAGTAAATTTAAAGGGACGTTCTTTTCGGTACAAAGATCGCATCGGCAAAGCGCAGCAAGTCGAATATGATTTGCTGATTGGAACGGATGGCGCTGGTTCAGAAGTGAGACGGGCAGTGCTCAGTCAAAAAGGCAGTGAGTTAAATTCAGAACTTTTGGATCATTCCTATAAAGAGCTTTTGATTAAGAGCGGACCTGAAGGCGGTTTTTTGCTAGATCCAAAGGCTCTTCATATTTGGCCACGGGGTGAGTATATGATGATTGCCCTTCCCAATCCTGACGGATCTTTTACAGCCACCATGTTTTTGCCTCGCACGGGTCCTGTTAGTTTTGAGGCTCTCGACACGGAAGCTCGCGTAGAGGATTTTTTCACAGAGAATTTTCCTGGTATAAAAAGCCTTGTGCCGGATCTCGTGACTTCGTTTTTAAAAAATCCCCTTGGCAGCCTAGGAACGGTCAAATGCTATCCTTGGTCCTATGAGGGCTCAGCGCTTCTTATGGGTGATGCTGCTCATGCCATTGTTCCCTTTCATGGTCAAGGCATGAACTGTGGATTTGAGGACTGTGCGGCATTTGACGAGCTACTGGAAACTGAGTCCGTAAAGACAGATGCCGACTTACAAGCGCTTTTACTCAAGTTTCAAGATCTAAGAAAGCCTAATTCCGACGCCATTGCAGATCTAGCCTTAGATAATTATATTGAAATGCGCTCTAAGGTTGTAGACCCTAGATTTTTAGTAAAAAAGAAAATGGAATTTGAACTCGAAAATTTGTTTCCTGATGTTTTTATTCCCAGGTACTCACGAGTTATGTTTCAACATATTCCTTATAAAGACGCCAAGCTTTTTGGTGAAATTCAAGAAGAGATTTTAGAGCAACTTTATGATGACTATGTTAAGGATCAAAGGATACCAGTTCAAAAAGCTCAACAGTTAGTTCAAGCAAAACTGCAAAATTAGTAAAAACTTGGTGTTTCCTATAATTTTCTTTGGTGCTTTTGAAATTTGCTAAAACACCGTGAAGCTCAGGTCATAAGCCCCCAAAAATAAAATGAACTTTACCTATTTTACGGCCTGCTTGGGCCGCAAAGTATCCGGGTTCATTTAATAATTGGCATAGACATTATATAATGGATCTTAAGTCACATCGAAAGATACCATGATTAAAAACGTCTCTAAAAAATACGAATATCTTTTTGCAGCTCTAAGCATGATTTTTGGGCTTTATTTGGCGGCAAGTTTTTTAAGCTTTTCTCCTCGAGATGATAGCTTCTATTCCGTTAGCTTTCCTGAGGTTGCGATTACGAAAAATTTGGGCGGCGCTCTCGGGTCAGAGTTGGCAGCGCACGGTATTTTCCAGCTAGGATTAGTCGCTCCTTTAGTCCCTCTTTTCTTTATGGGAATGTCGATGATTCTCGCTAAAGACCTAAGAAGGGTGAAAGCGATATTTCTGTTTTGCCTCTATTTTCTGACTACTTGCATGTTGTTGATGTATTTTGTAAGCCTTCTCAACATTCCTCTTCAAATTGACGGGGTCTCCTTTATGCCCGGAGGTTGGCTCGGGCGGTCTCTCAATCATAGTCTTGAAAAAACTTTCGGGAAGTCACTCTTCTTGGCTGTAGGCCTAGGAGCGATGCTGCCCGCCATTTTCCCTTACTTGAATCGGTATTTTCTCTGGTTCAGAGACAGATGCCGAGAAAAAATAGGCGAAGTTCTGCGAGCCATGAGACATAAAAAAGGAGATCTCAGACTTACCGAGGCGCCCCTAATTGGTAACACATCTCTACCGATAGAAGACTGGGAGTCCTCTGTTCCGAAAGGCTTTCCGATTAAGGAGGCCTCTGAATCAAGTGTCGCAAGCATAGAATTTTCTAGCCAATCTGAGGAAGTTCTATCCCATTCTGATTTTTCTGAATCTGCAGATTTTAAGTTTGAAGGGAAAGACTCTACACCGATCATTCATGGAGATGAAGGTGGGGACATTAGCGGTCCCGTAAATATAGTGGATCGGCTTTATAAGTTTCCTGATTTAGACGTTTTTAAGCGCCATGTTTCTAGCCAAGCTCAGGGAATAACGCCGCATGAACTTAAGAGAATGGATGAGCTCCTGATTAAGACTTTAGGTGATTTTGGCATTAAAGCGGAAGTGATTGGTCATCAGACCGGACCAGTAGTAACGGTTTACGAAGTTCGGCCAGAGGCAGGAGTAAAGCAGGCGCGTCTTCTTGGACTTGCGGATGATTTGGCCTTATCTTTGAAAGCGGATAGTTTATTGATTCAGCCTATTCCTGAAAAAAGCGCCCTTGGAATTCAAGTTCCCAATCAGACTCGGCAAGATGTATTGATGGGCGAACTTTTAGAGCATCCCACATTTAGCCGCCTTACTTCTACTTTGTCCTTCGTCATCGGAAAGTCTATTTCGGGACAGCCCGTCTATGCAGATCTTGGCGGGATGCCCCACCTCTTGGTGGCGGGATCCACTGGATCTGGAAAATCGGTGGGCATTAACACTCTCATTACGTCTCTTTTGACCAGGTCTAGTCCTAAAGATGTGCGCATGATACTTGTGGATCCCAAAATGTTAGAGCTCTCTGTTTATGAGGGCATACCCCACCTTTTAATGCCCGTGATCACTCAGCCAGAAAAAGCAACTTCGGCCCTGCGTTGGGCGGTTCACGAGATGGAACGTAGGTATAGAGTCATGCAGCAAATGCAAGTTAGAAATATTGCGGCATTTAATCAGGCTTGGCTCGATGCGAAAGAGGAAACCCGCTCTCTTATAAAAGCTCAGCTCAAAGATGATGAGATTGATACATTGCCTTATATCGTTTTAGTTATCGATGAATTGGCGGATTTGATGATGACGGCACCAAAGGAGATTGAATCCATTATACAGAGGCTGGCACAAAAAGCTCGTGCCTCGGGCATACATATGGTTTTGGCTACTCAGAGACCATCTGTAGACATCATAACAGGGGTGATCAAGGCGAATTTACCTTCAAGAATAGCCTTTCAAGTGGTTTCCAAGCACGATTCCCGAACGATTCTAGATCAGATGGGTGCAGAGAAGCTTTTAGGTAAAGGCGATCTTCTTTTGCAAAGGCCAGGTTTAAATAAACTAGAACGGATTCAAGGCGCTTATGTATCCGATAGTGAGGTCGTAAACTTTGTGAAGTCCATAAAAGATAGGAACCAAGCAAAATATGATCAAAATCTTATCGAGTGGGTGGAGCGAGAAGCAAGTCAAGATTCGACTGCGGATAAGAACGGAGATGACTTTGGTGAGGACCTTATGTGGGATGGCGCACTGGAAATTGCCAAGAGCCAAGGTCAAATTTCTGCATCTTTTCTGCAGCGTCAGCTGAAGATTGGCTACAATCGCGCCGCTCGAATCGTCGAACAAATGGAAAAAATGGGCCTAGTGGGAAAAGCCGACGGCTCAAAGCCGCGCAAATGGTTAGGACAGACCGGCCAGCCAGGTCTTTTCTAAACGAGAGGACTTTGGTTTCCATGGGAGATTTTTTTAAGACTTCTTATTAAAACTTCTTATTAAAACTAGGTCGAAAGGATTCTAAAGAATCTTTTCAAGATGGCTTCTCATCACTTCAAAACTAAACCTTTGTTTCGCTTTTTGACTTCTTTCTGTCCTTAAGGAAGGATCTTCTGTAAAGGCAGTATGAAGAAATGAGACGATTTCAGGGATGTCGTTTGGAGCTAGGTTGGAACAAAGTCCAGCAGAATCAAATAAGACTTCATGAAGCGCTCCTGCTTTTGAAACGAGAATGGGAGTGCCACAAAGGAGAAACTCTTGGGCAACGCGGCAAATCACTTCGGAGCCTAGACTTGGTATGATACCGATGGCGGTGGAGCTTAAAAGCTCGGAAGGATTATGGACATGGCCTTCTAAAATCTCGACGTCGTCACGGATTCCAAGTGTGCTTGCCGCATGCAAAAGATCCTTCTTGGTAAGGTTTTCATTGCGGCCAACGATTTGAAGGAGCGGTCGCGCCTCCCCGGGAAAGCACTGAATGTATTCAGAAAGCAATTGTTTCCAAAGGACCATAAACTCACGGTGGCCTTTAATCGGGTCAAATCTGCCAAAGATAAGACATCTTGGTCTCTTGCTAGTTTTGGGAGAGGGGCGCCAGTACGAGGCATCCAGACCAATGACGATGGGATGTATAGTTTTCTCGGTAAACGATTTCAACTCGTTGGCAAGAACCTCACATGGGACTATAAATCCGGCAACTTGATGATGGGATAACTTGTGTACAAGTTTTCGAAAGGGAGAAAAGCTGCGAAAACGCTCCCCCCGAAAGCGCCATTTTTGGACACCGGGAATAAAAAGGCTCAAAGTTTGCTCCAGACCACCGCAGGTAATCAAGAGAGAAGGCGCATGCTTTATGGCCAAATGTCGAAGTTCTCTTACGACACCCGACTTCAATTGAAAAGTGGTTAGGGGAGCTACGGCAAGGCCTAGCTGGTCAGCCCTCCTATGGGCAGGCGAGCCGCCAAGGGGCATAAATAAAACGTCATGACCACCTTCTTTTAAGGAGCGAGCCATGCTTAAAGCGTATTCAGTTATGGCAGAGTTCCATCGGTTGCTACTCAGAATCCAGATTTTCATAGTATTTTCTTTATAGTGTTTTCTCTATAGTGATTTCTCTATAGTGATTTCTTTAAATTCTAAAATAGGCCGCCGTGGTCATTAAAATGAATATATCTCAGTTTTTCAATTGATTCTAGGAACTCTAAAAGAAGATACTTCGTGAGTTTTTTTGAGCGTAAAAAAGGAGTCCCCCCGATGACCATGAAAAGAACACGTCTGTTTGAGGAACATGTAAAGCTTGGAGCAAAAATTGTTCCGTTCGGAGGCTGGGATATGCCGGTGAGCTATTCTGGGGTACTTGCCGAGCACGCACACGTGCGAACAAAGTGTGGCATCTTTGATGTTTCTCATATGGGAGAGCTTTTTGTCTCTGGAAAAGGCTCAGCCGAAGCTCTTCAAAAGGTAACGATTAACGACATCCAGCGTCTTAAGGTCGGCGAAGGTCAATATTCCGCGCTTTTAAATGAAAAAGGCGGAATTATAGATGATCTCATTCTTTACCGGCTCGAGAGTGAAACGTTTCTTCTATGCGTGAATGCATCCAATATTGAAAAAGATTTTAACTGGTTAAAAGAAGTTTTACCCGCATCCATCCAAGTTGAGAACCAGTCTGAAAACTGGTCTCAAATCGCCGTTCAAGGGCCTAGTTCTAAGGCCGCATTAATGGGATGTTTAAATTCTGTGGATATCTCAAGATTTTCGGAATTAGAGTATATGAGCCTTATGAAAGCCCAGCTCGGGGGAGTCGAGGGTTTGATTGCTCGCACGGGCTATACGGGAGAGCTTGGCTATGAAATTTATCTGCCCCACGCGGGAGTCTTAGGGATTTGGAAAAAGCTTCTCGAGAATCCCGACGTTTTGCCAGTAGGACTGGGGGCTAGAGATACTTTGCGCCTCGAGGCATGTTATGTTCTCTACGGAAATGATATCGATGAAACTACCACACCTTGGGAGGCGGGAATTGGCTGGGCGGTGCGCCTGGAGCAAAAAGGCGATTTTGTTGGGCGGCAGGCACTCGAGGCACAAAAGGCCGCAGGCGTTCCCCGAAAAATGGTAGCTTTTAAACTGGATGAGCCAGGAGTTCCGAGGCCCGGCATGGATATTTGGGCGAATGAGAAAATAATAGGCAAAGTGACCTCTGGCTCCGTTTTACCAACAGTTGGAGGTGCTGGTGGCATGGCACTTTTGCTTGCAGATTCGGTCAAAGTGGGCGACAAGATAGGTATCGATGTGAGAGGTAAGCAAAAGCTCGCTACGGTAGTGAAACGACCACTTTATACAGCCAAAATACACTCATAAGCAAAGGGGCCTTAAAAATGGACTTTACTCAAAAATTGAAATTCTCAAAAGATCATGAATGGCTTTCTGCAACTACCGGCACAGTAAGCGTCGGTGTTAGCGCCTATGCTGTGGATCAACTTGGAGATATTGTTCACATTGATCTTCCTAAAATTGGAGACACCTTTGGTGCCGGAGATCCATTTGGGACCATCGAGTCCACAAAGACGGTATCGGATCTTTATATGCCCGTTGAGGGCAAGGTCGTTGAAGTAAATACGGCCATCTTGAACTCTCCTGAAGCCCTTCAAGAAGACTGCTATAAAGATGGCTGGCTCCTTAGAATTGAAATTACAGGCCCTACCGTTGAACTCCTGTCTGCTGCAGAGTATGAGTCGTTTATTAAGGAATAAAAGGGACTTTTTGCCCATTCCCTTGACACCTGTCTACTAATATTAACAAAAACCCTTTTGGAATCATTAGGGTTTTTGGCTTTTTGGGGCGGAACAGGAATTGCTTTAAGGTCTCCGTAAGAAGGAGGCCACAGATGAGTTTTGATACTATAAATTTATTGGAAAGCTACCCACCGTCACTTCTATTTGGTTTTTGGAATGTCATCTTTCAAGAAGGCGTACGGGGCAATCATTTTCTTTTTGATGCTGTTCAGCCGCTTGGGACTCAGGGCGGTCTAGAATTAGATATGGTGTGGGCAAAGCTCTTGTCATGTGAAAGCCTCAACGAAGCTAAAAATCATTTAAGTGCCCAAGCTCCCCAGACATTTGAAGATGTAAAGCGTGTGTATCATGTTTGGCTAGATTCTAACTGCCAAGAGTTAAGAAGCTCTTTAAACTAAAAAAGTGTGGGTTGGCTATCCTTGTAAATAGCACTGACATTATCTACGGTAGACTTCAATTCTGCCATATGACTTTTAGCTCCAGCGCCAAAAATATAAAGGTGTTCTGGCATTACCTCTTTGATGATTTCTTTAAGCTCGCCAATTGTGGGAGAGCAGTCCATGAGAAATGGTGAAATATTTGACGGCCTCGTTAGAGCGGACTCGAAGGCTAATGAGCTATCGTAAATGAGTGCTGACGGCCTCATCATCATAAACTTAAGCCGTCTACCAAATGGTACCGGTGAGGGGATAATCAAAACGCGATCATCCACCGAGCGTTTAGACCATGTCCCCGGTTTTCCAATATGAAAATCATGGGACGTATAAACACTATTAATGCCGACTAAAGACGGATGAACAAGCGTAGGAATGAGAGCTTGATCTAGGGTTTTTATGACCTCTTGAGCCAGTCCAAATGGGGGTGTATAAATCACCGGCCAAACGCCGGAAGTAGATTTGATTTTAAGTATCCAATCTACCAAGCGCTCTTTCTCTTTTCTAATGGAGTGGTTCACCATGTGAGCGCTAGAGTGGGCTTTTAAGACTAAAGTTTTTGCTTTTCGAAGTTGTGCTTTTCGAGTTAAAAGGTGTTTTTGCAAGGTAATACTGGGAGCATAAAGAATAGAATCACTTTTGGTTTCTAAATATAAGGAAGCTCCACCAAGCACCTTACCTGAGGGTAGTAGTTCAAGTTTATAATTACCGATCATAAACGGACGATTGTATTGGCATTGCAGAGCATTAGTTTTCATTCTAGCCGCTTCCATCAGGGAAGCAGACTCTTCACTCATAATGATCTGTTTAGAGTTAATGGGCGACAATGTGGGTTCAGAAATAAAATTCATTCCTTCAGAAGAGTTGACGTCCAAAGTTAAAATAGACCCTAAGAGAATTAATCCCGAGTCTTTCGTTTCAAATTGGAGTCGATCCTTTGTCACAAATAAAATTCCTAAACATTATTCCATATTTTAGGATAGTTAAGGCAACCCCAAACGTCAAGGCTTTGATTAGGGAGCAGGCAGGTCTAGGGCATTTGTTGTTCTGGCCCAAATCTCTCGGATGAACTCATAGGACGGAGTCATGGATTCATTAATAGCCGCGGTTTAGTTTGATTTCGACGTTGTGGATAGAGTGGTAAAGCTGTTCCCAGTAAAAATCACCAAAGTCGACGCAGCCCTCGGTAGAGCCGTTATTTAAAAAAGCATATAAAGTTAAATAATCTTTATACTTAGCTACGATTGTATTAAAAAAGTGCCGCCTGGTCTCATAGGAAATCATTCCATCACCCCCACAATGAGTCCAAGATCGGCTATAATGTAAGAGACTTTAGGGGAATATGGACATCTGTGGGTAACCTGACGGAACTAATATTAATCCTGCTTTTCGCGATAGCACTCGGGGCTTTCGCAGCCAAGGTATTAACCGCGCCGCCAAAAAGAAATAAGGGGAGAGGCGCCACTTTGGCTACCCTTCTGGCCCGGGTGGAACGCTCCAAGGGTGCTTTAGAGGCCGCCCTCAACCGCCAGACGATACCCTTAGAACAAATGGAAAAGGCTGCCCGCACATTGGAGCACCTGCTTGAGCTTTTGAACCAGCTCAAAAAAGAGGGCCGGCTAGACCCTCTGTCTCTTAATTCCGCGGTTTTTATCGCCGAAGATATTGATCGGCTTCTTGGGAAAAAAGAAGCTCCAGAGTCCTCCGAGACTCACCACTGCTATTTCTGCTCGAGACCGCATAAGGGACAAAAAGCCATGGCTCAAATCAAACAGGGCGAAATCAAAAGCGACGTTACGGCTTGCGAAACCTGTTTGAACAAAATAAAATCAGGGGGCAAAGCAAAGGTTCTTCATTTCACGGATGGTGACGGTAAAGCCGTGCACTGGAGCGAGTATAAAGAATTTTTGCCAAACAGTTCGTATTGGACTATCAATACAGATCAGCCTTCGCCAAAAAAGCCAGCTCATCTGGCCTTAGTTAAAGACGATGGCATTAACACTTAGGGAGCCCTTGCATGAAAAAGCCAGTCCACGTTGCAGTTACAGGTGCCGCCGGTCAAATTGGTTATAGCCTCCTATTCAGATTAGCGTCTGGAGAGGTATTTGGTGAAGACACCCCGGTACATCTCCATATGTTAGAGCTTCCTCAAGCAATCAAGGCTGCGGAAGGTACCGCCATGGAGCTCGAAGATTGTGCGTTTAAGACTCTTGCAGGGATTCATATCCATGACAATGCTGAAGCGGCATTTAATGGAATTCATTGGGCGCTGCTTGTAGGTTCCATGCCGAGGGGCCCAGGAATGGAACGAAATGATTTGATTCGGGCAAATGGACCGATTTTTGTAGGACAGGGAAAAGCTCTCAATCGCGCTGCCAGTGATGTCAGAGTTGTGGTCGTAGGGAACCCTTGCAACACGAATGCCCTCATTGCTCAACACAACTGTAAAGACATTCCCCCTACCCGCTTTTCAGCCATGACGGCACTCGATGAAAATCGAGCCAAATGGCAAGTAGCCGCCAAAGCAAAAGTGGGAGTGGGTCAAGTTACAAATATGGCTATTTGGGGAAATCATTCCTCTACCATGGTCCCTGATTTTGAAAACGCCCTTATTGATGGCAAGCCTCTTACGAGCGTTTTAACGGATCGCAAGTGGCTAGAAACTGATTTCTTTACTACGGTTCAAAAACGTGGAGCTGCCATCATCGATGCACGCGGCAAGTCATCAGCCGCTTCCGCCGCTTCCGCTGCCATTGATCACGTCAAGAACCTCCTAAATCCAACCAAGCCAGGAGACTTCTTTTCCGCTGCTGTGCCGTCTAATGGCAAGCACTATGGAATACCCTCAGGTCTTATGTTCTCTCTTCCTCTTCGCTCTAATGGCAAGGATTGGGAGGTGGTTGAGGGCATTAAACTTTCTGACTTCACCAAAGCGAAGATTAAATTGACTACCGACGAGCTTCTGGCCGAACGTGAAGTGGTTAAAGAGCTTTTAGGCTAAGTAAGATTGAAGGCGGCACTAAGCCGCCTTTTTGATACCAGAATGCATTTGTGTTTTTGACGCTCTATTCAGAGAGATAAAATACGGTATACTTAATAGGAGTCGACTTTGCTAAGGAGCCAACCTCTGTTAAAAACTATTTTCATTCTATTAATCTCCGGATGCGCCCAATTTAAGGGGCTTCTTTCTGGCGGAAATGAGTCACTAGATCAGCCCACGAGTGTCAAATCAAGTGAGGCCAAAGAGCCACAAGATGTGCATTCTGTTAAAGTAGTGGATGAAGTCACTTTTATGATTCCATCCGAGAAAACTAAAGTTTGGAATGCCCTATTGGACGTATTAGGGAAGAACTACAATATCCTGGTTCTTGATGAGAAATCAGGAGTCATCTCTACCGACTGGGATAGCTTCTATTTAGAAGGGCAAACCCTTAGAAACAAAGTGAGTGTTCGGGTCTCCCAGCAGGATGAAGGGACTACGAAAGTCTTATTGGCCAACAATGAAGAAGTGCTCAAAGAAAAAGCAAGCAACTCTGGCTATATCTGGCTGCCTTCAGGCGAGAAAAAAGCTGAAATAAAACGGATTGTTAAAAATACCGCTACCATTCTTGGGCATATCGTACCCGAGATGTAACAGCAGATATTGAGTGCTTGCCTAGAGCGACATTTGCTGCTAGTTTTTCGCCTGGTTCCCATTGGTGCCGATGTGGAGGAATGGCCGAGTGGCTGAAGGCGGCGGTCTTGAAAACCGTTATAGGCGTAAGCTTATCGGGGGTTCGAATCCCTCTTCCTCCGCCAGCAGCACCAAAAAGAATCGATCATAAGGGTTAGGAAAGGTGGCTGAGTGGCCGAAAGCACATCCTTGCTAAGGATGCGTACGGGTAACTGTACCGAGGGTTCGAATCCCTCCCTTTCCGCCAACCTGGTTTCCCTCGAAGAGCAAATAAGCTCATTCCCAACCTGAGACCAAAAATGGCATTTTCAATCCCGTCATAATTTTTCCAAAGCTTCTTTAAAAATACCTTGCTTTTGCTCAAGTCCTTTTCACGGGAGCCCATTGTCACTTGTGGTAGCAAGTATTTCCGCGAGATGTTTTTAATAAGCGCTAATCCCGCAGAGATGAAATAGCCAATCAAAAACAGATGCTACTTGATCACTTTTCTTCTAACTGTGAATCATTACAGGGGCAGCGAAAGGTGTGAACGTGGATTTAAGGAAGCTATGTTTTCTGTCATTTCTGCAAAGGAGGATAGAAAGAAATCGCACAAGAACATAAAAATCTCGCTACATGAACCTCCAGCCATGTACAAGTTTGTGTGAGTTTCATGTAGCGTAAATCTATAGATCTCAAGAGCCAAACTCAAAAGTCTCTGAGTCCGACCGCGGTGGCAGTATAAACCAGCAACTTAATTAAATCGCGAGGCCTAAAAAACCCGCTATGCAGGGTTGCGCAGCGGGTTCAAGGGGATCTAAATGTAGTCACTGGCATTTGAGGGAAATTGTAAAATGCCTGATGACTGACATTTCCAATTAAACTTCCGAAGCCTTCATGTGGGACTGCTTGAGCCCGAGGTAGGATTGTAGCTCCTGTTGTTGGCTTGGACGCCAAATTTTTTGATCCAGATAAAAATGGTGGCCTATAATTCCTAAAAATAGGCAGTACGCCCAAGTAGAGGCAGTGCTTGGCGTATAGTTTCCGAAAGCGGAAGGCCAATCTCCAAGATTCCAAACGATGCCCGCAAAAATCCCACCAAAAAAGAGCGCTACAACGCTATAGCGAAGGAAGCTGCCCCCCACCCATTTTGCTAATCCATAGTCGTCTGATTGAGATCTTCCTTCCCCATAACGCTTATGGGAGTAGTGCCACACGATGGCGTGATACTGAATATTGTGAAAAAGAGAATTCATAATGGCAATGACCATGAAAGCCTGAGCTCCATTCGCGGCGGCACTATAAAACGGCTCTAAAGGGGCAACGACATAGAACATCACGGAATAAAAAATCAAGCATACCATCCCATAAAGAAAAGGCACATTGCCGCCGTTTTTATTTGCGAACGGTTTTGATTTTAGATAAGTGGCAATTAAATACAGAAGAGTTATGGCCGTCGCAATTTTGGGCGCATAGTTAAAAAAGAAGCCCAAAGCAGGATCCATAGCCTCTTTCTTGGGAAAAGAAGGAAATACAGACTGAAATTTAAGATTTATGAGAAAGAAGACTTGAGGTGCAATCACAGCGGCAAAAATACCGAACCTAAATCGGTCTTTAATGGAGCTTGGTAAGCCGGACTTGTTGCTGTAGATACTCATAAAGCCAAAGTGCTGGCGAGCATTGTGGTAGAGACTCCAGAGGAAAATAAAAAATCCATATAATTCCATATAATGAGACCCAGAATTTTGATGATCTAAAAGAACCATTAAAATAGGAAATAGGAAGAATACTAGGCTCCATGTGAGAAAACCAGGATTCTGTCTTCTAAAATCTCTATCGATATAGGTACGACTAAAAGTAGCCCAAAAATGCGATCCTTCAAAAAGAACCAGCCAGGCCCATAGGAATAAGGGGATAAGAGCGGGAAAGCTTATTCCAGCCAATGGCACGAGAAGAGTGAGTAGAGCTCCTCCCATAATAAAGGCGAGATCATACTGACGACTGCGCACCCAAATCGAACCACTATTCATAGAGAAATCTCCATAGACAATCAAAACCGTTTAACATGTGAACAACTATTGACATGTTAGCGAAGGTTTCCTTCTTTGCAAGTAGAAGAATCCATTAATTGATAAAATAAAGAGGGAATTTTTTTGGAAACTTTCTCAAACAAGTCGAAATTTAGAAAGAAAAAAGCCTGCTTTGCTTAAGTGTTCAGCATTTCAGAGTCTTCCCCGATCAAGGTCGCTAAGGAAAGCATTCCCATAAAGGAATCTTTAAAAAGATATCATTTCCATTTGAAAATACAAAATAAACGAAAAGATAAACATCCTAATTCTATAGACACGAGATGAAGTTGTCAGTCTGACTTGCTAAAATAGAATCAAACAAGCTCCCATTAAAAAGCCCTGAACTCTACGAAGGTGCCCACATGACTGACTTCAAGAATAACGTTTTGTCATTTCTTTCTCTGATCCTGATATCGGTCAGTTGCTCGCAGGGCTGTGTAAATAACAATCAGGGCGAGCCATCCGCCCGCTCCGAGGGGTATACAGAAGCGCCTTTGAGGGAGCGAAGTCTTCCGCTGGCTAAGGAGCTCATAGGCCTCACCACACCTGAGGGAGAGAGCTTGGCATATACCGCCGATGCGAGGGCAGATCTTCTGCCGCTTCTGTCTTTCTTTCAATGGCAACAAACAACAACTTTCTGTGGGATTGCAAGCGCAGTCACAGTGCTAAACGCCCTTAAAATTTCAGCTCCGTTGGTCGCTCAGTACAACTATCAAGTTTTTACGCAAGACAATTTCTTCCAACCAACAGATCGCAAAATGGCAAGTCGTGAAGAGGTTCAAAAAAATGGGCTGACGCTTTCCCAGTTGGGTGCGCTACTGTCTTCTCATGGTGCCAAAGTCCACGTCTACCCTTCTAACATCACCTCAAGGGAACAATTTAAATCCATAGCCATTGAAAATCTTAAAAATAAAAATGATTCCATAATAGTGAATTACAATCGAAAGAGCGCATTTCAAGAGGGAGGCGGACATCACTCTCCCTTGGCAGCATACCATTCTAAAGCAGATCGATTTTTAATTTTAGATGTAGCACAACACAAATATGAGCCTGTCTGGATTCGCTCAGAAGATCTCTGGAACGCCATGCATACCACCGATAGCACTGACCCAAATATTTGGCGAGGGTTTTTGACTGTTGCTCGAAATGATCTGTAACTCAAAAACCGCAACTTGAAAACCTATTCTAGGCCGTATCCATATACGGCGTAAGTCCACAAGATTCCTATCTGTCTCTAGGACACCAACAAACGAAAGTGGCGGTCAATAGCGCCGAACCTTCTAGGGCCATCTTTGAGAAGGTGTCTTAGAATGTGAGGTGCCCTGTAAGGCACTAGATCCCATTAAATAGCAGCAACATCACAATTAAATGCGGGATTCTAGTCCCAAAAACAATGTGGTAACGCATTCGTTGTGGCTTGAAGCTTTTTTTAAGTGAGCGTTGACCACCGGTCATAGACGACAAAGTAGCTATTGGTAATTTCGCTAAGGAAGCCTTTACTCACCTAAAGAAAGACTTTCGAAAATCATTTTCGCAGATCTTGCACAACGCCAACACTCGGTCTTGCGGCACATCTTTGCGACTGAGCGACGCAACCAAGATCAAGAAAAAAGCAGCAATCTCATGGTGCCCAGGCGTCATCTACAATTTGGACAAAAAAAGACCCCATAAATGATGGGGCAAATTAAAAAGAATTGGGATTTGTTAGAAAGCCGTCTTGAGCATTCCCTTGGACTTGAAAATTAGAGGATCTGTTTTCTATGACTCGGTCGTGCAAAAATCGGGCGAGAGAAGGGAAGCCTAGAAAGGAGAGATTTGACAGTCGAATAGAAAATCAGATGCTTACTTTGCTTAAGAGATCTGACGCGGGCGGCAGAAATGATTTCCAGTTCATGGCGAACCATTTTTCTTTTTGCATGAAGCTCTACATGGCCTAGATGATACATAAACTCTCTCGTTTTTGCGGGTTTCACTGAAAAAGGCAGACTCGTATCATAGGCCAGGCGGCCCGTCAAGGCCAAAACGGCAGGCCTAAGGGCGCTTTCAGCATGCCTTTGCGTTTCTTGTAAACCTTTAGAATGTATGTCGAATCAGCTCTTTTTGTCAAGCGCAGAGGTTTTTTTAGAAGTTAACCTTTCAGCCTCTAGGGGGTGCAAATCAAATGGTCCGTTCTAAAAAGGAGAGAGTATTATTGATTTCTAGGAAGCTTGAAGAATATTTTGCAGAATGTAGTTGCGCGGTGCATTTTAGTTGGCTATAAACCGTTCTGCGCCGGCCCTAGCTGCCGTGCCATGTGTGAAATGGTCCTTAAATACGCGCTCGTAGTTCAGCTGGATAGAATATCAGACTACGAATCTGGGGGTCGGAGGTTCGAATCCTTCCGAGCGCGCCATTTTTCCTTTCCATCACAACATCAGCCTTAATTTTCCCTTAAAATAAAATGACCGCCCCGGGCTTGATCAAGTGAAACTGATATTGGTTGAAACGGATTGCTGTTATTCTTAAAAAATCACTTCCCATTGTTTTTGGGGCCGAGTATCCAGTTGATGCTTTCGAGTGTACAAGGCTAAAAAGTCACAAACCACCCAGCCGTAAACCCTAACGTTCTATTACAATCCATTCGGTTTGCCGCTACTTAGGAAACGGATTCGCTCCTATCCAAGAACTAGGAGTTCTTAGCGAGGTCTCCCATCTTGATTCCTTAATTTGATAGTTCCGTTCGGTCGCTACTAGCCGCAATTTTGATAAAGTCCGCAGATGTGATGATTCCCAAGACTTCTCCCGAGGCGTCCGTTACAGGAACCGCATCAATCCGCCGATGCAGCATGATTTCCGCAATATCATGCATTTGATGGTTCGGATGGCAGGTCACCAATTCGGTGGTCATGGCCAAGCCCACGTTAATTTCAGGAACATTGATAAAACCACCAACGTATACAGCGCGGAGAAGGATGTCCCTTTCAGATAGGAGTCCCACAAGTTGGTTGGGGCTCTCTACAACGAGAAGGTGGCGAATTTTTTGTTCGCACATGATTTCATAAGCTTTATTTAAACTGTCGTTAGGACCTACACAAGTAACGTCTCTCGTCATAAAGTTTTTGATTTTCATGATAACTCCTTGCAAGGTAGGTTCTAGGGAACTGCAATCTAAGTGCCACCTCAGAGCCTGGCCTCATTTTTGCTGTTTAGTAAAGGGCTGTTCCTGACTCGGAGGACATTGCAGCATGAATATCGCGGCTGATCTGGCCGAAGAGGTTCAGAATTTGAAGGTTGCCATTCATGGCCTCATTGCTAAGTCCGGCGATAGAATAGAAAATCTTCATCAAGTTAGAGTATGTGCTAGGCAATTGAGAGCCTTTTGTTGGGTCCTTCGTCATGACTACAAGACCTCCCAGATTCAAAACCTGAAGTCAATAGCGGTTCATATGAAGCAATTGGGAGCCGCTCTGAGCTATGGACGAGAGTTAGATGTGAGTTTGGAGTGGGCCGAGAAACATCACCTTAACACAAAACCTATCCAAGCTTTGCGTGAGCAGGAAGGCAAAAAGATTCGTGTCTTTTTGTCACTCTTTCTGTCTCGGCGGGGACCAAAAATTTTGAGTCGACTTGAGACGCTGACAGATCTACTGGCCCAGAAGAGCCCCCTTCTCGTCCCTAAGCCTGCAGATCATGTGCTTCGAAAGCTCCTCCTTAAGTGCCAAAAGTCACAACCCAAGAGCAAAAAAGACTTTCATCGCCTTCGCATTTCTATCAGGAATTTAGTCTACATTTTTAAAGCGCGACGTGAGGATTGTCCCTCTAATATTGGAAGATTCCAAAAGCAACTAGGACAGCTTCATGACTTCGAGTCATTTAAAAAACTAAATATATCCATCCACTCCCTAAAATCCCTAAAAAAAAAGCGCCATAGGCTAAAAAAGAAGATCCATAAGAAGTATCCAGGCGTTATGAATTCTTTATCAAAAACCATAAGAAACTAAAAGAAACCTAACTCATGACGCTGCTTAAAACATTTCGAGGTGTTTCTCCTTTTCCTAGAGAAGGCGACCTATAGTGGGCGTCCCAAATCTTTTTGGAATCCCACGGAGGACTGTTAGGACTAAACTCGAGTTTTTAAGCTTCCTAAAAGCAGGACTTGGGAAATCGGGAGTGAGATGGAAAGAGAGAATTCGCAGGCAAAATTCCTGACTTGGGTATCCAGCTGTCAAATAAGGGAACAGAGGGGTTCGATCGAACTCTTAAAAATCAGATGGTTAGCATAGGCATAGAGATTGCTTTAAGGACAGGCAGAGCCTCACTTTCGAGGCCAACTGTTTAAAATGAGGTTCACATGAAACTATTTACTGCGGCACTAGCGTCTGCTTTTTTCGGAATTTCTTGCGGAAAAGCAAATGTGGAAAGCGCTCTAGATTCCTCTCACGCGGGAGACGCAAGCAAGTCAGCTTCTGGGGTGTCTTCTAGTCTTTCCGCAAGTTGCTTTGTCACCAGCCAAAAAGGAAATTCCCTAATCACGGAAAAGGCTTCTTTTGAGGTTAAAGATGCTCATCAATTTAAGCTTGTTTATACATTCACAGTGGAGACGCAAGGCGAGAAGAAGCTTGGCCGTCAGGAAATCACCGGTGTTCTCGATAGGGACTTTAATAGTGTATTCGAGCCCAGATTGACCTACTTTCTACTTTCTAGCGGCGAGTTCAAGTCTCACTTTGATGCTAAAGTGACCGAGCGTCATTTAGCTAAAACGGAGGTTTTACTTAAAAATGGCCGTCTGATAGTAGAAGAGCATGATATCATTTTGGATCTAAAGAGCTGCCAAGTTCACTAAGTTTTTTTGGGTTCCGTGGCGATCTGGCACCCTGGACTTTTTGAGTCTTCGCAATCACAAAAGCCAACCCCAATAGATACCAATTGTATTAAATATCATCGACTTCCGTCCTTGTTCGCGGATGTTAGAGCAAGATTCTTAAACAAAAAGCGTCTATAGGCCCGTTTCACCGAGCCCATAGACACTTTTTATTTAAAGATCTGTCATTGAAGATTCAAAAGCAGGCTTTCCTATCTGCAGTCTTCTAGATGACCTTGCAATTGTTTTTCCAGATTCAACAATTTGATTCGGTCTGTTTCCTTAGCAATAAGCTTCATCGCTTGGTCCACGCCAGCAGATTTTTCAGCAAAGGCATTTTGATCGCACTTAGACCAAATGGGGTCAGAGAAAAACGTTGAAGCTAAAACTTGGCCCTTACTTAACAAATATTTTTCAGAAAGTACCGGTATGTAGCCCAGAAAATTCTTGGCTAAGTTGGAATACCTTGAACCATATGAGGGGTTTAGCAACTTACCTGAGGCTTTGGAAATAGGCCCAAGGCCCACGCAGTCAAGGCGAGAGCTGACGCCAAAAAGCCTTTCGCAGGACCAACTTGTTGTCTGAGCCAGTTCAGACATCACCACAATGTCTTCAAAGTCCTTTTTTGACCAAAGTTCACTAACCGCTACCTTGATAAGTTCCTTTAAATCAGAATCATTTTCACTCACTTGCTCTGGATGATCTTTAACGCGGGCGGTTTCTTGAGCTTTAAATTCCCTCGCAGCTTGAAGGGTATCTTTGAGTTGTTTCAGCTCCTCTAGAGAAACCTTCTTTTGTAAGATGCTGTTATAAAAGCTATTCCCAAAGGAATCTAAGTCTAAGCTCAGGCTCTGGTCTTTAATGAAAATAGCTAAGTCTTTCATTTCTTGAGAAATGCTGGCAGCGTAGGTTAAACTTTCAGGTTGAGCTTTAGGAGAATTTTTTAGAGACTCCAATAGAGTTGTTGTGCTCTCGGGAAATGCTTCAGACACATTATTAAAGGCGGCATAAATTTGCGGAAGATCGCTATATTCCACGGACTTGGTGTCGAGCCAAGCAACAGTCGCACCCACCAGGCGATTCCTAATGGAAACGAGACCTGAAAACGGGCTAAGGGCGGTTTTTATCTCACTAAGTCTTGTTGACCATTCGCGCAAGTGATCTAAAGAAATTTGCCGTTGTAGGATCTGATCAAATACCTGTAACTGAAAATCGAGATAGCCCGTATCTTTTGAAAGACTGAGTGCGTTAGTGGCTTCTTGTTTAAAGGAATCATCTAGATTCAGAGCGTAGGAAATCGCGGCAGAAGAAGAATTTGGATATTCTCTTAAGGTTTGAATTAAAGCAAGGGTTGACTGTTTAAAAGCCACATAAGTGTTGTCTAGAGCTCGGATCATCTCCTCTATGGATGATGGGGACACGGGAAGGTCTTTAAAGGCCCAGTTCATGCCCATGAGAAAGAGAGTAGAGGCTTCAGGAGCCAAATTCTTTGACTGTTCTAAAGGAGTCCTAATCTGACTTGAAATGGCAGCTAAGTTTGGAACTAGAACCGTTTTGCTTTGGGGATCAAGTTCCAAGATGAGATTCTTATTTTCTTTGAGCGCTTTTATGGCGAGGTCTGAAAGAACTTGGTCCCACCCCATATAGCTAAATGAACTCGACGGTTTTACACCAGAAAAGATCGTAGGAATTAATGTTTTATAGGCGCCATTGCTCGATAAAGTTAAGTCTAAGTTTTCAAACAGGATCTGACAAGGTGCCAGCATATAAACCACAGAGGGAGTAATTTGGTTCGTTAGAGCTGAGTCTTTGACAATTCCGTAACCTCTATCTAATGCACACTCACTAGCCTCTACTGCGTCATAAGGCTTCAATTTGTCCGGCTTGGTCGAATGCACCGAATAAGAATAGGATTCTGGACCTTTCTTTGCTTCCCATTCCAGTGCTACCGGAAGAGTTCCACGGCTCTTTGAACTCGCACCGTTGCTAAATGCCAGAACGGGTACAGGTATTCTAACCTCGTAAGCAAGCCTAACCGTATCCAAGTTTACAAGGTCTCTTACGGAATCTAATGGAGCCATTATCGACGAATCGTTAAAGCTCGTCCAAAGGGCCGCCTTGTCACCGGCAATTCTGAGTGAAGACCAAGAGCTCAAGGAAGGCTTAAGAGTGAGTAGTCTCTTGGCAAGGTTTGGAGGGATGCCGAGCTGACCTGCTACCAAGGTCCTTGTCGATTCCAGGGGCGCCAATTCTTTTGCCAGTGCGGGACTCAGACCTGGACTCTTAAATTCCCCGAGTCCGGCCCGCCCAATGGCATTTATAGTAGGTGAGCCTTTGATTTCGAGTGGAGAAGGAGTCTTATCTCCCATTCCGACGCCGATATTGAAGCTAGCAGCGAGCTTGGTTTCAAAAACCTTTTGACCGAAAACAAAGAGCTCACAATCGAGGCCGCGGCGATGGGCCTCGGCCTCTATTTGGGTGGCCACTCCGTTAATGGTCACCACTTCGGTCAATTTACTAACTTCGTCTGAATAGTCAGTTTGATAGGAACTGACTATTGCTGCCTTTTCTCCATCGGAATAAACTAAAGATCCGGAATTCCCGTTTAGGAGCAAAAGCCCATCGAGACCGACACTTCTGTCCTGATTTTTCTCTAATTTCTCAATATTGAAATCTGAAAAAGCTTCCTCAGCAGAGCAGCTTTTTACAATGCTGGCTTTCCAGGCGTCATAGCTTTGACGGTACTCGGGAGAAAGCCTTGCCAGAGCCTCTTCGGGGGTCTTGGGTTGATCGGTCGAGGGACCATTGCCAGAGCCGCTTCGTTTACCTGAGGATTTAGAACAGCTTATAACTGAGCCTAACAAAAAAATAGAGATCGCCAGTTTCATGGACATGGATAACCTTCGCATTTATGGGAGAATTCTGAGAGCGACACGCCTCAACCTTATTTAAAAAAGCGAGGTAGTCTTAACACCTGCCAAAACCGGCGGTCAAGGTGCCAAACTTAGAATCGCTTGGGGGCTGCTTTCAGTAACCTCTTTTGTTGCGATTAAAGAAGGCCTAGCTTGCTGGATTCGAGAGAGCTTGGGCTCATCTAGACTTTTTCGCCAGTAATTCAAGTACTGGCTCCTGACGTTGTTTTGGAGTCCCGTCAAGAGGTCATTTTTGGTTTGCATTCCCGTTGTGACAAATTTGGAGACCACCGCAAGTCTTTCCCTTTTGAAAGAGGAAAAAGGCGGATAGGAACGACATAGTTTTATATGGCGCCAGCCATGTAGGCCTATGGGTTTCTCTTCGCCAAGGAGGAAACGATCTTCAGATAGATTTGAGCCCAAAGACTTGGGCGGTTCAAAAACTATTCTTGATGGGAGTGAATATTTAAGGGGTTATATGGATATGAATTCGCTGGATTTGTGCCCGCCTTCAAAATTATCACCCTTTTTAGATAGTTATGTCTTAGAGAAACACCACCTCCCCGACTCACCCAAAAGTCCCACAATTATCCGAAACATCAAACCTATCAAAGCTTTGCAGCTGAGGTGCCTCATTGCTTTAAAGGGAAAAGGTGACTTTTAAGCCGCCCACGAGCGAGCTGCAAGGAGTGAGGTTTACGGTGCCAAAAGCCCCACAAATATCGCCTATCCAGCCATGTAAGTACCATCATTTATTTGATCTTTCTAAGTAATGTGGGCGAAGGTAAACAGAGATTTTTTGGCATCCAGATAGGTGAGCCATCCCATCTACCATCAATAAAAGAATGGGGAACTATTTTTAGAAAAAAATTTTAATGAAGATATCAAAATTAGCGCCGTATTTTTCACGACTTGTAGGCGACATAGAAGTTGCTTTTTTGATGAGTGTCTGTAATGACGTCCCATTTTTTTGGGACGAACGAGCACCGACATAAAATAGAGCCAAAAATGGTTTTTATTTTGAAGTCTTACATAAAAAATGAATCGGTCTTTTTTCGGGGAATGAGCTGCAAACGCCGTCTTTTTGCAGAAAGTAAGGTTTGGAAAGATCCCTTAAAAACCTCATTTCTACAGAAATTTTCGAAGCCTATACGAATATTGAGCCCCTTTAAATCCCTTCAGCACTCGAGCTACTCCCACAGGTAGATTCGGTAATGGGCAGCAAATTCTAGAATATTCTTGGCATGTTGTTTTTTTTATTAAAGACTCTTTGCTTTTTTCCGAAACACCTCCGCGTCAAGAATGAGGATCTTTCGAAAGGGAATAAAAATGATTTTGAGACACTTCAAAACGAGATTTGGGATTGTTTTGGGCGGCGCATTAGTGGCCCTAAACTTGTCTTGTTCTTCGTCTAATGAGCAGTTGGAAGATCCTGTTTCTACTGTAGATGCTGCACAACCAAATCTAGAGGAAGGCAGTTTATCTGATGCCAATGTCGATGAGTCCTTTTCGGCCTCTATGGATTCCGCCGCGGCTACACCTGGTCCTTCCGCCTCTGAGCAGCCTGCTCCTGAAAAAACTGTGGCTGAGCAATCTTCTGTTGCAGAGACTCCTGTTGCAGAGCAATTAACTGTAGAGCCGTCTGTTTCTGGGCAAACCATGACTGAACCTTCACAGGAACTCAGTGTAGATAGTGCTTTAGCGCAAAATATTCCAGCCTTGGAAGCTGCGAAAACAGATGGTTATCAGGGAGCTGAAGGCTTTTCAGCGGATTCTGCAACCAAGTCTCCAGAGACGGCATCACCAGAGACGGAAACCTCGTCGGCAGAGGCCAGCGGTCCGGCTGTATCTAGTGAGGTAGCTTCCGAACAGCCGGTCTCTGCTCCTAGCGCCAAGCAATCAGAAGCCCTTAAGAAGAGTGGAAACTCCTTTGTATACACGGTTAAAAAAGGAGACTGGCTTTCCAAAGTAGCCCTTAAGGTCTATGGCCCCGAAGGTTCTTGGCAAGACATTTCAGAAAGAAATGGCCTTAAGGATGCAAATCGCATTCAGCCAGGGCAGAAGCTGATTCTTGAAGTCAAAAATGAAGCTTCTAAAAAGTTTGCCAAAGCCTATGGAAACATAGTGTTCCAGAAAGTAACTGATTATCCTAGTGTACAACCTAATGGAGTTGCCACCATCTTTGCACAGCCAGGAGACTCACTCTCCAAACTTGCGGCCTTGATCTATGGGTCGCAAGGAAGTTGGAAGTCTCTTTATGCCATGAATCAAAAATCTGTTGCGGATGCCGATCTCATCTATGTAAAGCAAAAAATTACCTTTAAAGCAGAATTCCCAAAAGACACTTCATTTGAAGATAGCTCAGCCCATTGAATCCAAATGGTCCCATCGTAGATCGGGATCTCATCAAGTTCACTTTCGAAATCCAAAGAATAAGTAAGACCTGAGAAAAGCCTTGAGTTTTAAGATTTGTAACTCCAAAAAGAATAACGCCTACCTAAGTCAGTGGTTTCAATTTCAAGGAGATGGGTAGGAAAGCGCTTCGAAGATTCCGCCATCCTTTCTGGCCACTCTAAGATATAGCCGCCGTAAGATCTCAAGTCCTCTGCCACGATGTCTTCTATGTCGAGTTCGAAATCAGATCGATAGAGATCAAGATGCGCGAGCCAAATTCCACTTTGAGTTTTGTATTCAGCTAAGTAGGTATAGGTGGGAGATGTGACCGCAATATTTCTGTCAACCCCAAGCTCTGTAAACAAGGGTTTGCAAAATGTAGTCTTACCTGCCCCAACTTCTCCTAAGAGCCACAAGCAAAAAGGCTTCCTTGAATTTAGGCGACTTGATTCCAACTCCTGGGCGACTCTGCCTGCCCATTCCGGCAGCCCAGCTTCTGCAAACTCTGCAGTCGCTAAAAGGGTCCAAGTACCAGACCATTTTATTTCAGGGCTGAGCAGTTTAGGACTCTTCATAGTTAGAGGCTTCATTTTTGACTGGTCTCATTGATTTCCCGGAGTAATAAACTTGAGAGTTCTGCAACCATAAGTTCGACCGCTTTTTCATCTTGGCCCTCTGCCATAACCCGAGCCTTATTCTCGGTCCCTGAATACCTCACAACAAGTCGCCCTACGCCTTCCAGCGAAGTTTCGCAGTCTTTTAAAAAAGAAGCAAACTTCGGCAAATTTTCAAAGGCGATTTTCTCTTTTACTTCAAAGGAATTGAGCACTTGAGGCATGCGACTCATTCCCGACTTAAGCTCATGGACAGACTTGCCGCGCTCTAAAACAATTTCTAAAATCTTGAGTGCTGCTAAGATGCCGTCACCGGTCGTGGCTGCATCTTTAAATATGATGTGCCCAGACTGTTCGCCGCCCAGATTAAAGTTTCCTTTTCTCATGGCGTCCATGACGTAACGGTCACCCACTTGAGTACGAAAAACCTTTCCACCGACCTTTTGAAGGGCAAGATCCAAGCCCATATTACTCATAATCGTAGCCACCAAAGTGTTTTGATTGAGTTTTTTTTCCTGAATCATATGCAGGGCCGACATCGCTAGAACCTCATCCCCGTCAACGATTTCTCCTTTATTATCGACGACCACCAGTCTATCGGCGTCCCCATCAAAGGCGAGACCAATGTCAGCTTTATAAAGTTTTACCTTCTCGGCCAGCTCTTGAGGGTGGAGGGCTCCCACTTGATGGTTGATATTGGTTCCATCGGGATGATTTCCGATCACAAATAGCTCGGCCCCAAGTTCTTCAAAAACTTTTGGCGCGACTCGGTAGCTTGCCCCATGGGCCGTGTCTAAAACGATTCGCATGCCCTCGAGGGTAAGATGTTTCGGAAACTGCTCTTTTAGAAATACGGCATACTGACCAATGGCATCATCAATGCGTCGGGCTGTTCCGACCCCTTTTCCGGTGGGGAGCTCTTTTGAGAGGTCGAGTGACAAGACCATTTGTTCTAACTCAAGCTCTGCGCTGTCCGCGATTTTAAACCCATCACTTCCAAAGATTTTGATGCCGTTGTCATAGTAAGGGTTATGAGAGGCTGAGATCACGATGCCGGCAGTTGCCCTTAGGCCTCGAGTCAAATAAGCAATCCCTGGTGTTGGAAGTGGGCCAAGAAACAAGGTGTCGGCACCCACAGAACACATGCCGGAGCATAGGGCCTGTTCGAGCATATATCCTGACCGCCGGGTATCTTTGCCAATTAAAATTTTGGGGCGATCGTGCTGTTTTTGGAAATAGGTACCGATGGCTTGTCCGAGCTTTAAAACTAACTCTGGAGACATAGGGTAGGAATTTGCCCTTCCTCTAATACCATCTGTGCCAAAAAGTTTTCCCATTTTATGTTTCCTTTCAGAATTAGCGGCGCGTATTTTGGTGAATCTCTACCAAGGCCTCGCTTGGCATCGTCTCAATCAAGGTGGTATCTACAGGTATTTTGACCTGAATTCTCCGGTGATGGGATCCAGGTGGAAGCTCACTGGCATCGACAAAAGCCTGAATCTCCTTGCGCTCGACTGCTTCTATACTTTTCTTTGTGCCTTGTAAAACAATGCTTACAAACTTAGGGCTGTAAGCAGTAGATTTGCTGGCGCCTTCGAGAGACAAAGGGATAGAAATAAACTGGCGGTTAACGCGACTTTCACCTAACTGGATTTGGGCTGTAACGCGGTCAGGAGATGCGGTTAATCCTTTAGCTGAGTCCAAAACAAGACCCGACTCCATGGATTGTGATGCTTTCAGCCCAGAAATATCTAAAGGCAAGGTCGAGATTTCTGGTGTTTTGTCAATTTCTGACTTCGGTCCAGTCACCATCACACTATTTGGCTTTAATTCAATTTTTTCTACGGTCATGCCCGAACCAGGAAGACCTTGAGTCATCGCCTTAAGAGTAATCGAACGAGATATCTTTTGATCGATAAAAATAGACACTATGGGATCATGAATCACGATGTCCAGCTTTGGATTCCAACCTTCGATCATGTGCTTTTCTATGCGAAATTCTTGGGCGCCCATTCTACCTTTGGGAATCATCAACTGAGCTTCTATGGATTGACTAATGTAATAGCTTTGAAGGACTCTTGGTCCTTTGATAGTCGCTTCCAGATACCGAACTTTGGAACCTTTTACAACGAGTCCCGGATCTACAACAATATTTACGGCTATTTTTTTATTGACCTCGACAATCTCTTCTCCTTGCACAAAATACCAAAGCATAGATCCCAACAAAAGCGCTGTGGCTTTGTAGCTCAGGTTGTAGGTTAATCTAGCTAAAAAAGTCTTCATTCTTGCTTAACCCCTCCATCTGCCAAGGCGTTCAAAAACTGTTTTTAAATTGGATTCATGGCTTGCCTGGGAATCAATTCGCATGAGCTGGGAGAGCTTGACTTTGATTTGCTCTGTGGTTTGTTTGGGATAAATATGACCATCGGCCACTAAGGAAACGGTCCCCTTTTCTTCAGACACCAAAATGACCAAAGCATCCGTTTCCAGACTAATGCCGACCGCGGCTCGATGCCTTGTGCCGCCGGGAATCGCCGAATGGCCATCGCTTTTTGCCAAGGGCAAAAAACATCCCGCAGCAGCGATCTTGCCATTTTGAATGATCACAGCTCCATCGTGTATAGGCGAAGTCGTTTGAAAAATAGACATTAAAAGTTCTTTCGAGACAACTCCGTCAATGGTCGTGCCGACGGCTATAAATCGAGAAAGAAGAATATTTCTTTCAAATACGATGAGTGCACCTGTATTTTTAGAAGCAAGACTGATGGCAGATTTTGCGACTTCTTCAATAATTCGAGAAGGTGTTTGTCCCTCTGACGAAGAAACTATGGGTTTCTTTCCAATCCTTGACAAAGCATTTCTAAGTTCATCCTGAAACAAAATAACTATAATCACCAAAAAAGAGGAATAAAATTTACCCATGACCCAATTGACAGTGGTGAGAGGAACTACGCTAGAGAATAGAAAAGTACCCAAAATGACCAGGATTCCTGTCAATACCTGAGCTGCCTTCGTTCCTCGGATGAGGCTCATAATCTGGTAAATAATGGCAGAGATGATCAAGATGTCGACTATGGCCCATGGCCCAAGAAGTCCCACAATTTCCGACATTACGCCTCCCTCGCAAGTTGCCTAACTTTCACAAGTCCTTTAACATCATGGGTGCGAACCAGAGATGCTCCCATAAGGGCAAGTGCTGCCTCTAAAACTTTACTTCCAGGATCTCGAAGACTCGGCTCCGAAATGGACAACATACGACCGATGATACCTTTTCTAGATACCCCTATCATTAGATTATATACATTTGACCAACAAACCGTATTTCCAAGAAGGACAAAATTTGCCGGATCCGTTTTTCCAAAACCAATGCCAGGATCCAAAATAATACAGTCCTTTGAAAAGCCAGCCTCTAAAAGCGTCGCGTGGGATCTTTTAAAGAAGTCATCTACAACAGATAAGACATCTTCTGCCCGCAAGGGGTTATCTTGCATGGTCTCGGGAGAGCCGTGCATATGGCCAGCGCAAAATCTTAGAGTCTGGTTTCTCAATTTGGAAATGCGAAGAAGCTCTTTTAAGCAGGAATTGGAAAAAGCGCCCGACATAGAGTTTATGACGGCTATTGAGAATTTTTCCACCGCTTTGATAGCAACGTCTTCCTTCATTGTATCTAGGGAGATGGGAATAGAAAATACTTTCAATAGCTCTAACTTATCTTCTAATCGAGTCCACTCTTCCCCACTAGATATGGCCGTTGCCCCGGGCCTGGTAGATTCTGCACCGACATCAAGATAGTCTGCTCCCTCGGCAATGAGGGTGCGAACCCTGTCTAAAAAGAGCTCAGGAGATTGATGTGAGCCCCCATCTGAAAATGAATCAGGCGTCACATTCATGACGCCTAATATTTTAAAATCAGAAAGAGCCAAGAGACTAGGCCTCCGCAGTCAAACCAATGTCTTTAGCTTTAGAAGCCTTGTCGAGACGTTCTTCCCACAGCTGCTTTTCTTCAGCAGTAACCACATTTTCACCAGCGATGATCTTCTTCATATCTGGGCCAAGTAAGGTTTCTTTAATGAGGAGGGCTTCCGCAAGGTTTTCTAGAGTTGCTCGATCTTCTTTTAAAAGATCAAAGGCGTTCTTGTAACCCGTGGTGACAATACGGTGAATCTCTTTATCGATTTCAGCGGCAATCTTTTCAGAGAAGTTTTTACCCTGAACGAAATCCCGGCCCATAAAGACTTCTTGACCTTCTCTATTGTCAAGGGCTAGGGGCCCAATGGAATCGCTCATGCCCCATTGGCAAACCATTTTGCGAGCAATTTGCGTGGCCTTGTGAATATCGTCACTGGCACCGGTGGTTTGCTTACCAAAAATAAGTTCCTCAGCGGCGCGCCCACCCATGGCATACATAATCATTTCTTCCGCATACTCTCGTGTGATGGTAAGCCGGTCCTCTTCTGGAAGCATCACGGTAAGCCCTAGCGCTTGTCCCCGAGGAATGATCGTTACTTTATGAACGGGGTCTACATTTTTCAACTTAAGGCCTACCAGAGCATGACCGGCTTCATGATAAGAGGTGTTTCTTTTTTCAGCCTCACTCATAACCATAGATTTTCTTTCTGGGCCCATTAAAACTTTGTCCTTGGCGAGCTCAAAGTGCTCCATAGTAATAGCTTCGCAGGAAAGGCGAGCTGCAAAAAGTGCGGCTTCGTTCACAAGATTTTCTAGATCTGCACCCGAAAATCCTGGTGTCCCTTGAGCAATTTTTGCAAGTTCGACATCAGCGGCAAGGGGAGACTTTTTAGCATGAACTTTCAATATGGCCAGGCGACCTTTTACATCTGGTTTGGGAACGATGACGCGACGATCAAATCTTCCTGGACGTAAAAGAGCAGGATCAAGCACATCAGCCCGGTTGGAAGCTGCAATGATAATGACACCTTCATTTGCTTCAAACCCATCCATCTCCACAAGAAGTTGGTTCAAGGTTTGCTCGCGCTCATCATGGCCGCCCCCCCAACCAGCACCACGTTGGCGACCTACGGCGTCGATTTCGTCAATGAAAATAATACAAGGAGCATTCTTTTTAGCTTGCTCAAAAAGATCGCGCACACGACTTGCACCTACACCAACAAACATCTCCACAAAATCGGAACCTGAAATGCTAAAGAACGGAACTCCCGCTTCCCCAGCGACACCTTTTGCAATTAAAGTTTTTCCTGTTCCTGGAGATCCAACAAGAAGCACGCCCTTAGGGATTCGACCTCCAAGCCGCGTAAATTTTTTAGGATCTTTTAGAAATTCCACCACTTCTTGCAGTTCTGATTTGGCTTCGTCGATTCCAGCGATATCTGCAAATGTTACTTTGGGATTATGCTCGGTAACCATCTTTGCGCGACTTTTGCCAAAAGACATCGCCTTGCCACCACCTGCTTGCAGTTGGCGCATAAGAAAGAAGAAAAGCGCAATAAAAAATATGATAGGTAGCGCTTGGATTAAGAATGCCTTCCACCAGCTTTGCTCTTCCGGAGCCTCATAAGTAACTTTGACGCCTTTTTCTTCGA
Organism: Pseudomonadota bacterium; assembly: GCA_037142195.1. Lineage (GTDB taxonomy): Bacteria > Bdellovibrionota_B > Oligoflexia > Oligoflexales > CAIMVM01 > CAIMVM01. The sequence continues at coordinate 230,370 of JBAXBA010000001.1, forward strand.
GTTCTTTTCGAAGGTTTAAATCAGCAAGCGGTCCCGTTGTTTTGACTTTAGCTTCATTTTTCGTTTTGCCCAGCATCACTTGGCCACGAAAAGTTACCTCAACGATTTTATCATCTTGGTCTGCTGGAAGATTTACGGCAGACATAAACTCACTAAAGCCTTTATTTTGGTAGCCCTCTGGTTTAACAATCATAGATTGCAAAAGCACAAATAGGACGATGCCTAGGGCTATAATGAGCATCCACGTTTTAGAATTTTGGTTTTGTCGATTGGTAGGTATATTGGCCATCATCTTCTCCAAAGAAAGGTCGCACTTGGCTATCCTTACATTTTAAATCCGTTTCCAGATTAGTAAATCGCCAACCGGCAATTTATTCTCACCCAGGTCTGACCACAAAATAGGCAAACAGGATTTGTCTGGCCCATAATAAATACCATCTTCTCGAAGAATTACCGAGGATTCTTTTAAAGGTTTGGCGCCCGACGCGACAAAAATGATCTTTTCTTTGAGGTTTTCAAAGTACAAGAAACCGCCTTTTGTGAGAGCAATTTCCAGAGTCGTATGGGGTAGGACGGCAAACCTTGCTTCTGGAAGGGCCATCTTTGTGGAGACATCGTTTTGGGAAATAATCTTAAATAGCGACTCTACCACCCCAGGTGAAGCTTTCTCCAAAGCCGGAAAAATCTCGTTTCTAATGATGTTTCGCGCATAGATATTTTTAGAATTAGAGGAATCTTCTCGCCAAGAAATTTTGTTTTGTGTGGCAAAAGCTTCAATTTCAGATCTTTTTAAGCCTAACAGGGGTCTTATCAAAGATTGATCTCTCTCGCTCATTCCCAGAAGAGAGCCCTCAGGGTAGCCCCGAAGGGAACGAAAAAATGAGTTTTCTCTAAGATCGTCACGATTATGGCCCAATGCCAGAAAAGCTCCATCCTCTAAAAGATCTCGAAACCATTGATGTCTTAGGTTTCTAGCCCATTCTTGGATCCCTCTTATCGGTCGATCAGTGTGGGACGCTTTTTTTACAAAAAGAGGGATATTTAAATCACGACAGAGACCCCTTAGAAAGCGCTCATCACCCTCAGATTCCTCACCGCGAAGTCCAAAGTTGACATGCGCACAAAATATTTCTAGCCCCGGGTGATTTTTGGCAAAACTCCAAATATTCCAAAGAAGTACAGTGGAATCAAGGCCTCCCGAAACAGCCACTCCAAGCCGCTGATTTTTCAGCACTTTTTTTACCGTAGTATCTGACCAGGTTAAGCATAGAGCGCTAATATGATTCATAAAATTGACCACAACTAGAAGGCGACACAGGCACTAAGTGCTGATTTTGTCATTTATCAAAAAAAAACTAAAGCTAAAAACAAAATCCACGATGAACTGCTTGTAAGTCAGGTGACTTGCCGCCCTTTCAAGGAAAGCGGTGTTTATCCAATGGATGGAGGTTTTTTATGGGATTACGAATTAGAACCAACGTGTCATCGCTAGTCGCTCAACGAAACGTGAGCCAAAACAATCGAGAGCTTCAAGACTCCATGGAAAAGCTATCTTCCGGCTATCGCATCAACAATTCTAAAGATGATGCCGCCGGTTTAGCTATTTCTGAGAATCTTCGAGCAAGAATCCGTGGTCTTGGTCAAGCCAGAAGAAACGCCAATGACGCGGTTTCCATGGTGCAGATTGCAGAAGGCGGAATGCAAGAAATGTCAAATATGCTGGTTCGGATGCGGGAACTAACCGTTCAAGCTGCATCTGACACGGTGGGAGACAAAGAAAGAGGGTTTCTAAACAAGGAATACTCGCAATTAGCCCAAGAGCTTCAAAGAACCGCAAACGTTACAGAATTTAACGGTAACAAGTTCTTCACCCAAACAGAAGGAAAAGATCTAACAGAGTATGTCATCCAAGTCGGTGTCAATGGAACCGATCCGACTCAAAACCGTGACACTCTTTCCATGAACCTGGAAAGTCTGAGATTCAATTTTGAAGACATGGGTATTGGAACCGGAGATGAAATTGGTGCTGAAGATGGACACGATGTAGGTCTTGAAAACATCAGATCAAAACTTGGAAATGTAGATACGGTCATTGATAAGTTGGCAAAAGAAAGAGCAAATATTGGTGCTCTACAAAGTCGTCTTGAATCGAGTGTTACTTCTATCTCCACAGCTATTGAAGCGGAATCTAGCGCGAACAGTCGAATTCGTGACGTGGATTATGCGGCTGAGTCTGCGCGTACTGCACAGTCTCGAATCATGAACCAGTCTTCGATCGCGGTACTGTCGCAAGCGAACCAAATCCCTGAACAAGCTTTGGCTCTATTGCGCTAGTTTTTCCTAATTTAATACAAGGAGGTTTTTTATGGGAATTAGAATTCGTACTAATATCCAGGCATTAAAGACTCAAAGAGCTCTTGCGCAGTCACAGACAGCTCAAGAAAATTCGATGGAAAGGTTGGCGTCGGGCCAGAGAATCAATCGATCTTCCGATGATGCAGCAGGACTTGCCGTATCTGAAAGACTTCGAGCGAAACTTAAATCCTTAGATGTAGCTAAGAGAAATGCAAACGACGGCATTTCCTATATCCAAGTTGCAGAAGGTGGTCTTAACGAAGTATCAAACATCGTGGTGAGAATGCGAGAGCTTTCGAGTCAAGCGGCCTCAGACACTATTGGAAACTTAGAAAGATCTTTTCTTGATAAAGAGTTTCAACAGTTAAGGCAGGAAGTGGGCCGAATCGTGGACACAACTGAATTTAACGGCTCTAAGCTACTAAATCCGGAAGAACTCAAGCCCATTTCCATCTTTGTAGGTGCCTCCAATCGAGGCGCAGGGCCAGATGGATCTCGACCCGACATCGCAGAAGGCAAAGATCCAGATGTCCTCACGATTAACCTTGAAGACTTAAGCAACATGCGCGAAAAGCTCGACAAGATTGTATCTGATGACATTTCGATTGTACCAGATGACCCTGCAGGTGGTGCCAATGAATTAGGACCAACAGGTACTAACGAATTGTTTGGAAGACTGGATGACACACTAAATTCTATTGCTGGATTTCGTTCGACATTAGGATCTGTGCAGTCGCGCCTCAACTCGACAATAACCAACATCGAAATTTCCAATGAGAACCTTTCTGCCGCTAAAAGTCGGATTTCCGATGTAGACTATGCGTCAGAAACCGCCTCTTATGCTCAAGCGAGAATCTTGACTCAAGCCGGCATGTCTGTTCAGGCGCAAGCTAACGCAGCTCCTGAAGCAGCCCTACAACTTCTCAGAACCTAAGTAAGACGACAGCGCTTATTTTCTTACAGAGACCTAGGATTACCTAGGTCTCTGTAGGCATTTCTTAATATCAGGCATCATGGCTTCAATATCACTTTCCTTCCATTCGAATCCGGAAAGTATTTTTTGAAATTGACCAAAGTCAATACGAGCGGGCTTTCCCTTGACCCAGTGGAGACAAGAGTTTGCTAGAGAAACTAATTCCGGAAGGTAAAGCTTTGATTTTAGTTTAGCGCCTGGTTTGGGATCGCTGTGATGAAATCTCGATGCTACCATGATATAGTCTGGCAGCCCCCAAATTGCCGATGCAATCTCACCTAAAAGTACATGACTTACTTCTGGGAAAGAAAGTTCAGCATCGGACCAAGTACATTGCTTCTTAGGATCTGAGACCACCATCTCTATACGGTCGATGAGTTCAGGCCTAAGAAGGGCTCCAACAATTTTACCGATGTTACAAAGTGCAGCGGCCAAGTAGATTTCATCGGGCTTCATATCTGGGGAACCGATTTTTCTAGCTAAAAACTCAGCGATTCTGCCACGATCAAAGGAATCAGCCCAAAACGCATCACTGTTAAATACCTTTGTTTGGATTTTGAAGCCCTTAATCACAAGAGTCAAGAGGTATTGGCCTACATCTTTTCGCCCGATATAACTTAAAGCGTGGTCTAGGGAACGAATTTCAACCTTATCTTCAGCCCTCGCGTTTTTCAAGCGATTGGCCATTCCTAGAATTTCACTGGCAAGCACGGGATCTGACTTTAATATTCTAGAAATCTCGGAGCTTTCTATTTTAGGATCGCTGATCTTAGTTTGAAGCTCCATGATGGCAGACGGGATTCGAGGTATCGATTCGATACCGGCAAGGGAGTTAAAGAGACTTTTTGCAGGCTCTGAAATGCCGTTATCTGGTCTGTACCAGGGGAACTTTCCTTTTGGAATCAATAAGGTGGAGCCACAGCTGCAATTGAACCAAAGATTTTTGGCGGCGCATAGGCGCCATTGGGAAGTTTTCACGAGAAAGTCTTCTTCTTTCTCGAATACTCGCTCACAAGAATTACAAGTCTTTGTCATGGATTTCCATTAAGGCAATTTACTCATTAAAGTATAACAGGAAATTGAAAATTTCTCCTATATTGTCAAAATAGGGCATGTTATGATTCCATCCTTGCGCCCAAAAGGAGAGCACTATGCTTAGAAATAAAGGTATCCCTTCAGCCCGGTTCTTCCTTCTGGCGGGTATTATCTCTCTATCTAGCAGTGGCGCAAGTTTTGCCGAGCGACTCTTAGGTCGTGCGGAAATCGAAAAACTTCAACAGAGCTTTAAAATTCAATCTGAGATGAGTATTGATTTTACTCAAACCCAAGTGAAAAAGCTGAGAGGCAAAACAAGCACAAGTTTAGGGCGCGCCTATTTTAAGCAGCCTGATTCCTTTCGATGGCAGTTGATCAGTCCTAAGCAAGATGAGTGGCTTTATGATGGCAAAAGTCTATACAATTTTATTCCCGATCGTCTACAAGCGACACGCTACGATGCCAATGGCTCCAAAGGCCGCGAACTACGCCAAATCGTCGATTTAGTTACAAATATATCCAGCTTAACCAAGTCTTATGATTTCACTGAAGTCAAAGAAATCGACTCCCTCTTGGAATTAACGCTGACTCCCAAAACTAAGGGCGAATTAGCGGGAGTGACGCTTTCGATTTTAAAAGACTCACTTGAACCTAAGTCCCTGATTTTACGCTTTCAAAACGATAATCCAACCAAACTTGAGTTCTCTCATTTGTCAAAAGGCGGGCTTTCTGACTCCACATTTTCTTTGCCTAAAGGGGTATCGGTTGAGACTGTAAAATAGCGCTTCAAATACAAACTGACTTAAAGCTTAACACCTGCCGCGCCAACCGTCTAAAACCATTAGATAAAATAAACTAGTTTTTAATGTTAATAAATTGGCTACTAGGTGCCGAAATAAAATACATGAGTCTAAGGTACGAGAGGGAAACCTTCTTCGGATGTCTTTAGATTCCTAGTTTTCTATTTCATAATTGAGGAGCCGAGTCATGGCACAGTCTGTAAAATGGGAAGAATTTGATAAGCTACTAGTTATTAAACGCCTTAGAGAATTAGTTGGTAAGTGGTGGAAAGTGCAAATGCACTTTACGGATGAGAAGGGCCTGCTGAGAGGCGTGCCATCGGGAAAATTCTTTAATCCCCTGAACCCCATCTCTAAAGCCATTGCGGCAGACGAAAAAGGTTTTGATGCCTGCATGAGTACCGTCAAACGGCTTTCTGTTGATGCTGCGGTATCTATTGAGCCTAAAGTGGGACGTTCTGATTATGGTATGTCGACACTCTTGGTCCCCATAAAAATTAAAAATCAATACCTTGGCTGTGTTTTCGCAGATGGGTTTCTTATTGATGAAACAAAATCAGAGCAGAGTGTTCAGATTAAGAATTTTCTTCAAAGGCTTCTTGGTAAAGATGGCGATGAATTAGCCGCAAAGATAGGTGATATACCCGTCTTAACTTCAAAAGAAGTAAACTATTTGCAAGAGCTGATTCGTATGGTGGTAGAAGAAATTATTCTTACCCAAGCGAGCCTTTCAGACGAACAAAAACTTGTAGAAAAGCTTCGCGGTGATCTTGGTACAAGATTTGGCTTTGATAACATGATCGGCAAATCTAGTGAAATGCAGAAGCTTTATCGACTCCTTGAAAGAGTAGCGGACTCTGAAGCTACGATTCTCATTCGTGGAGAAAATGGTACGGGTAAAGAGCTTATAGCTAAAGCCTGTCACTATAATTCCAAAAGAAAAAAAGCCTCCTTTCAAGTGATGAATTGTGGCGCCGTACATGAAAATCTTTTGGAATCTGAGCTGTTTGGGCACGTTAAAGGCTCGTTTACAGGGGCGATTAAAGATAAAAAAGGGCTTTTTGAAGCGGCTGACGGAGGAACACTTTTTTTAGACGAAATCGGTGACACATCACCCTCTATGCAAGTAAAGCTGCTGCGAGTCCTTCAAGATGGAACGTTTACTCCTGTGGGGTCAACAGAAATTAGGAAAGCCAACGTAAGAGTTGTGGCGGCAACCAATAGAAATTTGGAAGAGATGGTTAAAGATGGAAGGTTTCGAGAAGATTTATATTATCGACTTAACGTCATTCGCCTAGATGTTCCCGCTTTAAGGCAGAGAAAGGAAGATATCACACTTCTGATGGACTTTTTCCTTAAGCGTCACGCTGAAGAATCCAAAACTCCCATGAAGCATATTTCAAAAGAATGCCTTCAAGCGCTTCTCAACCATGATTGGCCAGGAAACGTACGCGAACTCGAAAATGAAGCAGAACGTCTGTGTGTACTTGCTGGCACGGATCGGGAGCTAGAAGCTAGTTTTTTAAGCCAAAGAATTTCCCAAAGTTCTTCTCTGAAATCCGCCACTGTTGCGGCACATGATGGCAGCGATCTCAAGGGCTCCCTCGAAGACTTAGAGCGCGATCTCATATTAGATGGCCTTAAAAAACACCGCTGGAACAAATCTCAATTGGCACGGGAGCTGGGAATTTCAAGAGCAGGATTGATTAACAAAGTTAAAAAATACGGTCTCGATAAACGTTTTATTTAGATTCGACTGCTACTTCAGCTATCAGGTTACAAATAATATGATAATTAGTGAACGGCTTTCTTAAGTCGTTCCATTTCTTGATCTGTAACAAAGTCGCTTTCAACTTCTGATGACATCATGCTGTTAACTTCTACAGAAGCTTCAAAGTCTTCACTCATGATGATGCCTTTGTCATCTAGAATGTCTTTTAGGCCCTTAATAGTAGTATTAAATTTTGTATGAGAAGATTTGATGTCGGTAAGCTCACTCTTGAGTCGAAAAATCTCAGCGCCCAATTCCAGAATAGTTCTTTCTAACTGATCAAGCTTATCTTTTCTTTCTAACATTTACATCTCCGCTACATGATTCCAGGTGACTCACAACCGACCCTAAACCTATCGGAGAGGGTTAAGATCGATTAAGTCGGAAGAGTGACGAATTATTGCCGAGGGAGGGAGGCGCTTAGAAGTCAAGACACAGAAAATATTTAATTAAATTAGCTATATAAGTCATGTCTTTGGTTGGCTAATACGGGCAGTTTTGTTCTAAAGGTACGGGTCTTTTCAAAGTCTATCTCATAGAATGCGGTACCGGGCGCGTCGCCAGTCTCACTACAGATGTTTCCCCAAGGATCCACAATCATAGCATGACCATAAGATTCTTTATTTCCATAATGGCATCCCACTTGATTGGGTGCTACCACCCAAGCCTGCAAATCAATGGCTCGACTTCGGCACAACAGCTCCCAGTGGCGCTCGCCCGTGGCTTTCGTAAAAGCAGAGGGCGCCATCAAAACATCACAGGAACCTAGCTTTTGCAAAGTGGAAAACATTTCAGGGAATCTCAAATCATAGCAAATCGCTAAATGAACTCTAAGGCCATCGATTAGGACGCTCACGAATTGATTTCCAGATAGATATCCATCGGGCTCGGAATGAATTTTTTCACCTAATTCATTAGCCAGGCTAAAAAGGTGAATCTTTCGGTATCGGGCTAAGAGCTCGCCTTGTCTTCCAAAAACATGGGCGGTATTAAAAACTTTTCTCGTGCCTTCATTAGGTGCTTCCGAAGGCCTGGGTCTTTCTCCCCAGGTTCCGGCAAACAAAACGATGTTCAGTTCTTTAGAAAGCTGGCTAAATGTTTGAAATAGATCTCCCTCAAAGGAATCCGCCTTCTCCCAAAGCGTGTCATAGGGCCCTAGGTAGGAGATCATTTCTGGAAGAGCGACCCATGTCGCCCCTTCAGTAGCACTTGCCCTCACGGCAGAGATCGCATTTTCAATATTGCTCTTTTGATCTGAAGTAGCCGTTAAGCTAATACAGGCGACTTTAATTTTCATCAAAGCTCCGGCATAATAATGCGATTGTCGACGCCTAAAATATTGGTAATGAGGGCCACTCGCGTCCACATTCCATTCCGCTCTTGGCGCCAGTACTTGGCTCGCGGGTCCTGGTCCACTCTCGGATCGATTTCGTCCCGGCGTGGAAAGGGGTGCATAATCACACAATCCTTTTTAAGAAGCGGAAGGTGCTCAAGCCTTAGATGAAATTCTTTGGTATCTATTTTTTTGGATTCACCACTCAAGTCATATTCGTCTTGAACTCTTGTCATATAAATGGCGTCGGCAGCCCCAATAGCAGCTTTAAAATTTGAAGTTTCTTCAAAAGATAGCCCAGGTGCTTGGGTCAATTGTGTTCTTAAGTCGGCACCTATTTTGAACTCTTCTGGGGACACAAAGAGAAGTTTTACGCCCTCATATTGCATCAAAAGCTGGGACAAAGAACGAACGGTTCTCCCTCTTTTTAAGTCTCCGACAAGAGCGATGGTTTTACCCTGGAAACCACCCGACTTTCTGAAACTTCGGTTTAAGGTGTACATGTCTAATAGGGCTTGGGTGGGATGTTGGTCCGGACCGCTTCCTGCGTTTATGATGGGAACCGGGCGATGAGTTGAGTTTAAGAGCTGAGCCATCTTGTCACAAAGCCCTGCAATAGGTGAGCGCATGATAATGAGGTCCACGTAGCTTGAAAAAGTCTGTAAAGAATCTTCAACGCTTTCGCCTTTGCGCTCAGAGCTTGTGGAGGAGTCTCTAATTTCAAGGGATTTTATGCCAAGAATATGGCATGCAGACTGAAACGACATAAAAGTGCGCGTGGAAGGCTGGGTAAAATAAAGCATGGCCCTCTTATGATTGAGAAGCGACTGCAAATACATCTGGCCCTCTTTAGACTTATCCAAGCGGCGAATCTTGTCGGTGAGTTCAAAAAGGTAAGCCAAAAAGTTTTTATCAAATTGGTCTGCTTTTAAGATGTGCATGGGCTTTTTCATGACTTTCCTTTCACCAAAATGTGACCGTGGCTTCTTTTTGAGTTTCATCTTTTTCTAGATGTCCCATCACTTGGCACGGAAGGCCAAGTGCCGTAGCTTTAGAAATAAAAGGCTCGCAATGTTTTGAATCTACCACGGCAATCATGCCGCAGCCTAAATTAAATACGGATTCTAGACTTTGTATCGAGCTTCCATGGGCTTCCATAAAGTCTCTCATCCAAGGAGGTGTGGGAAGATTCTTGAGATTTATCTTTGCATGGGCCCAAGACGGAAGTACTCGAGGCAGATTGCCCGAAATTCCACCTCCGGTGATATTTGCTAGGGCATGAAAGACTTCAGTACCAACTTGATCTAAAAGGTCTGGAACTTCCGAGTAGAGGCGGGTTGGAGTCATGAGGTTCTTGATAAGACTGGGTGATCCTGGCTTTTCATTGAGCCATTTTCGAATGAGAGAAAACCCATTGGAGTGGAAGCCACTAGCGGCAAATGCGACGAGAGAATCACCTTCTTTGACGTTTTTAGGGCCAAGCATTTTCTGGCCATCGACGACGCCAACGACAAATCCAGCTAAATCAAAATGACCTTTGCCATAAAGCCCAGGCATTTCCGCTGTTTCACCGCCAAGTAAGAGAGCGCCACAATGTTTTACTGCCTTTTGAATCCCTGACAACACCGATTTGAATTGGGTAGAATCCAGCTTTCCTGTTGCGTAATAGTCTAAAAACCAAAGGGGCCTCGCTCCGAGGGTGTAGAGATCATTCACACACATACCCACAAGATCTTGTCCTAATCCTTCTAAATGTCCAGATTCGCTTCCTAGAAGAACCTTTGTGCCGACGCCATCTGTGCCAGTAACGAGAAGGGGATCGGCAATGCCCTTGAAATTCGGTCGAAACAATGCCGCAAATCCACCTACCCCGGAGACCACTTCACCTAAAGGTATTTTAGGATCAGATTCATCTTTTTTAAGCCAGTCAACCAGACTGTCTGCTAAGTCGATATCAACGCCAGAATCTTTGTAAAGCTGATCGTCTTTCATGTGGACTCCTCTTGGTCAAGGCCAATGACTTTTCAGCAATGAACTCTTGTGGTAGGTCGCCTTTGGCATTCAAATAAAAACAGTTATAGCCCAAGCCTCGCAGCTTGCCAACGTCCATCAGATTTGATTTTTCTAGGGCTGCTATTGCCAGCCGACCCCTCCCCCATCGCCGCAGCTTCTCAGCCGCGCTTGAAAGATCGATTCCCTCCTGGTAAATGAGCAAAAACTTGGCATCTGTTTCCAGGGCCAAATCAAAGTCCCGCTGGCTTTTAATCTGGAGAAGAGCTTCGATGGAAGCTTCTTTGCAGGTCTCAATCAGATATTGCAATTTCGGGAGCTGGTGAAACTTCGGGTCGATCACTACCCCATCCAGCTCTAAACATCGAGCCTCCCAAACCTCGTACTCATCGATTAAGGGCCAGAAGGCAATCGTGGGACAGGCCGTCTTTGCTTTCAAGGAGCCTAAAAGGGAGAGATCCTCGGGGCTGACCATGAGGGTGTCAGCAAAGTGAGACGAACGCTCGCCAATTTCGGAGGACAATATATAGGTAACAGGGCGGTTAGATAGGGCGATGAGAGCCTCAGCTAAGTCTCGCGGCCTGGGAAGCGTCTCAGATAAGGCCCAAAGCTCTTCCGGCGGCAGTAAGCGCTTTCTCTCATCCACCTGGTGCTCAAGGAATTGTAGGTCCCTAGGCAATTCTTGCACACTCATAGAGCTGAGCCCCCCCTTAATGTCTGATAAGATTTTACCAGATGGAGGATCTTTGGCATGAATGATTATGTCGTTTGTATCGTGCTGGCGCTTCAAAGCCTGTTTTTAGGCCTGCGAGCCATGGCAGGAAATTCGGCTGGAGCCGCCCATGCAAACCAGATTTTGCAATTTACGGAAGAGTTTGCTTCCGCAAAGTTAGCGATTCTTCCTACAACTCCAGGCACGCAAGTCGGCCAGCTTTATAGAACCAGCAGAAAGACGACTTCAAAATCTTTATCTCTCATTCCAACGGGAATGGTCAAAATTGTAGAGATTCGCGATCAGTTGGCGTTTGCCCTGGTGGTAGAGAGCGGAACTGGGATTTCAAAGTCCCTGTTTCAAAAGTTTGCGGGCCCCATGGCTGGCGATGAGCTCAAGGAGTACAACCCAACCATAGCCAAAAATATAGAAATAGTGCCAGATGTAGAAGAGTCTTATTATGATGTGTTTCGTGATCCTAAAGCGAGCCCCACTAGTTTTGAACTTACGGAAGAAGGGTCCACCCGGCTTTTGGAAAAGCTTAAGGTATTTAAGACCAGTCGCGTGAGTATGGTCCTTGTAGAAGGATACACGGATAGGGTCGGACTTAGCTCCGAAAACCAGGCAGAGTCCTATCAAAGAGCGTTGGCTATCAGATCCTTGATGATCCAAGAACTCGACATGTCCCCAGATCGAGTCGTAGCTGTAGGTTATGGTGACGGGGAGCAAAAGCCGATTTTTGTGGCGCAAGAATCCAAGCGCGGAAACCGGCGCATTGTGGTTCGCGCTGTAAATCTTCCGCCTGATATGAAATAGACTTCACTCGGCTCGGGGACCGTTTTAGATTTTCATAAAGACCCTCAGCGGACTGATTCTAAGTTCAGAGGGCTGTCATAACAATGTTTTCTTTCCCATTTCTGTCCTCTCTCTATCCTCTCTCTATCCTCTCTCTATCCTCTCTCTATCCTCTCTCTATCCTCTCTCTA
>JBAXBA010000002.1:0-94718 GCA_037142195.1 Pseudomonadota bacterium
GAAGCTTCCAAATAGGCGCCTTATGGTTATGCCATTTTTTATGAAGATTTTAGGTTCATAGAGAAGGACGTAACTGCATCGTTACAGGGTCCAATGCGCATCTACTCAGCCGTGAGCTAGCATCTGCACTTACAGGACGGCATATCGCAATCGAGCTTCTGCCGTTCTCTTATCCAGAATTTTTAAGGTGTGGTCAAAGTGATAGCGACAATGCGCTCCTTCACTATTTAAAAAGTGGTGGGTTTCCTGAGGTTCTTGTGAGAGGTGCGGATGAGCTCTCTTACCTTGGCACACTATGGGATTCCATAATCCTGAAAGACGTTGTCCGGCGTTATAAAGTTAGAAATGTGGGTGAACTCCACGATCTGTACTCCATCCTACTCCATGCGATTGGATCAAGGTTCAACAATGATAGCTTGGTGCGCGCTTTAAACGGCAGAGTCAGCGCTCCAACAGTCAAAAAATTTCTTTTGTATGGAAACGAAGCGTATCTGTTTGGCGAGCTTCCTCGTTTTCATTATGGAGCTCGTAAAAGACTAAAATTCGATCGCAAAGCCTATGTTTATGACAACGGCTTTTTACTCGCAAAGAAAGTTTTTACATCACCTGACCATGGCCGACTTTTAGAAAATATGGTCTTTATCGAGTTAGTAAGACAAAAATTTCGACCTGGACTAAATCTTTTCTATTATGTTACGGCGGATGGTTATGAGGTTGACTTTTTGCTGCGGCAAGGGAGCAAAAATCATGAGCTTATTCAGGTCACTTGGAATATGAGTGAGCAAAAAACAAGAGAGCGCGAAATCCGGGCTTTGCAGCAAGCCGCTTCTGAACTTAACGTGCAAAAGATACGAATTCTCACATGGGATCAGGCTGAAATTTTACAGATGGGTGACATTACCATAGCCATCGAGCCTGTTCGGCAATGGCTCGTGCAGCAGAATCAGCAACAACAAAAGAACACCAGTTACTAACTTAGTCACCGGCAAAAAAGAAGTCGTATTCCCGTAAACACGATGGCTCTTAGTTCCTCTGCGAGGAGTTTGAGTAGGGTGCTTTTTCCGCAGGGGCGTACCCCGCTCACATCTTTTACCAATGGTTTGTTGACGAAGGGTTTGATTCTTTCTGTATAGAGCTTACAGTTCAGCATGTCGCCCCCTTATTAGACTGTACTCTAATCTAATTGAGAGCATCATGAAAGTTTAGGATATACAAGAATGTTTTTCGGGTGTGCCAGTGTGCCGCTGGGGTATGTGACAGGGCTGGAAATCAGGTTTGGCTTTATAATCGATTTAGACTTGGATTAAAGAGTGTCAAATTGTGAGACGATGAGCAAGCGACAACATGTTGAAATTGGTAGCCTTTTAGATTGGTACAATAATTGTATTTAGAGGCTAGTATATGGAACTAAGATTTTATATATAATTTGCCTACAAGGAGGGGGATTAAGATGGATACGAATGATAAATTGGAGCTTCTCCTTATGGGAGCTCAACAATTTGAATATACAGAGACGGAGCAACGCTGGCATGAATATAGACAAAAGTTAATGAGTAGTCTGTCAGGCGAGTCAGATGAGATAAGGGCTGTTCAGTTACAACTAGCTTATAATCGATGGCACGGGATTAAAAATTCTAATGAATTGTTAGCAAAAGGCGAAGAGACCGCATCGGAAGATGGGGAGTTTTTTCAAGGCGATTATGGTGGTGAGATTTTTGAATGACAGTCGCAAAAAAACCATGGCAACAAGTGACTTCTCACCTAAAGCAACCAGCCGCTATCTAAAAGAATTAAGATAATCTTACTTTACGAGGGTCCTGAGCGGTGGCCAAGTAACCTCTATTTTAATGGGGCTAAACTTAGAAAAACTCAGGAGTTAAGAACGGGATACATTATAATAGTCGGGGCGTGAGGGAGGCTATTATGGATTTATCCCCGGAGAATCAGTGAGCTTCGCTCAATGTTCATAAGTTTAAGTTCCGAAGAAATTCCTCTATGGGCGTTACTTCAATACCATCCGTTCGTAGGCTGGAAGTCGCGACTCGAGCAACTAATGTCTTTCGTATTTGAGGAAATTCCTCTTCAAACGCTTTGATACCTAAAAAATCGGTCTCCTTTATCCTCTCTCCGCTTTTCACTTCGATGGCCCAGAAGGGCACTCCATCCCGAGTAAGAATGAAATCAACTTCTTTGTGATCCACGCTTCGCCAGTAAAATAGGTTTAAGTTCTCTCGAACGTTTTGTGCGCAGTAAATCTTTAGGTTCTGGAATACATAACTTTCCATCGCCACGCCAAACTCTGGCGTGGCTTCGGAAAGTGAAAATCGGTTCAATATCGCATTAAATATCCCACAATCAAAAAAATAGAATTTTCTACTAGTCATTGCTTTGCGCTTATGGGTTTCTTGATAACATGGAAGCAGATGCCCAATGAGCGTGTCTTCAAGAACTCCGAACCAAGAAGTTACCGTGGACTCGCTGAGTGCAACGTCACTAGCAACGCCACGCATCGAGATTTGTTGGCCCGTTGCCAGAGCTGCGATTTCTAGAAATCGGGAGAACTTTGGTAGGTTGCGCGTGACCCCTTCTGCTCGAATTTCGATTTCGATGTAGACATCAATGTATCGGCGAAGAACAGCTTTGCGCTGAGCGCTCTTGATAACTGTCGGTAAGCCTCCCCACTGCACAAGTTCTCCAATTGTGGGAGCAATTTTGGGATCGCTGGTCGCTTCGATATAGGACAGGGGCCAAAATGTTCGAAGTCCTGCTCTTCCTCCAAGAAGGTTTTGACCAGCGCTAAGGAGTCGGCGCATGCTGCTTCCCGTGAGAATAAATCGAAGGTTTGAATGATTGACTTCGGCTTCGCAAATTTCACTCTGAACAACATCCAACAACGTTGGAATTTTTTGAATCTCGTCAATAATGACAATGGGAAATTGAGGTGACTTTGCTAGATATTGCCGAATCATTTCGGAAAGATGTTCCGGCTTTGCGTTTAGCTCGCGGGCCACTCCGGGTTTTAGCAGATCAACGACCAATGCTTTTGGAAACTCTTTGGCGAGTTGAGTCGTCTTCCCAGTTTGGCGCGGGCCAAAGAGAAAGAAGCTTTCAGTCAAAATATCATCTATAAAATTGTAACTTCTTGTAAACATTTATATAAATCTCCAAAAATCCTTGCCATAGTCATGGATATTTTAAGTAATATCCGTGACTTTATCAAGAAGAAAGGCCCTTCTCTCTGTGGCAATTGTAAATTTGCAGGGTACGTTTTTGACAGCCCACCGAGTGCTTTGACTCTGTAAAGCAGAATGAGTGAACCATCGCTAAGAAAACAACGAATGCCTTGCCCATGCCTTTAGTTTTACTAGGCCGTTTTCCTTTAAATATTCTATCGCCCTAGGAACGGTACTTTCAGCAATTTTAGCCATTAAGACTAGATCAACGGTCGTTACTTTTAGATTTTAAATCATTGATTCCAATGGCATTTTCTGAGACGTATTCAGCATGTGTTTATATCTTTCTCTGACTTTGGGTTCGAGTTAGTCGGATAACTGGAAACCATTACAATCCTCATTTTTATTAAGATCGCAACTCACCATTCCATAGGTGGCCGCTAAAGCCGAATTCCGAAACGGTGTATATTGTATTTGAATATTTGTTTTGTCGTTCCGTAAAAATCTTTTTGTACATACTGACGGATTTTTGATTCTAGAAGGCAAAAGATGAGAGGAGGTGGAGCGTAACTCCTGATTTGCCTGATTTTCAATAAATCCACCTGAAGTTGGATTTTAATCCGATTTAGGCTTCTATCCGCAGAAATCTAACTACAGTTTGATTTTTGTGGACAAGCTGGCCTAGAACTGAGAAAATCATACTAAAGTTGGATTTTGGAGACGAGACCATGTCCCCCAATAAGTCATTTGAAGTTCCCAAAAATATTGAGCATTTCGTGGAATGCGTACGTCAAAGGCGCAAAGCTCTAAAACTTACTCAATCTGATCTTGCCGGCCTCTGCGGAATTACTAAAGAGGGGCTAAGTCGCATTGAGCGTGGTGACGTCGAGCCAAAACTCGGGACCATTATGAAGTTGGTCAAGTTGCTAAGTGGAGATATCGAGGTTAAGTGGAAATGAAACCACGAAAACTCTATATCCACTATGATACCAAAATAGTCGGAATATTGACCGAAGATGAAAATAGCCTGCCGCATTTTTCCTTTGATTCAAGCTGGTCTGCCGATCAAGATGCCTTTCCGCTCAGCTTAGCCCTACCTCTTCGCGAGGAGCCATATACTGGAAAGGTAGTCACATCATTCTTTGAAAATTTAATCCCTGAAGGCGACCAACGTCGGCAAATTGAGCAAATCGCCGGGCTGCCAGCGGCCGATGACGCAGCCTATTTGGAGCGATTTGGCGAAGATTGCGCAGGTGCATTGTCTATATCGATTCATCGACTTCCTATTGCCCAATCTAAAGAGACACGTGAGAAGAATATCCCTTACCAATCTATAGAAGATTCGATCAAGAAAGGTATACCAGTAAGCGCTTTACTGGGTGAGGATGGAGATTTTCCACCCTTTTCCTTAGCTGGAGCTCAGGCCAAGTTTGCTTGTTGCATCCGTGAAGGGAAGATTTATCTACCTGGAGCAGGACAGCCGACTACCCATATCGTGAAGCTACCGATTCGTTCAGGTGAAAAACTTTTAGACTCAGTCCTAAACGAATACCTTTCGATGCGTTTAGCCAAAATATGCGGTTTAGCGGTTCCTGACGTCATGATCCTTGGGGACAAAGTGCCACTTTTTGGAATAGAGCGCTTTGATCGTGCAACCAGCTCAAATTTCACTCGTCGCTTGCACGCTCAAGATTTTTGCCAAGCATTTGGTATTCCCAGCAGAGAGAAATACGAAACCCATGGTGGGCCGTCATTTGCCCTCTGTTATGGCTTAGTAAGGGAACACTCAACGAATGCTGCTCACGATCTCTTAGGACTGATTGATTGGGTGGGTTTCAATCTCGCCCTCGGCAACAACGATAGCCATGCAAAAAACCTTTCCTTGATTTTATCATCTGACGGCATAAAGCTAGCGCCATTTTATGATATCGTCTGCACCGCTCTCTACCCTCATTATAGTTCGCAATTTGCTTTCCGTTTTGAAGAGGTCCGTAGTTGGGACAAAATAACAAATGCACGCATTGATGTATTTTCCAAGCATTTAGGATTGCATGGAAATTTCGTGATATCACGTTGGACTACCCTTTTTGACAAATTAAACGCGGGATTCCAGGAACTCCTCATAGAGTGTTCTACGGATAAGGCTCGGACTAAAACCCTTAAAAAAATCGGACTGGAAATCAAGAAACGTACTCAAAGCCTAGAAAAGGCATTTCAAAAAAAATCTCCTAAAAAATAAAATTTAAGTCGGAAGAACCTCTTTCTTAATCTCTTCTTCAAGGCAACTTTTTATGGTGAAACGCCCTCACTTAGCCGTTTGCCTATTTTACCTAGGTAACGACTCAAAATCCCAAACAAATAACACTAGGCTATGGGACAGCATCCGAAAAAGCTCGGTTTTCTCGAAGGGGAAAGGACCTTACTGGAATACCCCAAGCAAAACCTCGGGCTGATATTGACCTAACTATTCGTTCGTATGAGGAATTTATCATAAAAATATCGGCTCTATTTGCAAGAAATATGAGATCATTTTTCTTGCACAGCTACACTAAAATTAACTACGTAGGAGAGTACAAAAAAAGAGAGACGTTTGGACTTAGAGTTGAGATATGCCAAACCCATTCCTTCCATAGTATCGATCCTAATTCGAGGCCTTCGCACTCTGGGAGTTTTGTCTATAGGCACCCTTGGAAACACTCCACCAATCAGAGCAAAAAATGAAAGCCTTCATCCATTGCCAGTGCTACGCTTTCAAAGTACTTGGCCCTTCTTTTGAAGTTTGATTTCATAATCGACAGGGCCAACGAGAGGGCATAAAGTTGCCCTTAAGTTCTCAATTTTCTAATGAAAAATCGAAGGTCTGACTCCGGTCTTTAGCGCGGTCTCTACTTTATTCCGTAAACTTTAGATCCATGATTACTTCGATCCCTTCTTGCCAAGGATATACCTCTACCCCATCGGCTGTAACTCTTGCTTGCTCTTCCTGGCAAAGCACGAGTCGTCTTGCTCCAGGAAAATCACTCTTAGTATTTTTTAGTGCTTGAAAGTCATCACTCGTGAGATTCTTTGAAGATTTGATTTCCACAAGAAAGGTAACTTTTCCAGACATTTCAATTAGTAAGTCAATCTCTAATCCGTCTGAAGTCTGTAAATAACTCAAGCGTATTTGTTTTTCTGAATAGGAAACTCGCCGATGTATCTCAGACATTAAAAAAGCTTCGAACACCTCCCCATAATAGGAGCTTCTAGGTGTTGGTTCAACATCTAGCAACTCAGCAAGAGATCGTTGTACTCCTATATCAAAAAAATAGAATTTAGGTGCGCTTCGTTGTCTTGATCGCACACTCCGATGATAGGAGTCTAGAAAAAATCCGACCAGGGTTTCTTCAAGAATAGAAAAATAGCGTTCGACGCTTTTAGCATCTACCCCTGCATCACGTGCAATTTTTGAATAGTTAAGAGACCGCATGTGGGACATGGCTGCTACAGGAAGAAATTTTCGAAAGGGATCCATGTTCCGGACAAGCTGTTCCAGCTGTATTTCCTCTTTGAGATAAGTATGAGCATAACTCTTCAAAAATAGTTTGCAATCTCTAGGGTTATCGTAGGAAAGCACTTTGGGAAGTGTTCCAAACCGAAGGGCTCTTTCTAAATCAAAAGTTATTCCTATCTCCTTTTGACAAAGAGGATACAAATGAAACGAAAATGACCGTCCAGCAAGTAAGTTAGCTTGACCGCGTTTAAGCTTGCGCGCACTTGAGCCTGAAAGGGCTAAAGCAGTTAACCCAAAACTTAATCAAACTTGAGCAATAAATAGGTTACGATCAGTAATTACTTGGGCGTCGATTTGGGCATAGCGGGGTCAAAACGTATTCAATGACCAGCTTCTTACCTTTGATTTTCAGGAGGTTGCCGGCTCTTCTCAAAGGTTTTACAGAAAAAAATTCCATGAGACATGAAAAACACTTGCAGTCAGAACCGTTATTATGTATGGTTCTGACTGATTAGATTTTACATGCGAGCTTTCTCTTTCAAGTTACCTCAATAGCCAGGACAAAAGTATTACCGTCGAAAATCTGAGGGTTTCAGGAAGGCTTAAAAACCACAAGCTTTCAGGAGCGATTGCAGATCAAGATTTTTACGAACTGAAATGGCAGCTTGAATAGAAATCGAGGATGTATGGGAATAGGCGTTACCTGGCAGACAGGTTTTTCTAGGGCTCTGAAACGCGCTCTACCTGCAGCCGCTTGGAATGGAGGATTTCAAATTATAGAGACTTAAATGCACCGCTTCACCTAAGAAATTTAATAAAAAATAGGACCAGCTAGGTCCGAATTCACGCCCAGGGAGATGACGGCTCTGGATTCTAGGAGTTTTTCCAAGGAGACAACTAGCATCGATGAAGTGGGAAATGAACAGTCAACTTGTTATGCACAAGTTTGCGTAAGTTTCATGTAGCGGAAGGATCAGCATAGTATCCTGATCCAAGCGCAATCAATTTGACGTCGGCAGCAATGCGCCGCAGACTAGCCCCTGAAGCTACAAAGGTTTGGAGCTCGCGCGCGCATAACTCCATTTTTTTTAATAGTTTCAAATAGATCTAGTCTCTTTTTCATGTTTCTACGCCTCTTCCCAATTGATAATATGTTACCACAATTTCATTTTTTTGTGGTAACATATTATCATATCGACTTGTCGACCCTCTTAAACTCAAGAAAGCTTGAAACAGACCTCTAAGAATTCCAAACCTAATCAGGGATTTAATCATAAGGTGAGCTTTGATCTTTTTGCAGTGATTGCTGAATTTCCTCTGAATGTACCACCCAATTTCCTTGCATCATATACTAGCCGAGAGGCGGGTTTTGAGCCAATCGGAGTCGATGAAACCGACGAAGAGAAAAGGTAATTTCCACTTATAAATGATGGTGGAAATTCGGCTGCCAAGGCTCGAAAAGACTTGGGAACGACTGCCATAGCGGCTACAAAAAATGTTGCTCAAGCCAAGTGGTAATATCGGAAAGAATGGCTTTATTTTTGATCACTCTTTCGATTATAAAATCTTCCGCCTCGTCGGGATCGAAGTCTACCCTAACTCCATTCATCTCTAAAAAAATTAAAGTCGTTACTATAGCAATTCGTTTATTTCCATCCACGAATCCGTGATTGGAAACCAGACTTTGCAGCAATGCAGCTGCTTGTTCCGAAAGCGAGTTGTAATATCCTGTCTGCGGTCTTCCAAGTGCAGAAGCCAACAGCCCTGGGTCCCGAAGACCAAGACTTCCACCATCAAGTGCAATCAATTGCTCGTGCAGTTTGATCACCTCGTCTAGGGTCGGGTATAACGTTGCCTTCACTTAGAAAGCCTTCTTACCAGTTCTCGGACGTTAGGATTACTCAACACTCGATCTGCTGCTTCAAGGAATACCGGACGAACGGCCACTCGATCTAGATACTGTTTCAGTGCTTCATTTACGACATCTTGTTTCTTGCGACCAGACTCTTTGACATACGAATCCAGTTTGTTTTTGACTGCGGAATCAATTTGGCTTGCAAACTTTTCCATTAGGATCCTCCCCTTGCTTACAAGATCCTATCGGTAGACTATCATGAAATATCAAGAAAATTCTTGAAAAATATTATACTAATAAATACATATAGTTGGGCTTAGCCCACCCCCTGGAAAGCTTGCCGCTAAACTTTGGGGCTATCCGGAAAAGCTCGGCTTTCGAGGTGGGGAAGGGCTGGCCTTGGGTAAATGTGACACTCCATTCCAGGCTCTCATCATCCAAAAATGAAGCGCAGCTCAGACACAAAGACACTTGCGTTGGGATCCTCTAAATCCGTATCCCTATAACCATTTAAAATTACTCAAATTCCCACTTCATTGCGCAAATCTCAGCCTAGCAGTGGGAATATCATTAATAACACAACCTTACTTAAGATCTGATGACTTTTGACGTCATGAGTACCCTTAGGGAACTTGTGATTCCGCTTGCAGACTGGTCAAAGGATTTTTCTGGGAGCGAATCAAGGTCTAGTCCATCAATCTTTGGCATCTTCATAAATTCTGACTCGGTAAGGCCCGAGCCAATGATAAGTGTATCAAAGAATTCTCTGCCAAAAATCTCTTGGTTCCTCCGAACCATATACTTCATTCTCTGGTCTCGAGGCATCCCCTAAAACGCGGAGGATGTGACTACGGAGCAAGCTAGTCACTTATTTCGGTTTGCCTTAAATCGACAACTAGAAGGAGCGTCATCAAAACAAGTCGAATAGGTCTCTCAATTTCGATGAGTTGATTTCATTTGATCGGCTTAGATGCCAAATACTTCATGAAAGAAATTCATTCTTTTCTTAATTTCTTCTTCTAGAACCTTTGAGGTCATCTGCTCAGGAAATCGTTCCTTAAAATCTTGAATCTCGATTGGCAGTCTTTGATCAAGTGCTGAAAATAGATTCTTTGCCTGCTTTGCTAGGAAATCATCATTAAGTCCTAAGTCTAAAGAAAATTTCTGGAAAGTTCTGGTTTTGAGTTTAAACCATAGGTTTTGCCCACCAATCTTAAAAGAAAATCTTTGTCCCACTTCCTTATAGATAGATGTGGATAATATGTCATAAAAAGGAGCAAGTCGGATGCCATTTGTGGTCTGCAAAAATGCTAGATTTTTGGAATGGGAGTCATTATTGCCAATGACCAGATTAAAAAGAAGCCATTTCAAGAGCTGATTGAGATCTGGAATGGGGGATGCGCTATAACTTTTAATAAGTTCATAGTTATCTTTAAAAGTAGGTCCTCCCTCGGTTTCATATTTTTTAAGAGAGGTAAATCCCTGTGCCTGACAAAAGTCTTGTTGATGAATGCGACATACCTTGCCTTTTTTGTCTATGAATCGGTCGAACCTTTGAGTGATGAAAAGTGGAAACTCCCCTTCGATAATATCTACATGTGGAACATGGAGACCTACAGCATTAGCAAGTTTCATGCAGAAATATTCGTTATATGGTGTATCGTGTGTAGATTTAAAGTTTCTTACAGCCGGCTTAATGATATGAGTCGTAGGAGTTCCATCGAGAGGTAGATAAATCTTTTTCTGCTCGTAAATGATAGCAAATTTGTCTTGTGCGCCAGCTAAAGAAAATTTGCCACCTTCGTGGTTCAAAATCTCATCGGCAAGACTTTTCTTGTCTTTTAAATAACCATAGATTGTAGATAGATTTAGCTCTTTTCTAGTCAACTTACTTTTGGAGAAAGAGATTTTTTCTGGTCTTATTTTGAAAGCCCCAGCACAATCTCCACCGAACTCCTTTAGAAATCCGAACTCAGTTTGAATACTGTTCTTGCCGTGTTCCTGGGTAAGAGCTCTTATGTTCCCTTCTGGCAATAGATTCTCAAAAAAGGACTTGGTTACCAAATGTCCAAAGGGCTTTTCTGAAAGAGGCATTGCGATCGAAAGGGGAAATCTGGATGGGTGTTTTAGCCATGAGGTGTCATATTCAAAACTGAGCCGCTCATCGCCATCAAAAATGAGAGCCCCTACCTCTAGTTCCTCGCAGTAGACAATAAGCTTATTCATTTACTGCCTCTCTTACGAAGAACTAGTTCAAAACCCAAAAGTTTCGCAATCTTGATTAAGCTTGAAAGTTTTGGGTCATTTTCCTCTTTTTCAAGTTTTACAATCCCTACCCGGGACAGACCCGTGTAAGTGGCAAGATCTTCTTGTGTGACCTGCATCTCAGAGCGAAGTGCTTTAATAGTCGCTCCTATAGTTTTGGCATCCATTATAATAATTTCTTCCATGTGTCCTCCAGTTTACATATGGTAGCACATAGCCCGCCCGCCATCAAAAAGAATCCTTCAGTATACTTTTAGGGTGAAAAAATGACTAGTTTCAGTGGAAAGTATACTAAAGGCTACATTTAGCCTAGACGACTACTCGAGAAGTATGGAGGCAAAGCAAAATGAAAGTTTGTGAAGATCCGAAAGCTCAAAACTCTCGTGAAGAATCTAGGGCACCATGGCACTTGCGGCGATCTCATTAGAATCCACTTGAATCATATTTGGTACTTTTGCAGCCAATCCAGATATCATTTTTACTCGTTCAACGGCATCAGGATGGAACTTGATTATTCTGGAGTAAACTCTCTCACTATGCACATCGAAAACATCAGATTTAAGCAGATCTATCCAAACTCCGTCGGGAAATTGATCCCGCCGCAAAGTAGTCTTGCCAGTCTGACGAGGCCACAAAGAAATAAAGATCTTTGACTATTGTTTAATAAAAGCCGGCGTTTATAACTCAAAATACCTCCACTTGAAAATTACATGTATATTTAAGACGATATTTACTAAACAGGCAACCTTCCTCAAATACTAGACTTTTTCCACTATGTGCCCTTATTTTAAATAGTTGTGATTTCTGCAGCAGATTCCGCTAGTGGAAACTCATGCCGCTCAGAGCCCGTGCAATTTCTACCATCAATTTATAGGCCAACTCTTCTTGAGCAAAGAAGCGCTGAAGAAATCCGTTCAGCTTCTGGAGCAGATCCATAATTCTATGTCGCCAAAATTCGTTATCTTCGGCAACAGGGAAGGACTGAAATAGAAGAGATTTTAGTGCCAATTCGATCGCAAAAAACGCATTCTCTACTGAATTATTAAAGTGCCTATTATTGGATAGAATGACTCCTGCCAACTTTTCTTTCGCATTTCTACTTAATTTCTCGCATTTTTTGACTTCCCTCCCCTGTTTCCTCCGGCGCCTTCGGCTATTATGCCTTATTTATATCCTGCATCTCCTTAGACTTCTGAAATCAGCACTCTAAGCTGTTTTAATTCGATTAAAAGTAAACACAATATTGCTTGCGAAGAACTTTCCAAATACGAATTCTCCAGTTCTACTTACGCCCACAAATTTTAGTTAGGTAATGTTTACAAGTCCTTTTTTTTCTTAAAAGATAATGGAGATTGATAGGAATCTCCTTCCAGGAAAAGCCCCCAAATTTTGCTTCATCAATAAAAAGATGCCCTGGACGCTGGTCTTGGCAATTTTGCAAGTTTAACACCCAGCAGAAAGCTACCAAGATCGTACCTGCGTGAGAAACTAATCGAAGGTAGCATAAAATCCATAGTTAAAATACTTCCGACTCTTGAAGGAATAGATCGACTTGAAACACGTCTTCATCCTGCCGATTCACCCGAAACTAGACCTACTATTTCGAAATTTTTTTCTGCTTCTTGATGAGGATTTGCTAAGTGTAATTCCGTCAAAAAACCGCAAAAATATTTCTTTGAGCATGATGCTTGTAGCTCTTTCAGTAGAATCTAGATCTTTGAGATTTGATAGATTTTGAAATATTGAAAGCCGCAAATTGAATCTGAAATTTGCGAGCGGAACAAAAGCTACCAAAATGCACCAAACTCATCTCACCTCTCCCGCCTTTGGCAATCTGCCGCAAGAAGGTCTCTGGTTCCCATAGGAAAGTTTCTTAGTTAGCATTTACCAGAAAAAAGAAAGGCGTTTGGAAATAGAGTTATGCTTTGTCAAGATCCATAACTATCTGATGGAGTCGTTGGCTTGAATCGACATGGAACAGGTCTATGGAAGGTCAGAAGACGATTCTGTTATGCGGCCAACTGCAACCAGAAATAGATCTAAGTCCCAAGCCTCAAGGCGATCTGTGTCGAAAATAAATGGTCTAATGTCTTCTTTAAGTGCGTTCATGTCTATCGTCCTTAGCTTCTGATCTAAAAGATATTTGACTGCAGATAAGGTTAGTGGGTCACTTTCTAAATAGTGACCACTCTGTCTCATCCGCTTTTCAAGATGGAAAATATTTGGTGCGACTCCTCGACCAACGTACCAAAGGACATCATACCAATCCCTTCCTTTTACATTCTGCACCCTTTGTCGACAAAGTGCGGCGTGCAATTTACCTGCAAACAGACTAGGCAGATCATAAGTCAAGACACTAAAAGGAATTGGCATAAGAAGCACATTTGCGATAAAGTTAGCCCCTTCTGGCGGATCCGTATCCACCTCAAGTTTAATTTTAATCTGCCTATCTCTGTGAGTTTTTGATTTGGAGCCAATATGAATAAGGTGTGTCTGAGTATTACCTTTAATAAAAGCAGACTCAACGGATGAAAGAGTTGATTTAACTTTTTTTTCCACAGACACCATAAAACCATAGGATTGCAATTCGCTTTTGATGGCATTGAGATAGTCATCCAGCCGGAAATTCTCATGTTTTTTGGTCAGTGAGAAGTCAATATCTTCAGAGAATCTGTCAAGTCCATAAAAGATGCGAAGTGCAGTTTCTCCGTAAAAGGCTGCATGTTCAAAAAATTTTGATCGCCACAGACCAAGAAGAGCAACTTCTTGTATGACTTCTTTAAGTGCTCTTTCTTCCTCGTCTAGGCTTCTCGCTTTATATTTGCTAAGCATAGATAAAATAGCTGAGTTCATTTCAGTTTCCTTATGCAGTTGGCAAGTTCGGCGCCTAAGGGCAACTTGCTTACAAGTGATAAGTCTTTTAGCTTCCCTAGGGAAAGCTTTTTTAGCGCGCTTTCATCCAATCGCAGATCTGTAATCAGAAGATCGAGAGTTGGCACCAAACTTTCTAGATTGCTACCTAATCGATATTTTACAAAATCAAACAAAGCTTTTTCAGGAGTTGCCAAAAGGGCAAACCTCTCTTGATCTATCGCAATGCGACCCATCCCTGCGGCATACAAATTTGCATTTTGGAAAAAGTATTCAAATTCTCCAATTGGCGTTTTAAAGTGCTTTTTGCGCCCTGTCGTAACACTCCAAACCGCAACAGGAGCTTCAGGGATGAGCCCATAATGAGAAAGTGCTGATGCATAGGAAACATAAGATGGACCAAATATAAGATTGGCCAAAATAAGCCGTGAAAATGGCTTCTTAAATTGGGGACCTGGAATATAGAGCCCTTTTTTTACCCTAACGATCTCCTCAGAGTTCAGCAACCTACGAATCCGTCCCCACGGATCAGAATACCCGGACAATTTATTCATCAAATAAACATAATCAAATTCGTTGGGTATGTCTTCACCGGGACTAAAAAGCACAAGAAATATCCTCCAGTATCTGTTATTTTACACCAGATACTGGAGATAAATCAATCCTTCTTTCGGCTTGCTTTATACTGACAAAAATGAGGCTGTCAGCCTCTTCCCCAAACTGCGTGACACTCTTTTTTCTAGCGGCCATTTAGCTTCCGACCTTACGGGCGAGATACTATCCTAGTTTATTAAGATGACTTTTTCTTTGGCCGGCTTGATTTGACATGATCCAAAAGCACCATCCGCAGATACGGCTGGGAACCAAGGCCTTTCTCGCTAGCTAAACTTTTGAGCTGGGCGATAAGCTGCTTCGGTAATCGTACGGATATCACTTGAAGGCCCTTGGCCTCATCCATTTCTAGTTCCCTTTCGGAACTTATGGATTTAGCGTGTAGAGCGTCCGCACCTAACTCCCGCGACTCCCACTTCTCAACTGCATATTTCGGTGCAAGCCGGTCACTCAGGAAGGACCTTACTGAAGAAGGCCCCAAGCAAAACCTCGGGCAGATAATGACCTAACTATTCGTTCGTATGAGGAATTAATCACAAAAATATCGGCTATATTTGCAAGAATATATGAGATCATTTTTCTCTCACAGCTACACTAAAATGGACTACGTCGGAGAGCAACAAAAAGAGAGACGTTTGGACGTAGAGCTGAACTATGCCAAAATACAACTTTTCCAAAACTACTTACGCAGCAGAGGAGAATCTTAAGTCACTCAGTTGCTTCAGGAAGAGTTCATCGGAATCTATTACGAGAACGCTTTCATCACCCAACATCTTCCTAGTGGAACCAGCTTGGGCGAGCTCCATCGCCAAGCGCTCTAAAGCAAGCATAGCTTGAGATTTTGATATTTCCTGTTCCGAACGTAGAATCTTAGATACTTTTGATTTTTGACACCCCACAAGTAGGCCAAATTCAACTTGATTTACTTTAAGAAAGACCATAATCGCTCGGACTTTGCTGGCACTGATGGTAAAATCTGTCTCTTGAATTGCCTTACGATAATTTAGCTTTAAAAAACTAAGAACCGCCAATTGATTTAAACGATGAATTTCTGATGCTGCAAGAGATCTACGACATTTTTCGGAAATCCCCACTTCTACATCATCCACGACAATCGTTCCAAGAGGATGCTTATACTCATATTTAGATTCTTTAACGCGCTTTAACATGTTCTCTTTCTCCAACAGAAACTACGAGAATAAGCTGCCCTCTATCGTCTTCCTCAAACTGGACGACAAGCCTAACCGCATTTCCAAGTACATCCTTAGTTCTCCAGTAAAACCTCTCGCCTAAAAAATTTAGATCCCTGGTATCCTGAAATCTTCCCGGCCCTTTAACAAGCGAAAAAACTTCGGCCACCGACCATGCACGCTCTGGATGGTCAAGCAAAACATGCTCTTCGCAGACTTCAATTCGGTTTTCAGCACGCAACTTAAAAAATAACCTTTTTGCTTCGGTAAGTTTCACCCTCTTCCCTTTCTACAAGAATCTCTTCGGAGTGTCCACAGGAAACCTTTAAATGCATGCTAATCTGCTGTCATAAAACGGCAAAAAACACTTGGAAGCGTCTTTCCTTCCAGCAATCGACCCTCCCTTTCGATGGATGCATTCAGATAAAAATTGGGAGGCTAAACCTGGACAAACTCATCAAGTCGTCAAGTCGTCAAGTCGAGTAAAATATCGCTACCTGAGACCAGGTTAAATGATGAAAATTTTTAAAAAAAAGAGGCGGCATTTATATCAAAAAGAAAAGAAGCGACGGTGAGTGAGTCTACCGCTATGACTTTAGTCAAGAGGGCCTGTTGGATAGGTGTTGCCCATTCAGATGCTCTTTCATTCAAAGCGTTAGGTTGCCTCAATTCATTCGGCCCTTATTGAGGAGAATTTGATGATTCCATCACGGTGTTTGTTATCGTCTCCTAGGATAGGATTGCACAGGCCCATCCGACTTTGCTCCGCCCAAAACCATCCCTTCCAAAATTTAGTTCCAAATTCGGAATCTTCACGCTCTAGAGACTGTAATCGAAGAAGCACCTATGATTTTTTAAAAACTCTAAAACCATCTTTTTTATATCCCAGAATCCCTCTCTTCATAAACAGTTAAAATATTTAGGAAGTCACTTTGGGAAATCTCGTGAGAATCTACGTCCCAAAGATTTGATGATTTTTTTAGTCATGGGTCGCCCCATCAAGACTCCTCAAACATCACCCGCTCGAAAGTTATTATTTTGGTCGAACGGCTTCTTACCTTCTCCGCTCAGTGCTGATTTAACTCCGACAAGCTCTCCCAGTCCCAAAAGAGTAACCACCATCAATGGGCATTCCCTCTCCCTCATGAAATAACAATGCGATCCGTAAAATCATGTTAGAAGCTGCCATTAAACGCGGCGTTTTACCCTGGCAAATAAGCTTGAAAACCAAGGTCCAAACAATCAATCACTACTCAAACCTTTGGCGATGCGAGAATATCTGTAAAGACAAAGTATATGCCTTTATGCTAGCGGCTATCGGCAACAAATTGGTAGGGAATCGTCCTGGTCGATCTGAGCCCAGAAAAAGGAAACGAAGACCAAAACCCTCTAAAATTCTACATTGCAAAAGAAATGCTACTCGGGTAGATGCAGTGCCTGTACGCAAAAACCTAGAAAACCTGCAGTTAAAATTCGCTCAAACCAATGCGCAGTAAAGACGACGCGCTTAACCTAGTGCCATTGAGTTAATAACTTAGTCACAATTGAATAAAGAAGTCGCATTCCCGCAAACAAAAGTACGGAGCTAAATTCAGAGATTTCAAATTTTACTTCTTAATGTATTTCGTATTCTTGCCTTGTCCTATTCGCTGAAGAATTCCCCGGCTTACGAGTTCAGACAAGGTGAAAGAAGCAGTTCGATCAGAAACTCCAGCAAGAACTAAATCGCGCTTATTTACTTCGATTTTTTCCTGGAGAATCGCTAGAGCGGTTTCGACAGGCGATATCTGAGCTGAAAATACTTTTTTTCGGAACAGTATCACCTTAAAGCTCTTTGCCTGTTCCAAAAAGTTGGGATGCTGCAGATGGGCTGCTGCCAGGGCTCTTCTTGCTTCAAGAATTCCACTTCCAAGTTTTTCCATGAGCCTCAATTTACGTGCGAATTTTGTAATATGAATATTTCGAATCTGACTAGTACCATCACCTAAACTCTGAGCATAAATCGATGGCGGTAGCTCCCCTGGACTAAAGATTTCCAGTCGATCGTCGAAAATAGCAATTTTGACTGGACCAGCAATATTGTATTTTCTGTGAATTAGCGCGTTCAAAATCAGCCCCCTAAGCGCTAGCTCAGGAAAACATTCTTCTGGCCCGAATTTAACATGGTTCCTCAAGGTATAGTTAGAAGAGGTATATTCATTAATAAGCGAAATGGCCTCGTTCGACATCTTTCCCAAATTTCCAGATAAATCATGTGACCTCACTATATCTCTGCCTGTGATTCCTCTAAATTTAGTGACAATAATTTCACTCTCGGGAACAAAACGTTGTGGCTCTAATCCGTATACCATTAGCGCAGCCAGTGTCGGATAGTAGTCACCTGAAATGTCCTTGGCCAATACTCCCTCTCGTTCTAGATCTTTTTCAGAATACCCAGAGTAGATCTTTTTTAGCAGAGTCTGGTCTAAGTCTTTGATGCTTGCTTCATGAGAAGGAACTCGTGCGTCAAAGGGCTTCTCAAATGCTTGGAGCAGGAGGAGTTCTTTAAGGTCGTCCTCGGCTGGGCGAAGGGTTGAACGACCTGAACGAACATATACTCCTTGTGTAGATCCCTCGCTTTTCAAGAAATAGGGCTTGGCATTTCCCTGACTGACTTGTACTTCGAGAATATTTTTTCCCTATATATTTCTTACCAAAAGATTAGGAATAAGAAATGGATAAATAGATTGCGCGATTGTATTGCTGAACTCTTCCAAGAAATGATTTAGATCGTCATCACCTATCCCAACAATCTCACCGTCGTCCGAGACGCCTATAAATATGCTGCCACCTGATGTATTTGCAAATGCGGCACAAGTCTTAAGGATTCCAGCTGAGGGCGTAAAATCTCGTTTGAATTCGCAATTTTTTCCCTCTGCATTAGGCATTAAAAATGTCATAGTCTGTTCTCCGAGAAATAGAGATTTTTTTTGTACGCGAGGCCATACCCCGGATCGCGCAATTCACGCAAGCATACCCCGGATCGCGCAATTCACGTAAGTATGCCCGCAGGGTAAAATCGGACTTTTTAAAATATCAATGGTTTCAGTATATTAAACCATCTTAAACTAAGTTCTTTACACTCGGTAGATTGCCATTCGATATTTGGCCGCATTTAAATGCTAATTCTTAAATCGCGATGGATGGCTTTTGCGCGGCGCTGAGACCGAACGTTTGAGGCGTCTCAGAAATATTTATCAAATCCACCTTTCCACAAGACTTCGATAAAATCTCGGTAATAGTAGTTTTCTACATCTCCATAGGGACTGAGCTTTGTGATAGTATCTCGAGATACAACTATTGCCTTTCTTATTTTTGGCTCTATTTTTAAAAGCGAGCTGATGCTTTTAAAATGCCTGCTATTGAGGCGTTCGCTTGATTTTACCTCGATAGCAAAGGTCTCACCTAAAATAAAATCTACTTCTGATCCAGATTTCGTCCTCCAATAATTCAAACTAAGATTCAATTTTCTCGTATATGAAATGTAAGCTCGGAGCTCTAGTGCAATAAGTTGCTCAAATTGATCGCCAAATTCCTTTGATTCTAGTTCGAGTGTAGAAAAACCTGCTAGATAATAGGAGACTCCACAATCAAAAAAATAGAATTTTGCCGTTGCTACTTGCTTTCGGCTTTTTAAACTATGTGCCGGCTCAACTTCAAATGCGATTAAAGTGTCTTTAAGAATCTGAAAATACTCTTTCGCCGTTGGACCACTAACCCCAGCGTCCGATGCAAATTGGGCATAGTTGACTTGTTGTCCATTGCAGAGAGCCGCACTTTTTAAAAATCGAGAAAAGGATTGTAGCTGTCGAATCTCGGATTCTCTTTGAATTTCTTCTTTCAAATACTCGCCACAATAGGCAGCAAGCTCTTCAAGAGGTTCGTCGGATAAGAAAGTCATGGGAAGACTTCCAAACTGTAATACTCGATTCAAGTCAAAATCATTTCCAACCTCATGTATAGTCAAGGGGAAAAGTTCGGCTCTTCTTGCTCTCCCACCAAGTAAATTAGATTGATTTTTAAATAGCTTTCGAGCACTGCTACCTGTTAATAGAAAATGAAGCTTTGAGTCGATAGAGACTAATCGATGCACCTCATTGAGAATATCAGGGATTCTTTGTACCTCATCAATGACCACTAATTTTTTGTCCGCTATCATTTGGCTAAGGTAAGTATTGTCTTGGAGTAGCCTCTGGTAAACTCTATCGTCCAAAAGATTTATAAGACAAAAGTCTTCACCGGCGAAACAATCTGCGATGAGCGTGGATTTGCCAGTACCTCTTGCACCAAAAAGAAAGTGGCTTCTTTTTTTCAATAGTTCAAGTAGGTTAACGGACCTTTGGAATTTTCTAGTCATATATAAACCTCTACTTTAGATTATAGGGCAAATAATAAACTTTGGGTTTACTATTTTGCAAGATCATAAATGAGAACCTCTAATTCTTGGTTGATTATCAGGCAAGTACATGAATTTACTTAGTTTTTTATAGGCCCTGCTTTGAAGACAATCAGTTGGGTAAAGCATGAGTAGAATCCTTATGGACTACCAAGATTTAAAAAGTCCCGACCTTTTTGGAGTACGGTGTAAAATAGGCGTATTGGGTTTTAAATCCCGTTAAATAAAAAGCTATTTGCGCTATATAGCGGTTCAAACCTATCGAAATCGCCACATGAAACTTATACAAACCTTTGTATGTGCTTTTTGTACATTTCCCACTTCTTCGATGCTAGGGACAATGCTTCAGAGCCAATAAATACATCACACCAGAATCTATGTAGTCCGGCCATGCGGCGCCACTGAAACGAAAGTTGTTCAACTAGGCGAGAGAACTCGAAAATTAGGTTCGTCTCCGGCTTATGCATTCTTGTGCAATTAGCCTTGCCTTGTGCATTCTTGTGCAATTAGCCTTGCCTTACAGTCGCGCGTATCATGCAAGAACAAGCAGATGTTATAATAATCGCCGACTGCTGATTTAAACCTGATGCCGTCCGTATTTTCAGGTGCATTTTTCCTAAGCCAATGGGCCAGTATTTGGCTTGGTGCCGGATACTTAATATCAACCCATGTACCTGCCATGCTGGACATAGGCACGAGGTTAGCTATGTTGGGGATTGCTGAGGAAAGACTTATCAAAACCGTATCTATATCAATAAGATTGAGAGCATCTGTTGTTGCGGCTTTTATTTCATAAGTGACTGCGGTTGACTTTGCCATACCCTCATCGCCGTATTCTTTGCGAACTCCATTTAAATCCTCGCATATATAAAGAGCAGATTTCTTGCGTCCCATATTGCCAAATTCTTTTACGGCCGTGGACGATGTTTGCGCTCCCCCAATATTGTAGCGACCACCATCACTTAAGGAGCCAGCCGTATCGAGAACATCGATAAGTCTACCAACCCTACGATAATACGTTTGACGGAAATATTGTTTAATCCAGTCGCTTTCAAAAGTCAGAGGTTCAAGAAGTTTAAAGAGATAGTTACTCTGCGACTGATTAAGTTTTGCTTCAGACTTCGTTACTTTTTCGACTCTTGTGAGTAGGATTCTGAAATATCGATAGTCCTTAAAAATATGATCACCACTGATTCCAGCGACGATCAGGTCTTTCCCCGATATAAAAGCTTTTACAAGTTTACGAATCATAGCTCCTTATTTTTAAGCTGTCATTTCTTGTAGTTTAGCAATGACGCTTTCCGCTTCACCTGCCAATGCCTTCTCAAAAGGGGAGCGGCCAAAAAAGAGATGATTAGGAGACATGACCCAAAGAATGGTTTTCTCTTTGTCACCATCATGCAATTGAAATGCAAGGTCACTTATCATGACGAGACTAATGAGTCGTTCGCGAACCTTTTTGTCTATGATTGCTGATGGCTGATAAAGTTTAGGGCGCGAAATTTCAAGTGTCTCTGCAAGTTCTGTTAAAGGAAGACTTGTTAGTTCTGCTATCCGCTTAAACATATCTGTATTGATTTTGGTGAACGCAGAGTTTGTAGCAAACCATTTGAGATGGTCGCTGACTTGTCCCGTATGTTCGATATAACTGGCATTTCTCATGTGAACCTCTCAAAGGCAAAATCACCCTCTTATCCCACTATACTCTAAGATCGGAATAATTCTCAATAACTTAAGTAAATCTAGTTAGTTGACACTATAAGTACATATTTTTACAGAAATAAAACATTTTGTGACATCAAGGAATTAATGACCTTTTTTGGGATCGCGCCTCAAAACCTGTTAGTTCCACTTAGACTATGCCTTAGGGCAAAACCCCTTTTTACACCCATGATTTTTGAGAACTATAAAACCTTCCTTTTTGTATCCCAGAATCTATCTCTTCAAAAATAGGTAAAATATTTGGAATGCCATAGCATTAGTAGCAATCTCGTGAGAATCCACGTCCCAAAGATTTGATGATTTTTGAAGTCATGGGAGATCCCATCTTTACTCATTCACCAGCACTCGATCAAATGCTCAAGGTAAGGAGAGCCCATTAATCTTAAATTCAAGAGTTTTGATTTGGCTCAGGAGATCGGAGAAATCAGGAATTTCGCCATAGATCATGACTTGCATTTCTCTGTAGTCTCTTTCTAGCGAAGAACGTATGTGTTCAGGGGGCAAGAGCCGCATAGTTCCAGGTTTGGCGAGATCATATCGGGCCCAGCCGCGAGGATAAAATCGCTCTTTGGACGCGACAACAGATGCAAGTAAACTGAGATCGCTAAAAGCTGCCTCCTTTACGGGGGATTGGGCTAAACGCGCAAGATCATAGTAATGGCGCGAATAGCGATCCGGTTGAGTGTTTCCCTCTGGACGAAAGGCTTCATGGTGAAGAATAGTTGCCTTTTCCCAGAAAGTTCGTTCGGCCTTTATGCACTGCACATGGCATGTCTTCCTGTTGAATACATTCGGGAATTCCTCAGCACAGTAAGGTGTAATTTCATATTTTTCATTTGGTGTCCATATCGCCAATGGTCCGATTTCTAATCGTATCTCAGGCCTGATGTAAGTCTCAGCGAAAGAAGCTGGGTATTTCACAGAAATGACATTTGGGTCTTTTGGGTCAAGTTCAACCTTGACAACCGGCGCAAGGAGCTGAATACATAACGGTAGTAGCTGGTCCCGAATATAATCCTGTGCTGCTACTTGTAACTGTTTGTTGAATTGATCCTGTTTTGTTCTTGATCTCTTTGCCTCAGGGTCTTCGTTGGTTATTTCCTTCCAATCGAGGATGAGGTCTATATCTTCAGAGAAACGCTCGATAAGTCCAAACACTTTGGAAAGTGAAGTGCCGCCCTTGAACAAGATTTTTCGTGCGAGGCTAGGATCGTCAAAGAGTTTCGCAATTGACCAGCACACCCAGAAGTCTTTTTCAGCGATGGCATTCGATAGGCCACGTCGGGTGGCGGTTTCACGAAAAAGTTCAGCACGATCTTTAGCTGGTAATGTCGCTATTTTATCCATCAATCTCCCCCCTGGCATATCTTGACTATAGCCGCATGAATCCATCCAGTTGTGATTTTGGTGTCAATTAAAACTTTTCTAGACAGGCGAGGATCAAGCCAGTTTCGTATGGTCTCGATGGTATTAGCGTTAATTCTATCAGAGCCAAGGGATTTTAGACCCTGAACTATGATCGAACTTTCTCTGTGGGCGAAGCCTGTTTCTTTTAAGGTCGTATGCTTGAAAACGATACTATTTTTTCCAATCTTAAACACGCGGTTTGGTCCGTCGGAAACATAGACAACCTGTCCTGGAACTTGGTCAGTAAGTCTCATAAGACTCAGTGCCGACGGGCCATTGATTTGAATGCGCCATCCAAACTTTCGGGCAATAGCATTGGCTACTGCATCGAGATCGGGACTTAGCGGTTGTTTCAGTAATTCGCTGTATTGTGGCAAATCGTAAATGCCACGGACAACACGCCTAATGGTTCCATTTTCGGCCAGGCGATGTAGGGCGCTATCCACGCTAGATCGGATTCCGAGGTGGCCAAAGTCCTTGCTGGAGAACGCCCAAGCAAAACCTTGGGCTGATATTGACCTAACTATTCGTTTTTCTAAAGAAATATTCATATGTATACCACCATATCTTGCAAGAAATATTATAACATTTTTCTTGCAACAATACAGCAAAATTGGCTCCCTTGGAGAATGCCCAAAGGAAAGACATTTGGGCGAAGACCTAAACAATCACAAAACGCATTCTTTGATTTTTGTCTACTTTAAAACAATGCATTTTATATCCCAAAGCCGCCCTTTCCATAACAGGTAAAATATTTGTAAAGATATGACGCTTGTAGGGATCTCATTTAAGCCAACTTCCATGATATTAATTAGTATTGCAATAGTGAGAGCTGAACCTTTAGTCTTTCAGTAGCATTCGATATAAAGTTACTATTTGGACCAAACTCCGATCGTTCTCTACGCTCAGCAGTGATTTGGCATTAGCAAAATCCCTTTAATCTCAAAAAAGAACCACTATCAATGGGCATTCCCTCTCCCTCATGAAATAACTCATACTCCTTGGAATCACTCCACCCATCAGAGCAAAACCTGAAGACCTTCATCCATTGCCAGAGCTGCGGCTTTCAAAAGACTTTCCTCGTAGTTTGAAGATTGATTTCAGAATCGATAGTGTCAGCTAGAGGGCATATAGTGGCCTTAAGTTCTGGGGGTGTCATGGAAGTGGTCCGTCAGAGCTGGCTTAGGATCTAGAAAAAGAGGAGGACATATGCCTTTTGGATCAGAAATTTTAGGCGGTATTTTAGTTGGCCTTGGCATGGCTATAACGCTCTTATATGAAAGTCAGATTTCAGGAGCGTCGGGCTATGCAGCGGCGAGCTTAAGACCAAGTCCTACCGGAAGAGCGGAGCTCTATTTTGTCGCAGGTCTCGTTTTGGCAGGGCTGATTTGGCGGTTTGCGGGAGGTCATCTGAGTGATGCTGATGAGAGTCATCTCGGAATTCCAGCCTGGATTCTTGCTGGGCTATTGGTGGGCTTTGGAGCCCGCTTAGGAGGAGGCTGTATTTAGAAAATCTTCAATGATCAACAAAGCAAATCTAAACTGGCTTGCACTGCTAACTTATTTCGTTAATTCTAGGTATCACTGTCTTCACAGCTGCTCCGGCTTGCAGAAGCAATCTAAGAAGCTGCGCATGCGCTATGGGTTTTGGTATGAAACTATCAGCTCCAGACTCAATTGCAAACTTGTTATCGGCAGCAACGATGCGGTTTGAATGGATACAAATAAGTGCCTTGGAGCCACGGCGCCTCAACTCGGCAACGAGTTCAAAGCCATTCAAAGACATTTTGCCCATGTCAACATCAGTGACTATGAAGTCATAGTCATGGTTTGTGATAGCTTGTAAAGCTTCAATCGAACCATCGGCCTGAGTCAATTCTAACGCCTTACTTAGTTCCGGCGTTCTCATCATATGTGATGCAAGCGCACTTCGGTAGATGGGCTCATCGTCTACAATCAATACCCGCAAAGGACGACCGATGGATGAATGCGCGAGCAAGACATCTTCTTCCAATGATAATTCACCCTTATCGATACTTGTTGAGGCTTGAATTTTTTCCGTAAGCAGTGTCAACTGCTTTGCTATGTCAGAACTGTGCTGCGGCAAACTTGCCGTGGTGGCATTGAGTTGGTTGGCAGTAGGCAACGTAAAGAAAAACTCAACCTTGCCCTCAGGGTGTTCTGACGTCTTACTCGATTCGCACCAAATCTTGCCACCGTGAGCATTTACTACCTTTTGTGCAATGGCCAGTCCAAGGCCTGTGCCGCCCTTTTTGCCGCTAGTAAAAAAAGTATCAAAAAGCTTAGCTAGATTTTCTTCTAGAATCACAGAGCCTTCATTACCAATACAAAAAGTAATCATTCCTTTTGATTCCAAAGTCTTAAACCACATCGATCCTTTGTACCTCATCTCCTGGAAAGCATTGTCCACGATGTTAGAGAACACGCGGCTGATTTTTTGGACATGAACGTATGCCAAGTGAGTGTGTTCAAAGTCGTAAGAGAATGAAATTTTAGCGTCAGGATAAATTCGAACAACGTCCCCAAGAGTCGATTCAATTATAGATTCAGGGCTTACTGCCTCTTGTATCAACTTAACCGAGGATGACCCAATCTCCATTACGTCAGCAAGCATACCATCAACACCAATCATAGCACTGTCAATCTGGGGAACGACGCGAGACATCACCTTTTTCACACTTTCAGGATCTTTGGCATTGCCAAGCATCGCAAGACCGAT
This sequence comes from Pseudomonadota bacterium, assembly GCA_037142195.1. Taxonomy (GTDB): domain Bacteria; phylum Bdellovibrionota_B; class Oligoflexia; order Oligoflexales; family CAIMVM01; genus CAIMVM01. The sequence goes on from JBAXBA010000002.1 coordinate 25,764, forward strand.
ACGCAACATGGTTAAAGGCTTGCGGACGTCGTGGGCTAACATTTGGGTGGTGCGGGCAATTGCCTCATCAGTGCGTGCTTGAAATTTAACTTCGGCCTTTTCAGCTTCGCTTAGGCGAATAGCAATTGCAAGCTCACCGATTTCGCGAGCAAGTCTTCGAATGACTGTAACCAGGCGCATTTCTTCTGACGAGCTCGGATTCTTAGGGCTCTGTGCCGTCTTGACAGTCTCGTGATTTCTTACAGGATCGCTAAGGATCTGATCAGCGAGAGCTTCAATAGCAGAGATAGCTCGATCCAGGTTCGAAAACTCATTTTTCATCGTGTGTCGTACTGAAATCAGTATCAAGGAACAAAGTACTAGCAAGCTAAGGCTAATCAAGCCAATAACGTGAATAGTTGGTTCCACCCAAGCAGATCTATCCACAAAAAGATGGATAACACCCCAGCTAGTTCCCATCTCATCAAGAACCGCTACGGTCTCATGGGGGCCTTCGGTGGCACCAATATTGCAAATTTCGACGCCTTGCTGATTATTGACCTTAACCCCAGTAAATAAACCAGTTTCCAGCGCCATACGCATTGTGTTTTTAATTGGCAAGCTATCGGATGATATTAAATGACTGACGATATTATTTGGAAGTGATGCCCGCCAGGTGACAATTTGGCGAGACTGAAACGACTGAACTGTGACCCCGATACTGAAACCAGCAATAATAATTACTAATATAGACCCTAGTAATGCTTTAGGAGCGATGGCTCGCATTAATTTTGAATAAATGCTACTTAAGGAGTGAGAGCTCATAGTATACCTCTACGCCTTACCAATGCTGGAAACAATACGAACATCTGCAAGACTCCTGCTGTTATAAAAAGTAAAGGAAGTGCGTTTAAAGAATAAGCGCCAATAACTACAAATGGAGATAAAGCCATTGCAATCCCTGATGCTACGCTGGTCATGGACACTGCCCTAACCTGTTCGCCTAGTGATGCTGCCTTTAGAATGAGGTCATCTCTTCGACTAAGAACACCTAGCTCCATGCCTATTCGCGCCAAAAGTATCATTAAAATTATGGTGACAATTTGATCCGAATCCCCAATCAGATAAAGTAGAAATCCGTTTGGAATCAAGAAAAAAGATGCAACAGCCCGAATAGATTTGATACCCCAAATATTCCTATATGCGAGGTTGGCTAAAAATATAGAGGTAGCCTCGATCGCCCAAAACGCCCCCCGGAAGGAATCTGGCAGCACAGTAAGCGGGACAAAAAAGGAGTTGGAAGATGCAATCAGGGGGATAATAGCCACACATGCATATGACAATACGACGAATAATAGATAGATCAGCATACTCGAGTCCGTGAATAGGCCAAATTTTTCTGCCGATTTGGAGCCGCCATCGCTCTTCGTCGCCTGGCTTCCCCAATCGCCATTCTTAAAGAATTTGGTCTGCGGCAGCAAAATTGCGGCGACCAAATAGGTTGCTAAATCAAAGCAAAGCACGCCTTGCCATCCACCGAAGTGCTCAATGATTGGCCATGATAGACCTGCAAGCAAAAAAGATATTGCCGCAATAGTACCGCGTAGTGCCTGCGACGATTTGAATTTATGCTCATCACTTTCAACTCGCCGAAAAATGACGGTGATAACATTGTTCAACACTACTGAAGGTATCGCTGAGGCAACTATCACAGCAACCGACAAGCCAGGTTGCTTGAACCATAGGGCTAAACCTAACAAGACATTGCAAAGTACGCCGATAATTTGCGACCCCAATACAGAAGTCCGACCTCCTAAATGGAGCGACAAACCAGATCCAGCCAGGACCAAGGCAGACACACAAAGAGTTTTTAAACTTAATGCGATTGCCACCGCCTCAAGTCCGCCGCCTATGACCCCAACTGTTTTGAATCCTACAAAGGATGTTAAATTGGTGCCAAAATTAGTCAATCCGAGAAGTAAAAGCATAGCCAAACGCTCATTATTTTTCACTTTATCATCCGCGTTCATATACTAGGAAGTGCCTTCCGACTTCTTTTGCTACCAACTCAATCCTTTTCAGATTATGGGATTTCAATAGATCATCGTATTCGCTAAGTGTTCTCTCTTTGCCACCAGCTTGAAGTAACATATTGAAATCGTAACCTGCGTTCTTTATACGATCATCTTCTAAGGGGCGTTCTAAGACAATGATCTTTCCTCCTGGCTCAAGGTAAGCCAGAGCATTGCGAAGAATAGAATCGCAGGTTAAATCGTCCCAATCGTGCAAGATCCAGCCTAGGATAAGACAGTCAAAGGCTTCCAGTTGTGTTGAAGTTGAAGCTTTCTCGTGTTGAACTGTAAAATCCTGATAGAAACGCCGAATGTTCAAGTCATCCGCTCCACATACTGTAGTGCGAAGCTTTTGCAAAGAGAATTGGGTGGAGGGGTGATCCATTACCGTGAAGTCCGCTGGTCTCAAAAAAATTGACTTGCATGCCAACATCACTTGGCCTATGCCACCACCAACATCGAGAAATTTTGTCGATCCTGTTTTTTCCAAATAATCCGCTAGCTCTAGGTTACTTTGCCAATTAGAGAATGCAAACGTCAAGGCATGAAGGGCCATCAGATCATCCGGTTTGTCGTAGTGATCAAAAAGTCGAGTTGAAGAAAGTTCAAAGGCAACATCAGCGACACTTCCACCACGCTCTAAACCGAGTAAAATACAGTCATTAGTCATTGCTCTGCGAACTACATGTCTGTAGAAAGTAAGCGTCATCAAATTTGAAGCCTCATAAAATAGATTTGGCTCGTTCTTATAAAGTAGACTTAGGGATCCTGCAAAAGAGATTATCTGATCGACATAGGATATGATCGCCCCCAGTGAGCTCTCACTTTCAATCTCAGATTTTAGCCATTGTATAAGTTCCGTTTGAGCATAAGTTTCGCGACGATGTTCAGTCATCTTAAAAGCTATTCCAGTTGAAGTTTTTTCGAGCATGCACATGCCTGATTCAACAAGAGCATTTAGCATTCTCTGGCATGCCTCCAATTTCCATCCGAAATGGGCGGCTAGATCTGATGCAAAAAAACGAGCCTGCACATAATCTCCCGCTGTTGCGGCCTTTAAGTACTTTTCAATTCGAGGTTTTGCAAAGTCTTCAATTCTAATAAGAACAAATATCCGCAAGTCATCGCGATCAAGTTTTTTACTCCATTTCTGGTAAGTCTCCAGAATAGGCTTATCTATTATTTGCAAGCATCACCTCGAGAAATTTTTTCAAGATAAGAAAATGAATTGGGACTAATGAGCACCCCGGAGAGACTATTTGGAATTTGAATACAGCTCTTTACGAAATTTACATGCCCTACATGATACATCGGTATCATGATAGATTCCTCGAAAATATCCCGGTCAAGTTCGCGATAGATCTCAAAGCGATCACTTAGATTAGGCAGTCCCATAGCGCGATGCAATAAATCAACATATAGAGGCTTAGTGTAAAAAAAGAATAGATTACCATCGCCTGGCAAAAATCTTCTAAAAACGGCGCCAGCATCCCTAGATGGAAATAGAAAAAGTTCAATGTATGCAGCAGTTTTTGGGTGACCTTCTCTAGGACTCATCTCTGCATAGCTCTTCTCATATTGAAAATTTGCCTGAAGCCCCACACTTGCCATGGCCTTTGTAATACGCTCTTGATCACATGTGGATGCACGTCCTATGTGTTCGTAAATGGTTACAATTGAGTCTGCCGCCGACAACTTGGGAAAACTAAGAGCCTTTTGTGTAGACGATATATTAGGTTTTTTGTTAAGGCTTCCACCTATACCGGGTGGGATAAAGCCAATTGCAGATGTGGTCCCTGGGGAGCACTGTTCGATCTTTTGTATGTCGCTAATTTGGCGGTGAAGCTCCTGCCTTCTATTTTTGTCTTTAAATGCTGCAAATTTTGGGTTGACCACAAGAGTTTGGGTAACAGACGCAGAGTGAAAGTGCTTATTATAGGCTGCAGAGTGAATTTTAGCTCCCGTGGAGGATAGATACATAGCCGCGACATCGACCGTGCCTGCGTCTAATGTTTGGGCAATATTTTTTTCATCGTAATAGCGAAAAGTAATTTTATCATGTTTCGCTTCTTTGGGGGTTCTCTTCATGAATTCGTTGGGCACGACTGTAGCCTCATTGGCTAATTTGGAGTCGACCCGGTAGGGACCACTTCCAATAGTTGATCCATTTGAAGCAATTTTGAATACAGAAACGTTCAGAGATGCTATTCGATACAAAAAACTACTTGGATCAAACTTTAATTGAAAAATCACCGAAGTTCGGTCCGTAGACTCCCTGATTCCCACAGCATTTGAATTGCCCTCAATACACCCAGCCAAATCATCTAGAAGGTCACGAATGCGACTTTCCTTCGAGCACAGAATCTGAAATGAACGAACGATGTCTGCAGTGGTAACATTACTGCCATCAGAAAATTTATGCTTAGGGCGAATGACAACGCTCAATTCCTTATGTGATCGATCGAATGTCCATGATTCAGCTAATTCAGGGGCAATCGCACCATCCTCATTCAACTTAAAAAGTCCTTCATAGATGAGTGACAAAATAAAACGTTCCTGAGCGATAGCAACTTTTTGCGGCTCAGTATTTAGGATAGGATTTGGTATGGCAACAAGCAAATTGTCTTGACCTTGTTTTTTAGCCAACGCAGCGCTGGAAATAAAATAGAATACCCAAATCACGAACAATTTTTTTCGGCTAAACATCCTCATGCCAATGCACCCTCGACTGTTTTAGTCTCGTCTTCATCAAGTTGTTCGCGTAGTTCAGGGTTTTCTATTATCATAAGTGCAATTTCCCTCTCCTTGGATATCTGTTTTGACTCACCATATAGCCTAGTCAGCTCGATAAGTGGACTTAAAGCTAAATTGTCAGCTTTTGCAGATGCTAGAAATGACCGTTCAGCAGCGCCCAGGTCTCCTAAGTTTTTTTCACATTGCCCCTGTAGATGTAAGTTCATGGCCGTGGCAGGAGGACCTAATGATGCTGCTTGTTTAAAATGAACGAGTGCTTTTTCGTGATTTTTTATTTTGCAAAAATGCAAACCTAATTCGCTATGGGACGTTGAGTCATAGGGATCCAAATGAGACATTTGTGAAAAGGCTGCGACCGCTTGATCTGTATCATTACGTGAGAGGTAGAGCTTAGCAAATGATTGCCACAAAGTGGCTTGTAACTCATCTCGAAGTGTGGACCAAGGTTTATTCTCAGTGTTGATCATTTGAGAGGCTTGTAGAGCACGATCCATTAACTTTAGGACTGAGTCGTACGACAATCCTGGTGTCATGGCAAGACCCCTTAAAGCTGTCGACCACTTGAGGGCTTGCCCCCAATCTTTTGGCGAAAATTTGAGCCAACTGTCGAGATTGGAAAGAATCGCAGCTGCGTGTTTACGAGCGTGAATCTGGCCGCGTTCGAATCGGGATGACACGACTACAATGCGTGCTATAAGCGAAATATGTTCGAGCAGTAAGGCATTATCAACGGTGGAAGCCATCTCGGCAAGATTTTCAAGTTTGCTAAACGAAGCTGAAATGCCAAGATCTAAATCTAGTATTTGGAAAAGAAGTGCTCGTTGGCTTTCGTATTTGAAGAATATAGTTGAACTTGCATCTGTGGACTTAAAAGCTCGAATTTCTTCTATAAGTCCATATCGAGCAAGCACAGCCATCAAAGGAATTAGAACGGAATCTACGTGATAAGAGTCACAAGGTAAATGTGCTACAGATGATGCAGCATCCGCCAGTCGCTTTCGAAATGACTTTAGTTCGGTGGCAGCTTCCGCATTTTCTAATCGATCTATTTCGTGAAAAAATTCCGGGTTTGGAATTCTTTGGGGAAATGAAATGTCTTTTGCGCGCCCAGCAAGTAATCCCTCGATTCCATTTACGTGAGACCAAAACCAGGCAAAGAACTCGGAATTCCGAGTGGAATAGGAGCTCGAATATCCGCAATATCCAGGCGTAATATTTGAAAAATTCGCATTTATTAAAGGCAACAAATACTCTCCATTTAGTCTTCAGTCTATGAGAGGAATTTTGGGTTCAGGAAGGGGGACTGTAGTCCCCCTCTTGGCTATTGCCATGCTCCTACCGGTATTACTTTTAAGTACCTGCGTAGTTTGCGCCGGCAGCTTTCCGTTTAGACTTAAACATTATCATTCTCCTTTCTGTTTTCCCATTGTTTGACTTGAGGTCTTTCATGCACTGAGCTGGTGTTTCGCTGGCCCATAAATTGAGGCCTTTGAAAGCTGAGTACTTTGAAAAACCGCAAAAACTCACAACGATCCAAAGGCAATCTCCGTGCCACTAGTTTTTTCACTGGCAACCCCTCGAAACCACGTCCAAACCTAGTATAGCGGGTGCTCCAAAACTCTAAATTCGTCCCGGCCGTGGTACAAAATCTTTTCATTTGCCTAGAATATGGGCAAAAGTGGTAAATAAATGGACCCACAGGGATAAGCGAGGCCATCAAAGACTAGGCGATCCGATATGTCTTTCGGAGAATCCTCAAGCAAGGCCTTTAAAACTCCAAACACGGCGTAATCTTTCCATACTATTTCACTGGAAATCCCCAGCGCATCTGCAGTATTCAAAGTGGCATCATGGATTTTTTCATCTAAAAAGAGTGAGCCAAAGTTGGACATTAGGGACTCCATCCGGAAGATATTTGGTCAATTCAAATGAAAAACAAATTCCAGATTCCTAATGGCTTTCCGCCCCTTCTGACCACCAAGACGTGTACATATATCGCGCAAGCAACTTCGACTTATGAAGTTGATTTTAAGGAAGCGCTTAAAGCCAAGAGCTACCTCAGCACTCGATTCATTGCCTATTTTGTCAAGAGAGACGAGTGCTAGATATGACTTGAGCTCGCTATCGCTTAAATCCTGGTACTTCTCCATTGGCACCGTAACAACCTTCAAGGCTTTCGAATTTCCAGGAAAACGCACGGGAGCTATAAATGATTTCTGTACTGGAACTTGGGTGGTTAAAGCCATCTCATAGAAAAGCGTTGCTCCCACGGGTATCAATCGGTTGATTCGAATACGCTCATTCCCAAACGATGCTTGATCACGGGCCCGCTTCTCCAAAAGAAGCTTTTGCAAAACCGCCTCATCCGAAGCACGACTTGGGCCTACCAACGTCTCCTTAGGAAGGTAATACATTCCCCTGGAGTAGCGCTTGATCTTCGACTGAGCCTCCAAGCGGGAAAGTGCCCGCTGCACTGTGCCTGCTGAAAAGCGAGGAATCGCCACATCCCTCCAGCTGAAAACTGACCCTGATTTAAATTCTCTTATTTTATTGAGGACTTGACGAGAACACAAACCGCGCATGTTAAATTCCCCTATACTCTTATATATCCGAATAGTTACTATCGGTTTTGTCTAAAAATAATTTAATTAGATTCAGTCAAAAAGTGAGATAATATATTATTTTTATTGATTTATTAGTCTCGTTCAAAAGAGAGAACGTTGTTCCAGATAACTGGTTAATTATTTAGGGGCAATACTTCAGAGCCAACAAATACATCACACCAGAATCTAAGCAGTCCGGCTATGGGGCGCCACTGAAAGAAAGTTTTTCAACTAAGCGCGAACTCGAAAATGAGCTTCGTCTCCGGCTTGTGCATTCTTGTGCAATTGGCCTTGCCTTGTGCATTCTTGTGCATTATGATCTCCCTTGTGCAATTAGCAGTGACGAATTTCTAGAAGGGCATACTGGAAAGGAATCTTCGATGTTTGGAAAAGAGATGCTTGGAAAAGAGATGCTTGACCGAGAGTCAAAAACACTGGAGTACAAGCGGGAATTACCCTCGAATCTGGCGGGCATAATTAAGACATGCGTCGCATTTTCTAATACTGCCGGCGGCCGCATTGTTCTAGGGGTTGAAGATGAAAACCGGAGTGTGATTGGCCTGACCGATAGGGAGATGGAAAAGGCGCTCGAGATCTTAGCTTCAGCTATTTACGAGGCAGTAACGCCAGCTGTTGTAGCCGAGGTGTTTAACCTGACCATTGATGAAAAGCATCTGATCATTGTTGACGTCGCTCGGGGCAGCAGTCCTCCTTATTTTGTCAAACGGCTTGGATCGACGAAAGGTGTTTTTGTTCGAGTAGGACCAACAACTCGACCCGCCTCACTGGAACACATTCACGAGTTAATGAGTTTTCGAAGTCGATACTCTTTTGATGAGGAATCCCTCCAGGGCTCAATGGATGAAATTGATGCAGGACTCATAGAGCAGGCATATGGCCGTTCTCCAAGTCGTGAGCTCTTGATGTCGGAAAAGGTGTTGTTAAAATCCGTTCAGAATCAGCCCGCCTTGTCGCTGGCAGCCATGGTCGCTTTCGGAAAACGACCTGACAGACAAATCCCGGAAGCGGCGGTTATCTGCACGCGATTTCAAGGAACATCGGGACGAGACATTATCGAGTCCAGCGAGATCCACGGGCCAATCTCCGATTTGACATCGCGTGTACTCGATTTTCTTCAGCGGCATTTGGAAAGAAACTTTAAATTGCGCGGCGCAAAGCTCAGCGGAATGGAATTGATACCTTTAGCCGCTTTACGCGAGGCGGTTGTCAACGCATTGATTCATCGAAAATACAATGTTCCCTCTCCTGTTAAGGTGGCAGTCTTTGACAATCGTGTAGAGATTTTTAGCCCGGGAGGACTTCCAGGCCTGATCACGTTAAAGCAGCTGGGTGACGGGAGCAGCCATTTGCGCAACCCTCTTCTTGCAAAGTTCGCAAGACGCCTCAGGATCATGGAAAAACTTGGCTCCGGAGTTCGCGTGATGCTTGAAGAGTGTCAAAAACGGGGCATCGTGCCGCCCGAGTTTTTTGAAGATGGCGATTACGTAAAAGTTGTGTTCGGCACCGAGCGGAGTCAGCAAAACGCCCATGAGCTATCAAGCGTTATCGCGGACTTGTTCCTAAGGCAGCAAATAGTTCGAGTGAGCGAAATCTCAAAATGTGTAAAGGTATCTCGAAATACAATTACCAATGCTCTAAATCGGTTGCTCGAGGAGGGCAAGATATCAAGGCATGGCAAAGGCGCGGGCACCTACTACACGCGAACGTGACGGTAATGGTGCCAGCTGCCAAAAAAATCTCGCCTTGCAATCGCGTATATCATGGGCGAACAAGTAATCTTTAGCGACTTCTGAAACGACATGACGTTTCCGGCTGCTTTTAGAAAGTGGGGAAATGGCGACACGCCTAAAGGGATTATTAAGATAATATGAGGTGAAAAATATGATACGAAGTGAAACAGAATATCAAAAAGCTATTGGGCGAGTTAAGAATGAAAAAGAACTCATTGAAAAAGCCAAAAAAAATCTAAAAAACAAAGGGTTAAAATCAAAAGAAATAGAGAGAGCTTTAAACCCCTTGCTGTCTTTCACAGCGCAGTTAGAAGAAGAAATAGAAACCTACGAAAAAATTAAAAGAGGTGATTTCGAAACCATTGAAAACTTCGATGGATTAGGTCGATCTTTGATTGCCTTACGTATAAACAAAAATATGTCCCAAAAAGATCTGGCGGATAAACTAAAAATTGCAGAGTCGCAGATTTCTCGTTATGAAAAGAATGAGTACCGAGGCATTTCCATGGAACGAGTCAACGAAATATTAAACGCTCTTCATGCAAAAGCGGTTACAAAATTTGAAATTCTTGTGGCTTGAAATGGGGCGCGGGAATTCACCGGGACGCTTTAGATCAGAATATTTTTGTTGATTCCACTATTTATGTTCCTATAGCTGCCTGAAGATGTGCTGGTTGCGGCACTGCAGAAGCTGTGTATGCCACCAAGGTGATAGATACGCAAGTTTCCAAGTTCACTGGTTAGAGCCAGCCTTGCCTTTTTAAGTCCATTGGCACCTGTTCAAATCATTTGCTTGTCTTGTTTTGCTAACTTAGTTTCGATAGTGGAACTTAATATCCCGCTTGCAGATTGGTCTAAGGACTTTTCTGGGAAAGAGTCCAGGTCCTCTCCATCCATCGCTGGCATCATCAGAAATTCTGACTCGGTAAGCGCCGAGCCAATAATAAGTGTATCGAAGAACTCTCCGCCAAAAATCTCTTGGTTTTTGCTAACCATGTAGTGCATTCTCTGGGCTCGGGACATCCCCTGAAAGGAAGAGGATGTGACTATAAATTCGACGCCTGTCGGAAGCCTGTCTCTCAAGATACGGACTTGAGCATCGGAAAAGTCCTGAGAAAAACCCATTTTTATTCGTTCCAATAGTTTAATTCTATCCATTTCAACAACCATTCCGATGAGTTACAGTATTTGTCAGCTAATGCCCTATCGGCATCTCCATAATATCTATCCCTTGGGGCCCAAACATTAGCATCCCCAGCAATTTCTACCAGCAATTTATAGGCCAAGACATCTTGAACAAAGAGGCTCTGAAGAAATCCGTTCCGCTTCTGAAGCAGATCCATAATTCTATGCCCCCAAAATTCGCTATCTTCGGCATCTGGGAAGGTCTGAAATAAAAGAGATTTTAGTGCCAGTTCGATTGCAAAAAAAGCATTTTCTACCGAATTATTAAAATGCATGTTCTTATTGGAAAGAATGGCTCCCGCCAACTTTTCTTTTGCATTTCTACTTAATTTCTCCCATTTTTTGACTTCCACCCCCTATTTCCTCCAGCGCCGTCGACTTCGATGCAAAATTTATATCCTGCTTCTCCTCAGATAGACTTCTGAATCAGGACTCCAAGCCGTTTCAACTCGATTTAAAGCAAACACAAGTACTACTGAGAAAAGCTTTCCAAATACCAACTCTCCTGATCTCCTTGTGCCGATCGACTTTACGCAAATGGTCGATACCAGCCCTTTTATTCCTTAAATGCCAGTGGGTATCAAAAAGGAGCTTCTTCAAGGAAAAAACCCCAATTTCTAGCCCATCTATAAATAGAGGCTTAGACGCCACAAGACCGGTCTACGCAATTTTACAGGTTATGCGCCCACAGGAATTTACTAAGATAGAGCCGTGTGAGAAATTAATCTAAGTCACCATAAAAGCCACAGTTAAAATAGGTTCGCTGGTAGAACGGGTAGATTGATATAGCCCTATGATCTTGGAAGAAGTCCTCATCGTGGCAGTTCATCAGATCCTAAGCAGACTAGTTCGAAATGGTTTTTTTCTGCTTCTTGAAGAGCCTTTGACGACTCCAAACTCTTTTTTATTTTGGTTGCACTAGATTCTTACGCCTCTCAAGTCGCATGCTGTTGCTTGTCCAATACTCAGTGACAGATTTGATGTAGCCATCTCGATCAATCTCAAAAAATGAAACTACAAAAAGATCTCGCGCATTGCCGTAATGCTTTATTGGCTCGAAAAAAAATTTAAAAATTTTGCAAATACCTTATCCCATTGATCATAGTCATAAATACTATTTTGAATTCGAATATTGTAGTCACTAATATGGCGATGACCTCCTTCAATGAAATTATCGGCTCCTACGATAATCTCTTCTGATTGGGGCCAGTATGCTTAAAAATCTTCAGAAAGGCTTGCTCCGAAATATGCAATTAGCCATTAAGGCTAAATCAACGGTCGTTAATTTTGGATTCCTAATAATTGATTCCAATGCCATTTTCTGAGACGTATTCAGCATGTATTTATATTTTTCTCTGATCTTTTCTCTGACTTTGAGTTCGAGTCAGTCGGATAACTGGTAACCAATACAATCCTCATTTTTTATTAAGATCCCAACTCACCATTCCAGAGGGCCTGTACAAACTCTCGCCATGGCCAGACTTCAATCCCATCGTCAAGACGTCGTCTAGAGCTATCAAGACTCACGATGATGCGCCTTTTACAATGGGGATAGTCTTGATAGAGAGCACGGAGACCGCCAAGATGATTGCTATTCACACTTTTTGTTGCCTTTGCTTCAATTGCCAACTCCATGTCATTGACAATGAAGTCTACTTCGGGACCATTGGCCACGGACCAAAAGCTCATGTCCCAAAAGCATCCGCGATACTCGTTGTAGCAACATAGCTCATGAAAAATCCAGTTTTCAAATGCTTTACCAAAAAGCTCCGATTGAGGTTCCAGTGATCGACGCTTTCCCAGAAAATTTACAACTCCAACATCATGGAAGTAAAACTTAGGTAACATGCGTTGTCTTCTCTTCGGCCTCAAAGTATAGGCATTCAGCCAACTCCCAAGTAAAGTGTCCTCCAGTATTTGATAGTGATCACGAATCGTCTGACTGGCGACCCCTACATCGCGAGCGAAGGTTGACATATTCACAGATTCCGTGTCTGATAAAGCGGCCATGCGCAAGAACTCGCTAAAAGCAGGAATGCTGCGTACGGCAGACTCAGCGGCAATTTCTTCCTTAAGATAATTGCCACAGTAGCTTGCTAAGTCAGGCCAGACATCCTGACTCGAATAGTGAGGCGGCAAATAGCCTTGGTTGAGTGCTCTTACTAAGTTAAACTCGGGACCTACTTCAGCAGCAGATAGTCCATAAATTTGTCGGCGGTGCGCTCGTCCTCCTAGAAGATTGGCGTGTGTTCGTTTTACCTTCCGCGCGCTAGATCCGCTCAATGCGAAATGGATCCTATGGTTCTCTATGAGATAATGTACTTCATCTAATAACTCAGGTACTTTTTGAATCTCATCGATGACCACCCAAGACGGTTTGGATTCGGAGATTTCTTCTCGCAAAAGATGAGGCATAGCCGCATACTTCCCGAAAACATCAGATTTGAGCAAATCTATCCAAACTCCGTCGGGAAATTGATCCCGCAGCAAAGTAGTCTTGCCAGTCTGACGAGGCCCCCAAAGAAAAAAAGATTTTTGACTATTATTCAATAAAAGCAGACGTTTATAACTCACAATACCTCCACTTGAAAATTACATGTATATTTCAGGCACTAGTTATTATATAGACAACCGGTTTCAAATACTAGACTTTTTCCACCATGTGCCCTTATTTTAAACAGTTGTGATTTCTGCAGCAACTTTTACTTTATGACCTTCGTAGGCTCTTGGTTTCTTTTCGTTTATGAAGCTGCCAAGTAATGAACTTAACGTTAGCTGAACAACCCATGCCCTCTATAATTTGGATCCAAATTCGAAGTCTTCACACTTCGGGGGTTAGTCTATAGCACCCATGATTTTTTTGACGACTCTAAAACCATCTTTTTTGTATCCCAGAAACCATCTCTTCAAAAACAGGTAAAATATTTATGAAGGTATGGCACTTGTAGGAATATCGTGAAATCCCCCAGCTAAAGATGCAGCAAGTATTTTTTTAATACTACGGCCCCAGGACGCTATCATTCCAACTAAAGAAAGGCGTTGGCCATCTTTGGTTAAATGGCCGAGACTGGTGTTTGATTAACAGCTTTCCCACTGTCAAGTGGTCAGGCCATACGCCAGGATTCCAAACTTAGTTTTATCTTCATATAGCTCACTTGAATGGGTGCAGCATTACATTAGTCCTTATGGGTGACCGCGTTTAAAAGGGCCTCACGAAGAGCTTGATCAGGAACAGACGAGGAGGGATTCATGTCTTCCCCGCGTTTACCTCAAAACTCAAAATTAACTTTTAGTTATCTCTCCCGAAGTGTGGAACTCAGAATACTAGAACATTTTTCTGGCAAAGACTGCAGCACATTCAAGGCAAAAGCCTCACCTATCGATAGGTGAGCAACGCCTCGAATAATCGATAAAGGTTGAGATTTGACCGAAAGCTGCCAAAGGTTGGTTACCGCCAACTTGCTACCAAAATATTGCAATGATTTATGGGACTCTGCACGGGCATATTTACATTCTATCAGATCGAGTACTAAGCCATTTCGAACGACAGCAAAGTCAACTTCACGCTTTTCCTTATCTCGAATGTAACAAAGCTCATATCGAAATCCATCTCGATCAGACAAAAATTGCAGACGTTTTAGGAGCGCACAGGCCAAAAGATTTTCTGAACGCGAACCAAGATCATCTACTCCATCTGCAACATCAAAGAAGTAAATTTTAGATTGCTTCTGTAAGGATCGAGAAATTTTATTTGAAAAAGGATAGACTCGAAATATAATATACATCCGCTCCAAGACTTCTATCCAATGCTGAATCGTCTTATGGCTGACTTGAATCTCTTCAGCTAAATTATTGATCGAAATGGGACTTCCTACTCGCTCTCGAAGAAGTTCCAAAAGTAAATTGAGCCTTGAGATATCACGAACAGCTTCTAAGTCCCTAATGTCTTCCTTAATAACTTTTTCTGACCTTTCTAGTCGCCAGCGACGTGCCTCCCTTTCGTCATTTTGAAGGAATGGCTCAGGAAATCCTCCTAATAACATGATTCTTTCCACAACTTCTTGGGGAGAAAGTTTATCCACAATCTCATCTGGGGTAATGGGATGAAGACGCCAATGATGATAACGCCCCATTAAAGAGTCGCCACCCCGACGGTAGACATCTAAACGAGCGCTGCCAGTGACAAGAAAATTCTGATGGGCAAGGCGTGTGTCGAATAGCCCTTTAACTTTGTTTTTCCAGTTTCGAAATTTGTGAATTTCATCAAATACGATAAGATTAGCAGATTCATCAATCTCTTCCTTAAGAATAGCTCGCTTTCCAGGAGTACTATCCCAATTGAGGTAGAGGCTAGTGGGGTAAAAGGCCATGATCTGCTTTGCCAGTGTGGTCTTGCCACACTGCCTAGGACCAGAAAGAAAGACCATTTTCTTTTGCAAATCTTTTGTAATCTCTTTTTCTAGGTACCTTTTCATGGTGAAATGCCCTCACTTAGGAGTTTGCCTATTTTACACCGTACTCCAAAAAAGTCGCGACTTTTTTGGAGTACGGTGTAAAATAGGCTGATTTTGCCTTAACTCACTTTAAATAATGAGCTTTTTGACCTAGGTAACAACTCAAACTCCCAAAAAAATACCGCTAGGCTAAGGGGGCAGCATCCGAAAAAACTCGGTTTTCGGGGATGGGGCCCGGCCTTACTGAAGAAAGCCCAAGTAAAACCCCGGGCTGAAATTATGTTTTGGTCGAGGACATCGGCGTAAGCATCACGCAGCCATTCAAAGTCTTCGATTTCATCCGAGCCTCTGCTCCCCTTTTTTCTACGAACCATTTTGCTCCTAATGTCAAATACAAGACCTTACCGAAATTCATTAAGACGACTTTTTCTTTGGGCTGCTTGATTTGACATGATCCAAAAGCACCATCCGAAGATACGGCTGGTAACCTAGTCCCTTCTCGCCAGCTAAACTTTTGAGCTGGGCGATAAGCTGCTTCGGTAATCGTACGGATATCACTTGAAGGCCCATGGCCTCATCCATTTCTAGTTCACTTTCGGAATTTATGGGTTTAGCGTGTTGAGCGTCCGCACCTAGCTCCCGCGACTCCCACTTCTCCACATCGTGGAGATTGTCAGGTTTGGTATCCCGGGAAATTCGTCGCATAAATCTTCTCCTCTTGCATGTTAGGCTCATAAGCTGTCTTTAAGACAAACTGTTTGAACTTCTTGTCGAACAAAAAAACCACTTTAAGTTTTCGACCAGAGTCCGTTTCTGCAATGAACCACCGCGTCGGCGGGAAGGTTCGATTCTCCGCACGGTCATCAATTAGGCTGCCATATAGTTTATTCTGAAAGCATTCCAGAACCTCACCAGGCATAACTCCATGCTTTTTTTGCAGCTTTTTCTAGGCTGTGGGATCGATATGGAGATTCATACGCGACCCCTATTCCACTTGTAATACAAGAGAAATATATAAGCAATACAATGTATATTTGAAGAACCGGTCAAAATATTAGCGATATTTCATATCCTATTGATTTTAATCATTTTTTGTAAATCCCCAGAGGGTAAGTGATAAGAAAAATTACTGCTTTATTAAAAAATTGAATGCCTCTCTATGCTGGTACCAAAACCCATTCCTTCTATAATTTGGATCCAAATTCGAAGTCTTCGCACTCCGGGGGGTAGTCTATAGCACCCATGATTTTTGAGAGCTTTACAACCTTCCATTTTGTATCCCAAATACAGCCATTGCAAAAACAAGTAAAATATTTATGGCGGCATGGCACTTGTAGGAATCACGTGAAAATCCACATCCCTAAGTTTTGATGATTTTTTTAGTCATGAGTGGCCCCATCAAGACTCCTCCAACATCACACGCTCGAAAGTTACTATTTTGGCCGAACGTCCTCTCGCCCTCTCCGCTCGGTGCTGATTTATCTCGGTCAAGCTCTTCCAGTCCCTCTCCTTGGACTCGCGCGTATCATGGGGGAACAACCATTCGGGTAGCGATTGGCAACCGCAAGTTCCCACAATCATCAAAAGATGAACCACCATCAAATGTCCTTCCATCTGATTCATGAAAGAGTTCGCTCCCCCCTTGGAATCACTCCACCCATCAGAGCAAAACCTGAAAACCTCCATCCATTACCAGAGCTACAGCTTTCAAAGGACTTGGCTCTTTTTTTGGAGTTTGATTTCATAATCGACAGTGTCAGCTAGAGGGCATATAGTGGCCTTAAGTTCTGGGGTGTCATGGAAGTGGTCCGTCAGAGCTGGCTTAGGATCTAGAAAAAGAGGAGGACATATGCCTTTTGGATCAGAAATTTTAGGCGGTATTTTAGTTGGCCTTGGCATGGCTATAACGCTCTTATATGAAAGTCAGATTTCAGGAGCGTCGGGCTATGCAGCGGCGAGCTTAAGACCAAGTCCTACCGGAAGAGCGGAGCTCTATTTTGTCGCAGGTCTCGTTTTGGCAGGGCTGATTTGGCGGTTTGCGGGAGGTCATCTGAGTGATGCTGATGAGAGTCATCTCGGACTTCCAGCCTGGATTCTAGCTGGGCTATTGGTGGGCTTTGGAGCCCGCTTAGGAGGAGGCTGCACCAGCGGACACGGTGTCTGTGGACTTGGCCGGCTTTCTCACCGCTCCCTAGCAGCTGTACTTATTTTTATGGCCTTCGCTTTTTTAACGGCAGCCGTCATGAGGATTTATTTATGAGACAAGGCGTCTATTTAGCTTCTGGTCTTATTTTTGGTTTAGGACTCGCCATCTCCCAGATGGTCGATCCTCTCAAGGTAAAAAGTTTTTTAGCATTAGGGACTCCCGACTGGAACCCAGCTCTGATGTTTGTTTTAGGATCCGCGGCACCTACCTATTACCTGGCTTTTTTATACTTAAACCGGCGCCAGAAATCGTTTGACGGGAAACCCTTTCCTCATCCGACTCCTAGGCCCATCGATAAAAAACTTGTGGCGGGTTCGGTGCTGTTTGGGATCGGTTGGGGGATAGCAGGGGTTTGTCCTGGACCAGCTCTTTTTCACTTAGCTTACCTGGATGAGCAGTTTTTTCTCTTTATCGTCATGATGGTTCTAGGCTTCGAACTTCAAAGGAAACTCATTTGACTCTAGAAACCTTAGGATATTTAGCCTCCCTGGTGATGGGACTTGTTCTTGGACTCACAGGCGGGGGCGGGTCTCTGCTGGCCCTCCCTATTTTGGTCTATCTCTTTGGGATCAGTGCCCTCGATGCTACGAGTTATTCTTTAGGGATCATTGGGATCATTAGTCTTTGGGGAGCGTTGGGAGCCTATAGAAACGGTGACTTAAAACTAGGCCATGCCCTCTTTTTTGGAATTCCAGGAATCATGGGGGTTCTTCTTTCAAGAAGAATTCTTTTACCCGCGGTTCCAGCTCAAATCCACTTTTTGAGTTCCGTGATTTCCAAAGACTCCCTACTCTTGATTTCCTTCGCACTTTTAATGCTTTTTACCTCTCTTTCCATGCTGAAATCTCTTGCTCAAAAAAGAAACTTTACCCCTCCTCCTAGTACCCATCCGGTTGCCATGGGCTACCTGGTGGTTCTAGGTCTTGGTGTCGGGATGCTTTCTGGATTTGTAGGAGCAGGGGGAGGGTTTTTAATCGTTCCTGCCCTTCTCTCCCTTGGCAAGCTGGACATGAAACAGACGGTCGGAACCTCTCTTCTGATTATCGGCATGCAATCTAGTTTTGGGGTTCTGAGCGATCTTCATCGCTTAGACGTCTTAGACTTAAAACTCTTTTTAGCGATTGTGTCTTTAGCAAGCATCGGCATGAGTATAGGGAGCAGGGCCAGGTCTTTTATCTCAGATAGCAAATTGAAGTTTGGATTTGCGGTGCTGGTGCTGGTTTTAGCGGTGGGGATACTTTGGGATCAGGTGGGGCGGGTTTAAGACAAATGAAATTTTAAAGTGCGGCGAATTGCTTCTTCCAATCCAATGTTACACTTTAACCCTAATTCATTGCGAGCTCTTGCAACATCTGGTAGATATCTAGAAGGATTGGCACCTGGAATTTCTTTGCCAACTATGTCGACTTTGGGACTAAAAGACCCAGAAAAAAAATCTCTGGTATAGACTTGAGTGACTTTATTTGCGAAGTCTTTCATGGAAACAGGCTCATCATTTCCGACATTATATGCTTCACCAACTCGTCCATTTAGTAAAATAGTCCAGAGCCAAACAGCCAAGTCTGCCGCGTACAAATATCCTCTTAGGGCATTGCCATCTCCAGAAACGTTAATATCGCGACCACTTGAAACATCTGCAATGAAGCTCTCTGCAGCAAACGCACCACCACCAGAAAGATATGGACCAATGAACGCAAAGCACCTTGCAACCTTAACTGGCAAACCATAAATATCCTTGTAGATAGAGCCCAGTGTCTCAGCTAATCTCTTACTTTCACCGTAAATGCTTTTTGAGTTTAAAAAATCTGGACCTCCATAAAAAGCCTCTGGAATTTTATCCATGTCCTGAGACTGAGTCCCGTAAACAGCACCTGAACTAACTAATAGGAATCCTTTTAATTTTTGATCTTTGACTAACTCAAGAATATTTTTAGTACCAAGTACTACCGTTTCAAATGTCTTTAAATGATTGTCTAAATTCCTATCTATGCCGACAGATGTTGCGGCATGAATAACATAATCTACTTTCGGGATAGAACTTAAATGAACTACATTTTCATTGATGAATACAATATTTGAGCTGACAAACTCAGGAAAATTGTCAACAAATTGTTTTGAATTTCTAGCAACTACGTAAACCTTAATTTCAGTCATATAAATCTTATTTAACAAAGATATAGACTGCAAAAGCCACTTTCCAAAAAAACCTGTGCCGCCAGTAATTAAAATCGATACACCCATGAGTCGATCTTTAAATGGCATCATTTTTTCTGACAAATAACTAACATCTTCATCAATTAACATTTATAGCTCTTAATCGTTGGCTGTTAACTAGCTTTCAAGAAAAGAAAGTATTCGAGTTTTTACAGAGCCAACATCCAATTTATGCTCCAAAATAGCATAATCATAACTACCGCAGCTCTCAGTAAATCGATTGTTTATTCCTATTCGTAATAGACGAGACGAAACAATTGCGGACTCAGCTACCATTTCTGCGACTATAGACCCAATGCCCCCATTGACCGAATGCTCTTCTAAGGTAACTACAGTTTTTGCAGAACCCAAAATCGTCAATAGTTCGTGCCTATCAAAAGTCGATAAAGAAAATAATGAAATGACAAGCGCATCAATGTCCTTCGAAACTTCAAGGGCAGTGCTCACCATAGAGCCTGTCGCTATAAAACAAACACTAGACTTTGAAGAATTTACCTTACTAAATCCCCTAGTCATGTCCACGTCTTGTGGCCCCTTATGAATGGAGGGTTTATCGCTCTTTCCAATTCTTATATAAGAAGCATTTCTTGAATTAGCCGCTGCTTTCAAGCACAAGTCCATTTCAAACTTATCAGCTGGGCTATAAATATCTAAATTTGCTAAGCTTCTTAACATGGATATATCTTCGGCGCACTGATGACTAGCACCTAACGTGTTATATACAAGCCCTGCCCCGTCACCTAACATGATAACGGGCAGATGGTCATAACAAATATCCATTTTAATAAACTCGAATACTCGAGTCGGCAAAAAAGCAGATAAGCCATAAACGACTACCTTAAAGCCATTTTTGGAAAGCCCTGCAGCATATCCGATCATTGCTTGTTCGCATACGCCCACGTTTATAAATTTAGACGGTGATTCGCTTCTAAGCCCGTCAAAAAGCGCATAGCCATGATCTCCAGACAAAACGACAAAATCCTCGATGGTAGCCGCCTGTTCAATCAAGAAATTAGATAGGACTTGTCTCATGGTTCAAGCTCGCTCAAACTTCTTTCCAAAGTTTCTTTGTCTAATCTTGAATAATGCCAAACGTTGTTGCTCTCCATAAAACTTATACCTTTACCTTTAACAGTTCTTGCAACCAGCGCCTTAGGAGTCTGTAATTTACTGGACAATAAGAAATTCAGCGTTTCTTCTATTGATGACTCGCTATGCCCATCTACTTCGCAGCACTCAAATCCAAAGGCTTCAAATTTTGCTTTTAACGGCTCTAGGTTTAGAACATCCTCAGACCTGCCCATAGCTTGGTAGCTGTTTGCATCAACAATTACGACCAAATTTCTAAGGGAATGATGGGCGGCAAAAAGAAAACATTCCCAGGCGCTTCCTTCATTGATTTCTCCGTCGCCAACAATCACAAATACGTTTCTTGTCCTAGAGCCCCTCAACTTATCAGCAAGCGCTATTCCAGTGGCCACTGTTATACCATGACCTAGTGAACCTCCGGATACTTCAATTCCTGGACAATGGACCGAAGATAGTCCTTTAAGTTTGGACCCATCTTGAAAGTAGGACTCTATCTCTTCAGAAGAGACAATGCCTTTTTGAAAGAGCGCTGCATAGCAAGCCATAACTCCGTGGCCTTTGCTCAAAGCTAAAATATCGCGATCATTAGATTTTAAATTGTCCTTATCAATTCGGATGAACTTAGAATACAAAACCGCAACCAACTCTACCAAAGAGAAGGCACAACCTATATGAACAGAGCTCCCTGAATAGGCCATCTTTAGTATGGTTTTACGCATCAAAATTGGGTCTATTCTTGTTTTATCTTTCATATTTTTTCAATTTTCCTTGGTAACTTTAATAAACCTTTGGATCTGATCCAATGTAAAGGCTCGGGAGTTCCGATGATTATTTTGGGTTTCAAGATACCACTTCGCTGTCCAATTCAATGCATCATTAAGATTTAAGGACGGATTCCATCCTAGTTGGTACCTCGCTTTAGATATATCTAACTTAAGCAACTCGGCCTCATGAAATGAGAGCGAGGAACCGAATGTCACTGAAGAAGATTTATTAAGAATCTCTTGAAAGGTCTCAACTACATATTTAACCGAAGTACAATCTTGATCGTTAGGGCCAAAATTCCAGCCTTCAGCAAACTTCTGTCCTCCCTCTTTAAAGAGGGACTCTGCCAACATCAAATAACCCGACAATGGCTCTAAAACATGCTGCCATGGCCTGACCGCATTTGGATTTCTAATCTCAAGCGGATTTCGCTCAAACGTTGAGCGAACCAAATCAGGGATCAACCTATCTTCCGCATAGTCCCCGCCGCCAATCACATTACCTGCCCTTGCAGTCGCAATATGAGTGGAGTTTTTATCTGAAAAAAAGGACTTTCTGTAAGAGCTAGTAATCAATTCAGCGCAGCCTTTAGAACACGAATATGGATCGAAGCCTCCCATGGGTTCATTCTCTCGGTAACCCCAGGGCCACTCCTTATTTTCATAGCATTTATCCGATGTTACTACGACTGCCGCTTTGGATTCAGGACAAGCCCTTAGGGCTTCAAGAAAATTAACGGTTCCCATCAAATTTGTAGAATAAGTTTCAACAGGGTCTTTATAGGAATGTCTGACTAGAGGTTGGGCTGCCAGGTGGAAAACAATTTCTGGTTCCGCGGTTTTCATTCTAGACTTTAGTAATGGCAGGTCTCTTATGTCACCTTCTATGTGAGTTATACCTGCTGAAACATCTGCCAATTGAAATAAGCTTGGGCTTGTTGGTGGAGCTAAAGAAAATCCTGTGACATGAGCTCCCATCTCTTTAAGCCATAAAGTCAGCCAACTTCCCTTGAACCCAGTATGCCCCGTAAGGAATACCCTTTTTCCTTTCCAGAAACTCTGAGTTACCATATTTAGTCCTTCCACTTTGCATTGCCGCTGGTCCAGAGGTCTTCAAGATAGTTCTTATCCCTCAAGGTATCCATGGGTTGCCAAAATCCATAATGCTTAAATGCATTCAGCTGTTTGTCTTTTGCAAGTTTCTCTAAAGGCTCTCGTTCCCAAATGGAGTCATCCCCAGATATCAATTCGATTACCTTTGGATTTAGAACAAAAAAACCACCATTAATCCAAGCACCATCCCCTTTAGGTTTTTCCGCAAAGCTTGTAATGCTATCGCGATCTAAATCTAGAGCACCAAAACGCCCAGGAGGCTGCACTGCCGTTAAAGTCGCCATTTTTCCAGAAGATTTATGAAATTCAATGAGCTTAGCAATATTTACGTCAGATAGCCCATCGCCATAAGTTAAGCAAAAATCTTTTTCGCCCAGATACTTAGCAATTCGTTTTAGACGGCCGCCGGTCATCGTATCTGCACCGGTGTCTACAACAGTAACTTTCCAAGGTTCACTAAAATTTTCGTGTACCTCTCTTTGATTGTTAGCAAAGTCAAAGGTCACGTCAGAGTTATGTAGAAAATAATTGGCAAAGTATTCTTTAATCATATACTGCTTATAACCGCAGCAGATAATAAATTCATTGATTCCATGTTTTGAATATAACTTCATGATGTGAAGCAGTATCGGCTTTCCACCAATTTCAATCATGGGTTTAGGTTTAACTCCCGATTCTTCGCTGATTCGAGTGCCGAGGCCCCCAGCTAAGATGACACATTTCATTTCTTTTTGCCCTCACAGAACAGTGCCGCTTCTAATAATGAATGGCCGATATAAGCAATCATGTCCTTTTCTAAACCAGGCCAAATACCCACAAAAAAAGAGCTGTTCATAATTCGGTCTGTGTTTTTTAGGTCACCATGAATACTATGTGGAATATGAATATAGGCGGGCTGTTTAAGAAGATTGCCTCCAAACAAAAGTCTAGTTCCTATCTTTTTTTCACTTAGGAAATTTAATATGTCTTTACGATTGATGTGAGGATCTTTGAGGGTTAAAAGATACCCGAACCAAGACGGGGTGGCTCCTGGAATTACTTCCGGAATTTCAAAGTAGCGTAAAGCCCCATTCTTCTCTAATTCCTGAGTAAGAAACTCGAAATTCTCATTTCGTTTCATAATAAAACCGGGAAGCTTCTTGAGTTGAGATAGACCGATAGCAGCCTGCATATCTGTTACTTTAAGATTATAGCCAATATGAGAGTAGGTGTACTTGTGATCATAGCCCTTAGGAAGATTTCCTAACTGCCATTCATAACGTTTACCACAGGTTCCCTCTTCTGCAGGAGCACAGTAACAATCTCTTCCCCAATCTCTAAAACTTTCAGCGAATTTCTTCACAGAAGGTGAGTTAGTCATGACTGCCCCGCCTTCGCCCATTGTGATATGGTGAGCTGGATAAAAACTACAAGTAGCCACATCTCCAAAGGTTCCGACGTTCTTGCCATTAATCTTAGCGCCCAATGCATCACAACAGTCTTCTATGAACCAAATGCCTCTCTTTTTGCAAAGAGCTGCAATACCCTCCGCATCAAATGGGTTCCCCAAGGTGTGGGCAATCATAACCAGTTTAGTGCGCGGAGTGATGGCGGCTTCGACTGCTTCCAAAGTTACATTATGAGTCGCCATATCCACATCAATAAATCTTGGAATCATGCCAAATTGAAGCGCTGGATTTACTGTAGTCGGAAATGCGCAGGCTGGAGTAATAAACTCATCGCCTGGTTTAAGAGCTCTATCTTTAAAAAAAGGGCTTGTTAGAGCTGAAAAAGCTACTAGGTTTGCACTTGACCCAGAATTAACCAAAAGGCAATACTTGGTGCCAAAAAATTGCGCAAACTTCGACTCAAAATCTTTGGAAAACCTGCCTGATGTTAGCCACATATCTAGAGAAGCCTCGATCAATTGCCCAAGGTCTTCCGCGTCAAGAACCTTGCCATTGGCAGGAAGGAAATGCGCCCCAGGCTGAAAATTTTTTTCAGAATTTACAATAGAAAAATATCTAGCGCTGAGGGTCAATATCTGATTTTTAACTTCAGCGGCCTCTTTGGTATGCATATTGAATCCCATTAAAACCTCATACTACAAAATAACTTAACTTAAGAACAGAGAAGCTTCGCCAGTGGCAGTTAGAAAATCAGCTTAAATTGGACTAAACATGATCTGGGATATGCAGATGGCATAAAAATCCCAAATTCGAAGCAAAATAGACTGAGCCAGCATGGAGAAATCAAAATTACAACTTACCTAGGTTTCAAAAAATACATTGCATTCGAAATACAATGACAATATGCTACCAATCAAACATGCTGCGGGAAAGATAATGTTACATATTACAATACTTTCCCCATGCTTTAATGAAGAGTCTAATGTTGAAGAGTTCTTTCAAAGAGTTAGTACTCAATTTAAGACCCTAAATGAGTATAGTTTTGATGTATTGTTTATAGATAATTGCTCTACAGATAATACAGTTCAAATTATTACAAAGCTGATTGAATCGAATTCAAATATAAGGTTAATTGTAAATAGTCGAAACTTTGGTCATATCCGATCTCCGTATTACGGATTATTGCAAACAGATGCCGATGCGACAATTCTTTTGGCATCTGACCTACAAGACCCACCTGAGTTGATTCCATTACTGCTAAATAAATGGCGGCATGGGTTTCCCATTGTTAAGGCTGTAAAAAATAAGTCACACGAAACTGCATCTATGTATCTTATAAGAACGGCTTATTATAAGTTGTTAGCAAAATTGACAAACCTTGTCCTGACTGAGCATTATACAGGTAGTGGACTCTACGACCGTTCGATAATTTCAATATTTAAAAAAATCAATGACCCTTATCCCTATTTTAGAGGCCTAGTTTCTGATATTGGATTTGATTTTGCAATAGTGGAATTTACCCAGCCAAAGAGAGTACGGGGACTTACCAAAAATAATTTTTATACACTGTATGATATGGCAATGTTAGGAATAACGAATCATTCAAAGGTACCCCTTAGAATCGCTACTTTTTTAGGATTTCTAATGAGCATTGGAAGCATATCAATAGGACTAGTTTATTTTGTTTTAAAGATAATTTATTGGGAAAGATTTCAAGCTGGAGTTCTTCCTATAATGCTCGGGATCTTTTTCTTTGGCTCAGTCCAACTTTTATTTTTAGGTATTATTGGCGAGTACATCGGAAATATTCACACTCAAGTACAAAACAGGCCGTTAGTTCTTGAGAAGAAGCGAGTCAATTTCGCCACATGACTAAAATTTTTCGGCAAATTTCGCAAAAGAATCTTGGAATTTTGTCACCTAATATGTTTAGGGCTAGAATGCAATTTAAGTTGAATTTAGAAAAAATTGATCTCTATAAACTCTTTTTTTCGACATTCTTTGTTTCTTTAACTATTGGATATGTTGCTTATTATTTTTTTTCAGGCTCATTTCAAGACACATCGACAGTCCCAGCTGGCAAAATTATAGGCGGTGATTTTGAGATAATCGCACGAGAAGGCCACAATTTTCTAATGGGATTACCATTTGTAGGGACCGGCCATCCCCCGCTTGAAAATATACTTCTCGGCCTATTTAAGCTACTTTTTGGCTCAAAACATGCGTATTTTATATTTATAACTTTTTCTCTGATGTGTTTTTTAGCTTCAATTTTTATCGCTAATAGAATTACTTCGGCGAAATCTTCATTTCACCTAATTTCATTTTTGCCATTTATATTTGTTTATCCTATTCTTTTCAACCTCGAGAGAGGCAATACCGATTCAATTTCATTACTATTTATTGTGTTATTCCTATTCTTTTCACAAAAGAAAAATATTTTTTTGGCATCTACAAGCATATTTATTGCGTACAACCTAAAAATATACCCAATAGTTTTTCTACCTATTTTCTTGATCCATTTCGGTCTTCTTAGGACTTGCGCGCTGGCCTTTATGATTCAGTTCGGCCTTATGACGTCGGGTATAGAAGGCCTCATAGAAATGATTAAATCTATAGGAGAACTGGCATCAAATCCGTATATATGGGATGGCAATCACTCTGCGATTTCCTTTGCTACGAAGCATTTTCCAAACAAAATTAACGAAGTTGCAAATTTGATAATTGTAGGCCTCACTATAAGCCTCATCGGGATAACTTTAGATCAACTTTTTTACCGAAGAAGGCCTTCGAACCAAAATACGAGCGCCGGTGAAAGAATGGATCCTCTTTCAATACAAATAAAATCTTTGATCGGCCTAATGTTTATTTCTTGCTCTTTGATTCCTGGAACAAGCCACGACTATAGACTTCTAATTCAAGTTGCGCCTTGGCTACTAATTTTACCAAACAGTCTCCAAATTGGTGAAAAATTCAACCAGCAGAGTTGGCTGCAGAATCTAGATAAAATTTGTATTTTTGGAATAACAATCGCAACTTCGTCGCTTTTCTTTCCTAGAAACTTCTTTCTTGATAAAACAGCATTGCTCTTAGTAATGGCGGGGTGCTATTTAACAATTTACTTAAGTCAAATCCTTCAAAGGAGAGTACAATAAATCGCTTTTGCTATTCAATACGCAGGTAACCATTGTCACGCTGAACTAAGAATTAAATGTTTTGAAAATCTATGGCTTGACAATTTTTTCAGCAATTCCTAGTATGCCCCTTAGAAAATATGTACTTCATCTGCTGAAGATTAGGAATTCTTGAGGGTAACAATGTGTGGTTTCTTTGCGACTAATTATAAAGTTCAAGATGTAAATAAACTGTTAGAAGCTTGTAGCTATCGGGGCCCCGATTCTAGCAGCCATCTGCTCCTTGATGGGATAGTTTTCGGATTCAATAGACTGGCAATTATTGATTTAAACGAACGAGCTAATCAACCTTTTTGGTCGAGCTGTGGCAGATACGTCCTGTTGTTCAATGGCGAAATTTATAATTGTGCCGAATTGAAAGGCCATCTCAAACTACCCGAGGAATCTTATACCACAAGTTCAGACACAGAAGTATTGATGAATTACCTTATTAAGTTCGGCTTAGAAGGGGCTGAAAAACTAAATGGAATGTTTGCATTCGTATTTTATGACAAGGAAACTAAAAATATTATTGTAGCAAGAGACAGGTTTGGGGTTAAACCTTTATTTTATTCCGTTGATGGCGATAAGTTTCTATTTACTTCTGATCCTAAAATTGCCCACTTAGTCACAGATCTCAAACCCAATCTGCCATTAGTACAAAACTATGTTGCATACCGCTTTCTTCCCACAAAATTTAACCTATTTTCTAATTTGGTTTCCCTTCATCCGGGAACTGCTTTACTAAAAACCAAAATCAGTCAGTTTAAGACTCATTGTTGGACTGATTTAGGCCAGAATCTTGAGAAGAAAGACTACTCCAGCACAACTATCGAAAAATCTACGGAGTTTGTAGAGAGACTTCTAAAAAATTCTTTGATTTCGCAAATGAACGCTGATGTACCTGTTGGCTTTTTTTTGAGCGGTGGACTCGATTCAAGTTTATTGGTAGCCATTGCAGCCAAAGAATCCTCCGAAAGAATTAGGACCTTTTCGATAACATTTTCAGACTATGAACATTCAGAAACTCAATACCAAAGATTAGTATCCTCTAAGTTTAACACAATACATGAAGAGATGGATGTCAGCCATGAGTCCTACTACAAGTCATACCTAGAATGTACTAGTAAAGGATTCCAACCAATCCTAATCCCCAATTATGTGTGTGTTTATCAACTAGCTCAAAATGCTAAAAGGAGCGTTAAGGTACTCCTTAGTGGAGAAGGAGCGGATGAGGTTTTCGGGGGATATCATAGATATTCTGATTTGCTCCTTGCTAAACACATTAAGACCATGAAGTTACAAGGTATTTTTAAAATTCTTGCTTTGATTAAGTCAAGTTTAGGAAGATTTTCTAATATTGAACAGCCAGATGAGTTCTTCAATAGCCAAAAGACATACTTTCAAAAAACTGATCAAGTTCATTTTTTTAAACAACCACCGGTTCAATTCACTAATCAGTATGAATTATCTTGGAATGATTTGAATACCGCTCTTCTCGAAGATCAACAAACTTATATGTTAGGTTTACTTAATAGAGTCGATCAAATGACAATGCTTGCTAGCATCGAAAGTAGGGTGCCCTACCTCGACATTGATCTGGTTAATTATGTCAACAGCTTAAGGTTTGAGGACAAAGTAGGCATAAGAAGCCCAAAAAAGATTTTATATAATATTGGTCGAACTTATTTACCAAAAGAAATTCTGGAAAGACCCAAGATTGGGTTTTCAGTGCCCATTTCAGATTGGTTTACCGGGCAAAAATTGATGGGGGAATTGAAATATATTTTACTAGAAGAGAGAAGCAGGAAACGAAATTTGATCGATTATGTTAAACTGGAAGAAGTTTTTTCCTCGGCTGAGCTAACAAAAAAATATGGTGAATCCTTGATTTTCCCAATGCTAAGCATAGAGTTATGGCTTAGAAATTTAGAAGATTCACCAATTCTCAATTAGGCGCTTTGAAAATTTAATGTTTTTAATTCATGATAGTTTTTTTGAAATTAGAATAGACAGGGGATGTGAGCTCCAACTACACATTCCAAATTCTTATACTGCTAACGTATTATTTAATCCCGACTTCTGCATAGTGGAGTTTTTTTTTAACACAGGAAATATTTTTCGGGTTTTTGAAATCAAACTTGTAGGAGTGGAAGAAAGATTTATTGTAGTTTCCCGGGGAAATCGCTTTATAGAATTTGTGTCATCACAAGAGAAACTGACAGTAGCACAAATAATCGAATTTTCATTTTGGAACGATTGCGCTTTGTTTTCATTTGGGCAAAGATCACTAATATTCAAGTCATACTGTAATCGGGCAGCTTCGATACCATTGTTTTGGACCAAGAGTTCTGAATCATTTATTTTGTCGAATTCACATGTTCCTTTATATTCGGCGAGTTCAAGAAAATTTTCAAGAGTAGGAATTTTAGAGTCACTTTTATTTGATCACACTTTAGGAAATCGAACGCTATTTGACGATATTTTTCAGCAATCGGCTGGACATTTCTTGTCGCTTGATCTAAAGTCCAACCAAGTGAGCTCAGCTCGCTATAACAGCATTTCACTATCACATAATCAAGCGCAAAAAGCTAAATCTGACATTTTTGAGGGCACAAGTACATTAGAGAAAATACTTTTGTCCTCATTAACAAACATAGACAAAGACTTTAAGCTTGGAATTCCACTGTCTGGTGGATTAGATTCGCGAGCTATAGTTTACCAAAGCTATCAAAAATTTAAATTTGAAACACTGACCTATGGCCAAGAGCACTCTTTTGAGTTTTCCAATGCTGATGCCGTTGCAAAAGCCTTGGATCTAGTGAACCACAAGTATATATTAGACAACAAACACTACTTGAATACTCATATAGAATCCTGTGTTTATTCCGGCGGAATTTCACATCTTATGCATAGCCATTTATCCTCAGCAATAGCTTCAAATAGTTTTAAAGGAGTGGTTATTGGCTTTATGGGTGATCCCATTGCAGGCTCAGCGCAGCATATCAATTTCCAGGGAAAAGGTTTCGAAGACTTTGCTGACGCATTGTTGAAATATAGGAAGATTGGCCTTAAGGACCTAAAAAACATTTTCTCGACAAGTGATGAAGCTGAAATCGTTGAAGATTTGCGAGATCTATATATAGACATTAAGGATCTATGTCCCCACGAACGACTTCTTGAATATTATTTTATAGTCATCAGGCAGTCAAAACTGATTTCAAGTATTTTCAATAGCATCCTTTCTCAGAAAATTCAGATCTTCTATCCTTTTATGGATGATAGATTCGCTCGTTTTTTCCTGGAACTAGGATACGATGACCGATTAAATCGAAAGTTCTACAAGGAATGTATTAGGGAAATGGAATCAAAGTTTTTTTCTAATTTTGGTTTAGATATAGCTTTTCCAAAAACAAGATTGTACGGGATGAACGCAAAAGCCGCTCGAACTTGCCAGTCGCTAGTTGAGTTAATTTCTATGGGAAAGTTTTCTTTATCTAATCCATTTTTGACAGAAAATCCAAACTCCGTCCTTAATAATTGTCTAAAAAATATCTATAGTGAGTCACTTTCCGTCTGCGAAGCTAATGGTATTATAAATCAGGAGCTTGCAAAAAAGATTCAAGGGCCATTTTTAACAACTGCCTGGACCCATTCAGCTTTCAGGATTATTAGCATTAAAAAAATGATTGACTATTTCAGTATCTAAAGTTCGACATTGTTGAGTTACAACTGTTGAGCGGCTGTTGAGCGACAATGAAAAACGGCAATTTTTCGATTTGAATTTTAACGCCTGGTTCATTGACTGTCTTAAAATAGCGCGCGGCACACAGTTCTTGCCACTTAAGTGCTCTACCTTGAAATGCCACCTAATAGTTCCATCACATACCTGCCTCGTGAATAGATATCATGCCCATCTGCCCAAACTCGACTAAGTATGCGCTCTCGCATTTTCCTAATTCGATTGGCATCACCCTTAAGACCGGTCACCTTTGCGACGAGTTCTTCAGGGCTAGAGAAAAAAAGTGCTTCCTCACCACTTTCAAACAATGACTCTAGATCACTAGTACGCTCTGAAACTAATATAGTGCCAGCGGCAGGAATTTCGAAACACCGTCTCGTATAGGTATCTCGATTAAGTTTAGATAGAAAACAAAGAGCCATTGGTGAGCAGTTTAAAGCCAAATTATATTCATCTCCCCAAAGTGGGCGAACATCCTTCAATTTAGAAAAAACTTTATGTTTCGAAATGATCTTTCCCCAACCAGAACTACCACTTTCGATATGCCCAAACAATCTTACGTTAATCCCTTGTTCTAACAATCTAGCTAACGCCTCATCTCTTCCGTCATCTTCAAAATGACCGATAAAGACAATATCCCCGCCGTATTTCTCGACATCTTGATTCGAGGGACCAACTGGTCTGTTAACTTCCGGTATGAACCAACTTCGCAAAAGCTCTGATCTAGGGGATCCAGCGAGTTCAAAGTCTTTAAGATTTTTATGCCGATAAGCAAAGGCGATATCTAAAATTGGAAGAGACGCATTGAAATGCCTCCATAGTAGAGGACTCGCCTCAGGGCTAAATGGATCATCATTATTGTATGCAACAACAATAATCTGGGGAAATATTTGTCTTATTTGGCGAATCGTAGCGGCCAAAATATGGGTGCCTCGGTATATAAACAAAACTTCCGGCAAATGTTCTCTAACTAATTCAACCAGGTCATCGTTAAGTTTACTGACAATGGGACCTATCAAATATTTATTTTGGAACCTTCTACAAAATTTATGGATTGGGCGAGAGCCGCCTGAAAAGTAAGGGTACCACTTGAAAGGGATAACATTTGCACCTGCCTTTTCCAAAGCAATTGCTAAAGGAACCTCATGTATTTTTGAATGCCAGTCGCCCGCTAATACTACTTTCATAAACCAGCCTATAATTTGGGGGTGTATCCCAATCTATTTTTTATCAAAAGAATTAAACGATTTGTCCTCTTAGGGCCCAAAAAAGAAAGTACAATAAAGTAGAACCAGAAATAAATACTGGTCGCAAAACCTAATTTAGCTAATTTAATAGTATAACCTAGAAAAACTAAAAAACTCTGGTTAGCCTGAATTGAAAGTAGTGGGTAAGAATACGCTCTCATGTCTTTCATTATTATTGAAAATAAATTTGGATAGTCTTGACTAATATCTTTTGCAATCCTGATTAGACCCTCAATGAAATGGATGCTGCTTTCAGGTGTCTGAACTCCTGGAACAAACTTGCCTTTCTCCAATTCGGAATTTCCAAAATCAGGCGTTCCTCCTGTCCTGTAGAGAGCGACGGACCTTGGTGAATACACTCCTTCTCGTTGTAGCAGAACTTTAGAAACTAAATAAAGCTGATAGAGGAGAGTGCCATCAAATCGATCTGTTGCTACTAAATTAGCTGTCTCTCTATGAATACCGAGGCCGGATATAACCACAAAACGTCTAAAAAAAACGCCGACTGTCTCTATTCCTGGTGGGAACACTTGAAAATTAGGGAAATATCTAAACAACTCGCCAGGAGAATCTTTAGAGCCAGAAAAACTTCTATAGGTTCTTAAAAAAGCCCCAGGATTCTCTGCCTTATTTAAACAATCAGCTATATGGCTTAACGCTCCAACTTCAAGTAGATCGTCATTACCAACAAAAACACAAAAATCTCCTTGAGATTTAGATACAAGTTCCCTAAAATTTCTGTCGTATCCGAAGTTTTTATAGTTTTCGAAATACCTTATTTTCGATGGGTTTGAAATAAGATACTCTTGTGTAATTAATCTGATACTCTCTCGCTGGGGAGAGAAGTCTTCACATATGACAATCTCAAAATCCTCAAAATCTTGGCTCAGAATGGATTCCAAGAGTTCTGTCAAGTTCTCAGCTCTATTGTATGCTGGAATACATACGGAAATCAGGGGATGACTTTTCAAAATGACTCCAAGTTATACAATTTTTAAATTGCTCTAATCCTATCAAGTAACTCTGCATTAACAATCTGCCAACCAAATTTAAATTGATCAAATTTATAGGAATCTATTGTTTCCAAAATACCATCTTTCGTTGAATACTTAATGCAATTAAGGTCCAAAAATTCCCGGTGGGAGGCAATATCAGAAACAACTAGCTTTTTATTGAACTGCGCGGCCTCTGCTAAGGCATTTGAAGAATTTTCGATTTCAGAAAATGAAATGTAGGCAAAACTATTCTTCAGAACTCCTAAGACTTCAGTATGTGGCAAAACACCCATCCATTCCAGAGACTTATGTTTTAAAGCCGCCAGCTCGGGGACCTCACCGATAATTTTCAATTTTAAATCTTTGTATAAATTAGAATTGTCTAAAAACCACGATATCAACAAATCTAGTCTCTTATAAGAATAAGTGCCTATAGCCACAAAATAACGATTACTATCGTTAGATGGCGCTATAATATTGGGTTTCTCATTTTCTAATCCATTCTTCGATATGTGAATTATATCAGAACTAACATCCAATTTAGTAATCAGAGACATAGTAAACTTAGATTCACACGACCACAAATCAACAAATTTAACGCTTCTTTTGAAAAAAAATCCGAGTATAAAAAATCGAACTCTATCAAAAAAAGAAAGTACAATTCCATCGGTTTTAAGGCTCAATGCGTTACTGACATGCAAAATTTGAATACGCGCGAACCTTTTATTCAATGGAATGCCGTAGCTATACCAAATATCTACATTTCCAACCATTTTCAAAATTCGGGATTTGTAAGACTCTAAGTTGCAAATTTTAGCAAATTTAGTTTTTTCGATTTTCAAGACTCTATTTTGGGGCCAATTTTCAAGATCGGCAGCACTTGGAACCAAAAATAAAACATTCTCCCAATCACTGAAGTAATCCAAATATGCCCGCAATCTCTTTAAACCACCCCCAACGGGACTTGACGAAAAATCAAAGACTATTGAAGTGGAGCTGTCAATCTTCATCATTGTCCTAGTAATGGAAGCCTTCCTTTAAGTACCAACTAACAAATTTCTCAACTCCATCTTCTAAACTTGTATTGGGGGCAAAATCTGAAACTGACCTCAATGCTTGAGTATCTGCGGATGTTACGTGAACATCTCCCTGTTGCATCTCTCTGAAATTTATAATTGCTTTTTTTCCAAGGCTTTTTTCTATGGCAGCGACTAGCTCTATAACTTGTCTCGGCTGATGATTCCCAATATTAAAAAAACTATGTTTGGAATTATCTGGATTGATGGGATAAGGTAACTCCGCAATTTTGTTAAAATTTTTGGCTAAACTAAGTATACCTGATACGATATCGTCGACAAAAGTAAAGTCGCGCCACAGCTTCCCTTCTCCATAAAGATCAATGGGCCTGTTTTCATTAATTGCCTTAGTAAATTTAAAGACAGCCATATCTGGCCTACCCCAAGGCCCATATACTGTGAAAAACCTTAGTCCTATACTTCTCAGCTCAAAAAGGTGGGAATAGGTATAAGCCATGAGCTCGTTTGCTTTTTTTGTAGCTGCATAGAGACTAATTGGAAAATCGGTTTTGTCATTTTCAGAAAAACGAGGATTGGGGTTCTCACCATATACACTGCTACTACTCGCGTACATCAGATTGAAATTTGAAAATTTTCTGCAGTATTCTAAAATCTCAAGAAAACCACTTACATTTGACCGAATATAGGCCTGCGGTTTTTCTAGGCTAAATCGCACACCGGGCTGTGCAGCAAGGTGTAAAACCAGGTCAAATTTTTTATGAAATCGCACTCCCGATAATGAGTTAATTTCATTGACATCAAAATCTTCAACTAATATTTCATGCCTATCTTTCAAGTATTTGCAGCGCGCTCTTTTTAACTCATTGGAGTAATAAGGATCAAAATTATCAATTGCTTCTACAGCATAACCCGCAGAATGAAATTTACTACATGCGTGCATGCCAATAAATCCCGCAGCGCCTGTAATCAATACACTTGGCTTAGACACGTCTGCTCCAAACAACTCTATTTATGTAATCAGTATAGCTTAAAATGATTTTAACAACTTTATCCGATACATTTGGCATGTGATAGTCAAAGACTGGTCTAGAATCCGAGAACTGGGTATTAGTCTCCAAAAGCAGAGCTTCTAGACACTGCAAAATACGTGCGCTGTTGACCCCAGGCATCATCACAACACCCTCTTCCATCGCCTCTGGGCGCTCGTGAGCTTGGCGTATATTTAAAGCTTTAAATCCAAGTATATTTGCTTCTTCGCTGATAGTGCCGCTGTCGGAAAAAACAACTTTTGCATTCAATTGAAGATTAACATAGTCCATAAAGCCCAATGGTTTATGGAGATTTATGTTTCTATGCATCTGAATTTCTTCGGCTTCTATTCTTTTTCTAGTTCTAGGATGAGTAGAAACAATTACTGGAAGGCCGTATATTTCAGCGACGCTATTCAATGTAGAAAAAATTGATTTTAAATTTTCCAAATTATCAACGTTTTCCTCTCTATGAGTGCTAACCAAAAAATAATTATCTTTTGTCACTCCTAAACAAGAAAGTACGTCTGACTGCAATATTTTCGGCTTAAAATATGAAAGCACTTCAAACATGGGACTGCCAGTTTTAATAATCCGGTCAGGCGGAATTCCCTCCCTAAGCAAATACTCTCTTGCTATATCACTATAAGGCAAATTTATGTCTGAAATATGATCTACTATTTTTCTATTTATTTCTTCAGGAACTCGTTGATCGAAACAACGATTTCCAGCTTCCATGTGAAAAACTGGAATCTTTCTTCTCTTGGCTGGAATCGCTGCCAAGCAGCTGTTCGTATCACCCAGGATCAGCACAGCATCTGGAGCTTCTTTTGCTAAAACCTTATCGACTTCAATGATTATATTTCCAATAGTTTCGGCAGCTGAACCTGATGCCACACTGAGAAAATAGTCCGGCTTTTTTAGTTCTAGGTCTCGAAAAAAAATCTCATTCAATTCATAATCGTAATTTTGTCCAGTATGCACGATTATATGATTGCAAGTTTGATCCAAACGAGAAATTACCCTCGAAAGCCGAATTATCTCCGGCCTAGTGCCAACTACAGTTATTACCTTTAATTTATTCATATCAGCTCCGCGGAGATTGTATCTGGCAAATCTCGATTAAAGATCTCATTCGCCCAAAGCATTACTACAAGTTTGTCGTCACCAATATTTGTAATATCGTGGGCCCATCCTGGAATTGTATCTACGATCTCAGGAACATTGCCATCTGTGATAAGCGTGTACTTTTCATTCGTCAAAATATTTCTAAATCTAAATTCCGCTTTTCCTGAAATCACTAGAAATTTCTCAGTTTTGGTATGGTGATAGTGCCCACCTCTAGTAACTCCACAAAGTGCCGTAAAATAGGAAAATTGTCCCGCGTCGGAGGTTTTGAGCATCTCAACAAAATCGCCTCTCGCATCAGCATACTTCTTAACCTTCAAAGAAAATTTAGACGGTGGCAAAAAGCTGATATAAGTCGAATACAAAGCACGGATCAGACCATTTCCAACTCTTCCAATCTCCAAGGTTTGAGGGAATAATTTGAAACCTTCAAGTATATCGGACACATCTCCTACTGAAGTAGAATACACATGTTGATCAATTTCAGGAAACGACCCGCCATTCATTGATGCCAGCACCGCCTTAATAAGTACGTTTACGACGTCATCAATATAAATAAGCGTTAATGGCATATTTCGATCGTGCACTGTATATGCTTTATCATTTGCAATCGAGTGGCAAAAAGTTGCTACTGCAGAATTATAATTGGGTTTTGACCATTTCCCAAAAACATTTGGAAATCTGTAAATTTTGGTTAAGGCTTTTGTTTCCGCGGCATAGTCGGAAATTACTTTCTCGGCGTTGAATTTGGATTTACCATAGGGATTGTCTAAATTGGCTTGAACCGAAGAAGAATAAATAATCGGTATCTTCCGACCAATTCTAAGTATTGTATCGCACAATTTCTTGGTTAGTTCAACATTCCCTTCATGAAACTCCTTAATATCATTTGGGCGGTTAATGCCAGCAAGGTGCACCACTGCATCAGAGACTCTGAGACCTTCAATCATATCAACTTCAGATGTGTCTCTAAAAATTTCGACAACTTCATGGTTAAGTTCTCTGCAGGCCAAAACTAAATTCTTCCCAATAAATCCACGTGAACCCGTTACTAAAATTTTCATAGCTCCACCTATCTATTTACGGAGTTCTTCTTGAACGAGTGGAAGCTGCAATAGAATTTCTTTTATTTCTTTTACATTTAATCGCCTAGTATTAGAAGAATTATAATCTTCTTGCTCGGTAACTCTGCGATCTCCGTCTGAATAATATAAGCTGTAATTTAGATCTCGGTCGTCAGGTGCTACCCGGTAATAATCCCCAAGGTCTACAGACCGTAATCTTTCCTCTCGACTTAGCAAGGTTTCATGCTTTTTTTCACCGTGCCGAGTGCCGATTATCTTGATTTCATTTTTTGAA
This sequence comes from Pseudomonadota bacterium, assembly GCA_037142195.1. GTDB lineage: Bacteria > Bdellovibrionota_B > Oligoflexia > Oligoflexales > CAIMVM01 > CAIMVM01. The sequence continues at coordinate 63,045 of JBAXBA010000002.1, forward strand.
TTAAAAATCTCGCAAACTGCAATGGCCAAGTCATGAATTGTTGAGGCTGGGGACTTTTGAACGAAAATATCCCCTCCTTCAGCATTCTTAAAAGCGAAAAAAACCAAATGCATCGCTTGATCCAAAGTCATTAAAAATCTGGTCATTTCGGGGTCTGTTATTGTAATTGATTTATTTTCTTTAATTTGCTTTATAAACAACGGAACCACGGAACCTCTAGACGCCAAAACGTTTCCATAGCGTGTTGCGGAAATAGTAATCACTTTTGGGTCTACTGCTCGCCCTTTAGCAACAGAGACTTTTTCCATCATTGCTTTTGATATTCCCATTGCATTGATGGGGTATACGGCTTTATCGGTGCTCAACACTACAACGTTTTTTACCGAACTAGCTATACATGCATTTAAAACATTTTCAGTCCCAAGAATATTTGTTTTTACTGCTTCCATTGGATAGAATTCACACGAAGGGACTTGTTTTAAAGCTGCAGCTGAAAATACATAGTCCACCCCTCTCAGAGCATTTTCAATGGAACTATAGTCCCTAACATCTCCGATATGGTATTTTACTCGAGTACTGTTTAAGTCTAGTCGCATATCCTCTTGCTTTTTTTCGTCACGACTAAAAATCCTAATTTCTTTAATATCAGTACTATTTAGAAAATGCCGGGCCACAACGTTACCAAAGGATCCTGTTCCGCCCGTTACTAGAACTGTTTTATTTTTGAACACGCTAAGCCTTCCCTATTTTGTGCAAGCCTGTATATATTTTTCAACTAGCTTGGTTTTATCAAAAAATTGCCGATAAATATCTTGGTTTTTTGTTCCTAAATCTCTGATTTCATTTTCACTCAATTTCGAAACGGCAATGATATTGTTGACAATAGCATCAACATTGCCAGATTCAAATGTAAAAACGCTTGAATAGCCCTCAAACATTCTATTGGCCTCACCATCAATACCACACAAAAAGGGTGTTCCACATGCTAAGCAAGATGAGAGTTTTGAGGGCAAAGTCATTTGGAACTGGGGAGATGGAACTAAATGCGCAATTACTGCCCTTGAGTTTTGCATAAACTCAAGGGCTGCATCAGGGGTATGCCTGCCCAAAAAAGACACATTACCCATTCCATCGGCCAACGACCTGAGACTTTCCATTTCATTTCCCACGCCAATAAAACATAACTCTAGGCCAGTAGAGATTACTTCTTGCGTTCTAAATGCGAAAATAAAAGAATCTAAGCCCTGGGCCAAACCCAAATTTCCAGCATAAACTATTCTTTTTGGGTGCCTTCTATTTAGTTGGGCCGCGGCCAAGGAGCCTGGAATCCCATCTACCCAAACAGGCAAGAAATGAACTTTCGCGGGATCTATACCGTCATTTATATAGCGCTGCCTCATTCCGTTGGTGGAAACTACAAGAGTTTTTGCGAATCTATTGATCCACCTGGAGTATTTATAGAGAAATTCAATTAAGAAACCTTTTCTTGCAGTGCGGGCAGCAAGCAGACTTTCAGGCCAAAGATCAACGCAAATATAGACCGCAGGAATACGAAAAAATTTATAGGGGAGCGTGGCAAGAGCCGCAAAAAAAGGTGTTTGATAGACTATAAGGCGGCGCGGGACAAAGAAAGGTACAACAAATAAACTAGCGATGAAAGAACTTAAAACGAACGACATATAAGAAACTAAACGAAGAACCATGTTCTTTGAATGGTCAGGGAAATGGGGCACTCGTATAATGGATACACCATTTTCATTTTTTAAAGTTGGATAGAAACGAAAATATCCCTTAAAAAACTTGCCGCCTGGATAATTTGGATACGCCGTAATTACAGCAACTTTGAATCCTTTATTGACCAGGCCTTCAGCCAAGGCTTGATTAATAAAATTTGCTTCAGGCGAATAATGTAACGTAATAAAAAGTATTGACTCTGGCATTTTATCCCTGCACACTAATACGATTTACATACTACAGCACCTACGCATTATGTGAAATCAAATTCGCCCTGTCGGGACCGTATCAGTAATTAAAACAACTACTTTCATAGATAAGGTCGGCTGAAAGGACCTTGGCTAAAGTCTGTTAGTAATCATTTTACCAGCCTAACAGCGCACCAACAAACATCTGATTCGATAGGAAAGAAATTAGAGTTTAATGATGTAATGAGCAAATAATATACGCCGTGTAATTTCATCTATCACAGCAACAATCCACTTGGAACCGAAATGCCGGGGCATGCGACTTAAGGGATAAAACTCGATTAAATCCAGAAAACTCCAATCGAGATTCAGAATATACTCCTCTAGCAGAATATAGTGCAAAAAAGCGGCATCTGATGCTTTAAAGGCGAGCGAGCGAGCAAGGTGCCCAGGCAAAGCCTAGGATTCCTCTGCCAGTAGACTTAAAGTCCCTCGTTGGTTTGATTCTATTGATTGAGATCGAATGAAACCCATAACAACTTAGACTAGACCACTCATCGGCGGGGCGAAGAACTCTAATCACTGAGTTTTCAGTTTGGCAGAAGCTGCAAAATTTTAGAGAGGCTTCCTTGGACAACGAATAAGTTAAGGTTGAAAAAATGATACAAATGATACTAAACTAGCCGTAAGTCTCCTGCGCTAGGATGTTTGCTTAGAATAAGCGTCTTTTGTTCTAACTACTTTATTTTTAGTGTTTTTACTAAGATCGGATTGAGTGAATTTATATAATACCTTAACTCTAAAATCGATCGCTGTTCATGTCACCTTTTAGGCTTAATTCTCTAACTCATTGGCGCTATGAAAGTGGCCACTGCAGATTTAGACCTGTCTTTACGGAAAGCTATTGAATGGACCTAGTACGCCTTTACTCAAAAATTTTGCATCATTTTCATAGCATTTTTTGGACGATCCTAGCTCAAGGATTCGTAGTTTTATCTTCGTTTGTTACTTTTAAAGTTATATCGTCAAAACTTGGCCCTTTTGAATTTGGACAGTTCTCACTTCAAATGGCATATACATCTATTTTAATGATATTACTGTTTAACCCAGCACAAAATTCTTTATTAAGATTTTTTGCCGAGATTTACAAAAATCGAAATCTTAAAATTGCTTCTAGATTTGTCTTAGCAATTGGATCTATTGGCATTGTCGGGTCCAATATCATTTTCTATTTCCAGGATTATTTATCTCTTTTTGCTCGGGGCTTTGTCCCGATCAAGTATTATTCTATGGCCCTAAGCGCTGTTATTTTTTTCTCATTTGTTCCTATTTCGATGCTACAATCCATTCGGAAATTTAGGTCTGTTGCGGTCGTCCAAGGCTTTGATTTTGTGATTAAATTGATAGTTTTTTTGAACCTATTTCCGGGGGTTTCAGATTCCAAACAAGCTTTGGCTCTGCTCATTCTCTCAGGCTTGTTAACGTTTATTTTCGGTACAATCGTTTTTCTTTTGAATTATAGAACACAAATCGATCGACCTGCCGATGCTGTTCTTACAATTTCTGGCAAGGACCTTTATAGATATATGGCGCCATTCATTTTTTCAGGACTCATTACATGGGCTGCAACATTTCTAGATAGATTTATCGTTGAAAGCAAACTAGGGTCTCAAGAATTAGGACTCTATGCAGCGACTATGCAAATAGCAAGTTTTCCTTCTAATTTTCTCGCATCAGTCGTATCTCAATTGATAGTACCTAAAGTATTCATTGCTTCTTCGAATGGCCAGAATAATAGTCAGGTTATAGCAACTTTTCGAAAGGAAGTTTTTTTGGCTTTTTTATTGATTTGGCCCCTATTGCTTCTTTACTCTTTCTTCGGCGAGAAAATCGTCGGATTCGTAAGTTCAAAAGAATTTTACATCGATAGGGTAAGTCTAGTCTTTGCGACATTTGGATGTCTATTTTTACAAATAGGCAACCTTCTAGGCACTGAAGGGATGCTATACAAAAGAGCCGAAATTTATCTCATACCAAAGATCCTTCATGTAATTGTCGTCTTTCTTACGCTTGTCTACTTCACAAGCCATTTTAGTATTCACGGTGCTTTGTTTTCGATGTTTATCTCGGGAATAGTCTTCTGTTCTCTGATTGCAGCAACCAATTGGCAAGTTCTAAAATCTAAGAATATGTAGGCAGGCAATTTAAATCTTGGCGTTTTTAGGATTGGCGCTACTTCAAAACTGAATATTCTGATGTAAACAATCCCGAAAAAATCTTGACCTTTTTGCAGTTATTACAAGAAGAAATGAACAAACTTCGTAGCTAGTATGCTTTAGAAAACTTTACAAAGGAGGTGAACCCAAGTCTTGATCAATTTCTTCTATTGCTACTACATTTAAGCACAACGCCACGCTCTTCATGCTGAACTAAATCAAGTTCTTCTGCAGGTGCTTCTTACTTGGCTAGGATGTCCTCAATGCCACTCATATAAGTTCCATTGTGTGTTGCATAAATTGACTTTTGACTGCGCATAAGGCACATTAATCTATCATTATCTTGTAGAATGAAAAGCTGAGCGGGTGTACCAAAAAGCATTCACTTGTACGCGGCACTGTCAGAACACTAAGGGCAACGATTGATTAAGAGAACTTTTAAGAATTTAGATGGCAAAAAACGTAAGGATGACGGTGTTAGCATTGGTACTAAAAAAATTCATTTATCTCACCCAAAATACCGTCCAGATATCGATGGATTAAGAGCTGTTGCTGTTCTTTCTGTTGTGGCATTCCACGCATTTCCTAGTTGGATCAAAGGCGGCTTTATAGGCGTTGATATCTTCTTTTTTATTTCTGGCTATCTCATATCAACTATTATTTTTGAGAATTTAGATAGGGGTACGTTCAGTTTTTCTGAGTTTTATGCTCGTCGTATTAAGCGTATCTTTCCAGCACTGCTTCTAGTATTGATTTCCTGTTTTGCTTTTGGTTGGTTCGCCTTGCTAGCAGATGAATACAAACAGTTAGGTAGACATATAGCGGCAGGTGCTGGTTTTATATCAAACTTCATTTTATGGAATGAATCTGGTTACTTTGATAACTCTGCTGAATCTAAGCCATTGCTTCATCTTTGGAGTTTAGGTATTGAAGAGCAATTTTATATAGTTTGGCCGCTATTGTTATGGTTTGCTAGAAAACGTAAACTTAATCTTTTAATAATCACTTTTGTTATTGCTATCGCCTCTTTTCTTTTGAATATAAAGGTCATAAAGCATGATATGGTTGCTACCTTTTATTCTCCACAGACACGTTTCTGGGAATTGTTAAGCGGAAGCTTATTGGCTTGGGTTACGCTATACAAGAAGGATGCTTTCTCCAATTTCAAATGCAAAGTGGATTATTGTTTATCACGCATAGTTTATAGCGAAAAGCAAGAGGCTGATTGTAAGATATTATCAAATGTTATTTCGGTTTTTGGGTTGTTGCTACTGGTGTATGGGTTTTGGACAATCAATAAAGAGTTAAGCTTTCCTGGTAAGTGGGCATTAGTCCCAGTTCTAGGTGCTGTACTAATTATTACCGCAGGTTCTAAATCTTGGGTAAATCGCATATTACTCTCTAATAAGGTTGCTGTTTGGATTGGCTTAATCAGTTATCCTTTGTATTTGTGGCACTGGCCAATACTGTCTTTTGCTCGTATTATTGAAGGCGAAGCGCCTAGTCGCAACATACGCATAGCGGCGGTAATCCTTTCCATTGTCCTTGCTTGGCTTACATATAAGCTTGTAGAACGCCCTTTTCGATTTGGTAAGTACAGCAAGACTAAGGTAACCATACTTGTCTTTCTTATGGCAATAGTAGGGTTTGTTGGTTACAACACATTTGAAAGAGATGGGTTAATGTTTAGAGTAGTTCAAAAAAATAACAGTTTTACAAAAAATTTGGGCTGGCGGTTTTGGGACAATGAAAGTTGTAGTAAAAAATTTAATATTTCACCCTGTCAAATTTCTAATCAAAAAATACGTTTGATGATTTTTGGTGACAGTCATGGAAATCATTTATATCCAGGGTTGGTAAGCGCACTACCAGATAACGTAGGTGTATTTTCTGGAGGAACATGTACCCCTTTAAGGGAGATAACATTATATGTAAGTAAAAATCAAAAATCACATCCATGCGCTTCGATTGATTACTTATCTATGAATTTTAATATTCTAGATTCAAATCCAACAGTTGAAGCAATTCTTATTTCTACTTTTTTGAGGCCTGTATTAACTCCTGATATCAAAGAGAGAGATTTTTATGGCGCAATGCGTTTAGAATCTAAGTTGTCTACTGAGAAAAAATTGCCACCAGAAGAACTGGTTTATATGGGCCTTAATCGCACTATAAATGACATATTAAATCGAAAAAAAGAGGTTGTTTTAGTTCGTGATACCCCAGACTTTGAAAAAGATATCCGTGATGAGTGTTTGAGGCGGTTTTCTTTTTCAAATTCTCAAGTATGTGGTCTTCCTCGTGCTAAGTTTGATCAGCAAAGGGGAATAGAAAACACATTAATTGATAAACTTAAGCTCGATTTTCCTGGGCTAAGGGTTTTTGATCCGTTTGATGTTTTATGTAGTCAATCAGAATGCTACTTAATTAGAAATAATATGCCTTTGTATAGAGATCAACATCATCTATCTGTGTATGGAAGTGAATTGTTAGGAAAAGCCATTGTTGACAAATATTTTGTTAATTTGAAAAAATAATGTTTGTCGCAATTTGTATAGATTAATTTCTTTAAGTATTCATTTCGACGAATAGTTTTTATCTCGGAGGGGCTATCAGATCCGCAGTCGCTAGGTAAAGTGGCTCAATCTTGGTGAAATCAGGTGGCTCAACTTAGGTGAGATCCAGCAATCTATAGCTTGTCGAGAGATTTTGATGTCCAATTTTTATCAAATCTAATTGAAACAATGAACAATGCTAAAAATATCAACGGCAGTCTAATCAGCGAATTCATCATGCCTATCGTGGACATCCAAAATAACGTCATCGTCGTAGGTATAACGATAAAAATATACAAAATTAAGCCGAGTCTGGATCTGGAAATATGGCTTATTATGCCGTATAGAGCACCCAAAAAGGACACATAAAATAACCCGCCAAATAGTCCGAAATTTGCATACCCTTCTCCAATCATAGTCACTGCGCTTTGTGAGTATGGATTCAAATTCATAACATTGTTGATTTGTTGAATTCCATACCATTCTGGCTTGGCTTCCCAAAATAGTCTTGGAATAGGCAACGCAAATGACTGAAATACTGTAACTCCATGCAAATAATCAGCTTTAGAAGGAAAATAGTGGACTACATTAGCTATTCCTTCAAGACCAGAACCTCCAAAAAGAGAAGTCAACATATCATAAAGAGCCATGCCATCTTCACTTGGACTTTTATAATATTCAATCATCTGAATATTTCTAAACCATCCATAGACCAAAAAAGATAGTGCGCCAAAAAAAATTATCCCTAAGGCAAGCATGTGCGAATTTACTACCTTTACACCTAAAGTAATTTTTGGCTTAACAATAAGAAATAGAATGGTTAATCCTATGAAAAGCCCAAATGTAGTTCCTCTTGAAAGAGTTAAGAAAGAGCAAATAAAGGCAGGAAATACTATGCAGAACAATGAGACTACAGTAAGTCTGTGACGTTTTGCAAAAAGAAGGAGACCCGTGCAAACAAACAACAACTCTAAAGCGATTTGATTCGCAGTCGACTGAATCACTTGAATCGTGGAACTTGCGCTTGGAGTCCATCTATTTGCATAAAGACCACCTAGGTCCCAATTAGCGCCCCAAAGCTTATATGCAAAACAAAATAGCAATATGAGAAAACAAACCCATTGCATTGAAACGACATTAAAAATATTAATTTTAAACTCATTTACTATCGCAAATTTTCGTCGTGAAAACATTTTCCATCCAGCGTAGAAAGCGATACAAGAAAACAGATATAGAAAAAAAGCAAAAAGATATCGCCCTAGAAAATCTTGTGTTTGCATGGAGAAGAACTTCAAAAGAAAGGGCACAAAGCCGTCAATTAGAAAAAAAACCGCAAGCCAAAATGGGACAGCAAGTAAAAAAAGCGGCTCCTTAATGAAGTTTCTCAACAGGGCTCCTTAGTCATTATTTTATATAACTATCTGAAAAATCAAGTGCACATGTTGTTAGGGATTCCATATAGTTTCGGTTTTGAAATCGCCACCTGCAATGAAATCACTTGTGTTTATAGATAGCAATAGAATATTTCTATATTATCGGACGATTTGACTTTGAGAAAGAAATATATTTTAGAGTTACCATCCTTGCCGAATTAACTCACCTTAATTAGACGGTAGGTAAAACCCGGGTAACCGTTAACCCGCGAGTGCACGGCTAATGCAGTTTGTCTTTGGTTCCCTAATTTTTTCTAACTGTTTCCATAGAACTTTAGGACCGATCCCAATTCTTGTTTAAAACTTCTTGCCGCATAGATTGGGGAGATTACTTAATTGGAACAAAGTTATCTGAGGTAAGAAAAGCTTTTAATTTATAATTACAAACAGTGCAATTCAGAAAGTCCCCAGTTCTAAGAAATGCTGAGCTATTGCAATTAGGACACTGCAATATGCTTGAAATATTCAACTTCCTGTTCCTTGAAGTTTGAGATGTAATTCGCCGCAACAAATCTAAAATAAATTTTCGAGCTATCATGGATATACTCATTCTCACAACTTTCTTAGTCCCCCCCTCAGGAGCCGTCCAGCTGCAATCTACTTCAGGGTTTAAAATCTTGTATTCAATCCTATCTGTCCAGAAATGCCTTACATGAAAGCAAAAAGGCTTATTTGGCATCAAATACTTAACTAAATTTGGTTTAACCCTATGCTCGTACAAATCTACAAGTTCATGGTCGGGTCGCCAAGAAATCTTCTTTTTAATGATCAGCTGATCATTTCGCTCAGTTATCTCAAGCCTATGATCTAGATATGGATTAATCCTTTCAAAAAAAGCATCCGGCACCTCGATATAACCCGCCTTTGCTATTCTTTGAAGTTCAGAAATAAATCCCACAGGATCGCTTGTGTGTTCCAAAACATGAGCAGCAATTACAAAGTCAAAAGATTTAGATTTAAAGGGAAGCTTCTCCGCAAAACAAATCAAGGCAGGACGATCATGTACAAATTTTTCGAAGTGACGTTCTCTTGTTTCTTCGTAAGCATCTACTAAAACATTTGATCTCGGAAAAGGGTTGCCTCCTGACCCCACTTCTAAAACTAACGCATCTTCCCCTACAAATCGGCAATATCGTCTAACAGCCCAAGCTAATTTTTGAGCATCAAACCTCAAAAACAACCTCATTAGACTGCTATTTTTCTCAATTCCAGCCACTTTCATTACTGCGACTCCAATTATTATAAAACTAATACCATTTAAATTTAGTAAATTATCTGAATGCAATATACACTATGGAACCCGGTTCGATTTTAATCTGGAGATTAGGAGGCATTTTTCAATGCAGTCGAATCAAAAAAAAGAACCCTACAAGCCAAATATTTTGATACTGTATATTTTTTTTGGACTTGCGGCATCTTTTTTCTCTATTTTTTGGACGGAATTTTGGAGTTATTTTTTAGGCCTTTTCCAGCTAAGGGATTTCTCTCGTTTATTCCTTCCAGATAGCGCATTATATTCTGATTTAATTGGTAGATTTGCCCAAGGCGGGGATCTAGAAGTTCTTTTCCATTCATATAGTAAATCTACAATTGTTTTCGCTTTTTTTTGTTATCAACTCTCAAAAATATTCGAAGTTTCTACTTTTTCAAACCTAATCCTGCTTTTTGGGGGAATGTTTCGCTACTATTTTGATCTTAGGCATTACGGTCGAGGCAGTCATTTTTTAGTTCTGGTTTTACTCTTGAGTCCACTGACCATATATCTGGCTCAAGGTCCAAGTAAAGAAATTTTTATAATTTCATCATTACCATGGCTCATTTATGGCTTAGATCAAAGGAAGTTTAGTTGGGTGATTTTGTCATTGCTTGTTATTGCATGTGTGAGAACGACGTTTCTTCTACCACTCATTTTATCGACTTTTAGCATGTTTTGGCTAAAATCGTACAAATCAAGGGCAATTCTTTTATTTGGAACTGTTTTTCTCTCGCCTTTGCTTTTAAGTTTCGATTTTATTTCAGGGACAAGAGAGTCTGCGTTAGCTTTTAACGCCTCTCGAATAGGGTTGACCTATTATTATCTACATAGCATGGGGGTTCCCTTTCTAGGTGGGTTGTTCATTCCCTTGAGAGCCTTACAAAACATTTTAGAACCGTTTATTGCATTCCAATTCTTTAGCGATGGGCCTAGTATTTTGAATGTTTATTATCTTGCGTCGTTTATAAGTGCAGGGTTATTTTTTGCTTGCATTGTATATGCTGCATTTGCCTTGCGATTAAGCAAGCGACTTCGTCCGAAGATCAATTTAGAAATTGTTGTGTTTACATTTAGTGCAATTGTTGTCGCTGCGATTCCTTTTATACACTTCCGCTATATATATCCCGTACTCCCCACCTTACTGATAGGAATCATTAAACTCAGGGCTCCTGATAGAGGGGACAATTCCGATCTGTTGGACGACATTGAAAAACAGAATCGGATCATCTAAGGACATAGATAGTCACAGAATGGGCATTGTATCAAAATTGATCTAGCTTCATACTTAGTTTTACGGGCTAGTGTATTGGTGTCATCTTTTCAACCGTGAGACGAACTCTAAATCATGATTTTGTCTCATTTAAAAATTAATTACGCGTCTAAGAAAAGACTTTTAATTTAGATAATTTAGGTGTTATCATTGAACTCAAAAGTGACATTTTCTTTTATATTTTTAGACGCATAATTTGCGAGCTCTTTTTTACAGGTATATCTTATGAATTTCCCCACGCCAATATCTAGCTTGAAAATTCTTCGTCAAGAGCTGATTTCGGGTTCTCCTATCTACAATTTAGGAGAATGCGATGAACGCTGATTTCTTAAAGAAGTTGGTCAAAAGCAGCTCAGTTTGCCAGGCGATAAATGCAAATTTGAAATCTCAGGCACTAATTAGGAAATATAGATCTATTTGTCGTAAGTACGAGAGTCTTCCTGAAAGTTCGCTTCATGACTCAGAGGTCTCATGGAAAGCAGACTTACCAAAGGGGGCAATTCCTAAGATTTTGTGGATAGGTGCTGATAAATCACAGGATTTTACTGGTTTTTATCAGGATCTAAGTTCCGATTTTGATTGTAAGTACTTCACGCGGTCAGATGGGTCATATGGGCAGTACCCATGGCTAGGCGGAAGTGACGATGTTCGAGAGCTTAATCTATTGCGTTTGGAGGAACTTCTTTCGGACTTTAAATTGAATGGCTGGGAGCCTGATTATATTTTAACCCAGTGCTGGGGATTTTCATTTAATACCCAAGATTTTCTGAAATTGAAGTCAAAATCTAAATTTAAGCTTATTAATATTAGTATGGATGATCGGTTAAATTTCGTTGAGTATAGCCGAAAACTTGGTGCGGAAGTTGGACTTTTAGAATTTGGAAAGATTTGCGACCTAGTTTTAACTACAACCAAAGAAGCCAGCCACTGGTATCATTGTGAGGGCGTAAGGGCTATGTATCTTCCTCTCGCATCGTCAACAGAGTTTTATCATCCCTTAGAAGTAGTTAAGCGCTATGACGTAGGCTTTATCGGTAATTGTTACGGATATAGAAAAACTTTGGTGGAGTTTTTACAGCGTAGTGGAATTTCTATCGTAGCTCATGGGAAGGGTTGGCCTGATGGTATGTTGCAGTTTGTTGATAATAATAAGTTTTTTAATGAATGCAAAATAGTTTTAGGGATTGGAACAGTTGGGCATACAAAGAATTTCTTTACACTTAAGCTTCGAGATTTTGATGCACCAATGAGCGGAGCTTGCTATGTCACACACCACAATGAAGATCTGTTAGAATTTTTTGAGCCGAATAAAGAGATTGTGTTATGTAAAAATGCGAATGATTTTTTGAATAAGATCAACTATTACCTAAAGCACCCTGAAGAGCGTGAAAAAATTGCCACTGCTGCTCGGAAACGAGCCTTAGCTGACCATCAGTATCGCCAAAGATTCAAGTCTATCTTTAAATAGAATTTTAGTTCTTTCTTTAAGCTCCCATAGAAAAAAAATCTAAAGGTCTTTGTTTTTAAAGAACAGCAGAGTATCCATGCTGTCAATTTCTAACTTGCTCTCTGAACGTTAGCTTTTGCAGGCACACTTGAGTCCGTAATAGACTCCTTCTGTTTAGCTTGCTTCTCCCGTGACTTAATTAAATCATGCTTGTCTGCTTCCTAAACCTATTTTCGACGCGATTGCGAAGAAATACAGGATTTAGCACTTGGCATGTTGAGACTGCCCACGTTTCATGCTTCAATCACCGCCAGCACAGCTTGGGTCCAAATCCATTATGTTAAACAATTTTTACAAATCTTTGAAAACATATCAACTTCGGCTTTTTCAAGCGTTCTTTCTATTTCTATGTCTATTTTTGAAGATCAATCCAAATGTTAATAAATTGGACAACCTCTCTATTACTAAAAGTAGTACGCTGGCTCTTTCTTCAGAAATAAACGAAAGCCGGCCGTTTGATTTTTTATATAGTAGCCATAAGCCAATAAAATCAGGGCTACTTGTTGGGATTAAACTTGGAACCTATGGCAGAAAATTAGCATGTAAAGTTAGAATTGTCTCTTCTACCGGCGCCATGACGGATTGGGGGAAATGTCCTGATGATGATTGGGGTCTATTAACGCTTAAAACATTAAGAGACTTTTCTACAAATTTGTCCAGTTACACATTAGAGACTGATGCCAAACAAGGGGCTGGTTTCGCCTTGAGTAGAGTTATTGTTGATGGGGGAACTACCTTAGAGCTTTTAGAACTGCGGCAGAGAAGTGCATTTTCTGAGATTTGGAATTGGGTCGGCGATTATAGTTTTTGGGCATTGCCGTGGTTAGTTCTATTTTTCTTTTTCTTAAAAAACAGTTACTTTGGGACATCTCGACTCTCAGCTGTTTATATTGTAGCCTTAATGTGCACCGGTGCATGGCCATATTCCGGACATGATGAAACTGCACACATTACTGGACTTCACTGGTCTGGCTTAGTAGCCGCAGGAAAGAACATGGCAGAGGTTGATGCTGCGCAAAAAGATTTTTTTCCGAAAGTACATCGAAGTCTTAAAGAATTCAAATTTGAAGAGCTTCATGGCGTAAAATTAGCTACTCCTGAATCTTGTCCACATGCTTTTCTTGGTAGCTGTAGCTATTCTCCTGAAAGTAAAACATTTAGAACCTATTTAGTTTTCTGGAAACTTGTTGGTAGTCCTGATGTTGCCGCGTGGAATCCAGTGGCCTTTCTAGCAATTGGCAGAGCTTTCAATTTAATTTTGTTTTTGCTTTTTTCATATTTAGTCGTCCAGTTTTTCCCAAAAAATTATAGTCAATCTGCATTGGCCAGTTTGGTAATTTGTGGGTCCTTTTTAGGGCAGGTCGGATCCATTAATCCAGAGCAGTTTGGCTATTATTCAGCCGTGTTTTGTGCTTTGTTTTTAGTTTCTAGATTTGAGCAAAGTAAGGCCTTAAAACTTCAATTCTTTCTCGGCTTTTCCATTTTTGGTCTACTCTCCCTTCTTTCGGACAATTCTGGCTTATTATTCATTCCCACTTTCATATTGGCAGGGATTTTATATTTTTTGAGCACACTTGAGAGTTTTAAGTCATTAAAAGTTCAATATTTAGGCAGCAGAGCTCTGTGGTGCCTTGCTTGCCTAGGGCTCTTTTCAGGTTTGTGGCTTGGATTTCGGTTTTTTCACTCAATTCTTGCGGCGGGTTTTTCGGAGGAAATTGTACGATTTACCCCGCTAAAGCCTTTTCAACGCTTTATCGAACATGCCTATAGTCTTTCCTTTAAAGATACCTGCCGCGGTCTATTGGAATTCTTTAAATCATTCCTAGGAAGCTATACTTGGGGACACGATTATTATCCAAGAGTACTCTATTCGATAGGTTACGCCGCCATCTTTGCAGGCCTTATAAAGGCTGTATGCACTAGAAAGAGTTTCAAGTTTGACCTTCTTTCGCTTACAGTTGGTTTATATTTTCTAACCATTTTAATTTCTATGATTGCGGGCGGAACATTTCAAGAAGTTGATATTATTAAAGAATCTTTTTTAAAGCCAAGAATTTACGGGCCCGCCATTTTCCCCATTTTTCAGCTTCTCATATTGGCGGGTATTACTATGTCCGATAAGTATTTTGGCTTTCTGAAATATCTCGGGCTATATTTGGTTACTAGTTGGCTGTTTTCACTTCGCTAGGCGTAGTTTCCTTTTTTTTAAGCTGGACTAGGAATCTATTGTTAAAAATCAACGCGTTAGACAGGATAGTAGCTCGAAATTGGGGCCTTTTAGGCAAAGCCAGCTGAAAATTGTACTAGTTTCAAACATAGTAACTAGACCATATTTGATACTTTGCACACAGCAGTTTGACCTGAGTGAAAGCTCTATAGTCTCTTTTGACCAGTTCTTAGACAGATTAAGGAATTTACTAGGGAAGATCGCATTTCACATACTTAAACTTGAACCTTAAGGGTTTCTTCAGATTTGATTATGAATTTATGGATAGCGTATCTGACAGCAGGAGTTCCTCGCCCATAGTTTCTGCTAGCAGAAACTATGGAAATTGTTACTATTATGAAAGTCTTATGGTAAGGATAGGTTTGTGATTCACTTTTTGCATTTAAAACGACGCAAGTGGTTTGCCTTAGCAGATTTTCTTACCATAAGTGCATCTATCTTTCTCGGCTATTTTGTTCGCACTAAAATTTACATTCCCATCTTTGACGGTCTCATTCCTAGTACTCCGCCTGCGGGTTTCGAGAATATTTGGTTAGTACTTGCAGTAGCTGGCATAACTTTTATTTTTGTTCAGTATGCGTTTGGAGTTTATGACCTTTGGCACTCAAGTAGTTTTACCAACTGGCTTCAAAGAACCTTACCTGCTAATCTTGCAGTTGCTTTTGCTGCCTTTACGTACTTATATTTGACCCAAAACTTTAGTTTTCCAAGGTCACTTGTAGCGGCTGTTTTTGTTTTTAGCTACTTATTTTCAAGTCTTTGGCGAGTTCTCTATTTTTCCATTAAAGAGGTTGCACAAAGTGATGTGGTCTTAGTGGGGAAGTGGGCTGACCTTAAAAAATTGATGGTTGAGTTGGTTACTCCGCCATTTGATAATCATGTTAGAATTGTTGCTGTTTTTGTTCCCGAACTGACTCCAGATATCCCCCCAGAAAAAGATAGAAACTATCTTGTGTTACCTTTTAGCGAATTTGAAAGATATTCTGAAACCAATCCTTACGCCTCGGTACTCCTAGCCCCAAGTGATGCCTTTCAACAACAAGCCTTTCAGTGTGTTATTGCAGCAGCAAAAAGAGGCGTAAGTATTTATGCTGTTCCCACCATCTATGAAATTCTTTTAGGCCGACTTCAACACTTAAGAATTAATGATTTGCCACTTCTCGAGCTTAGACTTAACCCAGCCTCAAATATGAGTTTAGCGATTAAACGTGCGATGGATGTGTTTTTAGCGATTCTTTTAATTGTCCTACTTGGTTTCCCAATGCTTATCGTTGCTATACTTGTAAAAGCAACTTCCAAGGGACCAGTAATTTACTCTCAGGTAAGAGTTGGCTTAATGGGCAATGAGTTTAGAATCTATAAGTTCAGGAGTATGAAAAAAGAGTCGGAAGAAATTTCTGGATTTAAACAGGCTTCCCTGCACGATCCCAGGTTTACCAAAATAGGAAAATTCATCCGAGCTTGCCGATTAGACGAACTCCCCCAACTTTGGAACATACTTAAGGGTGATATGAGTTTTGTCGGACCGAGACCACTAGTGCTCCCTGAAGTACAAAAGTTTGAATCTGAAGTACCAGGCTTTGCAGAAAGACATCGTGTGAGACCTGGCATTACGGGCCTGGCCCAAGTTAGCGGCGGGTATTTAACCAGTTCTGACGTAAAGTTGAAATATGATTTAGCCTACGTATCCAATCAGAATGTCATTTTTGATACTCAGATTATATTAAGAACAATAAAAATTGTACTTACAAAAAGTGGGCAATAGCGGCCAATAGACTGTTGAGTCTCATCCAATTGGTATACTAAAGATTACAGTAATATTTAGCCTGTCGCGGGCAATAAACCACTAGCAATTTTTTCGATTCTGGTAAGTAAACAGAAAAATGTAGGGTTAGCGAAACAAAAGACCAAGTATCTTGGCATACTAGAAGCTGTCACAAGAAAATTATTCATAAATTACACGGCCCCGAATTTACTGGGGGGATTTTTATGCGAAGGAAAATTTTCTCATTTTTCATTGTCGCTTAACAACTAGAAAAAGTTTAAAAATTGAGTTTCTAAGGTAATAAGCCATCAAATACCTATGGCAATATAGTTAAGAATATTTCTTCAAAAATCAAAATTAATGTAAATAATTGAAGGAAAGCTAGATCCCAATCAATCTATATTGACTTCAATTTACCGCCGAGATGATAGCGGCAATTTTGAATTTAATTCTAGAAAAATTCCAACTGAGTCGTCTCCAATTTATTGCAAACCACTATATTTAATTGGGCATGCCTTACAGAATGTTCCATGGACTTGCCCAAACTAGCTGGAAAGAAAAATACTTCATTGCATTAATCCAATGTCGCTTGATAGCTTCCATTCACAATTCCGTTGAAAATTTTGTATTTACAGCATAATGTGGAGATATAGGTTCTTTAAATCCACGAGAAATAGTGACAAATGTGTTTATTTGTTTAATTTTAGAATCCCTTATATGAACTTAACGATAAACATTAGATTTCTTATGTTAACGAACTTTTTTAAATAAGGCCTTTCCAGTGCCCATAAGCCTATTTTCACCCGCTCGTATCCAGTACCTCAGAGTCGTCATCCTTATGGTAAAGCGTGAGCTTAAAGTCAAATACCGCGGGACTGTACTTGGGTATCTCTGGAGTATGTTAAATCCCCTTCTTTTTATGCTAACGATTAGCTTTGTTTTTAGTCATATGATGAAGGGAATTCCTAATTACAATTTGTTTGTATTGGCCGGAATTCTGAGCTGGAATCTTTCTAGTGTTGCGATTGTGGGAGGAACCCACTCCATTTCCAATAGTGGTCATTTAGTTAGAAAGATAAAAATGCCTATATGGGTTTTTCCTTTGGTGCCTCTGGCATCAGGAGGAGTTAACTTTCTATTAGCTCTCATTCCCTTTGTGATTGTTTTATACACCAGCGGAAATAGCTTGGGTTTAGGAGTGATTGCACTTCCTGTGGTCTTTCTCTTGTTTTCTGGTTTTTTATTGGGGGCTGCCTTAGGATTCTCAACTTTAAATGTATTCTTTAAAGATGTGGGACATGTCTTAGAGCCCGTACTTCAGCTTGTTTTTTATGCTACTCCGATTATTTATGATCGACATAATCCAAGTATCCCAGAGTATGCAGCGAGACTTATAAATCTCAATCCTTTTACTCACTATATTGAAGCTATGAGAAGCTGCCTGATTTATGGCGAGTTTCCAAGTTTAGTGGAATTTCTAATCATGTCGGTATCTACGGGAGTCTCTCTGGCCATCGGATTTGTCATCTATAAAAAGGCCAAGAAAAAAATTATCTTTCATGTATAGGTCAATATGTCTAATCCTTGGGCTATAGAAGCTTCTAATATCACGGTCGAATATCGCTCACCCAAATACAAATACACGACTTTTAAAGAGTACGTAATCAATGCGCTTAAAGGCAAAAGTGGATATACCCGCCATAAAGCCTTAGACAATGTCTCGATTAGGGTGGCGAAAGGTGAGGCAGTAGCTCTTATTGGCCACAATGGCTGCGGTAAATCAACCCTTTTACGAGTCTTAGCGGGAATTATCGAGCCAGATGGTGCCATCGTTAAAACTCAAGGCCGCATTGCTCCCATGATTGAGCTTGGCGCAGGTTTCGATCATGAACTAAGCGGCACTGAGAATATCTACCTGTCCTGCACTTTAATGGGACTCTCCGAAGCAGAAATTACCGAAAGACTTCCAGAAATAGTTAGATTTGCAGAACTTGAAGAATTTATAGACATGCCCTTTAAGAACTTTTCTAGCGGTATGCAAGCGAGACTTGGCTTCGCCTGCGCTACGGCTGTAGATCCAGACATCATATTGGCAGACGAAGTGTTAGCAGTGGGAGACTCTAACTTTGCCAAGAAATGCCTCCTTAAAATAGATGCCCTTCGACAAAATGGATCTGCGCTTATTTTGGTTTCCCATGATCCGGTCGCTGTAAAGAACTTCTGCAAAAGGGCTTATGTATTTGAAAATGGCGTCCTTTATTTTGATGGGCCCACTGAAAATGCATTAGAATTCAATAATAAAATCATGGAAAGAAGATTTAAAGACAGTCTAACTTTAACGTCGAATTATGGAGTAGGTAGAGCCTTGAACCACCGTTCTGCACCCAAAGTAGAGCCACTCCCTGAAGTTTCTAGATTGACACTGAAATTAGTCCAATTCAATTCAGTAGTTGAAAATCTTCAAACAGATTCGCCATTTAGCCTGGAATTTTCATTTGACTTGGAAAACGCGAATCAAGTTAATGGAACACTCACGTTAGGATTCGCAATTGTTTCAGACGGTGGAATTAGAATTATTGGCGGTAACAACTCGACATTAGGCAACCCTTTAGTAACTTTAGATACAAATGCAGCCCAATTTATTCAAGCCTCAATTGAATTTCCTAAAGGTTTAGCTGAGCTAAACTCAGGTACTCATCACCTAGTCTTGGGTATTCACGATAGCGAATTTTCAAGAACTATATTTTGCGAAGTTTTAGGCAAAATCACATTTGTTAATCCTTTAGATAAATCAAATAAAGACGGCGAACTGATCAATATTTACAATCGATGCAAGATGCACATCAGTCAACCCGCATGGAGACACACTATTGAAAATCAATGAATATTTAGATTTTATTTCCACAAAAGGGCAGAGATATTTAGCCCAACATATTCCTTGGGATTTGGATGGAAATCTATGCTCCGTTGATTCAACTATAAAGGCATTAGTTCTAGATGCCAAACAATCTCAAGAAGCACTATACAAACCGAAATTTTCCATCATCACACCTCTTTACAACACACCGCCGGAGCTACTTGAGAACTTATTGATGAGTTTGAAATGCCAATCTTACTTGAATTGGGAGATGATATTAAGAGACGACAGCAGTACAAAAAAAGAACATTTAGCTATCGGCCAGACATTCGCCAATGAAGATGACAGATTTAAGCTGACTTTTGGAGAGCAAAACCTTGGTATTGGAGGGAGCAGAAACAGCTGCATCGATATGGCATCTGGAGACTATATTTTAATTGTGGATCACGACGATCTTATACATCCTAGATCTCTAATTCTATTCTGGAAATATTTAATTGCAAATCCACATGTTAGCCTCATTTATACGAATGAGTGTAAAATTGACGCCCAGGGTAAGCAGTTGTTTGATTTCCACTTTAAACCTGAATTTGATCGTTTCACTCTATTGAGAAATAACTATATTTGTCATTTAACTTGTATAAAACATCAGATGTGCAAAACGCTTGAATCTCGGGATGGATATTTGTTTGCTCAAGATTTAGATGGTGTCGAAGATCATGATTTTTATATTAGACTCACGAGCCTTAGTAATTTCAACGTTTTACACCTCCCCCTATTTCCCTACTATTGGCGCGCTATTGAAGGCAGCACTGCTACTGAAATAAACGCAAAACCGCAGCTATTAAAACGGCGTGAAAAACTACTAGAGGTCGTAAGTGAGAAGCAATACGGTAACGGCCATTTTGTAAAGAGAATGCCAAGTAATTCAACTCACTTTCAAACCGTAAGTATTTTTCCAAAATTGAAGGACACCAACCAAGCAATTCTTGTCATCATCCCATTTTTTAATAACTCTGAAATTACTTTGAGGTGCCTTGAAAAATTAAAGCAGCAAACCGCATCGAAATTTCTTAAAGTATGCTTGGTTGACAATAATTCTAGCCAGCATCATTTGAAAATAATTTCGGATTGGTGCGCTGCCAATCCTGCTATATCCTCAAAAATTCATTCCTATCCTTATGCATTTAATTTTGCCAAGATTAACAATCAAGCCTTTGACCTCTATTCTAATGATTGCACCCATGTTCTTTTTTTGAACAACGATGTTGAAATTGAATCCCCCGATGCAATTGAAGTCATGGCGGCTCATTTAAATGCTCATAAAGAATGCGCCTTTGCAGGAATTCTTCTTAAATTTCCTAGTGGAAAAATCCAGCATGGTGGGATTAGAATAGATCCTATTTTGGAGGGGTGTGGACAGTTTAGTATTAGATATTCAACTCATGCAGAACAGCTGGTTTTTGAAGAAAGAGTGGCAATGGGAGTCACTTTTGCATGTTCGATGTCAAAAACAGGAACATTTCAAACACTTGGAAAACTAGACGAATCTATACTGCCAAATGGCTACGGCGATGTGGAGATTTGTCTTCGCGCGTCAAAATTGGGACTGAAATGCCACTATTTTGGTACCCTAGAAGGCACTCACCACGAGTCACTTTCTAGGTCCAAAGTGAATGAAAGTATTGAATTTCTCTATATCAATGAAAAGCATTCTTCAGAAATTTTTAAATGGAGACATCGAAGCATGGAGTTTTCTCAAACTGGATACTCCGAATGGGAAAGTAAAGTTCGCAGCCATCCCTTAAGATACAAATTAGCTGACAATATAAATGACTTCCTTAAGCCCTTAGGGTTCTTGCATAAGTCAATAAAGCTTCTTTTTGAACTTAAAAAGAAATTGAAATTGCGATCACGTTACGTCTCAGAAATATCGGGGATTTTATGAATTTCATTAGACAATTACGTACTAAGATAAAAATACGAACTAGAATTAAGATATTTCTCGAATTGTTATACAACCTAATCCCAGTCTCTTTACTTGAAATCGAGTCCTATCGCCAAGCTAACGCTTCTATAAACAAAAAAGTTTGCTTTTTTGCGGCTTGGGATCCTGAAGGTATTGTCGACAAATATGTTCTTAAATACCTTGATGAATTAGTTAAGGAAGAATTTGACATCTATTTTATTACCTCTGCGCCGAATTCATTTACACCTGAAAATTTGATAGAGTTGAAGAAAAGATGTATTTTTATCTCTAGGCGCTTAAATTTTGGACTTGATTTTGCTTCATGGAAACTTTGCTACTTAAAAATGCCAAAATCTCATACTTATGAAGAACTACTTCTTACTAACGACTCTATATTTGGTCCGATTTTTCCCCTATCGGAAACGTTTAGAAAAATAGAGGGCATGAAGGAGGATGTAATTGGTTTGACCGATAACTATCAGCGATCCCACCATCTTCAATCTTATTTTTTATATTTTAATAGAAAGTCTTTTTCGCAATTTATGCCGAATTTTCTTAAGTCAATTAAAGTCATGCGAGATAAAGACCTTATAATTGAAAAATATGAAGTCGGGCTTTCAAAATTGCTAGTTGGTGCTGGATACAAACTGGGGTCTGTTTTTCCAGTTGACAATACTATTGAAAAAGTAAGGGAATTAAAACTTCAAACTAATTTTGGTGATCTAAAATCTGGATTTGCGGTTAATTCAACCGCTGTTTTTTGGCATGTACTTGTTGAGCAGTTTAGATTTCCCTTTCTTAAGAGAGAAGTTTTGACTAAAGACGTTGTGCCCATAAAATACATAGAGAATTGGCAATTATTTTTAAATAAATATAATCAAGAGCTGTCACAAATAATTGATAGCTACCTTTGCAGAACGGTTAAAAATTATAGAAAATAGTTTTTTGTTTGGCTAATGGAAATTTAGTTGAATTTCTTTATATTGCCCATTTTGAGGTTTTGGACGACACTCAAATGAATGATTATATCGGCCGTTTTTTAACAAAATCGGCGGCATAAGCTCAACGGACTCGAAATTTAAGCATTAAGGCAAATGCGAACTTATGCTTTTTAACAATTTACTATGGAGTTTTTGTGCAAAGCCAAATCTCGGTAGCCGTTCTTGGAGCTGGCCCTATGGGCTTAGCAGCGGCTTTTCAGCTAGCGAAGGATGGTCTTAAGCCTATTATCTTCGAAGGAGCCGATCGCATTGGCGGCATGACCGCAACCTTTGACTTCGGCGGGCTTAATATCGAACGCTACTATCATTTCCATTGCACGAGCGATGTCGACTTCATGAAACTACTAGACGAGCTTGGAATTCGTGAAAAATTACAATGGAAAGCCACTAAAATGGGCTTCTATTATAAAACTAGGTTGTCTCCTTGGGGAAATCCCATAGCTCTTTTAACATTTCCAGGCGTAAGCCTAATCTCAAAAATTCGCTATGGAATTCATGCTTTTTATTGCATCAAGCTCAAAAACTGGAAAAACCTGGATAGCCTAGAATCGACAGCTTGGATTCGCCGTTGGATAGGGGAAGAGGGTTTCAAAGTATGGTGGGAAAAACTATTCGAATATAAATTTTATAACTATGCGTCGGAGCTCTCCGCAGCTTGGATTTGGAGCCGAATCAGACGGATTGGAACCTCAAGATATAATCTTTTTCAAGAAAAGTTAGGCTATCTGGAAGGCGGATCAGAAACGTTTTTAACTGCCATGAAGACCTATATTGAATCCCGCGGAGGTGAATTTAGGCTAGGAGAGCCTGCCATTCAGATACTTCACACAGGAGATCGGCTGTCTGGCATTCAAACTCCAAAAGGGACTTACGAATTTGAAAAAGTCGTGAGTACAATCCCCCTTTGCTATATCCCAAGTATTTTGCCAAACCTTCAAAAAGATCTTCTAGATAAGTTCAAAGCTCAAAAAAGTATCGCCGTGGTATGTGTCATTGTAAAACTTAAGAAACAAGTCACTGAAAACTTTTGGGTCAATATCAATGATGACGATATGGATATCCCTGGCATGGTGGAGTATTCTAATCTTAGACCTCTAGACTGCACCATTGTTTATGTTCCTTATTACATGCCGTCAGAACATCCTAAATATGCAGAAATTGACGAAGTCTTTGGCGCGAAAGTAAAGCTGTACTTAAAGAAAATGAATCCCTCACTGACGGATACCGACTTTGTAGAAATCAAATGCAATCGCTACAAATACGCACAGCCCATTTGTGGGCCGAAATTTCTAGACACACTTCCGCCTTATTCGCTTCCGATCAAAGATTTGTATGTCGCCGACACCACCTACTATTATCCTGAAGATCGAGGAATATCGGAAAGTATAGGCTTCGGTAGAAAACTCGCTAAAGAGTTGACTAAAAACTAGGAATTCTTGCAAAGTAAAAATTTCGAGAAGGCGCTTTATGATCAAGACTAAAAAATCAATTTATTTTTTCACTGTTGCAGTGCAAATTTTCTTTTTATGCCTTTCCTTGATTAAAAGTTACTCACCAATCCCCACAAATGATATGTGGGACTCCTATTTGGGATTTATGGATAAATTGAGTGTCGGTCAATTTAGTGCTTGGTGGGACCAGCATAATGAACACCGCATATTTCTAGCGAGGCTTTTCTTTTGGGCAGACATTACCTGGTTTCACGGTAGCGGCATATTTCTGATATTTTCCAATATTTTCGCACTGGCGAGTACGACCTTTATGCTTCTTTGGTGGTCACGTGCTTTATTGAAAACAGGCTATGAAAAAAATCTAGATCATTTTCTGATTTATTCTTGGATTACAATCGCCTGTACTTCTTGGATTCAACACGAAAATCTGTCTTGGGGATTTCAAATTCAGTTCATTTTGGCACAACTTATTCCTCTTATTTCATTTTATTTAATGTCGGTTTATAGCGAAAATTCAAAATATTGGAGATTTCTGTATCTCTCCTATCTAGGTGGAGCCATGTCCCTTTTGACCATGGGAAATGGAGTTTTAGTGCTCCCGCTTTTATTGATTCAAATGTTTTTTTTAAATTTACCCCCTAGACTCATAGTATTCTTTGGCTTGGCGAGCCTACCCCCCCTTTTATTGTATTTTATTGATTATCATGCAATCGCAGGTCACGACTCCATTGTGAGAGTATTGCGCGAAAA
Source organism: Pseudomonadota bacterium (assembly GCA_037142195.1). Classification (GTDB taxonomy): domain Bacteria; phylum Bdellovibrionota_B; class Oligoflexia; order Oligoflexales; family CAIMVM01; genus CAIMVM01. The sequence continues at coordinate 87,223 of JBAXBA010000002.1, forward strand.
TCCATTAGGCTTATTAGAGTACATAGTCGTGTATTTTGGTGGACCAATGAACTACCTCATTCATTTTGGAAAAATGAAAATTCTAGCATGTGCAGCTTTTGGCTCCCTATTTATATTGTTGTCTCTTTTTAAATTATCCCGACTTTTTTGGAGCAAACTAAGTCCACTCTATATCGGCCTTTTGGTTTATTTGGGCTACCTAATCGTATCAGCAATAGGTACAGGTGGCGGGCGATTGAAGTTTGGTATAGACCAGGCTCTTTCTAGTCGCTATCAAACACCTGTGTTGTTTGCCTGGGTTGCTCTTGCCCTAATTTACCTCCCTGAGATGGCAAAGGTGAAAAGAAAGTGTTTTTTGTTGTTTCCTATGGCTTTGTTGGTGTTTTTATTCCTATCCTACAACATTCGCAAATCCGGCCATGCAGATTCCAATCATACCGCTAAAGAATTAGCTATGGTAGCCTTAAACGTTGGGGTATTTGATCGAGATGTCCTCCTCAATGTTTATCCATTTACGGAATCTCTATTTGAACGATTTTCCAAAACAAGTAGCCCGACCTTTTCTAAGCTTGGAGGATATTTACCAAAGGGCATGTATCTCGATACGCTAAATCGTCCTAACAATCTTGAGCACCAATGTAAACTGCCATTAAATGATTTTAAAAGTGAGCGTGTGGACTTAAATTCATTTTCTATCTCTGCTGAAATCGACACATCAGTGGCTGAATATATAAACGCCTCGTATTTTTTAGCTCTGAATGATGGACAATTTGTAGGTGCTATCACCCAAGTTCAAGACGACACCTCGATCTTTAGAAGAGCTACGAATAGGTATCACGGATACATCAAGGTCAGTGATTCAGACGCCCTTAACCATCTTTCATGGCTTTGTACGGCGCCAAATTTAAACTAGGCTTTTTTTGTATCTTTGTTTCCAAATTTTAATGATTTTAAAGTTTTGAGTTAAGTGAATGATTTGCTTTCTAGTAGGGACTTACTCTTGAATTGATGTAAAATACCTCTCTTTCGGGAGGAATCACTCATGTTTTCAACATTTATAATATTTTTCGCTAGAGCCTATCATGTCTAAAACTTTATCAGTCGTTCTCCCTTGCTTCAATGAAGCCGAAGTGATTGGAAAGACCTTTGAAAGGCTGGTTTCCGCCTTAGAAAAGGTAGCCCTTTCTGAAGGCCTCAAATATCAGCTGGTTTTTGTCAATGATGGCTCTAAAGATTCGACCTTGGCTCAGCTTCATGCCTTAGCCAAATCCGGGACATTTCAAAACGGTGTGGTGGATATCATCTCCCTTTCTAGAAACTTTGGGCATCAACTGGCCTTAACCGCTGGTCTAAGATTTGCGATCGGTGACGGGATTATTTCCATCGATGCGGATCTCCAAGACCCCCCTGAGGTGATCCACGAAATGGTGAGGCTCTGGCTAGGTGGCGCCGATGTGGTCTATGCCGTCAGAAAAGAGCGGCCTGGAGAAACGGCCTTTAAACTCTGGACAGCAAGTCTTTTTTACAAAGCTCTTTCTCGCTTCACCGAGACCGACATCCCTAAAAATACGGGAGACTTTAGACTGATGAGCCGAAGGGTTCTGGATATCTTTAATGCTATGCCCGAGAGGCACCGTTTTATTAGAGGTTTGATTCCTTGGATTGGTTTTAAACAAATTCCTTATGAGTACGATCGAGATGAAAGGGCTGCGGGAGAAACCAAATATCCTTTTAAGCGCATGCTCAAGCTGGCCATAGATGCCTTTACTTCCTTTAGTCACGTGCCTTTAAAAATCGCTTATTACACCGGTCTAACTTTTGCTCTTTTGAGTTTTGTATTTGCCGGTTGGGTCGTCGTATCGCATTTTCTCCTCCATAGCACCGTACCCGGCTGGTCTTCCCTTATGGTCGCCGTTCTGGTCCTTGGAAGTTTGAACCTTCTGGTCTTAGGCATCCATGGAGAGTATATCGGCCGGATCTATGATCAATCGAAGGGAAGGCCCATTTACTTGGTAGATTTTGAAGCTAGTCGGATTCATGAGCTACCGCACCTTAAATAGAAACGATTACGGACAGACTTAAAGCGGGACCTATGAAAAAACTCGACTCTAAAAGTACTCTTTTAAATCTTGGCTGCATTTTAGTCATTGCTATGGTGGTGCTTGCCCGTGGATGGCATGCTTTTATCCCAGGCATGAGTTTTTCAGCCCCCTCAGGCGATGGTTTATCTACCATGGCTTGGATGAATGAAATCCTTCAAACCTATAAAGAATTTGGGGTTACCCACCTCATGACACCCCTAGACCTCATTGTTCCTACAGGCTCAGGAGGAGGCCTTACAACTCCCAATACCTTTTATCATTTTTGGAAGCTTCTCTTTATCGGGTTAGATCCTTTTTTGTCTCTAGACAACATCTACGATGTCATTCTTTTAGTCGGCATTGGACTGACGGGAATCGCGACCTATGTTCTAGGCCTAAGCTTTCAAATGAATCGACTGGCCGCCCTCATCACCGCACTCTTTGCGATAAGTCTAGAAAACATCGACCATCGACTTGTGGGTCATATGTTTCTCGCGTTTTGGCTGGGACCGCTTGTCATGCTCTATCTTGTAAAAAGGTATATAGAAAACCCCAAATACCTCACAGCTTTTCTCTTGGCCTTTTCAGTCGTTGGAAGCTTTATCCAGTGTGAGTATTATACTTATTTTGGCGGGATCTTCGTTTGTGTCTTCGGATTGTCTTTACTTTATGGACAGTGGAAGACCGCTAAAAACACCCCTAAACTTCTAGAGGAATGGAAATCTAGATTTCAGGTGAAGACCGTCTTACCCCAGATTCTGCTTAGTTTTTTACTTTTACTTGGCCTGATGGCGGTTTTGTTTCCCTCCCTGGTTCATCCCTATGATCAAAGTATCACCTTCAAGACCAGAGGCCTTTTCGAGTTTAACCTTTATTCCCTTAGAAATCCGGCCTCACTCTTTGCCCCTGGTATTGAGTTTCTAAGAGACTTCATTCCCTACAGACGCTTAGGCGTGAAGGGGGAAATGACCTTTAGGCTTGGCATTTTCTTTTGGGCTGGCTTAGCTTACTTGCTTAAGAAGTCGTGGGGGTTTCTCTCAGACAAAGAGAAAATTTTTATCAAAGCCCTTTCGATTGCGGGTGTGGTCAATTTATTATTTGCCTTTACTCCAGGAAGCTTTCCTTGGTTTTCTCAAATCACCTTACACCTTTTTCCCATGTTTCGAGTTGGGGTTAGAAGTGTGTTGTTTACCGACATAGCAGCTATCTTCATTCTAGGAATCGCCCTTCATTCTCTTTTGAAGCATTTCAGGGGGAAAAGCATAGTCCTTCCCCTCGTCGTGACTTTTTTTGCTTTTTGGGATGTTCAAGGTCCAGGTCGCGGGTTACTTGGAGCCTATAAGACCTATGCACTTCCTCCTAGCTCGCCAGTTCTTGAGACTTTAAAGGCAGCTCCCGCGGGCTGGGTATTAGATATCCCCATGTGGAGCAATCAAGACATCTTTGAGTGGGACTCCGATCAAAACTACCGCCGCATTCAGCATGGAAAGAAATTAGTGAATATCGTAAGAGGTCATCAAAATTCTCCTTACACGATCAAAATCAATGCCCTGACTCAAATCGTAAACCAGCTGGATTCAGGGCTCATGGACTTTGCCACTAAGATTGGCATCCATTACTTTCTGGTCGCATCCTATATGGACACCGAAGCCCTAGATCCTTATCTGGAAACCGGAGAGCTTAAGAAGATCCAGGAAGATGAGAGGTTTACCCTCTATCAGCTCGAATCCACAAATGTGTTTTCAAAAGAAAGCTATAAAGCCTATTTAGACACTTTAGAAGCCGATCAGCCCGCAAACTAGTTTTAGCCCCAAGACTCAAGCCTCAAAAATGCTTTGGACTTAGAACGAAATGTATACAGATGCCTAAAAATCAAGAACGACCGAACTATAGTCAGGATGTTTAAAGGTCTTTTCCATAGCGGTTTCAAATTCTGTCGAAGGAACGCCAAAGATCTTAGGCCAATCGATCACCTCAAACTCATCTTTGGTGACAAGGGCTTTTAACTGCTCTCCGGTGAAGGGTGGATTTTTATCAAAAAGAGACCAAGTCTTTAAAAGTACATAAAAGAGAGTGTAGGGAATCGATAGAATCACCGTAGAAAGCTCATTGGTTTTTTTGATTTGTCTGATGATATCGATATAGTCTACCTGCTCAAGTCCTGTAATATTGTAAGCCCCAGAAAGGGAGCCTCCTTTTAAGCAAGAGGCGATGATACAACTAAAATCCCAAGCAAAGAGAGGCTGTCTCATATACTTGCCGTCCCCTGGAATGGGAAATACGGGAACCTTGGCCATAAAGCGGGACAGCCAACCTAGATGCTTACGATCAAACCAGCCAAACATGAGAGTGGGTCTAAGAACCACTACCGGAATGCCGCTTTGAACCACCAGCTCTTCTTGCTTTCTTTTAGACTCCGTATAGAAGTCTCTCGCCTTAGAATTGACGACGCTAGAGCTGATATGAACCGTATAGGGGATCTTATACTTTTTAATGACTTCTAAAATAATCTTGGTGGCTTCCACATTATTTCTAAGGAAAGGCTCTTCTTCGGGGCTTCCGATTTGGGCCTGCAAGATGACGACACGCTCAGCTCCTTGGAAATGGGACTCCCATTCCCCTCTCTCTGCCAAGTCGCATTCGATACAGGTGATTTCGGGATGCAGGCGCTTTAAGATCTCAAGATTCTTTTTGTGTTTATCCAGCACCACAATGTCACTAAAGTCTTCTTTAAGCCTTACCACTAAATTTTGTCCCACTAAACCTGCGCCACCAGGAAGAACTACCTTCATAAAACTCCCAAAAATAAAAAAACCAAATTTCTAATGCCAAAACTTCCGCTTAACAGAATGCCAATCAAATCGGACCTTATCCAAATACCATAAGTGAAGTTATTTCTAATGCGAATGAAGTGAAGTTGGAAATTTATGTTGCATCTAATTATGGTTATTTTGATTATATTTAATCAGCTATCAGTACAGTGGACGTTGGTCCATGCCATGTTAAGCTCCACTTAGACATTATATCCCGTCCTATCAAAACTCCAAAATTGGTATGATCTTGCTTATTAACAATTGCATTTGCTAAATTGAACCCAGCTAAATTACATGAACTGATTCTTAGGTTTTGAAATGAATTTAATTTTGAATTTACAAATGATACATCTGCTGCATAATTGTTCGTTTGTGCATTTCCATTCGCAGTTCTAATATTACTTTGTCCAATTGGATTTAAGCCTAAATGTTGAGCTAAACTCTGATCTATAGTTGTGATACCTGCTCCAGTATCAAAATGACCCCAAACTGAAATTGTATTTCTAATCGTTGACGTACCTGGCTTTAAAAATGCACTCGCAGTAGATAATTCAATTAACATATTATAACCCAAATTACATAGCGCAATAGGAGACTGTTGAACGTGAACTTGTGAGCCACTTTGAGGTTGTGGTGTGATGTTAACATGAAATGTGGTTGAATGAACATGTGACATGGTTTGGACTTCAAACTGCAAAACGAATAAAATTTATTTGTTCTGATGAACTGATTGCCTGTTGGATAATGAATTCAGATGGGGAGAAATTCGATGAAGCGTATTCTAAGCCAGCTTCAAAACTGTCAAAACTACCCTTAACTTCTTTATCACAAATAACTACAAATTTATGCTTAAGTTTAATATCCTTAAGCCAGGTGTTTAGATTATTTTGAAAGTATTCCAAATTGTCCTTCTGTTTTTGCTCCATAAATCACCTACACTTTTTAAAAAGCCTTGAATAAAAATGCCCGTCCGATTATAGCAAATTCGGTATGTTTTCAATAATGATTTAAATCATTATTTTAAAATTAGCACCCCAATTCATATATGCTTTTTCGGCATCAATTGAAATTTTTATATTGCAAATCACTGCCATGATAAAAGTGCGTATTTTTTTAGATAGTTACACAAAAGACCACCGAAATGGGTCACTTAAAAAATATCAAAAAAAGCCAAAGAATTTTACCCCCCATTGGAAACCTTCACGTCGCATTGGATTGATTTACCGGCGCTGAGAGGAGGCGCTCTTACGGCGCTTAGCAACGGCGTCTGCCAAAAAGAGTTTGATGAGCGCTTGGTAGGGAACATCTTGTTCCGATCCTAAGGCTCGCAGCTCATTCAAAAGAGGTGTTGGCAATCGAATCGACACAACCTGCGTGGGAGGGGTGCTAGGCAAACTCACTCCCATTTCGCTTAAGAGCAAAGGCTTTTTCGCATTCACCCAAGAAGCGGTGTCCGAGTTGTCGTAATCCACAATTACCTGAGATCTGACTTTACGCTTAGTTTTCATAAATTTCGCGCTCCTTTTTTGATGACGGCCTTGCGGTGATGATGCCAACACAGCCTTTTCGAATCGTAAACCCAACCATGAGCCATCGGTTCTCTATTCCTTTACCATAAAGAAGGAATCGGATTTATTTTGCGGTGGAGTATTTTTCGTCTTTAAAAAGTTTGTTTGATTTGTCATAAAATAGACTATCCGCATCAACGCAACTCACGTCGTGTTTTAATTCGTTCTTGTGAAATTACCGCTGATCCCAACCGAAGACAGTTTATTCGACATGCATTTAAAGGCCTGCGCCTGTTGTCGTGCCCCACAACACTTTAATAATACTTTAATGGTGCAACTTTAATGGGACAATTTTTTACAGCATGTTTAAGGCCAGTTCTACCAGAGTCCCTATGCATAAAGTCTTTGGATTTTTCTTCCGGGGGCTGTACCAATAAGCCGCTGTAATTACTAACCAATAAAGATAATGTAAAAAACTACTAACTTTTATACTGAAAACTTCCGAAGTATTTAATAATATGGATTCAAGGTAGGAGGCTGATATGAGTTTTATGTCCCCAAATAGTATGAAAGAGGCAATAGCTTCTATTACAAGGTCCCTTAATTTCAATGAGACTTATATGGCTGGTTTTCTCGGTGTCACCGTTAAAACCATTGATGATTGGAAAAAAAGAGAGATGGGAGACCTCCCACCAAAAGCTAGAAGATTAGTAAGACTTTATGAGGTTATCCATTACCTTCAAGACAGACACAAAGAGATTCCTGAGTCTTCGTACAAGAACCTGATTGAAAATGGACGGGTCACAATTGACCCCAGTGACCCTGAGGATGGAAGCACAACCCTGATAAGCTTTATTCTGGCTGAACCTGCGGCTAAAGTATGGGCTCCTTGTGTTGACGAAGTAGTTAATGAATTCAAGAAGAGCAACCAGAAAAAGGCGGAAAAGCTTCGTGACGACAATCAATCAATACGATACGCTTAAGAAATTCACCGATTATATGAACTACTCCACCCAATCCTCACAAGCCCTGGGGGCATGCTCCGGTATGGGATGGAGTTTCGTGTTTCACAGGAAAAGAGTTCTTCTCCTCCA
>JBAXBA010000003.1:0-88103 GCA_037142195.1 Pseudomonadota bacterium
GAAGCTCCCAAATAGGCCCCTTATGGTTATGCCATTTTTTATGAAGATTTTAGGTTGAATATCCGCCGTGGCTCCGGGATTCTCCCGACATCGAAAAGAACAAAAACAAATAATATCATGGCGTTAAGTTCTTGCTGGGATTGTATTTTATATTTTTTAAGAGGGACTTAGAAAGCGCTTTCTGAGTACATCTGTAACTTTAGCAACAGGAATCTTCTTATACTTAAGTAAAAGTAGGCTATGAAACAGCAAGTCAGCGCACTCCCCTATAAACTCTTCCACGGAACCTGCTACGGCACCTAGGGCTACTTCTAGACCCTCTTCCCCGACTTTTTGAGCGAGACGCCTTTCACCTTGAGCTATGAGCTGTGAGGTATAGGAATCAGACTTGGGAGAGCTCAAACGTGATTCCAAACGCTCAGATAAGTTCGCATACCAACCTAATCCTTTGAGTTGAGCTCGAGGGAAACAGCTTACAGTCCCTGCATGACATGTAGGGCCTGCAGGAGTCACCTCAATGAGAAGGGAATCTTGATCACAGTCTAAAGTCATACTCTCAATATGAAGGATGTTTCCAGAGGTCTCACCTTTCGTCCAAAGGGTGTTACGTGATCTGCTCCAAAACGTAACCTGCTTTAGGGCGATACTTCTTTCCACAGCCTCCCGGTTCATAAATCCGATCATCAAAACTTCTGAGGTTTCTACATGTTGAATACAAGCGGGAATGAGGCCATTTAACTTTTGAAACTGAATTTTTTCCACGGGAATCATAGACGCATCTCCATTCCGTTACGAAATAGTGCCTTCTTGAGCTCAGGAATGGAGATGGCGCCCCTATGAAAGACACTGGCCGCTAAAGCTCCGGTTACTAAAGTCTCATTAAATAACTCTATAAAATCCTCCATAGATCCTGCCCCACCAGATGCAACCAAGGGAATACCTAGCTGACTTGCCAAAGTGGAAAGCTGTTTCAGGTCATAGCCTTGCCGCACTCCATCTTGATTCATACAGTTCAATACAATCTCGCCAGCTCCTCTTTTTTCGGCTTCGAGGGCCCAGTCCTTTGTCCTGCGCATGGTACTTCTCGTCTTCGAGGGATCTCCTGTGTATTGATACACAAAATAGTCCTCACCATTAAAGTAGGAATCTATGCTCACTACGATACTTTGTCGACCAAACCTCGAGCTCAGACGATCAATCAAATCGGGATTTTCTAGAGCCGGGGAGTTTATGGAAATTTTATCAGCTCCTGCTGAGAAAACGGATTCAGCGTCTTCAATCGTTCGAATCCCACCCGCCACGCAAAAGGGTATTTGGATCACGCTAGCTACCCGTGAAATCCATGACCGGTCTACGGTGCGTTGGTCACTGCTAGCCGTTATATCATAGAAAACGAGCTCATCGGCCCCCTCGTCAGAATATTTCTGAGCAAGATCTAGAATGTCACCGACTATGACTTGATCTCGAAATTTAACGCCCTTAACCACCTTTCCGTCCTTGACATCTAGGCAAGGTATGATCCTCAGTTTAAGCATTCCAAAGTCTCCTTCAGGGAAATCTTTCCTTGATAGAACGCCTTACCCACAATAGCGGAACCAAATCCCAACGCATTCAAACTGCGTAGATCCTCCAAAGTTGTTATCCCTCCTGACGCCTGTATGCGATTAGGAGCATGCCTTTTCACAAGATCTTGATAGAATCCCATCGAGGGTCCGAAGCCCATTCCGTCTTTGCTGATATCTGTACAAAGAATCTCAACCTGGTCTGAAAATCTCTCCAGTACATCCCAGAGACTCCAAGGAGTCGCCTCTTGCCAACCTTTAATGGCAATCATGGGAAGACTACCGACGAGCCGAAAGTCTAAAGCTAATACTATTTTCTCAAACCCGTATTTAGATATAAAACTCTGAGTCAAATCACTATCTAATAGCGCCAAGGACCCTAAAACAATTTTATCAACCCCCAAGTCGAACAAAGCTTCGATTTGTATCTGATTCCGAATGCCTCCACCCACTTGAAGAGCACCTGGAAACGCCTGGCGTATCTGGGAGATGGCGGAATCTTGCTTCATTCCTTCTTCTCTCGCCCCATCTAAGTCGACAACGTGAAGGGATCGAGCCCCTTCCCTATAGAATTCTTGGGCTTTAGCAGACGGGCTAAGATCGTAGATAGTTTGTCGGTTAAAGTCGCCTTGCTCCAGTCGTACACATTTTCCATTTTGCAAGTCGATACTTGGAATGATTTTCATATGAATTGCCTACACCTTAATTTCTAGAAAGTTTTTAAGAATTTTGAGCCCAGATATGCCAGATTTCTCTGGGTGAAACTGGACGCCATAAAAATGATCTCTGCGTATGACTGCCGAAAAGGTCCCGAAATAATCCGCAATTCCTACACTAAAGGGCCTGACAATCTCAGCCGCAAAGGAATGGATAAAATAGAAGTTGTCGGAGGTGTCGATGCCTTTTAAAAGTGGCTCACCTTCCTCTAATTGAACTAAGTTGTTCCAACCCATATGGGGCAGAATTTTAGGTCCCTTAAGCTTTCGGACCTGAAGCGGAATGATTCCCAAACAGGAAGTATCATCTTCCTCCGAAGAGCTGCAAAGAAGTTGCTGGCCCAGACATATGCCAAGAACGGGCCTTGGTTGATTCTTTAAAAAATCTGTGGCCTGCAGTAGCTTGAGTTGGTCCATGGCTAGGCCCGCGGAACCAACTCCTGGGAGAATGATGGCATCTGACTTCTGAAGGTCTCCTAGAGATTTGGTTACGAAAGGTGTGCATCCTAGTCTCGCCAGTGCATGAAAAACGGACGAATAATTAGCTCCCCCAGACTCAAAAATTGCTACTTTTTTCGATTTCATAACAAACCTTTTGTGGTCGGCAAATATTGGTTTTTTTGAATTGATTCTTTGATTGCAACCGCTTGCTTCAAAGATCTCCCAAAACCTTTAAAAATACATTCCGCCATATGGTGAGAGTTTTTTCCTACAGTTTTGATATGTATTCCAGCACCTAAACTGACACTCAAAGTCTCAAAGAAGTGCGAGATCATCTCGGTCGGGAAATCGCCTATTCTTTCGGAAGGAAACGAACAGTCAAAAGCAAAGGCAGCACGACCGCTGAGATCAAGACTAAGGTTTGTCTGAGACTCATCCATCGACAAAAGAAAACCATACCTTTCAATTCCTCGTTTTTTACCAAGTGCTGCTTTCAAGGACTCTCCTAGAACAATCGCCACATCTTCAACCGTGTGATGGACATCTACGCCCAAGTCTCCTTGCGCATTTAAGCTAAGCGAAATGCCACTGTGGACTGCCAATTGCTCCAACATGTGATCAAAGAAGAGAATTCCAGTTGAGATCAAATTACTTTTCTCCGAGTCGAAAATAACTTCACAAAAGATTTCTGTTTCATTAGTTTTTCTCGACTTCAAACCACGACGCTGCGGCGTTTTCAGATCTCTCGACTTGATTTGGAGAGCAGCAAGAAGGAGTTCATTGTCCTGACTTCTCCCTATAGACACGCGAAGGGAGTTGGGAACCTCCTCATTGCGGTCTCGCACGACCAATCCTGACTCCTTCAGCTCTCTGTAGATCTGCTTGGAATGGGGTGAAGTGAATAGAATAAAATTTGCTTGACTCGGAAACACCTTCTCAATTCTTGGTGAACTCATTAAACTTTGGAACAAGAGTTCCCGTTCTATCCTATTCGCTTCCACGCGACGCTTGAGATAGAACATGCCGACTGGAGACAAAACTTCTAGCGCTTTGGCGGCACAAATCGTAGGAATCGGATAGGGAGGAAGCACTTTTTTTAGCAGCTTGATGATCTCCTCACCAGCAATCAGAGATCCAAGCCTAAGACCTGCCAATCCATAGGCTTTAGATAGTGTCCTCATGACCACAAGATTGGGGCATTCTGCAAGTAGAGACGTCGCGGAGTCTTCATCACAAAACTCAATATAGGCTTCATCCACGACAACTAGAGATTCTTCATCTCTGGCTGTACAGAGATTTTTCAAAGTCTCTAAGGAGGTCATCGAGCCAGTAGGATTATTGGGGCGACAAATAAAGATCAGTTTTACCGAAGTAAGCTCACAAAAGGACTTCCAGTTCAAATTGAACTCACTACATTGTGGAATTTCTATAGATTCTACTGCATTAAAATTGGCAGCAACTTTATAGTAACTATAGGTAGGGGGCGCAAATGCAATCGCATCCAAGCCAGGCCGACAAAAACTCCTTATAAGCAAATCAATTCCCTCATCTATTCCTCGAGTCATGAGAAGCTGATTGCTTTCTACTCCGTAAATTTCACAGAGACGCCGCTTTAGACCTTCAGGCTGCGGTTCGGGATAGCGATGAAGACGTGAAACCTGTTCCCCGTACGGAGGCTCAGGACTTTCATTTGCGTCAAGAAGAATGAGATCTAAATTCTGGTTTTCATTTCGAGCTGAGCTATAAGCCTTTGTGCTCAAAACCTCAGGTCGTACAAGTTTCTCTAGCCACATATAATGGATTCCTCCTGACTTCTATTGGGCTTCATCTGCTCTAAGGCCTTGCTACGTATCGAAATGGAAGCCTGATGGCCGTCAAGTCTCTCCAAACCACCGATAATGTGAGCTGTTCTAGCCAAATTCGGAAATCCCATTTCTTCAATATGTTGAAACGTGGTAGACTTCATAAAGCTCTCGACACCAAGCCCCCCAAAAGTTCGGGCATACCCTGCTGTAGGCAGCACATGATTAGGGCCACTCACAAAATCACCTAGCGCTTCAGCGGACCATGGCCCAATGAAAACGGAACCGGCATTTTTAACTTGTTTTGATAGCTCCATGGCGTCTTTCGTGTGAAGGATCAAGTGCTCCGGTGCATAAACGTTTGAAATTTGAATCGCTTCCTTATAATCTTCAGCTAGTATCCACTGGATACTAGACACAGACGCTGCCAATATTGACTTTCGTGACAACTTTGGAGCTTGCTGGTTTACAGCGGTCTGTACCGCGAGAATGATTTCCTCACTCGTACTGACAAGTACACATCTCGCCTTAGGATCATGCTCAGCTTGAGCCAAAAGGTCTGATGCTATAAATTCAGGATTTGCGTCATCATCGGCTATCACCAAAACTTCAGAAGGTCCGGCAGGCATATCGATAGGGCACCCTCTAGGGTCAAGACTCACCTGCCTTTTCGCTTCCGTTACAAAGGAATTTCCAGGACCAAATATTTTTAAAACTTTTTTAATCGATTTCGTGCCATAGGCCATGGCAGCTATTGCCTGGGCCCCTCCCAGTAGGTATATTTCTGAAATCCCACAAAGCCTTGCCGCAAATTGGATTGCTGGATCTAGCTTCCCATCCATGTTCGGTGGTGTGACTAAAACAATTTCCTGGCATCCGGCTATAGTGGCAGGACAAGCCAACATAAGAAGTGTCGAAACCAAAGGAGCATTCCCAGCAGGTACATAGAGACCCACCCGATCGATGCTTAAGAAATCTCTCCAAAGGGTATACCCTGGTCTTTCCAATTTCATTCTCTGCGGCTTTTGAAGCTGATGGAAGGATGCAATCTGATCAAAAGCAATTTGTAGCGCTTCTTTTTCATCCGCCTTTAGTTCTTCCTCGCTGGAGAAATCCAAAGAATCCAGCTTAAACTCCCGGATGTCCCTACCTTCAAACTTTTTGGTGTAATACCTTAAAGCGTCATCACCTCTTCTTTTGACATCCTCCAGGACCGCTTTGACCGTCTCTGAAAGACCGACACCTTCCATTTCGACTTCTGATAAGGCTCTGCTCCCTGAAAGAATCTCAAGTCTTTCTACTTCCGACATCTCATTCCATTTACAAACCTTCAAATTGCACCTCTGCCTAGAGAAGAGTCTCACTCTCATTTTAATCAAACCAAGACTTGTTCCATTTCCGATGCCAAAATCAAGAAATCATTTTATCAATTGGCATCACCAAGATAGAACTAGCTCCTATCCGTTTCAGATTCTCAACGGTTTCCCAGAAGACGTCCTCTTGACTCACGACGTGAACTGCTACCTTATTCGGGAAGCCTTTTAAATCGAGAACGGTGGGCGTTTCACACCCTGGAAGGATTCCTTCTAAATGATCTATCTTGTCTCGTTCTAAGTGCAACATGATGTATTTACTTTTAGAAGCTGCCTGAACCCCTTTGATTCTAAGCACAAGTTTTTCCAAAAGATCAGACTTATAGGAATTGAGCGGACTCTTAGATTGCACCAAAACCGCTTCACTTTGGCTTATAGTTAAAATTTCTTTGAGTGCATTTTCATATAAAGTAGCTCCACTTGAGACCAAGTCACATATCAAGTCTGCAACTCCAATATGACAAGCTAGCTCTACCGATCCGTGCATGGTTACAACGTGGGCTTCAATATTACTCTCCTTAAGAAAGCTTCTTAAGGTGTTCGGATAGGACGTGGCAATTACCTTCCCATTAAGATCGCTTGGCTTATTGTAGGCAAATTCTTTCGGAGCAGCTAGGCTAAGTCGACACTTTGAGAAGCCTAGGGGCAATATAGTCTCAAGCTTGGAAACTTGAATTTCTGACCTACCCGTGTACTCCCTGAGAAGATTTTGACCAAAAATACCGATATCACAGACACCACTTTCAATCATCCCAGGAATGTCGTCATCCCGCACAAAGAGAAACTCAATTCCAAAGGAATCATCGCATGTGACGAGCTGATTTGAGCGTGATTTTACCTTAATCCCACACTTTGTCAGCAGCTGATCGCTACCATCTGCAAGTCTCCCTGCCTTTTGAAGCGCAATTCGAAGTACGCCTTTTCTATTCTCCTCCATATCTTCCACCTTGCGCTTTCTGTTCCACATGTTAAGTTCAAAGCCCGTGCTAGTGTGATACTATACTAGTATAGCAGTATTTGTGCAACTCTTTATTTAGGCTTCAAAATGGACACCAAAATTTTAGTATTCGCTAACAATATAGCTGATTTAGCACGTTCGATCGCAATCGAAAGCTTCAGGTCAGAGCTTGTCTTAAAACGCAAATCTGACACGTCTCCTGTTTCAAATATTGACCTCGCCATAGAAACCAAACTCTTTCAATTGATCTCCTCTAGATTTCCAAAACACGGATTTATGGGCGAGGAACTTGGCGAATTCAACAAGGAATCTGCCTATCAATGGGTCATTGATCCCATCGATGGAACTTCAAGCTTTATCGCTGGTAAGCCTACTTTTTCCATTTTAATTAGCTTGCTCTATGAGGGAAACCCCATTCTAGGCATCATCGATCAGCCCATTACAGGTGAGCGATGGGTAGGCCAAAAAGGGAAGAAAACAGAGTTCAACTCAAGGCCATGCGCCATCAAGTCCATAGAAGAGCCCTTTCTTCGACTAGCGTGCACAACTCCATTTATGTTCAAGGACAGCGAATTCAAGATTTTCAAGAAGATTTCAAGCTTAGCGTCTTCCATTTCATTCGGTGGAGATGCCTATAACTATGGATTGCTGGCATTGGGGCACATGGAAATCATCTTGGAGGCAGATTTGAAGTACTATGACGTCGCCGCGCTGATCCCGGTTGTAGAGGGATCCGGAGGCGTCATTACGAATTGGCAGGGAGATTTGATTCGCAAAGACTCGTTTGATGGTAGAGTCTTGGCTACAAGCCACAGAACTCTTCATAATTCTATTTTGACGCAAATTGATTCCTGCATTTTGTAAACTCTATTTAACATATCGCGACCTTCTCAAGGGGGTCGGCAGACCTTAAGACGAAATGAATCTCATTTGTGAAATTTCTTCTAAAATATCCTTGAAAATCTTTTGTACGGCAATTGCACATCTGCATTATAATGTTTCCAAGGAACATGGAAACAGGAAGCTGACGGAGAGAGTTATGATCTACAAAAAAAAGACAACCTGCCCTCATTGTCATAAAGATTTGCCTGAATTCGGCCTGACTGCTTTACTGTCGATCAATCGATGCCAAGAATGTAATCTTGCTTGGTTTGATAGAGGAGAATTAAGTTCCTGGTTTCAACGGGACGAATTAGAATTGATTGCCTCTGCCCGGGGGGACCTTAATGAAAATAGCGAACAGATCTCAAATATTGCAAAGCACCCACCAGGCTATACTTGCCCCCGCTGTGACAAAGGACTTGCTTTATTCCCAGTCCCCTTAAAAGACCAGACTATCTATAGATGCCTAGCTTGCCTTGGCCATCTCATTACCATGGACGGTCTACAACGATTGAAGGCCTGCAAAGCCACTTATTCAAAGCCGCTAGAGCGACCTCTAACACCTGAAAGAAAGCTGGATCTGAATCCCATTTTAGATTTGCGCGAGCACGGCCACATATTGATCAAACAGAGGCGAGAGATTGTTGAATTCATGGGGATTGAAACTCGCAATAAGTACGACATCTACGGAACCAACTCGAAAGCAATTGCTTTTGTCGAGGAACAAGGAAAGAGCGCATTGAGTATAATTTTTCGAAATATCTTTGGACATTGGAGGGAGTTTCAATTTCATATTTTCTCTCCAGACGGGACGCCTCTACTTATTGTAAATCATCCCTTCAAACTTTTTATGCCCAGACTTGAATTACGCACTTTTGACGGAAGAGAAATCGGCTCTGTCAATCAAAAAATCAGCCTTCTTTCAAAGAAATTTACTCTTTCCACTCTCGAAAATCCGGAAGACCTTACAATGGATTCCCCATTGTGGCGACCCTGGCAGTTTACGTTCTACCGAAAAAAAAAGGAAGTCGCGTTGCTTCAAAAGAAATTCAGTGGTTTGTTTCATGAGATTTTCACAGATAAAGACAACTTTGCCCTATCCTTCTATGACACTCAACTTACCCAAGAAGAAAGGCTACTTATTTTAGCTTCCGCACTTTTGATTGATATTACTTCTTTTGAAAACAACGAAGGCTTTCGGCTCGGCCGAAAGAAATTCGGATGGCAATGAGGTGCTAAGAGTTCCCCATGGGCCCTTGACACATGAACTAAGCTGCGGAGCTTCGACCTGCAGCCTACCTTCTAGCAATTGCTACAATTTACTATCGGAATTTTTCAAAATTGGATAAAATTCCATCTCTACCTCTTTTATTGAAAAGATTTCCGACCTCTTGAAATAGAGGTTTACAAGTGTCAGCACCTTTTAAGGCATCAGCCATTATGCAGTGGTCAACATGAGGAGCCGACTTGATGTTAAATGCGAAAATGTTTTTTTTGACACCTTTTGCTTTGGCC
Source organism: Pseudomonadota bacterium (assembly GCA_037142195.1). Lineage (GTDB taxonomy): Bacteria > Bdellovibrionota_B > Oligoflexia > Oligoflexales > CAIMVM01 > CAIMVM01. The sequence goes on from JBAXBA010000003.1 coordinate 9,250, forward strand.
ATGCTCGGTTCCTGCAAGCATCAAGACGACAAAAGTGCTTCTTTAAGCTTTACCCCAGCCGAAGCCTTCGGTTGGGTGGGGCTTCTCAAAGAGGATGAATTCGCCTCCCAAGTGCCCGACTCAAAAGCCCCCCTTGGGAACTCTACAAGAAGAGATTCCTTAGGACTCTCTTTAGAGACTTTTAGGGGCGTTCAACTTGCTCAAAGCTACACGCAAGAGATCACGGAATCTCAGCCTGAGAGTTTTTTAAAAAAAGAGACGATTGATTTTAGCTCCAATATCACTCCTTTTAAGTTAGTTTCGAATCAAGACGTTTTCGTTTTTCCTTTTTCTATCAGTGCTAACTCCGCAATTTTTATTGGCCGCAATTTCTCCAACCAAAGTTCGGCCGCGTCCTCAGGGCCCTTCCGACTACAAGATCTTCCCATAAATGTAGAAAATGCCGAAAAGATGTCCACCGGGGACTACGTTGCTATGCCCGTTAAAACCTCAGTTTTGGCTGGCTATAACGGGCAAACGCTCCAGCAAGTTTTTCAAAAATCAGGACTTGTGAAAAATCTCATTTCAAGTTCAGGTTTTGGCTCTTACGGGGCCGCTCTTCAAGGTAGCCTCGTTGGAAGCGGCGACTTTACCTTTCACATCCTAAAAGTTGCGCCCCATAAGGTTCGTGTTAGGATTTCCTTGGGGAATTCACTTGTAGTTTCTGGAGGAGGCAGCTTGTCTGCCGGAGGCAATGCAAACGTAAGCTTTTTGCCTCACTCCGTATTGGAACATGCTCGAGACATAGGGGCCATTGCAGCTAAGACCAAGAAGGTGTTATATGAAAAAAGGACGGAATTGACCTTTAACAAGACCTTCCAATTACTAAATCCCAATCAGAAAAAGCTTGGCTCGCCAGCCGACTGGAATCTCAGTATTGGTTTTATGAGTCAACTGGGATCTGCATCTCAAACAAGCGACACAGCTTTGAGCCAAATACCTCAAAACCCGAGCTCGATGACTGCTGCTAACGATAAACTTACAGAAAAGGCAAAACTATCGGCCCTAAAGAATGGTGCTAAAATTCTGGAGCAGATAGATGCCGCGACGAAAGAATTGGAAACACTAAGATCCCATTCCTTTCAACTTCCGGCAAAAGTCTCTCTTAATGCATCAGAGTCTAGAGTCCTTAATTCCATGGGAGAATATATTTTCGATTTAAGCACAAGAGAGGGTAAAGAGGCATTCCTCTATGCCGTCTCAGGTCGCTCGAAGTGGATTGGTGACGATCTATCCACAGTATCATTAAGCCCAGCCATCAGTACGGGCAGCTATAAGGCTCTTTCTGATTTTACCTACGCTGAACGCATCGCTGCGCAGGATCAGCAATCCACAAAACCTCGCGTCAAACGAGTTCAATTGGCTGACTCTAGAAAAACTACGGACGCTTTCAACATTCAATTTAGCTTTGCAAATGCGAGCATGGGGTTTAGTCAAGACAAATCAAAGAATCAATTTCATATAGTGAATCCTCAGGGACAAAAAACAACCTATAACTTGCAGACATGGCGCTTTCAAAAGAAAGGTCACTATGCTGGCCTAACCGACAGTGAAATAAAGTCTAGTGGATTCTATACAAAGTCAGAAACGGACCTATTGGCAGCTTATTACTATAGCTGGAGCTATGAGAAATCAAACCAACCCTCAGCTTTGCGAGACCCTTTAAAACAACTTTTAAACGTTTTAGGACCAGAGTTTTACAGGAGTAGAACCCATCTCATGTGGCCCATAGACTATTCTGGGTCAACATCTGCTCACTTTGAAGTGGTCGTCAATAGGACCGGAATCAGCCGTTTTTTCAATGAAAGTCAGATATCAGAAGACATTCTTTGGAAAGCTTTAGGACAAATTGCAGGGACATGGGACAACACTTTTGGCCTTCCCTTTAATACCTTCGGCGGTCTGTCAGGAGCTAATTCTAGCGAAGAAGCTAAGAAATCCTGTGTCATTATTACCAAAGAATGGGGTGGCGCGTATTGCAAGTTTTTTGAAGAGACTTTTATTCCTAACTGGCATATTGCCACAAAGAAAGACGCACTTGAGCAAGTTCGTTTTTTCAGTGATTTCTACAAGCAAGGATTTCTCGCCAATAAGATTGGCGCCGATCTTATGATGAGGCTAGTTCTACAAGTACTCAATATTTCTCGTAAAGACCCGGACGGCCAAGATTATATGTTAAAAGTTCAGTCAACACCCAAAGAGGTCGTCAATACAAACCAAGTGTTAGACTACGAATTTGGAAGCGACCCCCTTCATGCCGTATCAGAAGTCCTAGGTTTAAGCATGCTGATGCTTTGATAAAGAGTATTCGTTGAGGAAGCTAAATACCTGTCTCTTTTTAGATTGCCTCAACAAACTCGATAGACATTCTCATGCCCAAAAGTGTTCTTAAAGACACGTCCAAGATCTCGGATTGCCGTTAGAAGTTGCATGCAAACTCAATTGCCTCCTATACATACTGAGCCACACACCGAAAGCCCAAAAAGTTGGTTTGGTTCCCTTCCCATGCAGGCCCGCATGCAGCAAGTTTTATGACCTCGCACTTATTCTAGGCAGCAACTTTTTAGTAGAAGGAAGGATTCCTTTTCATGTAGACTTTTCGAAGTCTCCTATAGATCTGTCCGACGCGCGAAGAAGGCAATCCAGAATTCCCTAAAGCCTTAACCCTATCGGCAGATGACTTCGAAATCAATTGGGGGTTACTAGAGAGAAGTGCCTTTTTAGAAAGAAGGAATGAGAATATGAAGATATTAGCAATGTTGGTTCTTGTCGCTAGCGGATGTACCGCTAAGCTGGAATACCTTTCCATAGACCAGGAGTTTACGCCGCGCCAATTAAAAGTAGGCTACTTGTTAGTTGCAGATCCCGTAATGGACGATGCTTTTTTGGCACAAGGAGCGACTGCGAGCTCCAGGGATGTGAAACAGGGCGATCCAACCATTCAGCCTATTTCCGACAGTGAATCGCAAATTTTAGGTAAAATTCTGTTGGAGCGAATCCACGATGAAAATGAGAAGTTGAAAGTGGACGCTCTAGAGCGTTATCAAAAAATACCCGCCTCTGCGATTCAATCTTTGAAGCAAAGCATCAAGGCGAGCAAAGAAGTGCCACAAGAATTCTTGAATACTTATTCTGAGAATTTTATGAGTTTTCCAAATCCATATCGTTTTTTAGGGACCGTTCGCATAGAAGCAGAATCTAAGTTTCAAGATTATTTCAACCGAGAGGAAAGACAAAAGAACGAAAAGGGTGAGATCGAGCTGTTCCGTGTTGATGAGTGGAGATCTTATCGCAAAATCACGGCTAGAATGCAAATATTTGACCTTAAATTGAAAAAACTGGTCTTCGATGGAATCCAGACGAGAATGCAGTCCAGTTCCAGAGAGCAAAAGACAAGGGAATCCAAAGGATCCTTTATTAGCATTTCCCTTGGAAAACGTGAGCAATACCCTCCTTTTCCTGAGCGGAAGGATGTTTTTCGATTGCTTGCAAACGACTTTGCTCAAAACCTGCCCAACGAAGACAATGATTGAAACCTTCCTCTGATAGTTCGCTGGGAGACTTTCCAAAGGTTTCAAATGGAATCGAAGAAGCGGGAAATCAACAGCCCGCCTTCATGCGCAAGCGAGACATCTCTCAATCAAGTTGGCATCAAAATAAAATATCCCTCGTCTTTGCTTAGAGACGTAGGAGATATTTTATCTACTGGTGGCTATTTCACATAACTATTTGACTTAGCTATTTCATTTAGGCGTTCACGCCACCGTTTAGGCGCAGTGAACTTAAACCAAGGAAGCTTTGGTCAAAACCTCTTGAATGCGGCTATAAACTGTTTCCATGGAAGCATCAGCGTCAACACGAGCGTATAGATTCTTATTCTTATAGTAATTCAGAATGGGAAAGGTCTCTTTCTCATAGACATCTAGTCTTACCTTCAACTTTTCAGGAGTATCGTCACTTCGCCCTTCCTCAGCACTTCGCTTTGAAATCCTCGCGGTAAGTATGCTAGCTGGAACATCTAAATGCAGAGCCATCTTGACCGCACCAAGCTCGCCGAGTCCAGAAAGTGTTTCTGCTTGCACGGCATTACGTGGATAGCCATCAAGAAGGGTCAACTTTTTCGGATGATTGCTGAGTTCCGCTTTGAGCATATCTACAAGCAATTCATCCGGGACCAGCTTTCCCGCATCCATATAGCTACGGGCTTTTTGTCCTAAAAGAGTATTTGATTTGATATTTTGTCTTAAAGTATCTCCCGTTGATACCCATGCAAAGCCATACTGTTCCACTAGGCGAGCGGCCTGAGTTCCTTTGCCTGCTCCTGGGGGACCCACAAGTATTATAATTGCCATTAGGTAGAGACTCCTCATTCCATTAAATAAGAAAGGACAAAAATGTCCTGAAGTGTATAATATAGGTTTTAGTGCTTGTTTTGTCCATGGTTTTGACGGAAGGTATATGAAATCCATACAAATTTATACAACTACCAACTGCGGCTATTGCGTTGCAGCTAAAAGGCTTTGTGATCAACTTAGCTTGCCCTATACAGAAATTGATTTAACAGAAAATGACGAGCTGAGGTCAACCCTTTCTGCGCAGAATGACCATTATAGAACAGTACCTATGATTTTCATAGACGACGTTTTTATTGGTGGATTTAATGAGCTCGATCAAATGCGCAGAGCAGGTAAACTCACCAACTGACTCATCTTGCGACATCTGGTCTTACATGGTCTTAAAATTTTTTGCTTTTTTCCCACTGGAGGACGCAGCCATTGTAGGAAACCTTAAGTAGCAGCCCATCTCCAATGGGCTGCTACTTAAGGTGTGAGATTTCCACCTATCCACTTTAAGTCTAGATTAACATCTTGAACCACACGGGGAGACACGGCGAGGTCATCTTTGCCAACATAGCTTAAGGCGTGGAAATTAAACTTTTCACTCTGGAGCTTATGACAAGATGCGCAACTGGTGTTATCAACTAGTATTTTAGTCCGATCCGCAATCTGCGAATGGGTAAAACGATCCCCAAACACCATTACATTTTTTAGAATTTCATCGTTAGGATTTCGATCAAGCCAATCATAGAGACTTGGTTCGTCTCTCAGCATAGTACCCCTTGGCGCAAATCCAAAGTCAAAGAGAGGTTTGGCTGTAACTGCTGAAAAAAGAGATATTTTTGTGGGTTGAATTTCCCCGTCTTTACCTGAAAACTTCAAAAACACCCATTCGTCTACGGTTGCCGGATCGCGCCCTTCAGGCAAAGAAAAAGACGTGAGTGTTTTCACGTTTTTGGGGTTGGCGTGGCGACTTAGAAAGGCTTTAAGGCTATTTAAAAAGGGCTTGGCCGTACTTTGACTTTGAAACTCGCTTCTTACTTCTACTTTGTCAATGGGAGATGAATTTCTGAGAGCTAAAGCTTCCTCCAGGAATAACCTCGTCACTCGATTTCTAACGGCATAGAAGGCTTTAAGCTCACTCTCACTAACGACAGGAACCTGCCCCCGCAACAGCGACTGAGATATGCCCTCTTTAATCTTTACGGAAAGCTCCGCAGGTGCGGAAGAAAGATAGAGAGAAGGGTCTATATCGTAAAGAACATGAATCGCTCTGTCATCGGCGTAGTTGGGTTCACGACCAGGGTTGCGCTGTAAAAGGATCGGCTGCCATACTAAACGAATCTCAGGCCAGCAATATAGGTCTATCTGCTGTAGAGGAGAGACACCCAAGGGAGAACAAGGGACAACTCTAACACTAATAAGCTGCCAATCTGAAAACACGTTTTCAATATCTACGGCGTCACCCACTGAGGTATTCTTAAAGCTTTTTTTGACCTGATTATACCAAGACTCCTTTAGGAGGCCTGTTTGGCTGTCCAGACCTACATGCTCTTTTGGCATCACCAACGCGATATCTGTTGGCTTCAATTCTAATGCAAAAACAGGCTCCCTAAGAGCTATTTGCAGAAAACAAAGAAAAATAACGTGTCTCAACATGTCAGAGGCTCCCTCAAGGAAGCCCAATACCTACTTTACTTCCATAGCCAAATGCAAGGATTTACATCCCAGTGGGATAGGTTTTGAGATCGACCTTACCAGATTCCCTGACCTGCCCTAGCGCTTTTGCATATTCCTTAAGAATATCAATAGAATACGCAAGTCTGCCTCGAACCCAACGATCCCCATCATCGACACCCTCAGGGGAGTTCAGAAGTTTCTCCACATTCCTTATAATGACGTGCTCTGGGGTATAAACAATCCGCGTGTTTTTGGAAGACGACACCTTTAGCTCTGCAATCGGCCACGTACCCGACATTCCACTGGTAATGCCGACCAGCATGGCAGGCTTGTGTGCGAGGGTGGCTTCAGCCAGCAAAAAAAAGTTTTTGAGCCCGGGAGGGACCATTCCACTCCATTCTGGTGTGACAATGAGCGCTGCGCTGGCTGCCTTTAGAATTCCTGACGCCTCCTTAAAGACACCTCCAGACCAATTGTCAATACCATCAGCCCAAACAGATTCATCCCAAAAGGGATAAGGATTCCCTGCTAGATTGATAAGATCTACATCAAAACCCTGCTTTTTTGCCAAATCGAGGCAAAATCGCGAGACTTTTTCACTTTGAGACTCGCGTCGGTGACTCCCTGAAATAATCGCTAGTCGCACAATGCCCCCAAAAAATATATGGAATCCTTAAAAAACGGAAACCTTCTATTGCTTTTGTGGTCTTTGGAATGCCTCAAGCAGCCAGACTCCACCCTTCACAATAGAAGGCAAATACGTCACAATAAGCGCATGGTTTTTCATCAAGTCAGCCGAAAACCATCTTGGGGCTGACTCAAAGGGGTCTATTCAAATCTTGCTAAAGCCTGCGCCCATTTCGTTCCTGAAAAAACGACTCCACCTTGTGGAACCCAAACCGTTCCATCCCATGCCACAAATAAAAGGTCATTTACGCTTTTTGCTAACTCGTCACTGCTATCGGCTGTTAGAATTTTATATTCTAAGGGCTGACTTGGGGCGGTTATGGTCAAGCCTTCACTCATGCTATAGAAATCTTCCATATCTAAATCGAAGTCCTCTGCAGATTCCAAATCCATATCATCAGCTTGTTTCGCTGACTTCTTTATGGCTTTACTGGCAGTAGTTTTAGCTGCTTTTTTTCCAGCCTTTTTTCCTGAGGATTTTTTGGAGACGGTCGTTTTTGACGCCTTCTTAGCTGCGCTTTTTTTAGTCTTTGTTGCCATATCAGCCTCATGAATTAGTATTGTGAAAGAACACAGATCATTATATTCATTCTTTGCTCAACTTCAATGCTCATTAGTCACTTTTGGAGAGTTCTTATGGCCTTAGAAATAGAAAGGAAATTTAAAGTATTAAATGAAGATTGGCGCCAGGGCTCTTCAGGTCAGCTTTTAAAACAAGCCTACCTTTGCGTGGACCCGGAACGGACCATACGTGTTCGAATCGAAGGCACACAGGCTTGGCTGACTGTGAAAGGTCCCGTCAAGGGAAATAGCAGGCTGGAGTTTGAATATAAAATCCCGCTTTTAGATGGGGAAGCCATGCTCCTAAACTTGTGTCAAAGCAGGCCCATTGAAAAAATGCGATACCGTATTCCTTTTAAAGGCCATATCTATGAAGTAGATGAGTTTTTGGGTGATAATTTAGGCCTGGTGATTGCAGAAATTGAACTTGCCCATGAAGGGGAACTCTTTGAGCGCCCCCATTGGATTGGCGAAGAAGTCACAGATGACATGCGCTATTATAATAGCTACTTATCACAAAATCCCTTCCCACGCTGGAAAGATCAATAACCTTAGCGAAAATCACTCACCACTAAGAAAGATACCGTTAAGTCCTCTTTAAAGAAAACGTGGGGATTCATGCAATAAAGCTAAATAGGCTGCTGCGACCTAGCATGGACTTTAGTGTATTTCTTCCTCAGCCGAAGCCGCATCAGCGCTTTTTGAGCTATCACAAGAAATCCTAACCTCTTCGAATTCGTCAATCAAATCGCCATCCTGAAAATTGTTCCAATGAGTCGTCGAAGAAGTGCTCACACGAAGGGCAAGTTTTTCTTGATATTTCAGGGACCGCTTTCTCAAATGCCCTGCAATATTTGAGCATTTCTTAAACCAATTTTCCGCATCTGAAAATTGTTTTGCACGAAGGTGCCCTAAACCCAAATTAAAGGACAGGATGGATGTGTCTTTCGTCGATTTCACCAGACCAATTGCCAATCGATAGTAGGCTATTCCTTGTTCAAAATCGCCTTTCCGTATAGAAAGAATACCCGCCATATTGAGTAAACTAGCTAAATTTAGCGGGGTATTGTTTTCCTTTAGCGCATGTTTAAATTGTTCCGCATTGGGGAAAGTTTCCATAAGGCTGTCGGAAACCGGAAGTGCGATGTTAGACTCAATACCTACCGCTTGAGTAAATCTCTTTTCCGCATCTTCCATTTTACCTAATCCCAAGGCAACTTCGCCATTAAAACATAACCGTTCTAAATTTTTGGGAGACACAAGAATCGCTTTGTCAGACAATAGAAGGGCTTCTTCTAAGCGTCCTTCAGCCAAACAAACTTTAGCTAACTCGGTCAACAAACTTGGCTCATCAGGAAGCGACTTCAGAGATTCGACTAAAATTTGATGGGCCAAGCGATTGTGTTTCATGCGGCGAAGCATCCTCGTAGCAAGGACCACTAGGGGATACTTATTGGGGGAGTTCTTTAAGACAGCAAAAAAGCGCTCTTTCACATTATTTTTACCCTCTTTAAGATCGAGAAAAATTTGATCCAGAGTCACTGTGTTTTCTTGAATCCAAAATGACTCGTCCCGGCATTTTTTAACGGCTTGGCTCAGCTGATTGGAATCATAGGGCTTAGCTAAAAAACAGGTGCCAGGAAATTCTTTGAGTAGAGCCATTTCATCGTCTTGTAAATTACTGCTAGTCACGACCAAAGCAGAAAAAAGGGTGGGCGCATGGGATCTCAGGCGATTGAAAAGAGCCAGCCCCGAGATATCACTTATACTCCAGTCGAGCACAATCACATCAGGTGACAATCGAGCAGAAGAAACAGCGTCCCAAAAGCTCTGCCCTTCAGAATACTCTTTGATATTAACCGCACCTTCACCCGCAAAAAAAGACACACACTTTTGGCGCGTTTCAGAGTCTTGATCTAGAATGACAACACGGGAAATACTAGCCAATGTGCACCCTCCTGAAAGGAATAAATTCCTGTCGGAAGCTAGGCATGAATTCCTGAAGGGTTCCTTACATTTGCCTTAACCTGTTGAATACACCGGAATTCTAAGGATTCTAAACGGTGTCAATTCCATCCCCACTCACCCCTCGATCCAGCTTGCGATCCATATCAAACTTGGGGTCCCAAACAAACCGGTTTTCATTCTCATAGTGGATAGGGGTTCTTTCGCCTACTCCCTGAAGTTTCAAGTCGTCTACAAATTTGAGGAGAAGCTCTTCCGCTAAAGTCCAACTGTGAAATCTTACAATCTCGTCGCGGAGCTTTCTGGCGCCGGGCCAGCCGCTGATATACCACAAAAGATGTTTTCGCATACAGACCGCACTTGCAGAGGAGTCGCCGTAAGCTTCTCTATGCCAAGTCATATGTTGTAAGACAACTCCCAACCAGTCATCAATCTTAACTGGGAAGTTTCCTTCCTTTAGGGAGCGAAATAACCAAGGATTTCCAAGCGCCCCCCGTGAAACCATGACACCGCTGCAGCCTGTTTTAGAAATCATAATATCTGCATCGTCTTTTGAAAAAATATTTCCGTTTCCAATAACGGGAATACTGAGCATGTCGACGATTTGAGCCATTTTTTCTAAGTCGATGGGAGCTGAATAGTCATCATTTCGAGTGCGCCCATGAACCGTAATCCAGTCGGCTCCGGCCTGTTCAGCAGCAGAAACCACCTCTTTAAATGTAAGCTCTTCCTGAGACCATCCGAGCCGAATCTTTACTGATAAAGGCAACTTTGTGTTCTTTCGCGCTGCCAAAGTAGTTTGATAAACGCGCTCTGGGTCTCTTAGAATCGCGCTACCACAACCTGATTTCACAACTTTCTTTACGGGACAGCCCATATTGATATCAATGGTATCAAAGTTTAACGAGTCTAAAAACGAAACAGCTTCTCCCATTTCACTAGCTGATCGCGCTGTCACTTGAACCCCTAGTTTTTTTTCACTTCCATGTCTCTCGCACATTTCCAGGGTTCGTTTACTTTTAAAAACAATTGCCGCTGCGGAAAGCATTTCCACATAAGTAAGATCCGCGCCCTGGGCTTCGCAGATTCTACGAAAAGGATGATCGCTAACACCAGCAAGTGGCGCCAATAGGATAGGATTTTCTGGAATACCAAGCTTTTTAAAAGGACTCATGTTCGTCTCCCGTACGGGCTGCACCATACCTAACTAGGCCTTGCTCCGTAAAGATAAAAGAACCTGCCAAAAAAGAAGCCTCTTTTTTAATTTTTCCTAAATAATATCAGAAAGTTGAACCCATTCCTTGGATCTTGAAAACGAATTCTCTTTATGGGCCCTTCCCTGCCCTCTTTCAAAATGCATCTCCCATAGATGCTTTTACCTCCAAGAAAGCTGCTCCTGCCTGTCTAGATTTTTGTCGATTTTTAGCGAAACTGTCAAAAACATAGACAACCACCTTCCGCGATATTTCAAACAATTCCATGGGTTAGCAGTGGAGTCTTAATTGCATTTTAGAAGTTAGAACTAATTTAAGGAGTGCACAATGAACAAGAAATTACTGGTTAAAATGTTAGTTGTCTGGACCATCGCTGGAAGCACCGCTTATGCCGGCAATGCCCGTTACATTCTGTGGAACGGAGGATCTAAAAATCACAAGGAAATTGCTGCGGAAGCACGCCGTCAAGGGAGTTCCCAGGCGACAGAGCTAGAAGATTTTGGTGGCGTGTCTGCCGATTTAAGCCCTGCGATGTTGCAGCACCTCAAAAAGCGTTATCCGCATTTAAGATATGAAATCGATGGCGAAGTTCGTTTGATTGACCCAAAGGTCAAGGCCAGCGCCAAAACGAGAGTCAATGGAACCACGGTCATCCAACCTGCACAATCGATTCCATGGGGAATTGACGCCGTTCAGGCACTAAGCAGTGCCAAATTCAACTTCAATGCCGCTGATGTTCGCATCTGCATCATCGACACGGGGATTCAATTAAAACCTACAACTCATCGAGACTTGCCTCTAGCATTGGCAGGCAAATCATTTATCTCTAGTGCAAGAACCTACGACGACGACAATGGCCACGGAACCCACGTTGCTGGAACCATTGCAGGACTGAACAATAGCATCGGTGTGATGGGAGTTGCTCCAAATGTAAAACTTCTTATTGCCAAGGCTCTCAATAGCCAAGGATCGGGTACGTATTCTGGAATTGCGAGTGCAATGTCTTGGTGCACAAGTAGCGGAGCAAATGTCATCAGCATGAGTTTGGGCGGCGGCTACAGCAGTGCAATGGAGTCTTCCATGGCTAGCGCATACCAAAAGGGAGTCGTCATAGTCTCGGCTGCTGGAAATGATTCTGCCCAGAATCCCTCTTTCCCAGCAAGTTCAGTTTACTCATTGGCAATCAGCGCAGTCGACAGCAATTTTAATCTCGCTTCATTTAGTAACCACGAGCCTCTCAATGCCACTTCCCTTTCGGGACGTCTTTACGCTCTACCTGGAGTTGGTGTGACTTCGACTTTACCGGACGATGTTTATGCAACTTGGAGCGGTACAAGCATGGCAACCCCGCATGCAGCGGGCATCATCGCCCTGCGCCTCCAACAACTTGGTTTCATCGGTTCAGCACGCCTTACTAGCGGCGCCCAAGTTGCAGAGTTTCGATCTAACCTCTCTGAAGCAGCGGTATGTTTGACAAGTAAGACAACTGGCAAACAGCTCGACGCGAGTTTACAGGGCTATGGCATGCTGAATGCACAGGCCGCAGTAGGAGCCAAAGTAGGATCTCCTTGCGTTGACACTCGCCTACCATAAGCAACTCAAGTTTTTCTTGAATCGGATTCGAAAGCAAGATTTCATTCCTTCCGTGGAATGGAATCTTGCTTTCGAATCAGCTATTTCGCACATGTCACAGTCATCTGCTAAGAGTTCCATCGCTTTGGGGATTTAGCGAGTGTTTTTATGAGATCGGAAATCAAACCTTTTTCCTAGTGTTTCTTATCCCAAGACCTTAATAAATCTTACAATATCCTTGCAACATACGGGAACCATTCAACTTCCAACTGCTTGTGTCGCGAATATTCAATAGCATGTAAGGCAAAGGCTTTGAACTGGCGCAGAGCGGAACTTTTTTGGTAACCTGCTTCAACCCCTTGACGGCGCCAGATTCGTCATATATCATAAAATTTGACGAAATCGGCGACACCAAGAGGTAAGTATGCATTATATTCAACGAAAGTTAACCATTCCTACTGACAAATCGTGCTTTCTATTTGGCCCACGGCAAACCGGCAAATCGAGTTTGCTGCGTCACACTGTGGAAGCCACAGTAACCATCAATTTGCTGGAGTCCGAAACCTATCTGGCCTTTTTGCATACACCACAGCGGCTCCGTGAAGTTGTTACGCAAAAAAACAGTGTCGTGGTGATCGACGAAATCCAAAGAATTCCTGCGCTTTTAAACGAAGTTCACCTTCTTATCGAAGAAAGAGGGGCCCGATTCATTCTTACTGGCTCGAGCGCTCGCAAGCTTCGGCATGGAGGTGTGAATCTGTTGGGCGGTCGAGCCCGTTCAAAACATTTGTATCCTTTTATAGCCACTGAGCTAGGAAATCAATTTTCACTTAACAAAGCTTTGGAGTTTGGTGGTTTGCCGTCAATTTGGTTTTCCTCATCACCTGCAGAAGATTTGGCAGCTTACACAGATAACTATTTGCAACAAGAAATTGTCGCAGAAGGAGCTGCGCGAAATCTTCCATCTTTTGCACGATTTTTGCAAATTGCGGCTCTTTCTTCCGGGCAAATTTTAAATTTTACGCAAATTGCGAGCGACGCCCAGGTACCACGGACAACAGTTCATGAATATTATGGAATCCTGAAAGATACGTTGATAGGATGTGAGCTTCCTGCGCTTAAAAAGGCCATTTCAAGAAAACCAGTAGCATCATCAAAATTTTATCTCTTTGACATTGGTATCGTCAGAAATCTCCAAAGGAGGAGAGGACTGGCACTTAAAACACCCGAATATGGCGAAGCTTTGGAGCATTGGATTTTCCACGAGCTATGCACATGGTGCGCAGTTCATTTTGGCCATAGCCTTACTTACTGGCGAACTTCTTCGGGTTTTGAGGTCGATTTTGTACTAGACGAGACTATTGCCATTGAAGTTAAGGCGAAAGAACATGTGAGTCATGACGATTTTAGAGGGCTTATTGCCATTGGTGAAGAGCTTTCTGTGAGTCGTCGCCTTTTGGTTTGCCTAGAGTCCGCTCCTCGCAACGTTAATGGCATTGAGGTTCTCCCAGTTGCAACATTTCTACGCGAGATATGGGAAGACCCTTCATCTGTTTTTGTAACCTAGTCAAAGCCGCTAGATGGTAGGCAAATCAACGCATTTTGATAGATGCCACTTGCTCCCGCCCCTGTTTCAAGTTGCTGCATCCACCATTAATTGCAGCATTTTTCTGCGTTTTGAGGCAGAAGAACGCCTATGCCTCCTATAATTCTAATTTAAGCTGCAATTGAGGTGTAATACATCCCCCACATACTGGCTTCCAGGTGAAATTGTTCCATTCAACTGAGGACAATTGCCTTTCACCTGTAATTTCATTTTGGGTTTTACCATCATGGCTGTAATGAACGCGGTAAGAATTGAAATACTCTTGGAATACTGAAAGCTTTGCTTCTAAATCTGACTCACTCCAAAACAAAATATGATCAGCAAAATTAATAGGCATAGTGCATTTAAGATTTTTGTCGCGATCTCAATTATGAGGGTGATTCTATCGCTAAATCAATTTTTTGACAGACTGCCCGAAATGCCTTATTTGTGGTATTTCTAGCAATTTGAGGAGGCACAGGCTAGAATAAATCATCAGGTACAATGTTTTCTATGGACAGCAAACGCTTATGCTTCCAAAATCTTCAGGAATCATTTGAGGGAACATCGAGATGACTTGGAATCGAATAATAGTTTGTCTATTTATTTTTTCTGGATGCAAAAGTCCCATGAAAGATTTGAGCTTGGAAGCTATTGATACTTCTGCGAGTCCAGCCCAGAATGGAAAATGGGAGACCATTTATACTCTCAAAGATCTTACTAATACATTTGTCGGTACCCATGAAATCCCTCGCCCGAATGGTGGTTGGTGGGTTGCTCCTATTCATATCAACTTGACTGCTAATGGCAAGGTTCTCATAACAGGATGGAGCCGACCTAAAGAAGACTTTTGTGAAGATCACCAGGGGCGGCTTAATGGAACCACTTTTTTGCTGGATCCCAGCGAACTTTCCTCTCAGACAGGCCTGCCCATTTATCCGGTAAAGCCCCTTGATGAGGTCCCTGAAAAAGCGGGTGATGTTCTATATTGTGCAGGCCATGCCCCCCTAGACGACGGTCGAATACTGTTTATGGGCGGCGCAAGGTATAAAAACTTGGGGGACGTAGAGTATCCACCAGATTTTAAGCAACTTGAATATGGCCTTCCTTATGCTCGCATTTTCAACCCCAGTCAGAGCACTTTTTCAAGAGTAAAGAACCACAATCCAGGAGACCCTCGCCCCTTCGATGCCGCCTCGTGGCCGAGTGAAGGCGGAGGTGGACTGCCCTATGAACCAGGCATGATGTGGTACCCTACGAATACACGTCTCCCAGGTGGCAGAATACTCACCAATGGCGGCCTTGCCCGCTGGACGGGAGTTTTAGATCCTAAAAAATGGAGTTACCTTAATAAAAGTGTCACTATTTTCGATCGGCGCGCCTTTGACAGGGGCGAGAATCCATGGAGCCTATGGGTTTCCCACGTCAATGCTCCAAGAGAAGTCGGCATTGACCTCTTTGATTACCCCCGTGTGTTTTTGCTTCCTAAACCCGTAATGGTTGCTGGAATTAAGCGGGAAGTTGCCATATATGGCGGGCTGGGATGGGACCCCCAGGATCCCAACTACATGCCAAGCATCACTTTTTTAAGCTTAGATCCCAGCGTTCCTGAAGAAAAGAGATTTGCTACGCCGCCCCACTCCCAAAGACCTTTGGCTGGTATGCTTCACGAAACCACGTCAGCACTTTTGCCATCCGGAGAAATCCTGATCATGGGAGGAGGAAAAGACGCAGATCAAGATGGTCAGCGCATCGACATCTACAACCCAGAAAATGATTCCTGGCGAACTTCTCTTAACACAGGCATTACCCGACAAAAAGGCTCATCAACCCTTCTCCCCGACGGCACCGTACTCATACTGGGAGGAGAAGATTCCTACCAAGCCGATAAGAATTTAGGGGATCGCAGACAGCCTACACTATTTGACTCCTATTCGGGAAAGTCTTGGAATCTCGCCCCCTGGACTGGCGACTCCAACATGCGCGGCTACCACAATGTATCTCTACTTCTTAAAGATGGACGAGTTCTCGTTGGGGGCGGGCGAATTTACACCCAAAATGCGGAAGGAAAGTACCGCATCGGATGTGAGCGACCTGAACTGAGAATCTTCAGCCCTCCTTATTTGTTTAAAGGACCGCGACCGACATTTACAGATTTTAAAGAACAAACCACAATTTCCTTAAACAGTCCCAAGCTGCGCATTCGGTTTTCTAGGGCAAACCTTCGAGAGAAGAATGGAGTTGTGCTCATGGCCTTAGGTGCTTTTACACACAGTTTCGATCAGAATCAAAGACAAGTCCCCTTAGCTTACAAAATAATCTCGGACCATGAAGTTGAAGTTACCCCTCCCCTCAATAGTCAGGTAGCCCCCGAAGGTGAATACAACCTCTTTTTAGTCAGCGACAAAGGAGTACCTTCTTTAGGTAAAGGAGTCCTGGTCAAATGAAAAGAAGTCTACTAAGAATCTGCATCGCCCTATTCCTTATACTTTCTATAGATAGCTATGCCTCAACCCAAGCCCCAGTCGTACACTCAACAAAAATATTCCTAAAAGGCATGGTCTGTTCTTTTTGCGCCCAAGGACTAATCAAAGCCTTTAAAGGCGCTGAGGGGGTTGCCTCCGTTCAAGCTTCACTGGATGATGGTTCGATAACTTTGCAATTTTTAGACGGCAGAACGCTTTCAGATGAAAGCATTTCTAAAATCGCCAAAGATAGCGGATTTGATGTGAAAAAAATCGAACCGCTACCCAATTAACTGCTATCCCATTGACTGTTATCCCATTGACTGCTTACAAGCCAACTGCCATGGAATTAACATCCATCAAACTTCCGTTGCCCAGTTGAATTGAAAACTTCCTCTAAGGCTTACACCCGTTTCCCATAACATGTTTTGAAAAAAGAAACGAAGCATGGGAGTGACTTCACTATGACTTTGCCACTTGTCGTAATCCGCCTGAATGAGAACCCAGGTATGCAGTCCGCCCACGGCTGCAGAATAAGGGGCAAAACCTAGCCTTGCTCGAGAGTATGCATAAAGGCGCTCATCTTTGGCGCGGGTAACTTCATAGCGAAGGGCACTATAAAAAGTTCTCGTTTCGGTATCGACATCTAAAGCCAAGATACCAGCTGGAACAGTTTGAGGTTTCGAATTTGAAGAGGTGATTCTGCCTCCCCCTGCCGTTAGGTAAACATTAGTCTGTTGGCGGTCCTCATTTTCCCTTAGAACGAGATAGGAAACCACGGGAGCAAAAAAACTATCTTGCCCCTCATCCTTCTTAAATGCGCTGAAATGAAAACCTAACGACCATTCTCGCCCTATCGTGTAGGCACCCATCAACTGGTTTTGATGAATTCTGTTCTCATTCATTAGAGACCAACCACCCAGAAAGGCGATAGGACGTGCTTGAGCTCGCGCGCAAATGCAAGTTGCAAAAAGAAAAAGTCTCAAGAACCAAAGCGTAGGCAAACAGGAAGGAAATTTTGAATAAGGCAACATGAAGTCCAATCCTATTAAAGACTCTATTCTTCCAGCAAATATCACGTTAGCAAAAAAGAGTATAGGGACCAATTCAAATCGTCAAAACAGAATCGGAAAGTCGGCAATCTTGAATGTTTTGGGCTAGGACTGTTCCTTGAGTGCCAACGGCGCCTTGTTTACTTGCAAATTTAAGACTCGCTGTAAATCTAAAACCTATCTCGATCTAACGGATTTAAACCGCAATGTGTAGTCCCCTCATACTGGCGCAACTATCAAGAACTTGGTTCGCACCCACTATTTTAAGGGCGCGCCTGCAGGATCTTTTTCGGCGGCCAACAGGAGCTTAGGAATCGCTGCTACCATATCGGCCAACTGAGAAGAGTCCCCTGATGCCACAACTTTTTTATCCGGTCCCACCAAGACATAGTGAGGAATGGCGGGCACCCAGTATTCCACACGTAACTTAGTCTCCTCCGTAAGATAGACCGGATACTGAATTTTTTGATCTGCTACAAATCCACGAACATCGCTTATCTCCTCACTCGTCAGAGCACGCACTTCAAAGCCCTTGGCACCATATTTTGCAGTGAGCTCTTTAAGAACCGCTATAGAGGCTCGGCACCCTGGGCACCATGTGGCCCAAAAAGTAATTAGAGTTACAGGCTTTAAGTCTGAACTTAGCTCCACGGTTGCTCCGTCAGCGAGGCGCATCACATCCTGTGCAGGCAGAATCTTGCCCGGCAATTCCGTGTGCATCATTTCTTCATATTCCTGGCGAGAGCCCAGCATGGAGCGGACAGAAAATTCCTTACCCTCACGACGCAACACGAGACTTAACTCTGTGCGAGGCAAGTGATGATTGACTTCTGCGGTCATTTGGCTTGCAGAATGCATCAATTTGCCCTCGATACTGACCACCTGATCGCCTTCTTGGATATCTGCGCGCGAAGCGGGCATTCCTGGAACCACAGCCTTAATAAATATTGCGTTATCTGCTTCCTTTAAAGCCACACCCAACATTCCTTGCTGTTCAGGGGAACTCGCATTCTGGGACTTCTTTTCCGCCGGTAAGCTTGCCGGGCGAATCCAGCAAATGAGCCCTGCAACGACAAAAAAAGCGCCACCTAGGATAATCCACACGCGATTTTTCATACCATTGCCTCTCTTGACCCTACTTTAGAGGGCATTTCGCTTCTTCGTCATTTGGGATTCTATCTACTAGTTCTTGGACTTCAATTGTACAACGACAAATGGCTTAACAATGACAAAATTAAAGATTTCCTCTTCTGTCAATTCCCAGCTCTTGATCTGATCAGGCAGAGGACGACACAAAAGGCTTGCGTTAAGCCATTCTTTGACTTTGCTTGATTCGTCATTAGCAATCGCGTGACCCACTTCCATGAGGTCGAGACTGGGCCCTACAATGAGAAGGTCACCCCTCGCTTGGTGGGGAGCTAAGCTCTTCCAATCAATGGACTGAATTTCGATATTAAATTCCTGCACTCCAGGTCCCATCTTCAAAAATAGATCAAATAATACCCGAATGCATATGCACTCAGCCTACGGAACTATGATAGAACGATCCCTAATTACCGGCAAAGTATTTTCCTACTGTCTGCAGCCAGAGACACATGCTAGCAACAGTAATCTATCGGCATGCACTAAAAAGCTTTTTCAAAGCTACAATATTCACCCCCGCCAGAGAAAGTACCTCTAAGTTTAAGCCCATCCACTTCACAAGCCGCTGTTTTGACTCACAGGAAACCTTTCCCTACTTCCATTTCTTAATTAAATAAACCCAGACACACCTTTTAATTAGGTCAGCCCAGTAAGGGCTTTCTGGGTTTGTTTTTTAGACAAAAATTCGAATTTGTTCGCTAAAAATATAGGACAGAAAGTTCTTTACTTAGAATATTTCCCTTAACACTGGATTTGCGGTTCCATGGACAAGTTCCCATCCACTTAAGAATGGCATAAAATAGATTCATCCGAATCCTTAATCCAGATATAAGGACCAATTATGCCGTCTTTAAAATCTTTCGCTGCAGCAAGCTTGATATTAGCCTGGTCTTGTAGGCCCGCCACCCCTCCCCTAGACCCTCAGTCTGAAGTAGCTAGTTTACATTCCAAGACAGGTCAGATACTTGGTGTGCAAACTAAAAATGGAAGTACAGAGTCCGTATGCATCCATAAGTTTGTGTACCCCAACTATGAAATTTCCACCCCTCAAGGAAGTGAATGCGGACTCAATCGCAGAATAGCCCCACCTAGTGAAATCGATTATGATACTCACGCCTTCGAGCCCTGGCTCAAAGAGATTGGGCCTCAGTCTATGATAAAGCGCAACATGCGCTATGCCACTAACCAGATTTTTCCTAAAAAAATAGATAATGCTGAATTTAAAATTCCATTTCCCCTTTACGGAAAGCCTCGGTGCTTCCTTCAACCACGGGCCATCGAAGCTCTGAATCAAGCGGCGGCAAATTTAGTAAAACTGGATCCTAGTCTTAGGCTCATGGTCTTCGATTGCTATAGGCCTATGTATGTTTCACAAATCATGTGGGACAAAGTAAAGGATCCCATTTGGGTAGGAGCGTCTGGCAAAAGCGGCCATAATATCGGCGGAACAGTAGATCTCACACTTGCTACCCTGGTAGACGGCCAACTCAAAGAAATCAATATGGGATCACCGTTTGATCTGTTTGACAAAATAAGTAACTACATTCCTAACAGTCTCGATACTAATAGCGCCGCATATAGAAACCGCACCTTACTTCGAAAAGTCATGACTGAAAGCGGAATGAATCCCTATGACAGCGAGTGGTGGCACTTCAGCCTTGACAAAGGAAGACTTGAAAACACAGATTATCTAGATTTACCACTCTAAATTAGCGCCAATCTGCATATTGTCCGCCTTATGGGGATTCTTGATTAAGATTATTCTTAAGCCAGATCCCGAGTTTTTTAAAATCATTCTTTCAAGTCGACACTTTAGCAATGCAATTTCTACAATTGCTAATCCCCTAAATACCAGCCGCAGAGCAAGAGCAAACATAAAGAATCCTAGCGCTAGAAAAACTTCTCGAGTTTTCCTTGGGGCCCCAGAAAGGAATTTTTTAGAGGCACAAGAAGCCAAGAGTATTGTCTTAATTCAACCCCAGAACAGAAAATGAAATGAATATTGACGCACCCTAAATGGAGTGCTATAGGCAGCCAAAGGTATAGGTTTTTGGTTGAAGTCTATCTAATTTTTTTTGAGGCTCGGAAACTATGAAACATTTTCTTATTGTTCTTTGTTCTTTCATCTCTGGCGCAAGGGCTTTTGCCGCGCAGGACTTTAAAGCTACTCACTGCGAGATCTTTATTGACAAAGTTGCTGGAAAACAGGAAGGCTATCATGGTGCATTCGGCTCGATTCTCGACACCGAAGTTTTCCTTAAAATCAACCTTTATAAGACAGGCCCCATTCGCAAGGTCGTGTTCTACTCTAACCGGAAGACCGTGGATAACAGTGGAAATGTTAAGACAGAAACCGGGTTTCGGGAGGTCCTATTATCCTCTTATTTTGGGGCGCCTGACTACTTTACAATAAACCTTGGCGACCTTGAAAATCATTGGTGGGATAGATCTGACTTAGAGGATCGCGTAGAGCATGAAGGTGCTTTTTACGTAGAACTTCTTGATGGAGTTCGACTTTGGCTAAATCCCGCTGAAAGTTACGGGAGTCACTTTTTGTTTGATGAAGGCACGAATGCTACATTGTATGCACAAGGCCAGATTTACACCGGGAGCGATGGCTATATTTATGGTGCAGCGAGACTCCATCATTTAGAAGACGTAAAACAAACTGCTGACTACAATACTTACTGGAATCCATCACACTGCCGCTAAAATATATACGCCTTTTATGAAGACTGCGTTTAAGTACAAACTACCGCTAAGCCCTCATATCAGGACCAAGAATTAAACATCTTTTGTCGGCAAAGACCAATCATCTATAACGTAGTTTCTATCCCACAAAGAGACTAAGAAACCATGAAAATCTCTTTTGGCTGATCGGGAAATTTTAAACGCAAAATATTAGTAGCTGAAGCAGAGATTTCACACGGGAAATCTCTGCTTATTTAGTTCCATGATTTTATTTTTGCATTTCGTATTTAGATTTCAAAGCATTCCGTTAAATATTGAGTCTGCCCAACTTAGAATTTTTTGGTCTTTTAGATTTTCAAACCTACCCCTCAGGCCCAATTGGTCTTATTTTGCGCTGCCACAAAGCCCATATCTCAAAAAGTCCCTTTCCTCAAAAATGGCTCTTACTCACTTTCTACTCTAGTCCATTTCATTTTGGGTATGAAAACTGAGTTCCTCTAACGATGCATTTCCTTGCTCGACTAGAGCTCTTTTTAAGTTACCCTTTCCTTTGTGCGACATGGAAAACTTCCACACTTGGGAGTCTTTCAAATCGCGACCACAAGGATTCCTTTAATAGCTATAAGTTTTCTCAATTACTTCTTCACAGGCTTAAAACACAAATTGGAGGCCTGGAAGCCAATAGGCCATTTTTGATGGAGAACCTATTTTTTCAAAATGGTAATTCTGAGCAAAAGCAATGACGTCCCACCAAGTATGAATAAAAATAGACTCTTTCAAGCTGTAGTTATTTTGGATGCTCACCCACCCCAAATAATAGCCCAGAACCAGCTGAGTAATGGGAACATCTACAGTACCTCGGTGCGCGAGGGCAAAGCCAACCGATGAAATCACGTTGCCAAGCACCGGGTTTGAGGTTTCATATTGAACCGTGGGGAGTAGCCAACCTCTAAAAATCATTTCTTCGTAGGTTCCTGCATTGTAGGAAAAAGCGGCGCCAAAAGCAAGGTCATCGCCGCCAAGCTTTACGGGCCTAAATCCTTCTGCTTCGGCCTCTTCTCTCGAAGTGGTTCGGATTTGAGCTACCGTCATCGCAGCAATCACGCTGAGGGGAATCCATGTTGTAGGCCTCTGAAAGTAGGTGAGATCGAAAGGTGCAGCAAAAAGATCACCCAGCTGCTCTTCGGGGCCAAGAAAATAGAAATCATCAGGCCTTGTTCTGACGGCAGAACGAAAGGAGTGATAGAGGGACACGCCCCCAACCAGAGACTTCATCTGCGAAAATAGATAGATATTTCTCAGCTGATTGTCATGAGTTGCCAATCCTTCATCTAACTTAAATCTCATTTCCTTAGTCGTATTTGCATTCACAAAAAGCGACTCAGCATGATTTTGAAGGGCTGCGCTTAAAATATAGGAACCTGAATATAGTGCCGCAGCCTCGTATTGCCCTTCCCACCACTGATCGAATCCTGGTACAAAGAAACTTACCGCAGGGGACACCCAAAGATTGCGCGGGCGTTGCGGCTCTCTCGGCAGCAAATACCAATCCCTACTGCTATCACTTTGTGCAGAAAATCGTTCTTCCATCCGCCTTTCTGTGAGACTTTTCCCTAATGGGTCATTTGTCTCACCTTCACCATAAGGCTCTGCTGGAGGCATTGCGACCCCACTTGTCGGCCAAATACCTGCCCCAAGGAGCCCTAAAAGCACCATGAATTTTCTGCTGCTTGCGAAGCACCTCAACATGATTGGTCCCTTTTAACTTATTTAGTGTCATGCTATCTTAAATGGGAACTGCAAGTCTCAGGAAAATTTATGCTGGATATAAAATTTATTCGTGAACATACCGATCTGGTCCGAAAAGGGGCCCAAGACAAGCGATTTTCGGTGGACATTGACCTTCTGTTGTCTTTGGACCAAGAATTACGACCGATTAGGGCTCACCAAGAAAAGCTTCAAGCTGAGCGCAATAGCATTTCCAAGGATATGCCAAGTGCTGAACCTAACACGCGAGATTCCTTGAAACGCCGCGTGGGGGAGATCAAAGTTGAGCTTGAAGAGCTGACGAAACAGGTAAAGGATAAAGAAGATAAAATACATCAACTTTTACTTCTCGTCCCCCAACCAGCAAGATCAGATGTACCCGTAGGAAAAGATGATTCTGAGAATCTAGAGCTGCGCAAAGTGGGAACTCCCCGCCAATTTGATTTTAAGGCTTTGGATCATATTGAGCTCTCTCAAAAACTTAATCTTGTAGACTTTGAAAGAGGTACAAAGATTGCTGGGGCCAGATCTTATGTGCTGACCGGAGACGGCGCTCTTTTAGAGCAGGCCGTTCTCCGCTACACCTATGATTTTCTCGTGGCTCGAAATTTCAAGCCCATGTCTGTGCCTGTTTTGGTAACAGAAAAATGCATGGAAGGCACAGGTTATTTCCCATTGGGAAGAGACCAAGCCTATCAAGTCGAAAAAGATCAGCTCGCTTTAGTAGGTACCGCAGAAGTCCCTTTGTGCAGCTATTTCTCTGATGAAGTTTTGGACTATAAAAACTTACCCCAAAGGGTCATGGCTTTATCCGGAGCCTTTCGCCGCGAAGCTGGCTCCTATGGTAAAGACACAAAAGGGCTTTATCGCGTGCATCAGTTTCAAAAAATCGAGCAAGTGATTATAGCCCCTGCAGATCTTGAACTGGACAATGAACTTCATCGAGAGTTATTGCAAAATGCCGAAGACATTTTAGAAGCCCTAAAACTTCCTTACAGAGTCGTCTATGTGTGCACCGGAGATTTAGGACAGGGTCAAGTGAGAAAACATGACATTGAAACCTGGATGCCTGGTCGCAACAATTATGGAGAAACCCATAGTTGCTCCAGTTTTTATGACTTCCAAGCACGCCGCTTAAATATTCGCTACAAGGACGCTGAAGGACAAAGGATGGTTGCCTATACACTAAACAACACGGCTATAGCTTCCCCACGGATCCTTATCCCTTTGATTGAAAATCACCAAACCAAAGACGGAAAGATTAGAATTCCTAAGGTTCTTCGCCCTTATCTTGGGGGACGTGAGTATATCGGGTAACGCTTTCCTGGACTTTTAAAACTTAATCCCAAACTGTTTTTTTAAGACTGATTAGGCCCCTGCCACCTATGGCTGGGGCTTTTTTCCATTTCCTGTTTTTTGAAATCCTTCCCATGCCTCATCTCTTCTAAGAAGCCAAATGCCAAAAAAAGGAAAGACCCTTAGTCCCACAAGGGCTAGGGGGTCTCTTTTTTAGGGATGAAATTACTGTAGGCAATGCACCAAATACATAGAACTCTAAAAGGAGCTTTGCCTCTTAATTTCAGGCACCTTATTTTGCTTTGCTCAACACTTCTATATCACCCTTACCGCTAAGGGCGTCCTGGCTTAAAAGACTCAAGAAGTGAACGAAGCTGGGCTCATAATTGAAACTGCTTTGAACTACAACTTTCGCTTCTGGTTTCGCTTCGGAAATCACCGTACGTTGGCCCACATTTTCATCATAAAGGGTTTCAATGTTGTCTATTGTGAAGGAAATGCGTCCATTGATCAGGATATTGGGGCAATCAGCGCTGGCAGCTAACCAATGGGCTTGATCTTTAGAGTCGGGAAGTGTCCACTTGGCTCCGAGTTCGGAATGATTCTGAAAACCTGTCGCTACAAGATTTGCAGGAAATCTTGCCTTCATATCTTCGTAAGCGCTGAGCATCTGGGAAAAGGCAGGATCGCCATTTTCAGGCAAATACGTCGGTAGCCCATGGGAAGGCAAGTAAATACAAACATCTGCAGGGCTAATGCCAGCAAAGTTTTCTGACAAGCCGGTGCGTATTGAGTCTGCTAACAAATCACGAAAACGTGCATCATCACTAAAGCTTTTAACTACGGTTACTTTAGGAGAGTATTCGGAGTGAAGCTTCAGATATTTTTGCACTTCGCGAACATTGATTCCCTGAGTTACTTTCGAGTACTGTGCGCCTTGGTTAAAAACAAGCAGATCGGTAATTCCATCGGCTTGAATTTCTGCCATAGCTTCACGTACATAAGGATAGGTAAAAATAAAGCCTGTATAGGCCTTTGCTTCAATCCCTAAAGTTGCCAATTCTTTTTGCACCGCATCGGCCTGCTTACGGGCCGTTTCTCTGTAGTTAGATCCGCCGATGACACGATACTCTTCCACGGCACCCTGGCCAGTAAACAACCACCCCAAGGTAACGACTAAACCCTTCAGGAAACCTGGAATAGGAGCCACATCGGGATCTCGCAGAGCTGACTTCACATAGCCTTCTACTTCTTCAGGCTTATCCACGTCCCCGTAGGAAGCGAAAAGAACACCTACTTTTTTTTCTGCTCCGAAACTTTGACCAGACAAAAACATTACTATGGAAAGTAATACACCGAATTGCATTTTCATAAATTCTCCCTTTAATACCAGTTAATGAACACCTCTGCGGCACGGGGTTTTCCTATGCAAAAAAGTATCCAAGTTCTCTAGAAACCTCTCCTTTCATATCATAGCCAGACCCATAAGGCAGCTCATTTCCTTAGCGGCGCTTAGTCCATGGAGACGGCGTGCTTATTTCATGGGCGCTTAACTGAAAAAAGTGCAGAATCCCGCCCTTTTTGAAATATCAGACCAAGCAAGGAGCTCAAGTGCCCAAGTACTGCACTGTAGAGGAGTCTTTCGAGTGGGGCTTTTAAAACTCGATTTTTGCGCTAGCAAGACCCAAAAGCCTAGCCAGATAGCACATCAAAAAGACGAAAGCCTGCCTTTACATGGCACGGATGAAAGGAAGAAATAGTCCTCGCCAGACATCAAAATGCGAGGCCGAGAGGTCCCTCAGTACTATTTGAAAAATTTGCTAAGCGTATTGAATCCCCAGCATGATAGAGCTAAAATGAGAACTCATTCTACTTTTTTGATGACTCTGAGTGATAGGGAGATTTCATGAATTTGCTAAATACCGGGCTTGTATTAGTGGGCGGGGTGGCGATTGGTTTTTTCTCATCAAAACTAGTCCCGACAAAGCCATTTAATGTTGCCATGTGCTACAAAGAGGGCGCAGCCCCCGATAATTCTGGGATTTTCTCACTTGATGAAAAGACCTATAGCCTAAGCGATCTTCCTTTATCAAGTCAACAAGAAGTGCTCCAAACGAATCAATCTAGTTATGATCAAAATCTTCGCGCCCTTGAGCAAGTGGCTCTGCGTTTAAGTATCGCCAAAGAGAAAAAAATTCCTGTTTCAGGTAGCCAGATTCCTACCTTTGAAGAGCTTTTCAAAGATGACTGGGTAAAAGAAGATGACGTCAAACAATTTTATGAAAAGAACAAGAAGTCCTTTCCTGCAACCGCCTCCCTAGAAACCATGGGCCCAAGCATCAAAAGACATCTTGAGTTAATACAAGTCCAAACACTATCCAGAACCAAGTTGAAAGAGCTTAAAGACGCAGGAAAGTTCCAAACTCTGCTCCGCCCACCTTGTGGTCCAAAAATTGAGTTTGATTCTACAAACCAGCCCACCATTACCTCTAAA
This sequence comes from Pseudomonadota bacterium, assembly GCA_037142195.1. Taxonomy (GTDB): domain Bacteria; phylum Bdellovibrionota_B; class Oligoflexia; order Oligoflexales; family CAIMVM01; genus CAIMVM01. The sequence continues at coordinate 35,798 of JBAXBA010000003.1, forward strand.
GTGAAAATCAATAACAACCTCACTCTTATTAGTGACTTTTCCTGTCCCCAATGCCGTGGGGCCTATCTAGGGCTCTCTTCTGTATGGGACCAACTGTCTGAAAATGCAAACATAGTGCATATAGCTTACGCACAAGATGAAGCTAGTTTAGGATTTGCCCTGGCTAAAGGAGCCGTTTGTGCTGCCAAGCAAGGTGAAGAAAAATCCCAGTCATGGTTTCGGGCTGCCTATTTGGCATCGATGAAAGCCACATCCAATGGTCCCAATACAAAAACATTAGTCGAAGGCGCCATATCCGACTCAAGTCTCGATAAGGGAGTATTTGACTCTTGTTTTGAATCCCCAGAAACCTCTGAAATTATAAGAAAAAACAACAAATTAGCAAAAGAATACAATATCGCTGACAGAATGGCAGTTTTCCTCAATAAACGTCTTGTAGTGAGCACCATACCTGATGAAATTTTAGAGCTCACAAAACGGGCGCGATAGTAAGCATCCACTCTACGATGAGCAGGCCTTCCTAGGAAGGCCTGCTTTTTTGGTCCTCTCTATTTTTGTCCTAAGGGAGTCTGCTTGATTTTCTTCTTGCTATTTGCGGAATTGCAGAGAGCCATTGCGCTTTATGCCACTATTTAGTTACTATGCCTCCTTTATAAATGAACGGAGAGCCCTGCTTGTCTAAGTCATCTCATGAGAGCCTGTCGACAGAATCTAGCCACCCAAAATCAAATATTCATGCCTTAGTATTGGGAGCTATGGGGGTTGTATTCGGAGATATTGGAACCTCGCCTCTCTACGCGATTCGAGAATCTTTTCATGGCGCCCATGCATTTCCAGCAAATGAAATGAATATCCTAGGTGCTCTATCCATGATTTTCTGGTCCTTGATGATGATCATAAGCCTGAAGTATGTGGTTCTTATTTTGAGGGCTGACAATAAGGGCGAGGGGGGGATTTTAGCCCTTGAAACTTTGGCTAGAAAGAATGGAATGCTTCATAGTCGGGGAGCCACTGTGATCATGCTCATTGGGATTTTCGGGGCCACGCTCCTTTATGGAGACGGAATTATCACACCTGCCATTTCTGTTTTGTCTGCTTTGGAAGGCCTCAAAGTGGCCACTCCCGTATTTGAGCCCTTTGTGCCGTTGATTACGATTATGATTCTGGGTTGTCTTTTTTCTGTCCAAAAGTATGGCACTGGCAAAATTGGGGCGATTTTTGGGCCCATTACCATGGCTTGGTTTGTCGCACTTGGCCTTTTAGGACTAAAGCAGATATGGGCTCATCCGGCAGTTTTAGCAGCAGCAAATCCAATTCACGCCTATCGCTTCTTTGTCGAAAATGGCAGCCATGGCTATATCATTTTAGGAACGATCTTCCTTACGGTCACAGGCGGTGAGGCTCTTTATGCAGATATGGGCCATTTTGGGAAAACGCCCATCCGAATTGGTTGGTTTACGGTCGTTCTCCCTTGTCTTATGCTTAATTATTTTGGCCAGGGCGCTCTCCTCATAATAGATCCAACTGCGGTGGAAAATCCCTTTTACCGCATGGTACCAAGCTATGCCCTTTATCCAATGGTGGCGTTAGCGACCTTGGCCACAGTGATCGCTTCCCAAGCCCTCATTACAGGCGTCTATTCTTTGACCAAACAAGCCATCCAACTTGGTTTCTGTCCGAGGATGTCCATCATTCATACGTCTGATAAGGAAATCGGTCAGATTTACATTCCTTTTGTCAATTGGGCGCTCTTTATAGGCGCTGCCTGGTTAGTCGTTGAATTTCAAAATTCCTCTTCCATGGCTGCCGCCTATGGTATTGCGGTTTCCGCAACCATGTTGGTAACCACGTTTCTCGCTATCATCGTAGCAAGGCGCGTTTGGAAATGGCCGGTATGGGTGATTTCTAGCGTGTTCATTCCCTTTATGCTTATTGATATTGCCTTCTTTGGCTCCAATGCCCTCAAGATTCTTGTCGGCGGATGGATTCCTTTAGTGATCGCTTCTTGCATTTTCCTACTCATGTCCACCTGGATCAGAGGCCGCAAACTTTTGTCTGACGGACTAGCAGAGCACTCTTTAACCTTTGATGCCCTCATCTCTGAATTTAAAGAGAAAAACTATGGAAGAGTAGAAGGAACTGCTATCTATATGTCGGGACGCCCCGATACAGTCCCCCTCCCTTTGAGCCACAATACAAGACACAACAAAGTGGTCCACGAGCGCGTCGTTTTCATTACCTTTAGTACGATGGATATTCCCCATGTATTACCGGCCCGCCGCGTGGCTATTGAGGACTTAACCTATGGCTTCTTTCGGGTTGTTGTCTCCCTAGGCTTTATGGATGATCCCAATCTGCAAAATGTCATCAAACTCATGAGCGCGCAGGGATTAGAAATCAATCCGGAAGCATCTACATTCTTCCTAGGTCGAGAAATTGTCTTAGCCACTCGAAAACGCGGCATGGCTATATGGAGAGAAAAGATGTTTGCGTTTATGGGTAAAAATGCTCAGTCGCCTGTTTCTTACTTTAATCTACCTGCAAAACAGGTTATGGAAGTAGGAATTCAAATTGAAATTTAATGCAGGCTTTCCTCCAAAAGGAATCCTAAGTTTTAAGTGATATCTTTTAAATGGATTTAAGAATTGTCAACAGCCGAGAAAGGATAAGAAATGGGACGCCACGCCACTGTTGCCGGAAGGCAAGCTAGTTCTGCAGCTATGAAAGGTAAACTATTTACAAAATTAGCGCGAGAAATCATGGTCTCTGCTCGAAGCGGCAGCGACCTGAATTCCAATTCAAGATTGCGACTTGCTGTAGAAAAAGCTCGTGAACAAAATATGCCCAAAGACAATATAGAAAGAGCCATTAAAAAGGGCTCAGGAGAACTAGAAGGCGCAAGCTACGAAGAGATCACCTATGAAGGCTATGGCCCCCAAGGAACAGCGATTTTAGTGGAAGTTCTTACTGACAATCGCAACCGAACCAACCCCGAACTGAGAAAGATTTTTCAAAAAAGCGGTGGAAACATGGGTGAAATGGGCAGTGTGGCGTGGATGTTCAAAAAGCGTGGCGTCTTTGATATTGATTTAAGCAAGCACACAGAAGATCAAGTCATGGAAGCTGCTTTAGAAGCGGGCGCTGAAGATGTGGTTACGGACGAAGGTGTGATTACTATCTACACAGATCCTGTATTATTTTCTCCCGTGAAAACGGCGTTAATCAATGCGGGAATCTCCTTTGAGCAAGCCTCTATTGATATGATCCCGGAAAATACCACCAAAGTATCTTCAGATGCTGCCAAGCAAGCTTGGGAGCTCGTACAAAAACTGGAAGATTACGACGATACCCAAAAAGTCTTTTATAACTTTGAGATCGATAAAGAGGAATTTGATAAAATTCTAGCTTCTAAGTAGATGCAGACGGAATCTAATTCCCTGACGTGTCAATTTTAATTGTTTTTAAAACAAGCCCCGGATAAAATTAAGTCTCAATTAATCAGAGGCTTAATTTATGAATGCAAAGCTGACTTTGTTGATTTTGGGATTTGTTACCATTAACAATTCCTCTTGCGCAAGCGCTCGTTCCTCCCAGTTCACTTCAGGCACTACGGAACCTGCTGGGATTTATGGTGACTACAACCGAAATGGTGTTATTGACGAGGGAGATCGGGCTTCAGGGATATGGGACTGGAATTCCGGCGGCGCCTTCATGATGGCTGACATCGTAGATGCCAATAAGAATAAAATCCCTGATTTTATGGATTTCGGTCCTCGAACGCCAGCCATGCTCAAGCAATTTGTACCCCTTAAAATCGACCGGACGGGAACTTTCACGTTTACCCATAATGGGGGACAGCATGTACTCGTCTACAAGGAAGATGGAAGCTCCGAAGTGAAGTCCGGCTCTCAAGTGGAAGGCCCCACCACATTAATGGTGGCTGCGAAGTACTTTGCAGGTATGAATAGTTTTTCCGGTTATGTTAATTTTAGAATTGATGGAGCTTCTGTAAGCGATAATACGACTTTTAGAGTCGCTCCTTGGATTATGCTTCCCAACGCAGCCATGACCAAGAAATTGTATATTGCTGATGGGCCTTATCGAGATGCCCACCTTCTCAAAGAGTCTTTGCAACCCTTCGTCAATGTGCAAGTCTTTGGAACCTCCATGTGGCAAGAAATGTGGATGCAAGACACCATCGAAATCGGCTATCAAGAAGTACCTGGCAAAGGGATTCAATATGCGGCTCTGCAGGCGGACCGCTGCGATGATAAAGAGTGCGATCATTTTGCTCCCACTTTGCTTTCTGAAAGCTTTGGTGTTTTTAGAATCCCAGCTCACCCTCGAAAAGGTTACGGTGCTTGGGATGACTGGTTTGGAAACTTAGAGGTTTCCCCTGCGACTCCCAAGTGGCCTCTCGGCAGAATCTATTTTGGAAAGAACCTTAACGAAAATCTAGCAAACATACTGAGACAACAAGAAGTACAAAGTCCTTTTGTCATCGACCCCACTTGGCTACTTATAAAACATGTAGATGAATTTCTAAATTTCGTGGTGGATGCGGAAGGTAACGCAAAAATGATTGTAGCAAGTCCCCAGCTGGCCTCAAAGCTAGGCGGAACTCCCCTCAGTGCTCAAAATGCCAACATACAAGTTCGCGTTGATCGCGATGTAAACATAGCCCTAAATGCGTTAGGCATGAGCCCATCAGACGTCATTCGATTTCCAGTTCTTTATGGTGCGGGTGGGGAAAACTTATGGTCTAGTCCGATCAACTCCGTTCATCTAAACCGCACCGTTGCTGTCGGCAATACGGGACAGAACGGACCAGGAACCCTAAAATCCTCGCCCTATGGAAAGAGCATCGAAGAGGGATTTGCCCAAGCAGGAATCAAGACTCTTTGGGTAGACGATAGAGCCTATCAGCCCAACCATGGCAATGTTCACTGTGGGACCAATACTCTCAAGGAACCAGCAAAAACATCTTTTTGGAGATTAAATTTTAACTCTAAGAACTGATTTCGGTTGAGAAAATCCTTTTCATGCTTGAAGCGGCTTCCTTGTTCTTAGCAGTTTTAAAATTTTCCAATCCCATCTTAGGACACAAAATAACTTGCCCTCTGATTACAAATCAAAGGGCAAGTTTTTTTTGAGAGAGCTTTATGGGATGACTAAGATGGGGTAACCGCCAGAGTAGTTTCCATACCGAGCTATACAAGCACCATGGGGTTTAAGATCGTGTCTGGTATTGTAAGTTCCACCTTGAGCTGAAAAGCTTCCGCTAGTTACCGTAGAAAATCTAATCCAGTTTCCATTGATTTGAGTCAGCCCAGAAGCTGTTCCTAATGCTGTCGGGAGAATTCTTACGCCGTTTTTAACTACATAAGAGAAACTATTTAAAATCGAGACCAGTTTCCCTGAATCATCAAGCACAGTAACCATATTGCCATTTCCGTTTGCAGCGAGAGCAAGTTCACTATAGGCCGTTAGGTTAAAGGTCATACCACCAACAGTAATCGATCGATTGATCGGCATCAGACAGGCACTCACCGGATTAGGATTTTTCGGTGCTGGTGCTGGTGCTGGTGCTGGTGCTGGTACGGGAACAGGCACGGGAGCAGGAGCTGGCGTTGGCACGGGAACAGGTCTTGGTGCCGGTGCCGGTGCCGGTGCCGGAGTAGGAAGTGGAAGTGGAATCGGCGTTGGCGCTGGAGTCGGAAGAGGCGTTGGCGCCGGAGCAGGACTAGGCCAAGGAGCGGGACTCGGGGCTGGTAATGGTAATGGCACCGGTACCGGATTCGAATAAGGCGGCTTGTCGTAACCAGGGCCTGGAGTCGGCAAAGGAAGTGTATTTTGAGGACCCTGAGGGTTTGTTTGAGGGGGATAGTACTGAGGAGGCGTAGGATTTCCACAATTCACAGTACAGTTAGGATTCGTGGGCGCGGGCATCGGTTGACCGACCGGAGGCTGATACTGGGGTTGTGGGTTCCCAACGCCATTTTTACCTCTTAAGTTCGCTTTGCTAGAGCATGCACTTATGAAAACCAAGCTCATGATAGTAAGACTCATAGGTGCAACAAGTTTGATTTTCATAAATCCTCCGCTAAGGGGTAAAATCCCCTCTCAAAGCCATAGCTGCAAACCTTGTGCCTGTTTTAGTGCCTGCCTATCCTGCTGTAAACAATGAAAAAAACAATATTTGGCAGGGCTTGCTGTTTAGAAGATGTCTAAGTCAAGCCTCAAAAGTGTCAAGACTCTAGCCACCTCATGGATGGTAGATATCTTCTCGCAAGGGACATAAATCCTGATTAAATCGAACTATTTCCTAACTATAAACGAATACTCTTTACAGATTCGACCCTATATTTCTACTCTGGAAGGGATTAGACTGGCTCGGTTAGGTTTGAATTCTTTTTTTAGGATGAGGCTTTATGACTTCTTCTATCAAGCAGATGGGCACGTTTGCCTTTTTAGTTTTTTCTATTCTGAATGTCGCGGGGTACTCTCCTGTATTTGCAGAGACAGCACATCATACTAAAGAAAAGCCTTCACAAACGGACCATCAGGAAGCAAATGCAAAAACACTCTCTGATATTGCCCCGAAAGATGCTGCGTTTGTCAAAAAAAGCACGACTATCGAAGTTCAAGATGGGGCTACCATTACTCTAATCGCAAGCATTGTAAAACAAAAAATAGGAAATCGCTTGGTCAAGCGCTTAGCCTATAATGGCATGATTCCAGGGCCTATTCTTAAAGCTAAGGTCGGGACCTCTATCTCCTTAAAGGTGATCAATCGTACAAATATTGAAACCACCTTGCATTCCCATGGCCTACGTCTTGGCTATTTAAATGACGGCGTGCCAGGCGTGGGGCAAGCGCCGATTAAGCCAGGGGAGGAATTTGTCTATAAGATCACCTTTCCTGATACAGGTCTATTTTGGTACCATCCGCACATAAGAGAAGACTACGCTCAAGAGATGGGGCTTTACGGCTCTTATGTCGTAACTCCGGTAGACCCCAAGTATTACAATCCAGTAGACCGGGAAGAAAATATTATACTGGATGACTTAAATTTGAATTCTCAAGGCCAAATGCCCAAGTTCCTGCAAGAGGAAACCAATTATGCGCTGATGGGGCGATTTGGAAATATCCTTTTAGCGAATAACGACCCCAAGTACCAAATAAAGGTTCGCGAAGGAGAGGTGGTACGTTTTCTTTTAACGAACGCCTCCAATACTCGGGTCTACCGACTATCTGCTAAAGGCGTTTCTTTGAAAAAGATTGCCTCTGATCAGAGTCGTTATGAAAAAGAGGAAAATATCGAGGAAGCGGTGCTTGCGCCTGCTGAGCGCCTTGTTGTCGAGGCTTATTTTCCAAAGTCAGGTGAGTTTTCCTTTGAGCATAGAGGATCAAGCAAGAGTCAAACTCTGTTTAAAGTCCAAGTAAAAAAACAAAAAGGCTTTGTTGCCCAAAATGTCAAAGACTTTCAAAATCTAAGATCCCTAACTGAAATCACTAAAGAAATGGAATCGGTTCGCAAATTACAAGATTCTAAGCCCGAAAAAGAAATTGTACTTTCTGTAACTATCCCCGAAGCCTTAAAAGAACACATGAAGCATATGAATCACGGCAGCGCGCCCGCCATAGAGTGGGACGATCCCATGGAGTCCATGAATTACGAATCGACTTCGAAAGATATTTTTTGGAAAATCATCGACAAGTCTTCAGGGAAAACGAATATGGACATCGACTGGAAGTTTAAGCTCAATTCCCTGACTAAAATCAGAATCTACAATGACCCCAACTCAGATCATCCCATGCACCACCCCATCCATTTTCACGGTCAACGCTTTGTAGTTACTGCACTAGACGGCAAACCCCTAGACAATCTTGTCTGGAAAGACACAGCCCTCGTGCCTAACGGAAGTACCATGGATATCGTGCTCGATGCCTCTAACCCCGGCAAATGGATGGCCCATTGCCACATTGCAGAACACCTGCATTCAGGGATGATGCTGGGATTTGATGTGATGTAATTCTCTGTTTTACGGATAAAGGTAGAGCGCCCAAGACAATATCTAAAGGGCCTCAACCCTACATCATGCCAAGTGCAACCGGCAAAACCTTAATACTAAACCAGAAGAGACAAAATGCACCTGTAAAGCCCATGACTCACAGAACAAGCACGCCCATGCCACATAACTTTTTCTGAAAATTTCTGATTAATATCTTGAAAACAAGAACCAAGCAGTTATCAGGTAATGGACTGCGATATATTCCCAAGATACTCATTTTTCGATTTAGAAATAACAAGTCCCGTCATCTACTTCAGACTTTAGAATTCCGTAGGGAGCTCCTCCAGAAGTATAGCCCGCAATATATGCGAATTCAGATTCCCATTCACTGAGAAAACATTCGTCTTCAGCGTCTTTTTTTGCTAATTCTTCCGCTTTTTTTGCCTTTCGTCTTTGGCGCCCTAAAGCTTCTTGCGCAACAGACTCTCGAATCTGAGCCTCCAAGTTTGAAGGCACTTTAAAACCAAGCATTTTAATTTCCGCTAGTGCGCAAAGCAAATCGACGCCAAACCATCTTCGGTAGCCTGCTATGGGATTTTTTCCTGAGTACTTTTCTAACCAAGACGTCGACTTTGCGGACTTGAGTCTTTGCATTCGATTCATGTTTTTTCTACGTGGACCATTACTTGTAGATTTTCTTTTTTTGGCCATTTCACTCTCATTAAAGTAAGCCATAGGGGCGCGAATTCAACCGCCCCGCATACCAATTTCTAGTGCTCTCGAGCTAAAAAGTCTATTGGATAAAACCAGATCCTCTGGGCAGAAGCAGGCAGCAGAATCTGTTCTGCTTGATTCCTCGTCATCTTTCTTGCCTACGCATCAAAAATGGAGTTACATCCATCTCTGCAAGGCTACATACTGCGCCTGTCGTTAGCAGTCACGCAGACCGGATTTCCAGTGACTAGAACAAGCTGAATTGCAAAACCGCATCAATTGACAGCTCCTACAGCAAACGGACAGCAAACGGACAGCAAACGGACAGCAAACGGACAGCAAACGGACAGCAAACGGACAGCGCACTTTCTAATCTTTAAGCTCTGCTTCCAGTGTTACCAGCCAAAATAAACAAAACGGTGTAATCCCCTCTTCGAACGCGCTTAAAACCCCCTTGGTTTCGGTCGAAAGCACGATGGCAATGTAGATTTGCCCGGCATTTAGCTCCACATTCCCCATGGCAAAACACCCACTCCACCAGCCTTTGGTGGAGCCTCGATGCGATCAGTAGGGGCAATCAGATATCCGTTTTTAGCGTCCAAAGCAGCCATAGCCCCGCGCAATGCCCGCTCCTGAAATGCGCGCTGGTTGAGGGATGTCACAATTTTCATAGGAATATTATCCCAGACCCAGTCAACCACAGTTCCGCGAGCGCTTTTGAAATATTGGCGATTATCTGACACGCCGACATAACCCATAAGCGCTGAGGTCTCATTCCACAAAGCGTGACGAATCAGACTAAGTGTTGCCTGGTCTGATTTGTTATTTCCGATACAGTACCCAGCCAGTCCTGAATCCCCTAACACCCATACATCTTTACCCACACCGCGCTCATGGCAACTAATTCGGCGAACCATAAATATTGTCTCCATTGCCTCTAAATAATTGCGAAGTCGCCTACTATCGATCTCAAAATGAGACAATGTAGGCATTTCGCCATCTGCCATGACCCGACCCATTGTTCGCAAAATTAATTTAGTAATTTCTGGCTGATATGATTTTTTGAAGCAAATTGCCAAATCTCGGTAGATCGTGGTTTCTAGCCAACCCTTCCAATAATCTTTAACTTGGTTTTCATCTCTTAAAAACATAGGAACGGGCATGCCACCCTTTGAAGAATGCTGTAATACACTTTCCCAAGAAAACCTTGGAGCGGAGCTCAACTTAGGAAGAGATGGCAACGGCGGATACTTCTGCGCCTCTGCTAGCGTCATAGGAAAAAGTTGACACAGCCCAATTCGACCGGTTAATGACTCTCTAATTCCGACACGATCGGAAAACTGGGTTGATCCCGTTATGTAAAATTGACCTGGAACCCTCTTTTTATCGACCAAAAGTTTTATGGCATCAAAAAGCTTTGGCGCCTTTTGAATTTCATCAATTATCAATGGCAACAACTGCCGCGCTATAAAAACCTTTGGTGCGGCATGCGCCGCAGTTAAGTGATCGTCATCGTCGAGTGTAACATAACTGCTAATTTGCAGTTGGTCTCGAAGCATTGTGGTTTTTCCAGACTGCCTAAGCCCCACCACACCGACGACGGGCCATAACTTGCCCTGGCGCTTTAGGTGGGCTTTCAAAAACCGAGCTCTTTCATGTGCCATATTTTGGCAGACCTCCCCATTCCTGTCCCTTAAGTAATATCATTAAATGACTTTAAATGTCAAATAATGATATCACTTAAAAACAGAACATCTAAAAAACAACAAGAGTTCAATTTCGGTTGAAACTCGCACGCCGCGCTTTGAAACGAAAAATATGAGGTTTTATCGCTGAATACTCTTTGAATTACCACCAACACACCTGAATTCACGCCCAGCGCCCTATTTATAAATTTCCAATAGTTTCGTGAAATTTTCGTTTCGTTCCAACCTGCTGCTCGATCTATACAACACCACTTCGAATACAATTTAGTAGGATTAAAATCTAAGGAAATATCAGAGTACCGGCGTTATGACCCTCGGTCTAAAAATCTTGTTGCGGCTTCTGACGACGTACCTAAGTTTTTGAAGCTTGGGATTTCCTTAACAACTTTTCGGGAGTGCAAGAAGAATGGGGTAAGGTAATTCTTAGCGAGTCCTGAACGCTAGTTAAGTATTTCCGAACTTCTCCATGAAAATATGGATTTAAAAGCAAAGCTCGCTGCAGGTACTACAGAACATGGACTCACATTGACTACAACAAAAATTTTAGGTTTTAAAGTACAGTTTAAAAGACTTCGCTCTTCAGGAGCTTAGGAAAACATTCTCGCTGCGATCAAAGTGGCCTCTGATTCGAAGTCACTTTCGGAGTATCTTTCTGCAATTGGACTAATGGCAGCCAGATATCACAATCAAATAAAATGCGACATGAAATTTCTACTTTACGATAGAGTAAGCTTCCTGCGAGGCTCTCCTACACAATTGATTCGCTATGAAATCAGAAAGTTTCAGAGCCACTATACATCTTAGAGATTTTAGCTACTATATGTTTCAGGCTTTAAGCCGGCTGGGAAAGAAAACGGGCGAAGTGAGGCATCTCCTTCAATCTAGTTACCAAAATCCCCATGTCTTTGAAGGCAATATCTGCCCGAATACCAATAATTTGACTTCAAACACACAAAGACCCTGAACTGGCGCAGTGTCTTTTACCATGAAAAAATCTCGGACTTTCTTGGAAAGTCCGAGAAGGTTCTGGCAAATTAAAAAAAGAACACAGCCCAAACCTGTCAAGCACTTAGATGTTGTTTTCCATTTACCTGAAAACTTCATTCATGATCCAGCGATGGGCTAAAAAACTTATTAGGAGCAGAGACAGTCCCAAACCATAGCACGACCAAAATGACAGCTTGAACCTTTCGGCGACCAAAAAAGGAAGAAAAAACCCAAGTGTAAGAGGAACCCCGACAAAAATACTTTTTGCTAGAGCGAAAGTATCACCGACGTTATTTCCTTGAATCTTGGAAAGAGCTAGGACTATGAGTGTGGACAAAGGCAAAGAGATTATAAATCCGCCTAGCACCGAATTGGCTTTAGCAATCCAGAGTGTTGCCGAAATGAGGGATGCCGATAGCATCAAATTTAATAAAAACTGCTGCATAAATGGAGTTTCCTATTTACTGAAAGGCAGCCGAACCCGTGACTTGCTGACCGACGATTAAAGTGTGTATATCGTTTGTGCCTTCATAGGTGTAAACCGACTCTAAATTGCAAGCGTGTCGCATAGATCGATACTCTAAGCTAATGCCATTAGCCCCTAATATATCGCGGGCTGTTCGAGCCGTTTCTAAAGAGATTTTGACGTTGTTTTGCTTGGCCATGGAAACTGCCGCATGGTGGAGCGAGCCATTATCTTTTAAACGTGCCAGCTGAAACGCTGCAAGATTTCCAAGAGAGAGATCCGTCGCCATTTTAGCAAGCTTTGCTTGAACCAGCTGAAAAGAGGAGAGGGGGCGATCAAACATGATACGATCTCTCGAATAGCTCGTAGCTTCCTCTAAACAATCTTCTCCAGCACCTAAAGCCCCCCATGCAATGCCAAATCTGGCCTGATTGAGACACATCAAAGCACTCTTAAGGCCTTCTGTTTTAGGGAGAATATTCTCTAACGGCACTTCGCACTGGTCAAAAAACAAAGATCCCGTAACCGAGGCCCGAAGAGAGAGCTTGCGAGTGATTTCTGCCGTGGTAAATCCTGGTGTACCTTTTTCTACTAAAAAACCACGGATTCCATCTTCCGTTCTCGCCCACACGACTGCTACATCGGCGACGGACGCAGAGGTGATCCAAGTTTTGGAGCCGTGAAGAACCCAAGAGTTCTTTTTTCTAGTTGCCGTTGTAATCATGCCAGCAGGATTCGAGCCAAAATTAGGCTCAGTCAATCCAAAACACCCAATGGCCGATCCCCTTGCAAGTTGCGGAAGCCATTTTTCTTTTTGTGCATCCGATCCAAATGTAAACAAAGGATACATCACCAATGCTCCCTGCACAGATGCAAAACTCCTAAGCCCGGAGTCGCCTCGTTCCAGCTCTTTCATGATGAGGCCGTAGGAGACGGAATCCAGTCCCGCACAGCCGTAGCCAGTGAGAGTCGATCCTAAAAGACCAAGATCGCCTAATCTTTTAGGGATATGACTGGGAAAGACTCCCCTCTCAAAAGCGTCTTCAATAAGGGGCTGATACTCTTCTTTTACAAACTTTCGAGCAGTCTCCTGAACGAGCCTTTGTTCTGAAGTTAAGTCTTTAAAGATATCAAGAAAATCATAGGAGTTTACGTTCATGATCTATTCCTCTTTGAGCATGGGGATAGAAATACCTTGGATTCTTGCCGTCACTTCGGCCTCTTCATAGCCTGCATCCACGTGGCGAACCACGCCCATCCCCGGATCACTGGTCAAAACTCTATCCAGGCGCTTAGCGGCGGCATCAGTCCCATCGGCGACAATAACCATTCCCGCATGAAGGGAGTACCCCATCCCGACGCCACCTCCATGATGAAAGCTTACCCAGCTCGCTCCGTTCACGGCATTTATCAGACAGTTTAGAATCGGCCAGTCTCCTACAGCATCACTGCCATCTTTCATGGCTTCTGTTTCTCGATTAGGGCTTGCCACCGAGCCGCAGTCCAAGTGATCTCGGCCAATAACAATGGGAGCCGACACTTTTCCTTCTGCAACAAGACGGTTGATCAGCAGACCGGCTTTGAGGCGATCTCCATAGCCAAACCAACAAATCCGAGCGGGAAGACCCTGGAAGGCGACTCTTTCTTTGGCGGCTTTCATCCAACGGGCAAGCTTGATATCATCAGGAAAAGCTTCTAACAAAGCTTGATCAATCACTTCGATATCTTTAGGGTCGCCACTGAGAGCCACCCATCGAAAGGGGCCCGACCCTCTGCAGAATAGAGGTCGAATATACAAAGGAACAAATCCTTTAATTTGAAAGGCCTCTTTAAAACCACCTTTAATAGCCTGAGCCCGAATGTTGTTACCGTAATCAAATACTTTTGCCCCACGCCTCTGAGCCTCAACCATAGCTTCCACATGCTCCGCCATAGTTCGGTAGGATTCTTGCTTGTAGATTTCTGGATGATCTTTGCGCAAGATTTTAGATTCTGAAAGTGTTCTTCCGTTGGGGATATATCCATTCAGCTCGTCATGGGCTGAGGTCTGGTCTGTTACAATATCCGGAACCATGTTTAGGGCCAATAACTCTTTTAAGACATCGCCCGCAAAACCCACAAGACCTATGGAAACAGCTTCTTTCTTGGATTGGGCTTCACGTACCCAAGCCAAAGCTGTAGAAAGATCTGGAGCCAACTTATCCAGGTAGCGAGACGCCACGCGCTTTTGGATTCTTTCTGGATCAATATCTACCCCTAGAAATACCCCGCCTGCTATAACCGCAGCAAGTGGTTGAGCCCCGCCCATTCCGCCAAGCCCCCCTGAATAAACAAATCTACCCGCAAGGCTCCCGCCAAAATGTTGATCGGCACAAGCTGCAAACGTCTCATAGGTCCCCTGCAAAATACCTTGAGTTCCAATGTAGATCCAAGATCCCGCGGTCATCTGGCCGTACATCATAAGGCCCTTTTTCTCGAGCTCGAGAAAGTGATCCCAATTGGCCCAATTTCCGACAAGGTTGGAATTGGCAATAAGCACCCTAGGAGCATCCTTGTGACTTTTGAAGACGGCAACCGGCTTACCAGATTGCACCAGAAGGGTCTCTTCCTCTGTAAGTTTCTTTAAACTTGCAACAATACTGTCATAGGATTCCCAATTCCGCGCTGCTTTTCCGGTGCCACCATAAACCACCAAGTTTTCTGGATCTTCAGCAACCTCAGGATCTAGATTATTCATCAGCATACGCAGAGCGGCTTCCTGCACCCACCCTTTCGTATTTAAAGTCTTGCCTCTTGGAGCACTAATTACACGCGTCATATGGACCTCACTGGTTGCGGATTCTCAAATCTCGTTCTATAGAATTGCCAAAAAAATGGATGAAGTTTGAAAAAAGCATTTTTCTTAAGCCTTCCTAAAACCTTCCACTCTTTTCACTCTGTTTTTTATCGTTACCAAAAAACAAATTCCTTCGCTCACTATTAGCGTAAAACATCGTAGACCGTTGCGCTATAATTTTTGTTTGAAGCAGCAGTCTAAGGCTTGTCTGTTTTTAAAGCACTTAAAGAGGCATCTGCTGCTCTTCTTTTAAAAATAGGCCCGCAAGCCCCTCCTAATGTCACGCCAGAAACCGGCCCTATGAGCCGATGATGAAAATGTTCTCTACGTTCGCTACAGAAGTCATGAGAACCATGCAAAAAAAACTCGCATTCTAAGTCTATTGGTTTAAAATCTTAGGATTCAAATTTCATTAGGATTCCCATCATGAAAATAGCTCAAGCCTCCCTATTAGCTCTAGGAGTCATGTTTTCCCTCCCTTTGAGGGCTGAAATCCTGAGTGTCGGTGCTCCCCTTCCGAAGTTGACCCTTGAAGGAAAAGATGGCGGCAAAATCGATGGTTCGACTTGGTCGACAGCAGAGCTCCCAGGAAAGGCTTGGTCCTTGTTTTATGTAGACCCCGACGAGAAAGATATGAATAAAGAGGCCCAAGACGCCATAAAAGCTAAAAAATTTCCCCTTGAAAAGCTTCGTAGTGTAGCCATGGTAAATATGGCAGCAACAGTGATTCCTAATTTCTTGATAAGTGGCAAGATTGAAAAATCACAAAAAGAATACCCCAATACAGTCTATGTAAAAGATATTCATAAGTTTGGTGTCAAGACTTGGGGACTTTCTGATGATTCTAGCAATGTGGTCATCATTGGAGCCGACGGCCTAGTAAAATACTTTTTTAAAGGAAAACTTCCCACTGATGAAATTAGCAAAATGCTAACAGTCATTGAAAAAACGGTAACGGAAGTTCCCTAACGCCACATCGCACCCCCCACTGTTTGGAATCAAGATTCAGGTCTTTTTCCAACAGATCCCCTCTAGGGACTTCACAGCCAAAGAACGCTACTAGAGGAAAAAATCGACTCACCACTCGGCAGTCCAAACCTCGTCTTGTGCTACAAAATAAAACGAACGCACCATCTAATGGTCTGATATTTTTAGTTTTTTGATATTTTACACCCCTCCTGCGCCGCCCTCCCCCCATTAAAGGAAACTCTCCTCCTTCCGATACCCTTAAGGCCTTATGGATTTCTGGAGGTTAGGAAGCGTTATGACTTTTAAAATCATATATTTGGATGACGAGTCTGATATTTGCGAAGACTTTGCACTCATCATGGAGTCAGAAACCATTCAAGTCATAACATTTAATTCACCCTTAGAACTCCTGCAGAAGATCGATAGTATTAAACCTGATCTTATCGTCTCCGACTATAGAATGCCCGGTCTAACAGGAATTGAACTTGCGAAGAAGCTCTCGCCCCAATTGCCTAAAGTGTTGCTAACCGGTGAGTTGAGCCTCAAAGACACTTCTGATTTTGTCAAAGTCTTTCAAAAGCCTTGTGATTTTAAAACGCTAAGAAATTTTCTTTATGAATTAGAAGCCAAAATCACAAAGGACCGCGCATCATGAATCTCGATAAAATCAACTTCAAACTTATTGGCCTTCTATTGATTGGAATTATGGCCTCATCAAGCGTCTATGTCTATCGCGCATTCGTGGAAGGTTATGTAGAACTCGATCAAAAATCCACGGAGGACTCTTTAGCGAGAGTTCATCAATCCCTTTTGGAGCAACAGAGATTTATTCAAGAAAAAATTGTTGATTGGGCCATATGGGACGAAGCTGCTGAATATATACGAAATCGCAATGAAAATTTTGCAAAGAAAAATTTAACGGAGGACTCGCTCAAGGCTCTTAGTATTGATTTTGTGGCTTTTCTTTCTCTGGATTTAAAGGTTATTGGTAAGATGCCCCCTTATGGTCAGGTTTTCTCCGAAGAGATGTCTGGAAAATTTAGTTTTTTAGACCCCAAGGGTTCCCTCATTTCCCCTCCAGAGGGCCCTTCTTCGGTGGAATTTGCACCCTATGGCGAGCAAATCGCTATTGTGGCAGCACATACGGCATCACGAGGCGACGGCACCGATTCTGGAGGAAAAGTTGTTTTTCTCAAAACTATCGGTGAAGATATGCTCAAGCGCATCTCTGAACAAAACAAGTTGAAAGTTGAGCTGGTACCAGCAAGTAGCCTTCCAGATAGCGCTAACTGGCACAGCTTGAATTTTGGGGGTTTTGAAAACAAACCGAAATTTGCATTAGGTTTCGTAGCGATCAAAGACTCCCACGACAAAGTACTAGGATATTTAAAAACAGAAATCTCGCGAGATGTTCTTCTGTTTGGAACGCACACAGCCAAAAATTTGTTTATTCTCATGATGGCGATTTTTTTAGGTTTAATAGCTGCATTCGTTTCCTTTGCCTTATTTTTTGCCAAAGCCCAAGAACTCAAGAGAAAAGCAAAGATCGTCGATCAGCTGTCGGAAGCACAAGCTTTAGCATCTATCGGCAGTTTTGAATATTCCCCAGAATCAGGGGCTATGGAAATCTCCGATCAAACGATTAAGAATCTAGACATTGCGGGGACAAAGCTCAATATTTTTGAAGCCATCGACTCAAAGCTCATGAGTACCGACAAAGAAAAATGGCAGAAATTTATTTCTGAATCCACCGCCAGCAAACCACAATCGGTAGATGATTTCCAAATCATAACACATGAAGGCCCTAAAACCATACAAGTGCGGCTGACGGTAAATCTAGTGGGTGCAAGCGATACAAACCAAGGGTCCCTATCTTTCAAAGGGACCGTTCAAGATGTGTCCGCAAAAGTAGTTCTCGAGAAGGAACTAGAAAATCAGAGAAGCATAGCCATGAGAAACTCTCGCCTCGCCGCACTCGGAGAAATGTCCGCTGGGGTCGCCCATGAAATTAACAATCCCATTACAATTATTGAGTGCACTCTTCTTATCATTCAGGAAAAACAATTAAACCCTGAGCAAATGAAGGCTCGGCTCGAACGCATCGCAAAAGCTTCCCAGCGCATCACTAAAATCGTCGGAGGCCTTAAGAAATTTTCAGGAACTGTTGCGACGACTGAGATTTCTCGTATCAACCTCGCAAAGGTCATACAAGAATCACTCCTTGATGTAGAACAAAAGTCCGTGAGTTCATCTGTGCGACTGATTGCCGACATAAAGGAAGGACCCATGGTCCTAGCGAATGCCATAGAAATTGAACAGCTTATGGTGATTCTGATGAACAATGCCATAGATGCCGTGAAGACTTTAGAAGATCGATGGGTAAAAGTCATATTGGGAACCAAGGAAAATAGAGCCTTCATTCAAGTTCAGGACTCCGGCAGTGGAATCCCCCCGGAAGTAGCCGCAAGATTGTTTCAACCGTTTTTTACCACAAAAGTGGTAGGCGAAGGAACGGGGCTAGGATTATCCATAGCCAAGGGAATTGTAGATGCGCACCACGGTACGATTGAAATCTTAAACACTTTAAAGAACACCTGCTTTGAAATTAATTTTCCTTTGGCTGAGGAAAAATCTGACGAGGCGGCTTAGAAAGCTGATACCCCTATACGTGCGAAGCTTTGGAAGGATGAGCGTCTGAAACATTGCCTGGTGGAACGGAGAGGATCCTAGTCCGCTGACATTTACTTTGCTCCCTTCGCTTTTGTGTTTTGTCTCAAACCAGGAAAAGCTTCAAAATCCTAGCTGCAGATGCTCCATAAATAAAGTTGCTGGATTTCCCATTTTACAAATCTCATTTGCAAAGAAGAGAAGAAGTGTCAGCTAAAATTTAACTTGTTGAGATTATCTCACTTTAGTCAATTCGCCCTCGAAATGCGAAAAAACGCTTAGGCAGATAATTCCTTAATTTTCAGAGGCCGCAAGAAACCATAGAAATGCCAACTGGCTCCTATCCCAAAGAATTCCTAGTGCACCTTTCAGAGCTCTGGCTTTAAAAGTTTTAATGCATTCTTTAAACTTAACTTTGAGTGTTGCTCACCCGAGGATAGGTCCTTTAGGGTTAAAGTTTGACTGCTATTTTCTTCTTCACCGATGACGATAGCATAGGCCCTGTTCATTTTGTCTGCCAATGCAAATTGTTTGGCCAGTTTGCCGGGCTTAAGAGAAACCTCACAAAGAACTCCCTGAGCTCTTAAATATTCCGCTGTTTGGAATGCCCATGGTTCTACTCCCTGGCTCGCTAAAACCACAAATACACCTGCTCTCTTGGTACTCTCTAGAACACCTAGGTCTTCAAAAGCTGCCACAAGTCGATCGAGCCCAATGGAGCCTCCGACACCAGGAAGCTCTCGATCTACAAAACGTTGGGTGAGCTGATCATATCTGCCTCCTGAACTCACCGAACCAAAACTGGGAAGACTATCAAAGGTCGTTTCAAAAACGACCCCTGTGTAGTAGGCCAAGCCGCGAGCAATTTTAAGATCTGCCACAAGCTTAACACTTAGAGGCATGTCGATAGCCTTAACCAGATGAAGCAAACTCTCTAGACGTGCTAAAGCTGCTGTAGCTACCTCATCTGAAACCAAGCGCTCTCTTATGGCTGCAAGATCAGACCCGTCCCCATCCCTCTTTTGCAAGAGGTCCAGCAAATTCTGAGCCCCTTCACGGGTTGCACCAGAGACTAGGGAAAGTTCGTTCACGACTTTTTCTGGACCAATCTTGTCCAGTTTGTCGATAACTATGAGACATGCCGACTCGCCATGGGGAGAAAGATACACGTCTGGAAGAAAGACTTTGAGAAGCCCCCCTAAGACATCGCGATGACCCAACGTCATCGTGAAGGTTCCTTTGTTTAGCCTAGTCAAAACTTTCATGATCGCAAGAATGACTTCAAAGTCTGCGCTCACTGTGTCGGCGCCAATGATATCAAAATCACATTGGCAGAACTCACGAAAACGGCCTTTTTGGGGCTTTTCTGCGCGCCAGACATCCCCAATTTGATATCTCTTAAAGGGCATCTGCAGATTTCCGTTTTCCGCAACAAATCGCGCAAAGGGAACCGTTAAGTCATAGCGTAAGGCGACGGATCTGCCGCCATTATCTTCCCACATAAAGACTTGTTTGTCGGTTTCCCCACCCTCGCCCAATAGAACCTCGGCATATTCCAAGGCTGGCGTTTGCAAGGCGACAAACCCTGCTTCGCTTGCAGCGCGACGCACTTCATCCATAATTTGACTGCGCAGGGACATCGTTGAACCCGAGTAGTCAGCAAATCCCTTAAGTTTCCTTGCTTCTATTTTTTTCACTTTATAGAACCCTTGTCTTCCCAGCATCCTAACTGTAGCGTTTCAGAAAGATTAGAAACGTCATACCCTTGGGTTACGAGTTGACCTCGAATTGATGCCAAAATAAACAGATCCATAGTGGGTTTTCGTGAGTAAATGGCAATAGAACTACGAGTATGGTCGATCACAACAGCATTTTGATAGGGGACATCTACGGCAACCACAAAGAAATTGTTTAAAGTATGCATTCTCTCAAAGGAAACAACCCAGGCTCCTGGCACATTTGGATCGATGATTGTGGCACGACCTTCTTGGATAATATCTGGATCCGGAATAGCTTTACGACAGCTTTTCACCACAGAAATTTCATCGAGGGACATTCTATTGAAAGAGCTCTTTGCACAGTAGCAAGGGGAACTGACTTGCTTTGGATTTTTGGTGGACGCGATTTCAAACCATTCACCCGAAAATTTATCCAAATTCAGATTGCGCAGAGACGATGGAATGGGTTCAAATTTGCCTGAAGTTGATGCCCCCTCTGAAACGGCCGCAATAAAGACAAACATGATAGGCAAACGAAGAATAAAGTTTAGTCCCATACAACACCTCCAGAGCATTTGATATACCGACCTCTAAGAAAAACTTCTACCTATTTTTTAATTTCCTGCACTCCTTCGAATTTGGGATTTGTGAATGATACTCGACCGTTAGTTTGGCAACCCTCCTGAGCGGCCGGTTTTGTTTTTTGGCACTACCAGACATGGAATGGAACTACCGCTGCAAAACCTCCTGCGCCAAGGAAGGCTGCCTATTGTACGTTTCGCCACACCTAGACCCAAACAGGCCAGACAGACTCCCGAAAGTGTCTTCTAGCCTTTGCAACTTCCCACAAAAACGACATCTCGATTATAGGAGTTTGCGGGCCCGGCTTCTAAAGCGGGTGAGAGCCGGCGGCTCGCATTTCAGAAACCAATCTCAAGTTTCCGCTGCAATCTCTTAACTGGGCTTCCTTTGGTACCCTGGCTTCCAACCCAAGCTTCGACGAAAACGTGTAAGGGGCGGCTTTTGGCCGATTTAAGACTCTTTCAAGTCTAGTTGTTGGTTGCATGATGTACATGAGGGGCTTGTTTTTTTTGGACGTTATTGGGACTTTTGGCCTTCGGCTGCCTCACCTTTTTTCTTGTGGCGAAACACTTTACAGTCTATCGAAATGCCTTTTGGCGATTTAGTTGGTTAGAGAAACAGCTTAAAAAAAATTCCTAACAAAAGGACGGACTCATCTATAAATCAAATGCCCTCGTCCAGGTTTAGGGAGCTCGTCGGGAAGCTTGGGCGAGAATTACGGCCGAGGGATCCTTTTAGCGTTTTTGTTTATCTAGTGAACTTTTTTGCTTTCCTCGCGCGAGAGGAACTACAGAAGCTGCTTCGATATTTTGTGAGGAATTAGAGGTGCTGTCGTTTTCCGACTTTTGCTCAGTATCCTTAACATAGAGCTTTTGAATGGCTTCCAGATTCTTTTCAATTTTAGGACGTTCTGGAAACCAACTTGCCTGGCTATCGAAACTGGAAAGGGACTCGCCGGCACGCATCTTTCGGACGAGCTCCTGATTCCTTTCTTTTCTGAGTTGATCGAGTGCTTTGGGGGCTACTTCAGGGGCTACTTCTTTTTTTTCAACGGCCATGGACTTACGCTCCAAATTCAATACCAAGCAAAACGCTTGATGAGGTTAGATGTCGTGGTTTACCTAAAACCTCTTCACCATAAAGATAGTCAAAAGCTCCCCCAAAGGACTGCTTCATTTCTAACATCAAAGAGATGCTCGGAGATAAGCTGGTAGCTACACCTAAAGAGCCGTGAGTTGCCGAATACTCAAGTGACTGGACTTTTGAATCGGGTCGGTAAATGGCAGCTTCCGATCCTACGACCTTCCCCCCCCTTAGAAAGAAAGCCACGGGACCAGCTTTCGTCCAAGTGGAAACCTCGACACTGACCGCATTGATATCTAGAGAGAGGTAGCTTTCCCGATCCGCCCCCTTGAGATTGGATTGGGAAAGGACAATGCCAAGTCCTACAGGAAGGGCGGTTAGCGGTTGCATATGAGCGCCTAAAATCTTAGTAGCTCCTTTAAAATTCAGCTTTGTGCTTTCCCCGTTATCTGCAATCAGATTTGCCTTTTGAAGCCCGCCGCCTGCTTGAAAGGAAGCCGTAGCATAGGCTGTTTGATGTCCTGTAAGAAAAGACAGGATCCAAAGAGCAAAAACTCCCACCGTCATGTTGGAATGGGGAGCCGAACGCCTACGAAGGAAAAGTACTCTCATGGATTTCGTCTTCAATATCAGCCCCTTAAATAATACTACCTTGACTTGAGTCCCTAAGGCCCGTCCCATTGGGAAACCTATTCATGGCTTAAGTTATAATCAGATCATAACATTTTTCTCTTAAATATTCATATAGGTAGGAATGTTCCTAGTCACCACACGAAAAGCAAAATTGCCAAAGAATCCTCAAAGACTCTGTAACTTGCCTATTTAAAGCAAATACCACGTCAAATGTTAAAAAATTCAGGCCAGAATCAGCTAAACGAGAGAGACTGGATCGGACTCCACTTGACTTGCAAAAACGCTGAGGCCAGGAAACTTTATGCCAATTCTTTGAGCCATGACTTCCATGGCAAATCTTTCACTTAGAAAATGACCCACCAAAATCAGAGTTATACCCAAGGAGCGAGCTAAAAGACTATGGTGAAATGTGGCTTCTCCTGTAATGAAACAATCAATCCCTTTTGCGTGGGCCGTCGAAATAAAGTCGCCACCTGAGCCACAAACGACACCCACCTTTTTAACCTTGGGTTTAGCCCTAACGACTGAGATGTGCTTTAGAGATAAAAAGGCCTTGAGGTCATTCAAGATTTGATCCACCGCGAGGTCCCCTCTAGTCATCCTTCCGAGCCCCCCTGAAAGCCCCTCTCTTGGGGTTATGGGCTCCATCTCTGTAAATCCAAGACCTCTCAAAATCAATTCATTGATTCCCTCTGAAGCCCCGTCAAAGGCTGTGTGGGAGGAAAAAACAGCGATTCCGCTTTCTATCAACCTTAAAAAAATACGACCTTCCACGGTAGCGTCGGTATACTTGCTACTAGGTTTAAAGGGAAAGGGATGGTGAGTGACAATCAAACCCACACCTGCGGCACAAGCTTCCTCAGCCACGTCGGGAGAGAGAGTCAAGCAAGTAATCACCTTACTGACCGAAGCACTGCGTCGACCGATCAATAACCCGACATTGTCCCATGACTCTGCCAGGGCTAAGGGCGACATCTCGCAAAGAAATTGCTCTATTTCAGAAACCTTTCGCAAACCGACCTCTTCTTGTAATCTCATGCTATCATAGCATGAAAGGGGGACCTGATGGCTAATAATCGTTCCATTCATAACATCATTTTTGATCTCGGGGGTGTCTTTTTAAACCTGGATTTCTCCCTTACTATTTCAGCGCTCCAGAAGCTCATAGGAATAGAGATCTATGCCCGGCACCACCAGTTTGAATTTATAGACCAGTTTGAAATGGGACTCCTTTCAGCAGCAGAATTTCGTTCAGAAATTAGAATGTTAGCTTCCGCATCGGGAGTGAAACAAGCTCTTTCAGACCAAGAGATTGATCTTGCTTGGAATGCTATGCTTAAAGATTTGCCACTTCGGCGTATCGAATGGCTTAAAGGCATCTCGTCTAAAAAAAGGGTTTTCCTTCTTTCCAATACTAACGAAATCCATAAATTGGCCTTTGATCAAATCGCAGCAAAAACGATGGGTTCCATCAAAGCTTTTGATGAAATCTTTGAAGGAGCCTATTACTCCCACCTCATAGGACTCAGAAAACCCAATCCCGACATCTATAAGTACATCGTGGATCGCCATGGTTTAGATGCTCACCACACACTTTTTATCGATGACACACATAGCAATTTGATCGGCGCTGAAGCAGCTGGACTTATGGTGAAACATCTCACGGAAGATGTCACTTCCTTGGTGTTTTAGGGCAAATGGCTAGAAAAAATGGCTAGAAAAAATGGCTAGAAAAAATGGCTAGAAAAAATCACCCGCTCTTTCGCCTTAATCGGGGATTTCTAAAGCACGCTTAAGCGCCAATACAGAGCAGGGTTTTTCAATATAACTGACAGCCCCCAAACGCATGGCTTCCGACTTCTGACCGGGATAGCCAGTAAGTACAACTATATTTCTAGCTCCCGCTTTTATGAGTCCGTCGACAGCTTCACATTCACGGGCATCGGGAAGAATCAGATCCAATATTATTTTATAAGGGTCATGTAGATGAACCATCGTAATCGCTTCACTGAGAGTGCCCGCATGCAGAATTTCATCCTCGCCGTCATCAAGTAACGCCGTCAACCATTCTCGAATTTCCGGCTCATCATCGACTATTAAAATGGAATCCTTTGAGGGCATTTAACTACTACTCCGCATTAAAATCTTGCTCTAATTCTAGCCTGTTAATTAGAATTGTAAACAAAATTAAACCCGCCAACATCGGTGAACCTACCCATAAAGCCTTTTGCCTTTTCGGGAGCTTTGGAGGCCTAAAAATACTCTGCCAAAATGACATATTTCTAAAATCTCTATTTTCACCCCTTGACATTTGATTTTCGGCCCTCATGTTTATCGTCTCACTTTCCACCTTCCCTTTGAAAGGAACCCTATGGAAACATTACAATTTCAGGCCGAAGTAAAGCAAATTTTAGACCTTATGATTCACTCCCTATACAGCCAAAAAGAGATCTTTTTGCGCGAGCTTATCTCTAACGGGGCCGACGCCCTGGAAAAAAGGCGTGTAGGCGCTCTAGAGAACTCGGAGTTAGGTTTTGAAGGCGAGGGCATGATTCGGATTTCCGCCGACAAAGCTAGCAAAACCATTTCTATTTCCGACAATGGCATTGGGATGACCAAAGCAGAAGTTATTAAAAATATTGGTACTATTGCACATTCTGGCACGAAGGCATTTTTAGAAAACGCTCAGAAAATGAAAGAAAACCCAGAACTTATCGGCCAATTTGGCGTAGGTTTTTACTCTGCCTTTATCGTCGCAGACAAAGTTACGTTGCACACCATGAGAGCTGGGACGTCAGAAGGGACAGTTTGGCAGTCTAGTGGTGATGGTACTTATTCTGTGGATACACTCCCTAGAACCGAGGGTGCTGGAACAACCATCACGCTCCATCTTAAAGAATTTAACGACGACGAGACTGCAGAAGATTTCTCTGATGAATGGGTCATACGTCGGATTGTTCGCAAATATTCAGACTTTCTAGAATGGCCCATCATGATGAAAGTTGAGCGAAAGGACCCTGTTCTCGATGCTGAGGGCAAAGCCATCGAAGGGGAATATAAGACAACTGAAACTGATGAAACTTTGAATTCCCGAAAAGCTCTTTGGCGCAAAACTCCTTCAGAAGTGAAACCAGAAGAGTATGCTGAATTCTACAAGCAAGTGGGACGAGACTGGACCGATCCGCTTGACACGATTCACTATAAGGCAGAAGGCACCAATCAGTTTTCTAGCTTGCTCTTTATCCCCAGCAACGTGCCATTTGACTACAATCAAAGAGACGCGCGCATGGGTCCTTCTCTCTATGTAAAAAAAGTATTTATCAGCGACAATTGTCAAGATCTTGCGCCGCTTTGGCTCAGATTCATTAAAGGTGTGATTGATAGTGACGACTTACCCCTAAACGTTTCCCGTGAAATCCTACAAAAAGATAGACGCCTCGCTGCCATCAACAAAGCAGTGACCGGCAAATTGATCCGCCATTTTGAAAATCTCTTAAAGAATGACCGCGAGAAGTGGACTAAGATTTGGAATCTTTTCGGGTCCACAATCAAAGAAGGAATTGCCACTGATGGTTCCCACCGGGAAAGCATCGAGAAAATCTCCCTATTCCAATCAAGTGCGCAAGACGAGCTCACAACCCTTGACGAATATGTTTCACGCATGAAAGACGGCCAAAAAGCCATCTACTTTATCACAGGCGACAGTATTGAGGCTTTAAAGGACAGCCCCTATATGGAAAGCCTTGTGAAAAAATCTTATGAAGTTCTCTTCTTAACCGATGCTGTTGACGAATGGGTTACTCAACATCTTACAACCTTCGCTGAGAAGCCTGTGGTATCTATCACCAAAGAGAATCTTGAGCTGAAGTCTGAAGATGAGAAGAAAGAAGCCGAAAAAATCCTTAAAACAAAAGAGGCCGATTTAAAGGAAATTACGTCATCTATTCAAGAGTCACTGCAAGAGTACGTGAAGGAAGTTCGACTTTCAGACCGCCTCGTAGACAGCCCCGTCTGTTTGGTCTCTGGATCTTGGGATTCTTCTGCAAGAATGGAAAGAATCATGGAGTCCATGGGACAAAAAGCACCTAAATCAAAAAGAATTCTAGAAATCAACCC
Organism: Pseudomonadota bacterium; assembly: GCA_037142195.1. Taxonomy (GTDB): domain Bacteria; phylum Bdellovibrionota_B; class Oligoflexia; order Oligoflexales; family CAIMVM01; genus CAIMVM01. Next base: position 62,290 of record JBAXBA010000003.1, read on the forward strand.
CACTCACCCAATTTTTGAACGCATGAAATCCATCTCTGCTGAACAAAAGAAAGAGTGGGCAGACATTCTCTACAATCAAGCGCTTTTATCCGAGGGTTCTCCCTTAAAAGACCCTATGAAGTTTGCTCGCCAGGTAGCAAATCTCATGACACAGAACTAGATCCTTTTAGGGACCATCACATGGTCCCTATTTTTTTATATAAATAACGGGAGGGGTGCATTGAACACGGAGAACATGGTAAGCTACCTAGAAGGCCTTTGGGTAAATCCGCTCTATCAACTGACGTTTAAAAATACTCCTGAGGGAATATCGGGAGAACTTGTCGGCCCTCCCCCTTTTCGCGAAATCCTTGAAATAGATCCCCAATTCCAAGTTTTAAAAATCCATAAGGCAGACCAGTCTGAGCAGATTTTTTATAGATCTAAATTTTTAACGTTCGTGGACCCCGCATCTACACACTGGCACCAGATACGTTTTCTCACTTTAGAAGACCTCAGTATTGTTGCCACAAATAGCTCAGGCAAAGAGGTCGCCATTCTAGATTTTAAGCGCTCTCTTTGATACGGGGAAGAATGGAATCTGAAACATCGATGGACTTAAGACTTCCCATGAGGATTTTCTGTCCCTCCCTCAAACAGTACTGGAGTGGTCATCCTCCCGGCTTAAATCCCTATCTTTAAAGAAGAGGACTTAATTTTTTGAACCAAAACGCACCTCTAAAAATTTCTTTCCCTTCCATCCTTCCCTATTCCACATCTTTATTGATATTATAGGAAGACCGGCTCCCCCTAGATTGTATTTAACCTCTTTTATTTGCGGAGGCATGCTTGAAAATTTCCCCCATTACAAAATTCCTTATTATGGGGCTCTTTTGCTGTGTGCTTTCTTTGGGCTGCAAGTCAACTTCCCTAGGCACCGCGTCAGTAGAGAAGGAAGGCGTTGATTCGACAAACTCAGCGGCTTTTTTTGCCTTTGACGGCACAGCCATTGTTTACGAAAATCATAGTACCGTCGTCACCATGATGGAAGAAGCTAACGCCCAGGGTTTCTATTACCAAGGCTCCAATGTCGAAGGATCCACTTTATTTGTGGATCTCTATAAAGCACTCGATCAGGTGTGTTTACTAGCAAAAAAGGGCAACTTAAAAAAAGTGTATGTTATGGGATACAGTCGAGGAGCGATGTCGGCCATTGCCTTTGTTCACCGCGCTTCCAAGCAATGCGGCACAAAAATCCCTTTCGCCTGGATTGGCCTTCTCGATCCCGTCAATACCAACGTCACGGGCGAAGAACTTCCCACGTATTTGCCCCCAGGCATGGAAACTCCCTGTTCGTTAGTCTATAAAGAGAAAACTTGGGAGCATTTCGTTACTACTGTAAAAATAGAGGGCTGCAATTCTGCTATTGTTGCCGTACCAGGCATTGGTCATATAAAAATGGCTGCAGACGCGCGCTCACGAGAAGCCTTAATGCGAAGCGCCGAATACCTCACCAATGGGGCGATCGGCTACGCCTCATATCTTAAAATTGCAGGCCCCGCTGAAAACAGCCTATTCCAACCCAAACCGGCGAAGTCAGAAAAAGACATGTTGTGCAAAACGAAACTCCAGGATTCTGATGGTTGTCTCCAGTTGGGCTGCCAATACGACATCTTAGGTGGAATTTGCTTTGAATAGCAAATAGGGCCTTAAGGTATGACAATTTGCTCCTTCCCTTCCTGATTCCTTTTCTAAATAGCTTTCTAGCCTCTCGCTGGGAACTGTTTGCACTATGACGCAAATTCATGGATAGAAAGCAAAACAAAAGACTTTTTTTGAGCTTCCTAAGCTGGCCTTTGGATTGGAAACAATTAACAAAAAAACAGCACTTTGGAATCCGTTCGCTCCCGTGGCCCTCAAGCCCAGTGAGTTTTGAGTCAAGGAAACTGAAGCTCGATAGTTTGAGACCCCAGTCGTCCTCATCAGATAAATCGTCATGTTGCTTTCTTGATCATACATTCGGAAATAGCAACCTGCCAAAGAACTAGAAATCTGGTGGTGTAATTTGGAGCCCTTCGCTATAGTAAGCCCGAGACACTCGAGACCTAAGCCCTAGAATCGCCAAGGAAGAACTTAAGGATGGATGCAAGAACCTATTGGAACGACTTCTACAGCGTGCAAAAAAAAACACAAAGCAGCCAAGCTCCCTCAGAATTTCTTAAGGCTGTCTGCGGCCGTCTCACGAAAGGTCTCACTCTTGATCTGGCCATGGGAACCGGAACCAATGCGGGATATCTCGCCCAAAATGGATTTACAGTTCGCGGGTTTGATGTCTCTGATATAGCCATCGAGATCGCCTTGGAGCGAGCAAAACAGTTAGAAATCGCCCTGGAAGCAAAACGCTGTGATCTAGATCTCCATGTTTTTGGACTGATGGAGTATGACTCCATTATAATGATGGACTTTAAACCTAGTATCACTCGCTACTATTCGGAAATGATTCGTTCGTTAAAACAAGGCGGCACTCTCGTTGTGGAAGCACCTATGATTTCAGAAATGAAGGAAGCCATAGGCAAGGATGAAGCATATAAAGACATTTACTTTCATAGCAATGAAATTCTTAGGGAATTAAGCAAAGAATTGAGAATCCTATTTTACAATGAAGCCATCGTCTCGGGAAAGCATGTCGTTCAATGTCTCGCGATGAAACCCATAGATCGAGACGCCCAGAAGTACAACCTTTTCAACCTTGCCTCAACACCAAATGCGGAATCATCTAGATCCTCTAAGCAGCTGGAGCTAGCCGAAAAGCTTTTTTCATCAAGCAACAAGAAATAACACAGCCTCTCAAAGAAAACGCCGTAAAGAGAGCTTGAGAGAGAAAGAAAGAAAGAAAGAAAGAAAGAAAGAAAGAAAGAAAGAAAGAAAGAAAGCTCAAGCCTTCATCTACTTGGACTTGCCATGAAACCTTTTAATAGATGACTTTTTTCTCTTTTTTGTCTTGTTATGAGTTCGACTTAAAAAACTTAAATCTTCTTTAGGCACATGGATCACAAGATTTTTAACTTGCTTATTGGTTTTGGGCAAATAGTTCATATGGGGCACTCTCAGCGATCTAAAAGCGCACATCAATGAGGCGGCAGTGAATAGGTGCCAAACAAAGTGCGAACCCACTATAAATCGAAAACAGATGGCAGGATCTGCCATACGTGCCACTAAAGCAAAACCAAAAAGTATCAACGACAAAAAGAGCCATCGCCTCACCTCATGTCTTTCACGATAGGCCAAAACGGTCAGCCCTAGGCCGACACCGAAGTAAGCTTGAGATCCATTATAAACAGGGTCATCCAGAAATCGCACTGCAAGCACAGAGGAGCCAACGACACCTAAAAGACCTAAAATCGCAACCCAATGACGAGATTTCAGGATTCTCACCTGATAGTAAAAGAGAAAAGTAAAAATCAAGATAGCAATGGGTAGAACATCCATGGCCTGTGCCCAGCGCGTAGCAAAGGCATGAAACATCATGGACCCGACGCCCACTAAAAAAGCTAAAATCCCAAGCACCTTTTCTGTGCTTCTTCTAGACCTTCGGTACTGCCAAATACCAATCAAAATGAAGGGTATATTGGAAAAGAGGTTAAAGGGCTCCATAAACAGCCCAGGAGCCAAGCGCTCGCAATATTGATCCACATAGGCCATGGGATCGATCGGAAAGGAACTTAAAATACTCATTTTATGTCCAAATAGCTTAGCGGAATAGGATCAGGCTTCAATCTAAAGTCATAGCTTTTATATTTTGATAAATCAGGCGCGCCACCTCGCTTCCAAGCTTCATACCAAATGGTAGCTAGGACATCGGCACCATATGCAAAGCGCACTTTAAGAAATGGCCTGAAGCCAACTACTGCTACCTGAGGAGCCTTACGCTCGGCCATAACTTTAAGTCCCGACGCATCCGAAGAAGGCTTAGTAAGGGCAAACTTCCGATCGAGTTTATACATTTGGCCCAAAGCCGAATAACTATTGAGCGCTAATGCTGTAACATACTCCACGTAAGTACTAGAATGATTCTTTTCCACAAGTGACTGAGCTGGCTGTTGACGAATCGCATAATCTTTAACTTCGTCATAGAAACCAAAATTCAGTTGATCTACCAAGAGATCTTCAAAATAATAATGCAGACCTCCAAGTCCCACAGCATAAGCGTCATAATCTGAAGACGTATGAAGAGGCATCGACATATCGCCCACATAGTGCGATAGAAGGCCACCATAAAACAAAGCGTCATCAACAGCAGCTTTAAACTGAGCCTCATCACCATGGGAATTCTGAACTTCTTTTGCTTTTACAAAGCTAGACTCCATGCCTAATGCGAGCTGTTCGATGCGCCAAGGAGCAGATCCAATGGTTTGCATGATATCTCGAGGCGTGCTTTTACCGTCACAACTCAGGGTAGAGTTCACCTCTGGAAACTTACAAAATGCGTTAGCTTGAGCAAGAACATCTGCGAGTGTCTTTGGAAAGGATTTCACTTGTAAATCGGCCTTTATCAGATCCACATCGTAAAAATGAGCGGTATCCAAAACTTTTCGTTCTTCCCGCGATAAACTCTTCCAATAAATATCAGGTATATTTGCCAAATGAGCTAACATTTCCGTTCTTGAAAATAACGGAGTGACAAACTTGGGATCTTTATAACGTTGCGCTGCAATTCTCGTTGCTGTAACGGTCAATGCGTCGTGCCCTCGGTTTCCCCATGCCATGGCTTGGGAAGCTGCTAGCGCATAACAAACGACAGCTGCAGTAGAAATCTGGTTCCTTAAAAAGTTCAAAGCTCGCCCCCCTTTTTATGCTAACCACAAAAACACGGCATCTCGTCTATGGGATTTTCATCAATCAAAATGATCGAAAAATCATATAGTAATTTTGAAAATCTATCCAGGCATAAATAAATGAGACTCATGGGCCCTTTTTTGCGCCGCCCCCGTCGTTGAAAGAAGCGATTTGAACGAGGCGCCTTGAAAGAGACAGTCTGAAAGAGACAGTTTGAAAGAGGCGCTTTAAAAGAGAATCAGGCCGGAGCCAACCAGGGAAACGAGACCCTCATCGCAACGCCCAAGGAATATCTGAGCCTAGAAACAAGATTACACAGAGAGACACTACTTTAAAGGACCTCAGTTCCATTCTGACGCCATCATGTCCATAAGGATCATGTGCCTAAAAAAGAACAAGATCCTAGTTCCTTTTCGAGTCACGCCTCCCCGACGATAGTGCCCAGGCGATTAAAAAACTTTTCCAATTTTAAGTGACAGTTGGCTGTGGAGGGGGGTTGGCATCCTAGTTAGAAACCAGCCATTGCGCCACTCCCATTCTGAAGCTCTGCTGTGATAGTGAGACACTTTTAAGGCATAGGCAGTAAGCGCCTGTTCTAAATCATCACCTAAACTCATTTTTTTAGTACTCTCAAAGACACTTTGAAGTTCAGACAAAAGTATCTGAAATTCAGAACGATGCTGATCTAAGATTTGTCCAACATCTTTCTGGTAAACTTGCCCTAATAGACCAAATACAGAGTTCCAAATAAGCTTTCTGCCCATTTCTTTTTGAAACTCCTCTGGAGTCACAACTTTTGCGCCAATCTTAGCCTCTTGCAATACAGAAACCAGCCAAGGAGCATAAGCTCCACAAAAAACAGAACCGCCGCCATCGACGACGTCTCCGCCCTTCGACTCAATGGCAAAGTAGAGAATGCCGCGAGTGGAATCCTGCATTCCCAGAGAGTCTAAAAGGGAATCGATCATGCCATTTTGTAGGAATATAAGATCTTGTCGTCTTTCTATAGGAGTTCTTAAAATGACACCCTCAAGATCATTATTTCGAACACAGACCAAAATAGGGCCTGTCGACTGCAATTCTCCATGCTGTCTTGTGACGACGGAAGCCTCAGTGAGATTGGCCAAAAAAGTTCCAATTCTACCACCACCCACAACCGTCACGTGCTCAAAGCTTATAGCTATTTTTGATTTGGCAAACTCTGATGGACTCTGTATCATGGCTTTGTCTCGCTAGGATTTGAAAAATGCCTCATAGCTCTATATATATTAAAGGAATGTCCTGTCAAGGTTGTGTAAAAACTGTTTCAGAAGCCCTAAAAAAAGTCCCCCATATCTCTGCCGCCTCCGTGGATCTCGCTTCAGGAATGGCCAGCTTTGACTTTCAAGAACCTCTTCACGCTCAAGACATCCTACAAGAATTAGAAAAAGCAGGAAAGAGCCCTGAGATTCAAGATACGATCTTTAATGTTGAAGGCATGACTTGTTCAAATTGTGCTGAAGTGGTTAGAAAAGCTCTTGAGCTCAATACCCGAGTCTTAAGAGCGGATGTTTCCCTAGCTGCAGGTTTAGTTAAAGTGCAAAGCATCAAGGGACTCACCTTAGATCTACTGCCCAATTTGGCTGGGACAAGATACAAACTCACTCTTAGGTCCACATCCTCTAGCACAGAGTCAAGTTCCATGCCCTTCGATCTAAAGATAGGTATCCTCGCAACGGCTCCACTATTTCTACTCTCGATGGCCCATGATTTTAATCTGATGGAGGCCTTCACAAACCAGCCCTTCTTTCCTTGGCTATTAGGAATTCTCGGCACCACCGTCCAATTTACAACTGGCCTGGGCTACTATCGCGGCGCTTACGTTTCCCTAAAGATGAAATCAAGCAATATGGATGTCCTTATTGCTTTAGGGTCTTCTGTCGCTTGGGGAATTTCCATCGCCGTACTTTTAGGATTTACCACGGAAGGCCATCTCTATTTTGAATCTGCGGCGATCATTTTAACCCTCGTCCGCTTAGGTAAATGGATAGAAGAAAAGCTACGACTCAAGGCACAGAGTGATTTGAAAAGCCTGTTTGAATTGTCATCTAAAGATGCTTTAGCTTTGATTGACGGTAAATACACCCATTTGCCAATAGCTTCGATAGTGCCAGGAACCATCCTTCGCGTTGCAGCCGGAGAAAAAATCCCACTCGATAGCACTATCATCTCGGGAACAACGTCACTCAGTGAATCCATGCTCACAGGTGAAAATACTCCCGTTAAAAAAAGCGTTGGCGATTTAGTTTTTGGCGGCACGATTAACCTAAGCTTTACCATTGAAGTAAAGGCCAATAAAGGTAGCGAGGACGGGGTACTCGCTGAAATTATTAGACAAGTGATTGCAGCCCAATCCTCCAAAGGACGATTAGGAGACTTGGCGGATAGAATCTCTCGAATTTTTGTCCCCGTGATTCTGTTGATAGCGGCAGCAACCCTGATCACCTGGCTTCTCTCGGGAGCAAGTCCCTCCTACGCTTTTATGCGAGCTGCCGCTGTCCTCGTGGTTGCATGCCCATGCGCTCTAGGACTGGCCACACCGACTGCACTTATAGTGGGCGTATCACAAGCTGCGAAGGAAGGTATTTTAGTCCGAGATCTCCAACAAATGGAAAGCCTGGGGCATTCGAAGACTTTATTGTTTGATAAAACGGGAACTTTGACGGAAGGCCTTTTTCAAGTGACCGGACAAACAAACATTTCAGATGATGAGTGGGCTCTGTTTTCTAGTTTAGAATCTTACAGCAAGCACCCTATAGCTGCTGCAATTAGCCAGCACCACAAGACTCGCGTGGATTTCGAGCAAGTTCAGGAGCATCCTGGCCTCGGGATAGAAGGCTTCTTTAATAAACAACTCTACCAGGCTGGGTCGCCCCATTGGGCCCTGTCAATGGGCGTACCTGAGTCAGAGCTTTTATGGTCTCTGGAACAAGGAAACCTAGGGCGTAGTGTGGTTGTCTTTTTTTCCTCAAAGAAGTGCCTTGGCTCCGTATGCTTAAGCGATAAAATTCGCCCAGAAGCGCGAGGGATCATTGCTGAGCTCCAAGCTTCAGGCATTGAGCCTGTGATTATAAGTGGCGATCAAGAATCCGTAGTAAAAGAAACGGCTCAGGAGCTTCATATCACCAAGTATTTCTTTTCCGTAACTCCAAAGGAAAAGCTTGCCATTGTCAAAAGCCTTCCACCACCTGTGGCCATGGTTGGAGACGGACTCAATGATGCGCCTGCACTCAGCGCAGCCAGTGCTGGAATTGCCGTTTCCACAGGCTCCGATTTAGCCAAAGATGCCTCTGGAATTGTTTTGTTTGGTGGCGGGATTGCCAAGATTTCTAGACTCATTAAGATTTCCAAGGCTACCGTAAGTACGGTAAAGCAAAATCTTTGGTGGGCATTCGGCTACAATTTACTATTAATTCCCATCGCAACAGGGGCCTTTATCAGCGTTCAGATTCTGCCACAGATGGTTCGAGAACTTGACCCCATGCTTGCTGCCATCGCAATGTCGGCGAGCTCATTGAGCGTGCTAGCTAATTCCCTTTTGTTGAAAGCGAAACTTAAAAAGGATTCTATTTAGCTTACCAAGATCAGCCTGATAGGTTGCCGTTCCCCACTTATTCCTTTGCCTGCCAGACACCACACTCAGAACGCAGACAATCGTAAAACAGAAGACAGGAATCCCAGCGCCGATGCTACGATCATGAAGGCCGATCAACACGCTAATTCGATTCAAAGACTTAAAAATTTCTTACGCTTTGCCTTGCGCCAAACATCGCCAAAATTTTATTGCCACTGAAATGTTCTCCGAGTGTACTAACACGAGCCGGATGAGTTGAAAGCCTCAATTCTGGATCAGTAAACGCCTGAGGACGACCCCCTCGGAATCAGCCGAGCTTCTACATAGGATTTACAAACTTACTTTAATGCAACATTCTGGTGAGCTGAAGAGTAGTTTCTTTAAAAAACACTCACCTAGCAAATGGATATCCAAGGCATTTAGTCCGAAATGTCTTTGCTAGCCGCAAGGCCCACGCAACGCGAGGGAAACTTCCAACCATTAATCATTGCTAGCTTTGCGCAGATCAAAAACTCCGGCTTGAACTAGCTTTTTCACCTCTTGAGTGTGGACCAACTGCCCAGTTACGTACAGATGGATGATATGGTTGATGAGCGTTTGATAGGGCATACCTCCTTCATCGGCCATAAGGCGAATGGCTTCGAGATCATCCTCATTCATGCGAATATTGGCGCGCGCACCTTTAATTTCACCCAAAGCAGAGTTAGCAGCATCGCGAATTTTTTTCTGCCTAGCTGAAGTGGGACGTTTCATTTTTTTGAAGTCTAAAGCATTCAAAATGCTTTGCTCATTGGCATCAAGTTTGTCTGATTTTGATTTAATCTTAGATTTCATTATCTACCTCTTGTATTTTCGAGCTGGAAACACAGTGATCAACCAACAAATATCACCCCTCATTTCATATGGTATAACATGCGGATAATCATCAATTTCAATAACAAAAATTCGCTGGCGTGGGTGCACAGGATTCTCATCATCAAGGAGGAGAATATTGTGAGCTAAGGCATTGACCGCATCTTCAAAGCTTGGGCGTCACTTTTCAGCTAATTCGATATTCTTCTTTTTGTCCCATTGAAACCTCATTACTTCAATCCTGTCATATTGTTTTTCAAAAGAATATTTTAAACAGCCTGACACAGTCAATGTACATTGTGCACCATTTGCCGTTTGAAGTAAAGCTACACCTTCCTAATCCCGAAGCGCGACATTTGCTAACCATTGCATGGTATGCCCATGAATATTGGATCTACCTTCAGCCGCAAACTGAATGGCAACCATATGATAGAATGGCATTGTATGACTTGGTCAGGCGCTATTCCTCCCGCCTGTTTGGGAGACTCTAGGCTAGGCATCTAGTGCAGCGAGCTGGGCGGCTAAATTTAGCAAAATACGAGACTTTAGTTCTTCTCCTCTGACTAACACCTTTAAAAACAAGTTTAAGTGGTCTTTAATGAGATCCTATTTTTCTGGTTCTAATTTTTCTACGGCGGCGAAAGCAGAGCCTTGCCGCCCGCAATCTAACCCGAAACGAGATCTTCTATCCCAACATATCAACTTTCCTAATCCACAACAAAAGGTATTTCCTTTGAAATTTGGTAGATTTGAAACTTGCCCAGGGAGATGAGCGATCTGGATATTTGGAGACTTTCCAAAGGATCAACCTGCATCGAAAAATTGGGAAACCGACGGCAAGCTAAGGTGCACAAGTTAGCATAGTTTGATTTGGCGGAGGAATAGGATGAGTCTTTAAATACTGCAATACTCCCTTAAATTGCAGGAAAATGTTTTGAGATCGCAAAGGTGGACTTATTCTCCAGTTCCCATACGGTGAGCTAAAACAACTTAATTTAGAGAAGTTTGGCCGCATCTCTAGGCGTTATCTTTTGGCTGATGGTTGCTTTATCGTTTTCTCATAGGGGCATCAAAAAATCTTCAAATTATTAACGCGGTCCGATCAAACGGCTGATTCCTTAGGAAGGTATGCCCCATCTGCTCGGCAATAAATACCTCTAATGTTTAAACTTCAATCCCCTACCCTTTAAACCATACAGTACCTACCGGGTAATTTTTGATACTTGCCATTAACATGCTGACATTAGAACATGAAAGAGTCTCCATCGAAGGACTGAATTATAAAAGCGCAGCGAAACATCTTATGGTTCACCCGGATGCTACTAGTAGGCGTTATTTTTGCGTTGGCCAGCGTCATTGTGTTTCCCATTGCCATTCTGCGTTTTAGAAACACATCAACCAATCTCCTGTTCGTTACCTTGACTGCCCCGCTTAGCAGATTGGTGCTCGGCCTCAAGGTGGAATTTAGCGGCCTTGATTTCGCAAAAAGCCATCTTCCTGCTGTTTTCGTCATGAATCACCAAACGGCACTTGATATCCTTTTGAATCGAGAAATCTATCCTCGTTCTTGTATTGTGGTCGTAAAACGCGCCCTAGCTTTTGTACCCTTCTTCGGATGGTTGATCTTTGCCGCTGGAAATATATTGCTTCAAAGGTCCAATAAACAACAATCCGTGGATCAAATGAATTCCGCAGATTTTGCGATCACTGTCAGAAAATCCTCAGTTTGGATATACCCTGAAGGAACGAGACGAGGCACAAAGGGACTAGGCGACTTTAAAAAAGGTGCCTTCTATATGGCCATCAAGAACAAGGTGCCGATCATTCCGGTGATTGCCTCAAGCTACACCCATAAACTCAACTTCTCAAAATGGCAATCAGGCGTCGTTTTGGTCCAAGTTTTGCCACCCATTCCCACAGATGGTCTCAGATTGGAAGAGGTTGATGAGGTTTTACAAAGGTGTCACAACCTCATGAAAGATTCCATAGCAAAGCTGGATGCTCGCGTCGTACAACCAAGTTAAAAACGCATGGACAGACTTAAACGCGCTGAGAGCCACCGCATAAAGAACTGCTCATAACATCTTTTTTGACAACGATCTGAGATACTTTGCCATTTTTCCTTTGAGCCCGCTACATTGCCAAGCGGATCATAATGTGCTTAAATTATTCTTTGGTTTCAAACTATAGGAGACCTGGAATTGACCGAACTTGAGACACCCAAATTAGATATACATTCGGCAAAACGAATTTGCGAATCCGTCGAAGCAAATGTGGGAAAGGTAATACAAGGAAAGGAACTCGAGATTAGGCGAGCACTTTCTTGCTGGATAGCAGGTGGGCATGTTCTTCTGGAAGACGTCCCAGGCACCGGGAAGACGATGCTAGCTCGAGCCTTGGCCCGTTCGGTAAATACTCACACAAAACGCATTCAGTTTACCCCTGATCTGATGCCCAATGACATCATAGGATCCTCAGTCTATCAGCGAGACAAAGGCGCCTTTCAGTTTATCCCAGGACCCATATTTACAAACGTTTTGATGGCTGATGAATTGAATCGAGCAACTCCCAGAACCCAGTCGGCATTGCTTCAGGCCATGGCTGAGGGGCTCTGCACAGCAGAGAATCAAACTTATACCCTGCCAAGTATCTTTTTTGTGATTGCCACTCAAAACCCTGTAGAACAGCATGGAACATTTCCTCTCCCTGAAGCTCAACTAGATCGATTTCTGATCCGTTTGTCACTAGGTTATCCGGATTTTAATACGGAAAAGAAAATCATTGTATCTCAACTCATCAATCACCCGATAGACAGCCTTGAGCCTGTTTGCAGTGAGGCAGATTGGCGCGGAGTCCGCGAACTTATGAAAACCATCGAGGTCTCAGAGGGGATACTAAATTACGCCATGGGGCTTGTAAATGCTACACGCCAAGACCAAAGATTGACTTTAGGATGCAGCCCCCGAGCTACTCTAGCTTTGATTCGACTTGGACAAGCCTTTGCTGTCTTGTCAGGTGAGAACTTTGTAAAACCAGACTTCATTAAGAAGCTGGCCCCTTCTGTGATGGAGCATAGGCTTATCCTTTCCCCAAAATCCAGGATGGAAAGAATTCGAGAGTCACAAATTGTCAGTGAAATTTTGGCTCGGATACCGGTTCCCATTAGTTAGAACTTTTCATGGGGAACTCATTCCATTTTATGACCTCAATTATAAAAAATCTTTTTGAAAAATGGCTCGTAGGCCCAAGCAAGGAGAGACCCTATTCCGCCCTCCCCTGGGAACAAGAGGAATCCTGGGCTGAAATTAAAACCTCAAAGAAGTTTCCTTTATATGATTTTCCACTTGCCTTAGTACTGATCCTTTGTGCCGTAACCATTCTCGTTTCCTTTGCAATCAAAGCGCCACTAAGCGCTGGGGTTGCTGCGGCTATATTTAGCCTCGGGATATTGGCTTATAAGGACAGTTGGGAGCAAAGCTGTGCCCTCACCATCGTTTCCTCAGATGCATCGATAAAAGTCCATGAGTTTGAAAAGTTTGCTATGAAACTTGTTATTAAGAATCAATCCGACCTACTGGTCAATCAAAGCTTTTTATACTTAAAATTTGAAGGATCCCTAAAGCAAAAGCAAATTGTCTCCCTTTCCAAGTTCTCTCCCTTTGAAACTAAAGCCGTTGAAATTGAACTAGAGGCAGATGCAGGAATGGGGAGCTTTTCTGTCGATAATATTAAAATCATTACACAAGATAGGTATGGCCTTGTGCGTAGATGTGTCACCCACGAAGCTTCTACTAAAGTTGAAGTCTTTCCGGAGTTTGCCAATATGCCATCTATCGATCTAGCAACATCGGGTAAGACGGCACACTCAGGCAGCATTGAATCTCATTTCAGCGGGGGTTCGGTGAACTATCTTGGCAGCCGTTTCTATCAGTATGGAGACAGCATGTCGAGAATCGACTGGAAAAAGTCAGAGCGCCTCCAAACCCTTGTTACAAGAGAATTTGAGCATTTAAACTCCACCGACGCCACTATATTTGTCGATCGGAGAGGGATTAGTTCCTTTCAATTTGGCCATATAAATTCCTTTGAACAAATAAAAGACACCATACTTACCTTAGCAAGAACCCTCATGTCTCAAAGGATTCGCGTTCGCCTCATTACAGACGAATTCGCTACGGATTTTGGCAAGGGATCTCAATTTTTAGACTATTTCATGGAATTGGTTCGCAGCATGCAGTCACATGGAGCAGAACCCTTCGATCGACTATTGACACGTTACCAAGGAGAAATTCCTGCTTATAGCGTCGTATTCCCTGTTTTTTCTACGATTAGTGTCGACATCAACCTGCTAACAGAAAATTTTCTCATGTGGGACCAAATCCATGTGGATATCATCCCTATTATATTTGACTCTACAGAATTCGAAAACAAGATCTTAAATGCGAATCCCTTGCAAGATGAAGACCGAATTGATTTGCAGCATTTTAAAAAAATGCACTTTAAAAACAAACAAGGATCGTCGTACTCCAACATTTTCCGAAAGCTCAATAAAGCCTCTATTATATTGGGCCCCAACCAAAGCATAGGACAAGTTTACGCAGGAATGCTCAGGCGATGAAAACACAAAAAACCAACACAAAAGCTGACTCGCCGTCCAAAAAAGAAGACTACTACTTCCTATTTATGAGCTGTCTTGCCGTTTTTCTAATCTCATTAGTTTTTATCGAATGGTCATTTGATCTTATTCCCTTTCCCACAGTCATTTCTAGATTAGCCCTATACTCCTTAGGATTTATGGGTCAGTATGCCATTTATGGAAATCATTCTTTTCGCAGCGGAGACTACCTTAAGGCTATAGAAATTCGTGAAAAGACCGCGTTGCTGTATGGGCAGGAATTTAAATTCAAAAGCAATTGGCAAAGCACCAAGAATACGCAGTTCATGCACTTTGGACTGGCATCTAGCTTTGCACTCCTATACATATTCGCACTCTATTTCATGTCAAAGACACCCCTCCTCATGAGCCGACTTGAGCCGACTGCAATCTTTATCGGACTAACTATAGCTGCCATCAGTCAACCTAGCAGAATTTGGATACCAGCCCTAGGTGCTATTTTTGCTCTATTCTTCAGAGGACTTCCCAAGGATGTCTCACTCTTTACAGGTTTCGTATTTTTCTTGGGCATAGCTGCTTTATTTATGCTATTTGCTATGATCCTTCGCTTCATCTACGAAAGATTTGCAAGCCATGATAGCTTCAAGATGGACAATACCATCCTTACAGCAGCAAAAATGTCGAAAGGACATCTCATTGCCCTAGGGGTGGGAGCATTTGTTTTCTATTTAAGTAGAGATTTGCCTCCTAAAAATTCAATTCAAACGAAACAAATCAGAAGTAGCTCAACAGCCCCCTCAGACAACTTCAATTCACAGCACTCAGCAGGAGAATTTGGCGGTACTTCTGAATCCACGTCCCAGGACAATGAAAGCAACCGCCCCCCTGGAGCTAACACTGGTAGCAACGAGGACGAACCGAATATTGACAACCAAGGCAGCCCCGCAGGTCAAGAACGTCCCACAGGTCAAGGAAACTCCTCAGGGCAAGGAAACTCCTCAGGGCAAGGAAACTCCTCAGGGCAAGGAAACTCCTCAGGGCAAGGAAACTCCTCATGGCAAGGAAACTCCTCAGGTAAAGGAAACTCCTCAGGGCAAGGAAACTCCTCAGGGCAAGGAAACTCCTCAGGACAAGGAAGCCCGTCAGGACAAGTAAGCCCGTCAGGGCAAGGAAACTCCTCAGGGCAAGGGAACTCCTCAGGGCAAGGAAACTCCTCAGGTAAAGGAAACTCCTCAGGGCAAGGGAACTCCTCAGGCAAAGGAAACTCCTCAGGCAAAGGAAGCCCGTCAGGCCAAAAAGGCGAAGGGAATCCAAGCTCAGAAAATCATGAAAATCTAGATAAGGGTCGGGATGAAGGTAGCTTAAATAAACAGGCTTTGAACTCGCAGAATCCTAGTCAACCAAAATCCTCAAAAATAGAAACACCTGTTGCCAAGAAACCGAAGGACAACAAATTTGAATTCCCAAACAAATGGATCAAAGTTCTACTATCAATAACACTCTTGGCTGCAATGATCGGTCTTTTTCTCATTCTTTCAAAGAAGAGCAACAATATCCTAAAGCGAAAATCAGAAAAGCCTCCAGAAAGAAATCCAGAAGAAGCTCAAAAATGCATAGACATGATTAAAGACATTGCAAAGGATATTGAAATCGATTCTGCAATAGATCCCCAGAAAATGCGTGAAAGAATTATTTCTCTCTATAGTCTATTAATTGCTGCAAATACACACCTCGGTTTTCATCGAAACATCGACATGACTCCAGACGAGTATCAAGCGCAGTTTACTAGAATTGCGCCGCAAAAAACCGATGAAATGAGGTTCGTTACAAAAGTGTACTCGCATGTCTTTTTTGGGAACCAACTACCAAATATTTCCCAGTATCAAAACTATATCCATGCTGTGCGTCATTCCGTTTTGACATTCAAGATTCTCCCCTAAATAGTAACTGAAGTTTGATTCTGCCTTCCTGCTCCCTTTCAGGATCCTCTAGTCTTGCCCATTCCCTAATTCTCTCTGAGTCCTCTGGGTGCCAATGAATGATTTGGCAAGCGGCTAAAATATCTGATGGCAACGGACACACTAACCTACCCGTTTGTGTCAGATCTAAACTGTAAGCATGCAGGGCTAATCGATCTTGGCCTAAGGTTTTCCAGAGTCTATTGACCTTGCTATCCCCATATTTTGAGTCTCCCACGATGGGATGAGATATTTTTACCAAATGACGGCGCAATTGATGGGTTCTCCCGGTTTTTGGCATAAGCTTCAAAAGACTCAGTCGCTGCTCTGAATAGGAGCCGAGAGGAACAGGAAGAATGCCGTTAGCAATAACCTCCACCTGCGTTGTGGCCTCTTCATAGTCACCTTTTGTTTCGTCATTTCTGATTGCGCGAAGGGGGGACTCAATAAGAAGTGGGCCTTTCACAAAGCCACGGACGAGAGCGAAATAGACTTTTTGTACATTTCTATCGCCAAATTGAGCCATAAGTTCTGCGGCAGACTTGGGATTCTTTGCAAATAGAACGACACCCGAAGTAGCTCGGTCGAGGCGATGAATGGCATAGACATGATTGCCGCCATTATAGTCTCTGACCCATTGAAGTAGAGGTTCGGAAGACCTATCCCATTCCGATCGATGGGTAAGCCAACCTGAAGGCTTGGCTACGGCAATCCAGTCGTCAGTTTCAGAAATAATTTCCGGTTGGAGGGACATGAGTTTGTTCTATCTCGCGGAACCAGCAGGGTTCCCAATTCCATCTACTAAAATACCAAAACCACGAGCCTTAAGGATCTACTCTTGGGTTTGGGTATACCATCCGTCAGTCATGCGACGTTCGTGAATTAAGGCCCAAGCAGCTCCCGCAAATACCTTCACTTTTTGGTTGATACCAAGAAGTTCGGGATCATCCATATCGCCTTCAGCCTTGATGACAACGTTGAGCTGATCACATTTAACACTGGCAGCTTGGATCGCTTCTCTTTGCTTTTTCGCATCCAAAAAGGAGTCAAAAAATATAATTCCGTAATTTCTTTTCTCTTTTCGTCGATGCTGAGCAAAATTCTCTTGCTTCGGCGGAGCAAGAGGATTGAGCCCGCTTCCACAGGGCCCTGAAAGTTTAATTTTAGAAAGCGGCTTCAAGGGCGCCGGCGCAATTTGAGTATGTTTTTGCTCTGCTTGCTTACCGCCAGCCCCATTCCCTTGGCGTGGCGATTGAGGCGATGGCTGATTGCCTTTTCTTCGATGTCTACGTTTATTCATCAATAACCTCACTTAGCTTCGGAAAGTCTATTCTCTACCAACCTGATTGCATCTTTTATAGGGACTCGAGTCTGCTCGGCGGTATCCCTATCTCGAATAGTTACCGTATCATCTACTAGGCTTTGCGGATCTATGGTTATGCAATAGGGAGTTCCTATTTCGTCATGACGGGCATATCTCTTGCCGATGGATTGAGAATCATCATAGCTCACATGAATCCCCGCCTTTCTAAAGGCAGTTGCTATTTCTTGCCCTTTTTCTGGTTGGCCATCTTTTTTGACCAAAGGAAGTATAGCTGCTTTAAAAGGTGCTAAACGAGGGTGGAGCTTTAAGACAGTGCGGACTACATCTTGCCCATCTTTATCTTTTCTTACGTCTTCAAAGTAAGCATCTAAAAGAAAGCAAAGTACGGCGCGGGTAAGTCCAGCGGCAGGCTCGATAACATAAGGAGTGTATCTCCATCCAGGTTTACCGGTCTCTGGATCATTTTTCTGCTGGTCAAAATAGCTTAATTTTACCCCAGAATGCTCAGCATGCTTCTTTAAATCGTAATCGGTTCTACTGGCAATGCCCTCAAGCTCGCCCCAGCCCCAAGGATAATCATACTCAACGTCATAACAGGCATCGGCATAATGAGCCATCTCATTGGCTTCATGAGGACGAAGTCGAAACTTATCTGCAGAATTGGAATACTTCTTCCACCAGTTCATGCGCTCGTCGGTCCAGTAGTTAAGCCATTCGCGCTGAGTTCCAGGCTCGCAAAAAAACTCCATTTCCATTTGTTCAAACTCAAGACTTCTGAATATGAAGTGTTCCACCACAATTTCGTTTCTAAAGGACTTCCCTTGCTGGGCGATACCAAAGGGAACCTTCATGGATGAGGTCTGCTGTACGTTAAGAAACTGAACAAACATAGCCTGAGCAGTTTCGGGTCTTAAATAGACCGCATTGGACTCGACTTTTTCATTTAACTTCGCAGTAAACTCTTCTTTTGTGAGATTTTTTCCATAAACTTCTTCGACAAATTCTTTTAAGGGTTCAACGGCACCCATTCCGGTGCGAAACATTCCGTTAAATTGCCTTTCGTCGGAAAGTTCGGAGCTACCACAATGGGGACAAACATATCCTGACTTGCCCACAATACCCGTGAGTGACTTTCCATTTTTTTTGCCGCCTTCGAGGAAGGAAACTTGGCTCCCTGGCTCGGCCTTAGGTGCCTTATCAGCCCGAAACCTTTCTTTGCAGTTTTTACAATCGACAAGGGGATCTGAAAAATTGGCCAAATGGCCAGAAGCTCTCCAGACATTAGGATGCATCATGATGGAGGCATCAATGCCCACAATATTGTCTCTCTCGTAGACCATACTACGCCACCACTCTGACGCAATATTTCGCTTAAGTTCTACGCCTAAAGGGCCGTAATCATAACACGACTTTAAACCGCCATAGATTTCACTACTTTGAAATATAAAGCCCCTCCTTTTGCAAAGAGAAACCATTTTTGCCATCAGATCTGCGTTTTGGACACTCACGCGACGCTCCATAAAGAGTAAAGAAGCGTTGAGAGTACATTGATTTTTAAGAGCTTTCAATGAAACTAAACCCAAACCCCTCACAACTCTAAAAGCGCGGCACCTCCCAGTGCCATTCTTTTAGGCAACTTTTTAAGCATCTCTTTATTAAACAACTCAGACTCCTAATCAAAAAACCTTGTTCGTCAGACCTTAATCTCGGCCGCTACTTGAAGCTTACGCAAACTTGCACATCACAGGTGAGGCACAGGCTCATAAGATTTCAGCCGGAGGGGAACCTAAAATCCTGACGGGATCTCGCTAAAACCAGGAAGGACTGGAATTTTAATTTCTGATAGGTTTATGCATATCTAAAAGAGATAACAAATAATTGCCAAATACCAGCCAATGCTCTAACATCAATGGTCTATACGCCCTGGAACCACCGGGTGCGAAAATTGCAACGCCTTGGAGCTCTACATGACTATGAAGAAGACCAATTTAAAAAGTGCCAAAGTTCAGAAAGCTGCTAAATTTACATTTAGCGACTATAAAGTTGCGACTATGTCAAAAGAATCCATCGATTGGGGACGAAAAGAAATTGAAATTGCAGAAAACGAAATGCCAGGTCTTATGTCAATTCGTAAGCTGTACGGGCCTAAAAAACCATTAAAAGGCGCCCGCATCGCCGGTTGCTTGCACATGACCATCCAAACGGCAGTGCTCATCGAGACACTTATTGAGCTTGGAGCCGAAGTAAGATGGTCCAGCTGTAATATTTTTTCCACTCAAGACCATGCGGCATCTGCAATAGCAGCGGCTGGAGTTCCGGTATTCGCTTGGAAAGGAGAAACTGAGGAAGAATATGAGTGGTGCGTGGAACAAACCATTATGTTTGGCGACAAGCCCTTAAATATGATTCTTGATGACGGTGGTGATTTAACAACACTCGTACATCAAAAATACCCCAAAATCTTGAAGGGCATCGTGGGAATTTCTGAAGAAACCACCACCGGTGTTCACAGACTTTACCAAATGCTAGAAGCTGGAAAACTGAAAATTCCTGCCTTCAATGTCAATGATTCGGTAACGAAGTCTAAATTTGACAACCTTTATGGCTGTCGAGAATCTCTCGCGGACGGCATCAAACGAGCAACTGACGTCATGGTTGCAGGTAAGGTCGTTGTGGTTGCCGGTTACGGAGATGTTGGTAAAGGCAGCGCTCACTCCATGAAGAGCTTAGGAGCAAGGGTTATAATCACTGAAATCGACCCTATCTGCGCCCTACAAGCTGCTATGGAAGGCTATCAAGTTCTTACTATGGAAGAAGCGGTACCAATGGCAGACATTATCGTCACAGCTACAGGTTGTGTTGATGTTGTCACTAGAAAACATATGGATATGATGAAGAACGAAGTCATTCTTTGCAACATTGGTCACTTCGACAATGAAATCAGAATTGCCGACTTAGTGAACGATAAGAAAGTAAAAGAAGTCAACATTAAGCCCCAAGTGGATCGCTTTATTCTTCCCAACAAGAAGAGCGTGATTATTTTGGCACGAGGACGCCTCGTAAATCTTGGATGCGCCACTGGTCACCCAAGTTTTGTAATGTCCAATAGCTTTTGCAACCAAGTTTTGGCGCAAATTGAACTTTGGACGAGCAAAGAAAAATATGCTGTTGGAGTATACACTCTTCCTAAGAAGCTTGATGAAATGGTTGCAAGACTCCATTTGGAAAAGCTCGGCGTTAAACTTACTAAGCTTACAAAGTCCCAATCTAAGTACATGGGCCTATCAGAAGAAGGCCCCTTCAAGCCTGATCATTACCGCTACTAGTTTTTAAAATTAAGAAAAACCCCTAGCTTTGAAACCAATTCAACCGCTAGGGGTTTTTTACATCATTTGGGATCTCTATTGAGGCTTATTCTCTTGATCCGAAGTTTCAAATTCATCTCTCAAGTAGCTATAGGTAAGGAACTTTATAGAAACACCTTCAAGTTTCCAGCAACTGCATTACATCCAAGAATTCCATGAGTCCTAGGGGATGCCATCTATTTGGAAGTAGAGTCTTGTTTATACTGAAAACATTCAGATTGCCCTACCACCGAAACCTCACAACTTTGGTCATCAAAATTCTTTACACTGGGCTCGTTGACATTCCCTCTTTTATCCAATCCCCCACCGAGTTCAGAAACCTTGACTTGCTTTTCCAGGAGTGTCTTAAATTCTTGAACTTGATCCCACTCTAAACCTGTACTTTCAAGGTCAGCCGTTGGGAAATCTTCTTTACTTTCTTCAGCAACTTCCCGCGAAGGTTCAACTTCCGCTTCTACATATTTCAAAACTCGACTTCTATTGCCAATGGAAATCTTCACGGTTCTGAGAGCAGAATTTTCCACTAGAACTCCGTCGAGGGTTCCACCGGATACAAGCTGAAAGGTGGTCTTCTCGGCTATATTTTTTAAAACAATAACCGAGGAACCCTTATCAACAGCATCATTAATGACACCAACGACTCTATACTCCGCTTTAACGGCATCTAGCTTCACATCACTTGGAAAAGGCAACATCGGGCCTTGACCAAATGCGAATTTACTCAAAAAAACAAACATCAATGCAAATCTTAACATAGGAATTATCCTCCTTTTACAACATCGGAGGAGCCTAGAGACTTCTTAAATCCGCAGCTTGGCCTTCTGACAAATAGCGCAAAGGAACCAATGAATATAAGCGGGTTACATAAACGGCAATTAGAATCTCTTAGACGGTACGTCTCTAGGTTTCAGCTGAAGCCTTAGGCGATGTCTTGCCTTTTTGACGGAAAATGGCCACACATGGAATACCCAAAGGCCTGTGAATCCGCCTTGAAGTCAGCAACAACAAGCTTTGCGAGGACACCATTCTAAAAAATGAAATGCAAATTGATTTTGCTTTCAAGGTTCCCAGGTGGACTCTCTATCGAGATCCAGGTCTCCAAAGAAGGTCTCAACCGTTCCCACGATATGATATTGAGCCGTAGGAAGGACGCCTTTGGAAATTATCGACTTAAAAACTAAGGAAACGCGATCTCCAAACACCCTCAAAGGTAGCTTAACTAAGGTCGAGTCCTGCCCAAGAATTTTAACCGCCTCGGGTTGAATTCCTTCGGCTAAAAGAGAATCCTTTACAGACAAACTGTATTTTAGATTCTTAATTGTAGCTTCAAAATAATTGGGATTGGCTACTCTTAAGTATACTTGAAGTTGTATACTTTCTTTTGAAAAGCCATCAAGTTTAATGTCCTGCACGCGAATGGTAGGTTGAGCCGGCTCAACGCCCATCATCTTGGCGAAGGTCTGGCACCCAACTAAGTAAAATAGAGCTGCAAATGGAATGATAAGCTTCATGCTTCTATTTTAACACCTTAAGCCTAGAATACAAACAAACAGCACTTGCGATATTTGTAGAATCTCGCTGGGCAGAGTCTCTCATTTTCCATTTGCTCGAGGTTAGCAAAAGGAAGCATCGCATCGGCTTCGGCATTTAAATCGCTAAATTGTCGATAGTTCTAATTGATTTTATTTGAAAATCTTCACTGAACTCGTTTTTTGTCGGGAATCTCTGCCTGCAAGGGCAGCCTGAACCGAAACCTCATGTGTCATCAAGGCTAGGCCATACCCATGGTCCCTGCAAATTTCATGTCAAACTCATAAACAGGCTCCTTTCGCAAAATACTCCTATCGCAGCCCCATCAAGTCTTCAAATCAGCTGCATTTAAACCCTCCATTTCCAAGAGATTCCGCTGGATCCCCTCATTCCTATGATGAATTTAGATCCACTCTGTGATAAAATATGGTCCTAGAAAACGAACTTCTGAAGGATTTGTATGGACATTGAGGCACTGAAATCCCAGATAGAAAGACCAAGTAAAGCCATTATTACAGGCGGAATGCCCTACACAAATGGGCCCATTCATTTGGGTCATTTGGCAGGCGCCCATGTCCCGCCTGATATTTTTGCACGTTGGATGCGAATGCTAATCGGTGCGGAAAATGTGCTTTTTGTGTGCGGAACCGACGACCACGGCTCTACCAGCGAAATTTCTGCAAATAAAGCCGGACTATCCATTAGAGACTTTATTGACCGTACTCATACACAACAAAAAAGAACTTTTGATCGCTATGGGATTAGTTTTGATACCTTTACGGGAACTTCGGCTCCTGAGTGTTTTCCTTTTCATAAAGACATCTGTCAGGAATTTCTTACTCGCCTCGAAGCAAATAAACTTCTAGACAAGAAGGTCAGTCGTCAATGGTATGACCCTAAAATTCAACGATTTTTACAAGATCGCTTCGTTACTGGCCGCTGCCCCAATACCAAATGTGAGAATGAGTCGGCCTATAGCGACCAATGTGAAACCTGCGGCACGACTTATGACCCATCGGAGCTTATAGACCCCAAAAGCTCATTGAGCGACGCACGCCCGGAGCTGAAAGACACCCTGCATTGGTGGCTCAATTTATGGGAAGTGTCTGAAGAACTCAGAATGTGGATTCAGTCTAAAGAGAAAAAGTGGCGTGCAGGAGTCTTCAATGAAGTGATCCATACGGTGCTTCCAGGACTCAAGTTTTCCAACACCCACGAAGATACCTATAAAGCTTTAAAAGAAACTCTTCCGAAACATAAAAGTAAATATGCGGCTGGAAAGAAAATCGCTCTAACCTTCGATGACAAATCTTCCTTAATTCACGCCAAAGCCGTTCTTTTACAAAGTGGAATTGACAGTGAATTTCTCGACTCTTGGGCCCACCGTTCGATTACCCGAGATGTCTCGTGGGGCGTTCCTCTTCCAGAGTCCTTTGGCTCTGAAGGTATCGGTAAAAGCTTATATGTCTGGCCAGATTCCCTTATGGCTCCCATTGCCTTTACGAAAGTAGCCTTAGCTCAAAAAAACAAGGACCCGAAAGACTCTGACCTTTTTTGGAAAGATCCAAAAGCTAAAATCTACCAATTTTTAGGCCAGGACAATGTTTACTATTATGTTCTCATGCAGGGAGCTTTATGGTTTGGCTCGCAAAAGAACCCCCATCAAATTCCACAAGAGGGTGAGTATCAACTTACTGACATTTTCAGCAGCTTCCACCTCATGGTTTCTGATGCGAAGATGAGCAAGTCCACAGGTAACTCCTATTCAGCCGATCAACTTCTCGATGAATTTGGCTATTCACCGGAACAAATTAGATATTTTCTCGCCCTACTGAGTCTTCCAGAAAAGAGCTCAAACTTTGACTTTGAAATGTTAAAGGAAAGAAATCGATTCCTTGCTGGGCCTTTAAATGCTGCCTTTGAAAAGCCCATATCTGCATGTCACTCAAAATTTAATGGGCAAATACCAGAAGGCCAGGTAAGCGAGAAAATCATAAACGACACCACTCAAATGATCAAAAAGTACTTCAAGTCCATGGAAAAGGCGGAGTATTCCACCTTGCTTTATGCCTTGGAAAACTACGCACGAAGCATTAATAGTCAATTTACCCAATTCAAACCCCACGACGACAGAGCCCCTCTAGAGCAGCGCCAAAATGCACTTGTATCGTGTTTTTATTTGTTAAAAAACTTAATGATTATGCTCTATCCCTTTGTCCCAACAACCATGGACAAACTTAGGCTTTCCTTAAATTTACCAGAATCCGTTTTTAGTGTGGATCAGCTAGGTATTCCATTGCCGGCACATCACACTATTGGCACGCAAGAGGACTATTTCCCCAAAGTGGAGTAGTCGCTTGGCGACGTTTAGACTAAAATAGTTATACAGCATAGTTTCTACTTCATTACCTTTTGTTGTCAAATGTTGCCAAAGTTAGGCTTTCCTTTTAGAAATGCCAGACTCATGAACAAAAGGGTCAATCAAGTGCCATGCAATATTCTCACGTGCTCAAAAGAAAGGGTTGGAATGAAGAATTGCCTTTTAGGGATCGCCGCCGTTAGCTTTAGTTTCTCAGCTTCTGCAAAAGATGTTGTAAAAATTGTAGCGGGAAGCTGCATGCAGCAAGCAAGTCCAAAGCCAGCCTTAGTCTCCATGGCAGGCGAAAATCCAGATATCACTCTACTTATGGGCGACAACATATACGCGGACACCACCGATCCCAATCTGATGCGCAAGGAGTATCAGACCCTTGTTGCAGACAAGGCTTTTTTAACACTCAAAGCCAAAGCACCGATTCTAGCCACTTGGGATGATCATGACTTTTCTACTGACGACTCCAACACCACAAACCCAATTAAAGATGCCTCCAAAAAACTGTTTCTAGAATTTTTGGGCGATGGCCCAAAGGATCCGCGAAATTCCCACGACGGCGTTTACTCCTCGCGCACCATTGGGGAAGGCAAAAAAACAATCCACGTGATCATGCTGGACACGCGGTATAACCTTAATACTAGGACCGGGAAAAACCCGCCTCCCGAGAAAGTACAAACCAAGGTAGGACAGCAGATTTTGGGGGAAGCGCAATGGAAGTGGTTCGAAAACGAATTACAGACTCCAGCTGCTTTAAAAATCATAGTTTCCTCGGTTCAAGTTTTTTCGAACTTTCATAAGTACGAACGCTGGTCCGTATTACCAGAAGAGTTGATTCGCCTGAAAACTCTTTTAAGTAAGCAAAAAGGAACCGGCAAAAATATTATCTTCCTATCAGGGGATCGGCATTTTGGCGAAATCGCAAAGTATTCCTTAGGCACTGATTCCTATTTTGAAATGACAAGTTCCAATTTGAACCTCGAAGGTCGCGGAGACTTACCAAAAGAAAGCAATCCCTTTGTACTTACCAAACTTGCCGGACCGCAGTATGGAGTCCTCGATCTGAACTGGGGAGTAGATACAGTAAGCGTGAACTTAAGCCTAAAAAGTGCAGATGGCCAAACCAAAGGCTCTCAAAAGATAGAGTTTAAGTATTAGCAAACTGATGGAACATGAAGAGCACATTAGAATTGTGCAAACCCAGCATGGGAGCGATAAGGCATTAAGGCCAAAACAGCAAACCCGAATATGCACACCTGATAGCATAGCCTCGCCCAAAGGCGGGGCTCCTACATAGACAGCCAATCTACCGAGCCTATTGCTGATCACAAACAACATAGAAACCGCATTCTTTGATCCCAAATGCTATCT
>JBAXBA010000004.1:0-86910 GCA_037142195.1 Pseudomonadota bacterium
AAAGCAATCCTGCTTTTAGAAGATGGATGAGCTGCGGTATGCTACTTTGCCGGCTATGAAAACAAGCTGTGGCTTTGTTTTTCCCATGTCTGCAAGCCATTCCTCAATGCTCGAGCTTGAGTAGATTCCTAAATCTGCTTCATATCCAGGTTCTAAAGATCCGACTTTAGATTGGAGGCCGAGCGCTTTAGATGCCACAAAGGTTATACCAGCGATAATTTCAGCGGGTTTTAGTTTCGAATGCACCCCGGCCATGGCAGCTAAGAATCGTAGATTTTCAAAGGGCGACGAGCCTGGATTGAAATCCGAAGCTATGGCAACTGCACAACCCAAATCAGCCATATTTCGACCATTGGCAAAGGGAATGCCTGTATAAAGCGATGTGCCTGGAAGTAGGGTTGCGACCACATGGGTCTCTGCCATCTTTCGTAGACCGTCGTCGGAAGCAAACTGCAAATGATCGGCTGATGCAGCACCCAAGGATGCCGCAAGGGCTGCGCCTTCGCAGTTGCTGAACTCATCTGCGTGAAGCCTTGTGCCAAGACCTAATTTTTTTGCCTCCAAAAACCAAGTTTTTGCCTCTTGTGCCGAGAAATAGTCTTTTTCTACAAAAGCATCCACAAAGGTGGCTAGCCCCTCTTGAGCGATTCGAGGTAAGAGCTGAGTCGCCATTTCGTGAATAAAATCGCGCTCGTTTTGGGACTCTTTAGGTATGGCGTGAAGTGCTAAGCAAGTCGAAATGACTCTTTGGGGGGTCATTTGAGCGGCAAGCTTTAGGGCTCTCAACTGGTGAAGTTCGCTTTCGACCGAGAGTCCATAGCCAGACTTAGCTTCCACCGTGGTGACGCCAAGGCTCAGCATCGATTTCATATGTTGAGTAGCATTTTGCGCAAGGGATTCTACTGTAGCTTGCCGCGTTTGTTCCACGCTGTAGGTTATTCCTCCGCCTTCCCTAGCAATGTCGCCATAGGATTTTCCCCTAAGGCGTTTTGAAAATTCATGGGCCCTCGAACCCGCAAAAACGGGGTGGGTGTGAGAATCTATCAGCCCCGGCATGACGATCCCATTATTTGCGTCAACGCAGATAGTATTCTTCAAGTTAGGGAGATGAGAGTCTCCTCGCGCCGCAATCTTTCCGTCTTCAATAAGTAGCCAAGCATTTTTAAGAATCCCAAGGTCTTCGTCTTGAATGTGGTTGAATCGATTTTCTTTCACTAATGGACCAAGAGTCACTAATTCGGAAATGTTAAAGATTAACGTTTTCATTAGACCTCCGAAGGCGGTTCGATACTCCAAAGTGTCCCCTTGGGGTGGTCTCGAAGTAGGATTCCTTTTGCTTGTAAGTCGGCTCTGATTTTATCTGAAAGTTGCCAATCTTTTGCGTCTCGGGCACGTGCACGCAGATCGATTTGATGGGAGATTTCTTCGCGGGTAATTTTGAGCTCAGGAAGGACAAGATCCGTCAGCTGAGTGATAAATTCCCCGGGGTCAGAAGTTAAAATTCCAAGCACAGATCCCACTTGCTTAAAGACTTCCAAGTAGGATTTTGCGGAGTTGGAGCGAAGGGGGGATTCTTTTGTAAGCAAAACCCCTTTAGCCTTTTTCATGGCCACGTTAAGGGCGGCAATAGCCTGACCCGTGTTGAAATCATCGCACATGGCGCGTTGGAACTCGGAAAGGAGTTCATCGGGATGGAACCCGCTCAAGGATTCCCCACCGGTTGCTCCCATAGAAGCCGTTTGCAGGTCGGCAATGGTTTCGTAGTAATAAAGAAGGCGCCGGCGATTTTGGGCAAAAAGCTTCTCGGAAAAGTCGATGTCAGAAGAATAGTGATGGCTTAAATAGGAAAGTCTCAGAACTTCCCCCGGCCACGTCTTCAAAAAAGAGTTAATTAAGATGTAGTTGCCAAGGGATTTGGACATCTTTTGCTTTTCTAAGGTCAATAGACCACTGTGAATCCAGATGCTGGCATACGGTTTCCCGTTTGCCGATTCAGACTGGGCGATTTCGTTTTCATGGTGAGGGAAAATAAGGTCTCGCCCGCCACCGTGAATATCAAAGGAGTCGCCAAGGAATCTTTTACTCATGGCAGAGCATTCAATATGCCAGCCCGGTCGACCCAGGCCCCAAGGGCTCTTCCAGGAGGCACCTGGAGTCTCATCGGCTTTCCACAAAGCAAAATCTAATTCGTCTTCCTTGCTGCCCTGGACGATCTCTCGAGCTCCGGAGCGTAATTCATCGGTTTTGCGATTGGAAAGCTTTCCATAGTCCGCTTTTTGGCGGACTCGATAATAAACGTCGCCATCTTTTGTGCTGTAAGCGGCCTGTTTGTCGATCAATGTCTGAATCATTTCGATGATTTCAGGAATCATTTCAGAAACTTTTGGTTCGTGATGGGCCTCGGCAACTCCAAGGCCTTCTAAGTCGCATCGGCTTTCGGCGATGATTCTTTCCGAGAGCTCCAGAGGAGCGATCCCAAGGTCTTTTGAGCGATTGATGATTTTATCATCGACATCGGTGAAGTTTCTTACGTAGGTTACCCGATAGCCGGCAAATTCCATAAACCTGCGCATGACATCAAAGAATATAGCCTGCATCGCGTGCCCGATGTGACAGGAGTCATAAGGGGTTACTCCACAGGCATACATCTTTACATGCCCAGGTGTGAGTGGCTTTAGGACTTCTTTTTTACCCGTCAGGTTGTTCTTAATCATGATTTCGCGCACCGGTTTGCTCCTAGGCATAAGGCTTGGAGAGGCATCCTAGCATGGCTTTTTAAGGTCATAAAGCGAAGTAGGTAAGATATTCCCTAAAATCTTCTTTTTTTTACGCGGCGGCTGCCGACTCATGAGTCATTGAGGGGGCGGTATGGTAGCGGGAAAAAAGGTAAAACTAAATGAAGTGCAGTTCTATTTTGACGGTGTCCTAAGGGACGCCCTAGATGCTGCTGCCTTGTCTCGCCGTTCCTCAGACTGGTTGCAGCTCAGGTCAAAGTTGATGAATTTAGATCACGAGTCCTATGAAATAGCCATGGCAAGCATTCGAAGTTTAGTAGAGAGCTTGCACAGCCCGGCGGAAAAACCTCAAACTCCGGGGTGGCAAGAATCCAAAGATATGTACGGTCAAATGAGAAAGTAAAGCCGAGCACAATTCCCCGGGGCTTTTCAGATGAGCCGCTTCTATGTAATACTAGTTTATTAGAAGTGAGGTGGCCATTGGACCAAAATCAAGCCCTTAGAAGAGATCTCGAGCTTTACGCAAAAGAATTAACTAAAGACAAATTTCAGGCTCTTAGTCCAGGCCTAGGCCTAGGTACCATTCGCAATCGCCCCATAGAATCAAGCGAGTTTGTAGCTTTAAAGCAGATTCCGGTGAGCCCAAAATTCGCTGATAAAAGCGAATCCTACTCCGCCCTAAACCTTCCCGCTCAAAATGCCATAAGGCGAGAATTGCATTATCGGACGCCTTGGTGGGCTCTAGTCCTCTCCCATATGGCGGACTTGTTCATCGCCGCTATTTTTGTGGTCGCGTGTAGTATTGGCTATAAAGTTATGAATCCTCATATGCCCGGGGTCTCAGGGCTGAACTTAGGGCCGCTTCGGGTTCTTTCTTTCTTATATGTCGCTTTTATTTTGTACCTGGGGATTTTTAAATTGCTCGGCCTCACAATGCTCGGAGGCTTAGTGAGACATCGCTTCTATGAAGATTTTATGGAAAAGACAAAGACCGAATACTGAAATTGCGATGTCAAGGTCTTGACGTCTCTTTAAAATCTGGTTATGATTAAAACATACTAAACAACCCATTCATGATTCCTCAGGCAGGAGGGAAAATGCGACGCAGCGGAACAGTGAAGTTCCTGAGCTCTGTGAACTTATTTAAGTTTGTTCATAAAGTATTGGTGGACCAAAAGGGCGCAAAAATCAATGACCAGGACGTAGGGAATATTCTTGAATATAACCCTTCCGACTGTAGCCATTGGAAGCGCGGTGAAAAAAGTGTGAAGTCAGTCTTTGCTCTGAATCAGATTGCGGAAGTGTTAAATGTAGAGCCAACTCTCATTTTTGACATCGCGTCGGGTAATATCGGAGTGGACGAAGGTTGGTTTGAATACCAAGAGACTCGATCTATTCAAAGTGTGCTTCGCAATTTGAATGGGATCCCAAGAGAGCGAATCCAGATAGTAAAAGAGCGCGCGATTTCATTCGCCGCACAATTACTCAAACAAGCTGACTTTAGAGCAGCGCCACTCTATGTGCCAGAAGTGGTAAGGTTTTTTGCCTTTGTTTCGTTACAGCCAGCGGACTTAATTGACCGTATGAGCAGAATTCTTCGGGTAAAGGCCGGTCAGTATGTGATTCAGTTTCCTAAAGGAGACTTGAAGCCCCAGACTCGACATGCCATGGTTAAAGAGCTGGTTCGCATTATATGTGAAGGTGAGCGCGAAAGGTTTCCTGAGCTTGGCGAACGGGATCAAGAACTCCTTGAGTTCGAAGAGCTAGTCATTGCCACGAATCTTTTGATGCCTTATGCGATGTTGAAAGCAGAGATGTCAAAGATTGATGTTAAGAAAAACATTGTCAACGAGTTAGCTGCAACATTCTGGATTCCCAAGACGTTGGTTTCCTTGCAGCTTTCCCAAATGCTGACATCGGGTGATAGAATCGATTTGATTCCCCGAACGACCTCAGAAGCTATATTGTCGAGATAAAGAAATGGCCCAGGAAACTGGGCCATTTTTCTTATGGAGTGGAAACCTAAAAGCCTTTTTTCAAGGGTTTGGGGTTAAGTTTTTTAAGTAAAGGATCTCTAAGCCAGGAGGTAGTGCGAAATTGATCTTAAATAACTGATCTTCCGGTCCCGTCTAAAAGCAATTTCTAGCTGGTATGATTTCCCTTATTTTTGCTTGGATGAAAAACTTGGGGAATCTTTTAAAAACTATTCAGAAAAACCCCTAAGTTTTACTTACATTTTATAATCTGAGTTATAATGGTGTATACGATGTATTCGAGACTTCTTCTTTCTTTATAGGCGGCCCCTATGCTCCATCAAATAAAACGTGCCATTTTCCACAAGCCTCTCTTTCTTTGCTTGGGTCTTCTGTCTCTAACGGGGTGTATCACTCGCGGCTCGCAGTTCGCGTCCGACACGGACTGGATTCGAATAGGCAGTACAACCCAAGAAAGTGTCAGCAAACTCTTAGGCAATCCCCATGGCGTGGGGAGCTCGAGTGGAATTCCCACTTGGACTTACGGTTTTTACAAGTATGGCTTTATTGGTACAAATGCTCAGAAAGAACTCAAACTCTATTGGAATCCCAATCGAACTGTAAAAGACTATTCTTTTAATTCTAGTTTTCCTGAAGATCGAAATGTTTCAGCTACAAAAAAAACGACAGATACTTGGGTAGAACCTTAATTCTTAAGGTGTGAATTTAAGAATGAGAGATGGGAGCGTGGGATGGTGAAGTGGTTAGTCGTTATGCTTTTGCTTACGGGATGCCGAAAATCGCTTTATGCGATGCTAACAAGTCCTGAAAAGCAATTGAAGAAGGAACAAACGGCAAGTGGCTCCAATGAAATTGAATTGGCTGCCGGGCTCTATGAACGAGCGTTTGGCACCACTTTTAATCGCAAACTTATCGAATTGCCTACGTCGTCGCAAGCTACGGTCGTCCCTAAATCAGGTTATTGGTACCCTCAAAGTACCGGTGGGACCAATGTTTTCGGTTCCTTGACGAAGTATGATCGCGCATTTAATGGCGGACAAAATAAAGCGGTTCAGTGGGAGTCTACTTATCACGCTCAAAACGTCCAGTGGGCTGGTCATTGTAATGGGTTTTCTGCCAACGCGATTCGTCATCAGGAGCCAAGGCTCAATGTAACACGCGGTGGAATTGTTTTTACTCCTTATGATATTAAAGCGCTCCTTGCCGAAATTTATATGAGCGCAGGCTATGCTTTTACGGGAGGATCAAGATGCGAATCTCGGCCGGGGAGCCCAGCCTTTAGGAATCCGGCTACACTAGATCGAATGGATGCTTGTGAAGATGTCAATCCAGGAGTTTGGCACTTAGCGGTAACGAATTGGATTGGAACAAGAAAACAAGCAATCATTTTCGACAATAATGCGGATAATCAAGTTTGGAATTTCCCGCTATACAATTATTCCTATACAACACAAGAAATTTCCGCTCAAGATGCTTTAAGTCTCATACGAGTTGGTGGGACTAGTTGGCCCTTCAATGCAGCAGCTTCCAAGTTCTATTTGGTGCAAATGCAAGTTAAGTATAGCAAAGAGGGATCTACAGAAACTTTGAACCAAGTTGTGGATAGCGGTCCGACTTTGTTTCAGTATGTACTGGAAGTCGATGCCTCCGGCAATGTTATTGGAGGCGAGTGGCATCAGCAAAATCAAGCGACACATCCGGATTTTCTATGGATTCCCCTGGAAACAAAACCTGGCAATGGAACTGCAGATGAAGGAAATCCCTATATTGACCCTGATGAAGTTTTACAAATGTGGGCGGAAAGCCGTGGGCTAACATCGCCAGATGCAGAGCCGCCACCTTATGACATTCCTGATTTTGACACAAAATGGGGTAATTACGATAAATTTAGAGTTTCGATTTCAGGCGTTCAATATGGGGTTGCCGCGCGTGGAGCTCATAATGTCGTTAAAATCGAACCCATCCAAGGTCTCATTCAAAGCACATCAGACAAGCTAGACATTCTAGTCAATGGAAAATTCTATTTAAGTCCCTCACTGACGCCAGGCAACATCGTTGAGTTTCCCATAAATTTAGACCCTGGTTTTTCAAAGGTTACTTTAAATTGGAAAACCAGTCAGTATAGAGAGTTTTCCGAAGACGTTGAAGTCTACACCGTGGAATAGCCATGAATTACCTAATCGTATTTCTTGGTGGTGCGATGGGCTCGCTGTTTAGATACTATTTAAGCCCTTTTGCTTCTTCTCTTTTCCCTTTTTTGGGCACCATGTTTGCCAATTTTATAGGTTCTTTTCTTGTGGGAGCTCTTTACTGGCGATTGAAGCCTGGAGATATGAGGCTTTTTTTAATAACAGGCTTTCTGGGCGGTCTCACAACTCTTTCTTCATTTTCGGCCGAAACGCTTGATCTCATGAAACAAGACCTCTATGGGCAAGCCCTACTTTACTTTGCCCTAACGATGATGGGGTCTCTGGTCCTTGTTTTTTTAGGCTTTTTTCTTTCTAAATTTACGGAATCCCTTTAGAGCAAGAGCTTCCCAAAAGGTAAAAGTAGTTTTTCATTTAGCTTGAAAATAACAATGTGGTGTTTGATATGTCCTAATAAAGAATTGCAAAAGTTGACTATGACTTAGCAACCTCAAGTTTCTCACTTTAAATATGACGAAACCAAATATGACTCCATATGCAAGGAGTACTTTGTTTACATCAGCTCGAAGGTGAGTCCTAGACCATTAATTTTTGGTTCTCACTTACTGGTCTAAAGCTGAGAAGTTTTGTTTAAAGAAGACAATTCTAGCTTTCTTTTTCATAGAAGTTAAAAATTCGTCTTTGGAACTGGCCTCTAATTGAGCTTTAAGGCTCTGATTTAAATTCGGTCTTTGTAGAATCTGCTCGGCGGTTAGAGTCGTGGTGTCTTTGAGCTTTAAAATGTGGAACCCAAAAGGGGTTTCTACTACCTTGGGATAGATATTGTCTTTGGTCATGTCATTAACAATTTTTTGAAATTCGATGGGGAGACTGCTCCGCTGAATCCATCCCATTTCACCCCCGGTGGATTTGCTGGGCGCTATGGAATGGAGTGCTGATTGAGCCTCAAATGCAGAAGGGTTCTTTAGCAATTGTGCTAGGATGGTCTCAGCCAAGGGGCGTTCAGAAACTAAAATTTGCTGGATCAAATATTGATTGTATTGACCATTCTCAGTGGCGCTTTTCGCTAGTTTTTTTAAGTCACCAGAGCTTACTTTTTTTTCAAGATTTTTTTGTTGCCAAATTCTAACCAGTTCGGATCTTTCCGAACGGGCCAAAGCTAGCTTTACATCTTTCTGTTTTTTTAATGCAAGGACTTCCGGGGAATTTGCAATGAGCATTTCATCTACATAATTAGTAATAAAAGACTCCGTAAGCTTCGGGTCGCTAATCACTAGTAGGGGATTTGAAGAAGTTGCAAAAATGGCATCGTAAATTTCTTTGGATGAAATGTCTTTTCCATTGATCGTTGCAATGGTTTTACCATAGCTCAGCGAACTTATGCATAAGATCAATAGGAGATGCTTCATCGTTTGACTGCTCCTATAGATGTTTGGAGCCATTCCATAAAGGAAGTAAGCTCTTTCTCTACGTCTTGGTCTTGAAGTGTTTTCCCCGGAGCTCTAAATGTTAGGGAGTATGCCATTGATTTCTTCCCCTCTGGAATTCCTTCTCCACTAAACACATCAAAAAGCTCAATGGACTCAAGATACTTTTTTCTCTTAAAGGATTGCACCGTGTTGATGATGTCGCCATGTGTGGTCGAGGTGTCAACAGTAAATGCCAAATCTCTTAAAGCATGAGGGAACTCAAAAGTCTCGCTTTCTATAACAGCTTTTTCACTTGCTGTCTTAAAAAGAGCTTCGAGGTCCAGCTCACAAACAACGGGAACTTGAGTGATTTCAAAACCAAATTTGTGAGCAACTTTTGGATGGAGTTCGCCTAACCAGCCGAATACGGCAGAGTCCTTCTTTAGGACAGCAGATGCGGTGGGATGTAAAAATGGGAGTTCTTCCGAACTAGGTCGTGTAAAGGTGACATCTTTGATAGCAAACGCTTTTAAAAGACTGTCAACTATCTGCTTAGCGTCAAAGAAACTTGGAGCCAATTCCTCTTTAGCCCAACTCTTTTTTTGAAAGGGGTAGTCTATTAGGAAGGTGGCGAGATGTCTTTCCATCGGGCGGCTGGCCTCGCTGAAGGCCCTTGCCGTAAAATGAAGGGGCTGTCGATTGATCCCCCTAAATGAGGGGAATTTTTCAAAATCTACTTCTTTGTTTGAAAAGTTGTGAAATGCCTTTCCAAATTCAAAAAGTCTAGCTCCCTTTCTTTGAAATCTATGATTTCGCTCCGTGGCTTTTAGAAGACCAATGAGGCCCGTTGTTTGCATCCACGAATGATCTTGAACAAGAGGGTTAGACAACTCAACGCTTGGGTGAAAAGGATGATCATTGGTAATGGCAAGATTTTGGTAATCGATGTGCGATGTGAACGGATAGGTGATAACCTCTGTCATGCCCAGGGAAGCTAATGTTATCTTAGCTTCATCCACAAATCGGATAAATGGATTTTCTTTTAAAGGAGCAATTTCCATAACAGGCATGCGATAAGGAATCTTATCAAAAGACTCTAAACGAGCAATTTCTTCGATGAGATCAATCTCTCTAGTCACATCTACGCGCCACAAGGGAACTTCAAACAAGAGGCGGTCGTCTTTGCGATCCAAAAGTTTGAACTCTAGAGCACTCAGATGCTTGATACAAGTATCCGCAGTAAGGCTAAATAAACCTAATATTTTTCTTGCTCGATCAAGTCTTAGTGCGATTCGGGGTCTTTTTATGGCCTTTGGATAGACATCTAAGACGTTTTTAGAAATCAGCGGATGGCGTTTTCCAGTCTGTTTACTGCACAAAATAAAGAGATCCGTAATGCGATCAGCAACGGCAACAATATTCTCAATGTCGACGCCTCTTTCAAAGCGATGACTTGCTTCTGTATGAAACGCATTGCGTTTTGCCGTTCGGCGCACACATGTGGGATCAAAGGAAGCAATTTCAATGATGATATTTTTAGTGTCGTCTTTTACTTCAGAGTTAAGGCCGCCCATAATACCAGCAAGACCTATGGCTCCCTCGGCATCACAGATCACAATGTCCGAAGACACTAAATCCACTACTTTCTTGTCGATTGTAGTTAACTTTTCAGCATCTCGCCCCTTGCGAACTAAGATGCTTTTGCCTTTGACTTGTCTTTCATCATAGGCGTGAATCGGCTGATTCATCTCAAACATGACATAATTGGTGATATCTACGATGAGATTTATAGGGCGCATGCCCGCTGTTTCTAAGCGTTTTTGGAGCCACCTAGGGGAGGGACCATTTTCAATATCACTGATGTAGAGAGCTGCAAATCTCTCGCAGCCAGAATTGGGATGAAGCTCTACTTTGACGGGATTCGCGATTAAGAAAGATTCGGCTATTTTTGCTTCAGACTTGGGGTAAAGGAGCGGTTTGCCGATTTTTGCAGCCAGATCACGCGCAATGCCAATAACTCCATTGCAGTCGGATCGGTTAGGGGTCAGACTGATTTCAAAAATCGAATCCCCTGTTTTAATGACCGAATTAATCTTGGAGCCAACGGTATAAGTTGAGTCTAGCTCCAAAATGCCCTCACTCGCTTCGCTGATTCCGAGTTCCGATTCCGAGCAAAGCATGCCAAAGGACTTTTCGCCGCGAATCTTGGATTCTTTGATTTTAAAGTTACCAGGTAGCAAAGACCCTATTTGTGCAACCACAACCCTTATGCCAGCTCTAGCATTGGAAGCCCCACAAACAATTTGTAACGGCTCCGGACCACCTATGGATACGGTGCAGATTTGAAGGGTGTCGGCATTCGGATGGCGATCCGCCTTTAGGATTTCTCCCACCACGAGCAGATCGTCTAGAGGCGCGATTGTTTTGATCCCCTCGACTTCTAGGCCAAGGCCGGTCAAAATTCTATCGAGGTCTGAGTCTGTTAGGCCATCGAGATTTACATAATCATTAAGCCAATTTTTAGAAACTAGCATGGTGCACCCTCCGCAAAAACACTAAATTGACTTTGAAAGTCAGCGTCACCCTCAAAAAGTTGCCTGAGGTCGGGCAGTTGCCAATTTAGCATGGCCATTCGATCAAGACCAAATCCAAATGCAAATCCGGTATATTCTTCGCTATCATAGGAAACAGCTTCAAATACATTGGGATGTACCATACCGCAGCCGCCTATTTCTAGCCAACCGGTGTTTTTACAAATCTTACACCCCTCTCCCTGGCAGTGGGTGCACTGCATATCCACTTCTGCCCCTGGCTCCACAAATGGAAAATAGCTAGGGCGAAAGCGCGTCTTAGCAGAGGCCCCATAAATGGAGTGAAGCATAGACTGAATCATTCCCTTGAGGTCAGCAAAAGAAATCTTTTTGTCGACAACGAGACCTTCAATTTGGTGGAAAATGGGTGTGTGAGTTTGGTCGGAATCTACACGGTAAACTCGCCCCGGAGCCACAATGCGCAAAGGGGGTTTTTCTTGCAGCATGGCGTGAATTTGAATATTTGAGGTCTGAGTTCTTAGGACCATAATGTCTTGGTTTGTTTTTAGGTGAAAGGTGTCTTGCATATCACGAGCAGGGTGGTCCGCAGGCAAATTCAGTGCCGTAAAGTTATAGAAGTCAAAATCAGTTTCTGGTCCATCATAGACTGTAAATCCATGTTGACGAAACTCTTTGAGAAGTTTTTGCTGCATGAGTGTTATGGGGTGAAGAGCGCCTTTAAGAGTGTCTTTTTGACTGGGCAGGGTAATGTCAAGAGGTGCTCTATTCAGTATGGAATGGAATACGGAGTCGGCTGCTTTTGACTTTAGAACTTCAAGGGAAGCTTCAATAGAAGTCTTTAAAACATTCATGGACTTTCCGGCATCACGCTTTTCTTCATTAGGAACATGGCGCATATCTTCAAAGAGTCTTGTTACAATACCCTTTTTGCCTAACCAATGAATTCTAAGCTCTTCAACCGTCTCAGGAGTGACTTTTTCCATTGAAGTCGCATTTTGTTCGAATTCTATCAGCAGAGCGTTGGCTCGTTCCATTATAGTCGTCACTTAAAATTCCTTTAGTTTGTATTCAAATATGTAACTTAAAACTCAATTAACGTAGAGATTTTATCGCTTGATCGAGTCTTGATAATCCTTCTGTTAGGTCTGAAACGGAGGTCGCATAGCTAAATCTTAAAAACCCAGGTGCTTCAAAGGCCTCTCCTGGCACACATGCCACTTGATACTCATTTAAGAGATGCTCACTAAACTTTAGGGATGTGTCGAGGGTTTTTGACTTCTGGAGCGCTTTCCTAACGTCCACAAATAAGTAGAAGGCTCCTTGCGGCTTGATAGCTTTCACATTCTCTATTTTAGCTAAAAGCTCCATGGCTATATCTCTTCGCTTTGCCAGGCTGTCGATTTCTTTTTGCATCAAATCATGGCCTTGATCGAGGGCCCAAGCAGCAGCTTTTTCAATAAATGGGGGAATACAGGTTGAAGACTGTGACTGCAAATTTCTTACTAAGTCGATGATCTTTTTCGGTCCGGCTGCGTACCCGACGCGCCATCCGGTCATCGCATATCCTTTCGCCATGCCAGAGATGTGGATCGACTTTTCTTTGAGCTCTGGGACTAGCTTGATAATGGATTCATGGGGGTGATCAAAGGAAAGGTATTCATAAATTTCATCGGAAATAACCCACCAATTTTTTGTCTTTAAATAGGAACCCAATTTAAGAAGTTCAGTTCTATCCAGCGCATAGCCGGAGGGATTATTGGGCGAGCATAAAACAAACGCCTTGGTTTTCGCAGTTACATACTTTTCGATAGTATCAGGGTTTACCATGGGGCCCGCTTCAGGAACGGGAACAACAACCGGAACGGCTCCAGCTGCTTTGACATGGTCCATATAGCTCACCCAACAGGGTGCTGTGAGAATGACTTCGTCTCCCTCATTAAGGAGTGAAAGAAACAGGTGAAACAGTATTTCTTTGGCTCCCATGCCACATACGATTTCATCTGGTTTGTATTCTAAGTTATTTTCTCGAGCTAATTTAGAGGCAATCGCTTTGCGCAAGGGAAGTCCGCCGCCAGAGGGGCCATAACGTGTATCTCCTGCTTCTAAAGCTTCGACAGCTTTTTTTACGATTTCTTTATGGGTAGGAAAATCTGGTTCCCCGACGGCAAAATTGAAGACTTTAATTCCTTCAGCTTTAAGTTGGTTGGCTTTGGCATTCAGCGCCAATGTAGGTGAAGGCTTTAAGGAGCTAATTCTTTTTGAAAAATTGAACATTTCTGACATCAATGTCCCCCGACTGGATGTTTTGAATCATTTTTGTGCCGCATAATGAGAATTTAAAAAAGGTTTTTTTCTGATTTCTTGGGTTTCGCGACGCTGGATACCCGCCGACTGTGCCAAAAGGCTTTCTGTTTCAGCTTTATGAGCTTTAGGAGTCTTAAGTGCACAAAAAAGACTCACCGCAGTCTTCCAGGATAGAGTATTTGAAAAGAGGTCTTCCGAGTGATGATTGTTTAGACCTTGTCTTTAGAGGCGGGCTTTCAGTTTTTTGGGCTTTCAGTTTTTTGGGCATCAGGAGTTGAGGTTCATGCCGTGTCTGTCTGCGAAGTAAGTTCGATCTGAAAACTATAGAAAAATGCGGTCGTTGCTGTCGCATTGCAAACGGGATTGGCTCCAGTCTTTCAAGTTTATGGTGGGAGTTCCGCTTGCTGAGAGCTGTTGGGGTTTTAAATCCAAGTTAAGAAGGGCAAAGATTTTTAGCAGTTTTTTTCAAGGTATGAAGCAGGTACATAAGGTGCAGGTAAGCTCAAATTTAGTGCTGCGTTAGCGGTAGAACCCACCTTGTTAGGTGGGCACCACACCTTCGATTTAGGCTTCCTCCTACGCATTCGGGAGGCATGCACACCACGAAGAGATTAGGTTCCCTTAAATTAATTGTCGGTTCTCCGAACAACAACACCAAAAAAGCTTACCTGCAAGGAGTATTGTAGCACGAAGAATCTGAGCATGCTACGCTGAAGTCTGAGGAGACCTTCATGTCGGAAAAAATAGTGTATGTGGTGGCAACACCCATTGGTAATATTGAAGATATTTCCCAAAGGGCGCGGAGGATTTTAGAGTCCGTTGATATCATTGCGGCTGAAGATACGCGGCATACTTTAAAGTTGCTTCATTTAGCGAAGATATCTCCAAAAAAGTTAGTGAGTTATCATGATCATAACGAAGAATTTCGGTCCGAGGAACTTGTTGAGCGAATTTTAAAAGAAAACTTAAGCGTCGCTCTCGTGAGCGATGCAGGGACACCCTGCATTTCAGATCCAGGTTACCGCTTTGTCGCATTGGCAAGACAAAAGGGAATCAAGGTATCCCCCATAGCTGGACCTTCAGCAGCGGTAGCCCTGGCTTCGGTGGCGGGATTGCCGGTGAATCGATTTCTATTTATGGGTTTTTTGCCAACTCGCGAAAGCCAGCGTGAGAAAGAAATTAGGGGATGGCATGAGTCTTTGGGGTCGGTCATTTTTTATGACTCCCCGCGGAGATTGCTTTCCACTTTAGGGATCATTCATAGGATATGGCCTGACAGCATTTTGGCGGTTGGCCGCGAGTTAACGAAGTTTCATGAAGAAGTCATTCAAGGTAATATTTCAGAAGTATTGGCATGGGCTCAAGGAAAGCCGGAAATCTTAGGCGAAATCGTGGTGATGATCTCTGGCTTTCAGTCATCTGAATCCGATGCAGAAACTCAGTTGAGCAAAGTCGAAGCCCAGGCGCGCGAGGGTTTCCTTGCCGGAAAGTCCTTGAAGCTTTTACAAAAAGAGCTGGGCCAGTCGGGACTAGATAGAAATCGATTATATGAACTGCTGTTAAAAGTTAAAAAAGAGGTCTAAGGGTGTCGCAGACTTGGTTGATGGTTCTCACTTTTGTTCCCCTTGTGAGCTATGTTGTCGTGGATTTCTATTCTGGATTAAAGTCGGGAGTCCTTGCGGCGATTGCTACGGCAGCAGTAACCGCCGTAGCTTTTTGGTGGCTTCTAGGAGAGCTGGACTGGGAGTCCGTTTTTATCGTAGGAGTCATGGCGATTTCTGGTGTGATTTCTATAAAGAAAAACAATCCTATTTTTTTTAAATTGCAGCCGGTTATTACGGGTGGGGCTGTGGTTCTCTATCTTTCTTGGTATCAGTTTTGGGATGTGCCTTTTATAATAAAAGCACTTCCTAAACTGATGCCGCTTCTGCCTGAATACCAAACTGAAATCTATAGCAGCCCAAGTGGAAATCAGCTGCTTATCGATTTGAATCTTTATATTATAATTTGCTATTTCCTACACACTTGCGTCCTAGC
The DNA here is from genome assembly GCA_037142195.1 of Pseudomonadota bacterium. GTDB lineage: Bacteria > Bdellovibrionota_B > Oligoflexia > Oligoflexales > CAIMVM01 > CAIMVM01. The sequence continues at coordinate 15,179 of JBAXBA010000004.1, forward strand.
CTGGGCTGCAGTGAAATCTAGCAATAAGATTTGGATCTTGATCAAGGGGTTGGGGATACCCTTTGTGATGTTTGGTACTATTTTGGGTTTCTTTATACGTTCCGTAATTAATTCCTAAATGCTGCGCTCACTACCCGGAAAAAATGAACTTTCTTTGGATTTGTATTGAGGAAGTTTTAAGAGTGGTTTGCAAATCTGAGGCATTCATCAAGGAGATGTCTATTAAAATCGGCGCTTTTAAGATTTTCTCATTTGCGGGTAATGTTTTAAGCTTGAATGGAGAGCGGTTTAAGTGGTTATTTTAAGAAGAGAATAGGGCCAGTTTTTGGAAAAATCATAATTTTCTTTTGCCTTAAACCTTAGCAATATTCTGTATATAGAGTATAATTCATTTATGCTGATTTAAGGAAAGTGGAAATGAAACAACTGGACCCTGTCCATTCCATTCGCAATGCGTTTCATAGAGAATTCTGGCGCCATTGGTGTGTAGCTCTGCCTCATTGGATCGATCTTGATGTGGCTATGCCACTGCCTACAATTATAGCGGTAGGTGGTGGGAAAGGTGGAGTTGGCAAAAGCGTCATTAGTGCCAATTTAGCCGGCAAAATGGCGAGAAACTCAAAAGTTTTAGCCGTGGATTTAGACATTGGGGGTGCAAATCTTCATACCTATTTTGGGATTAAGACGCCTAAGCTCACAAGCAGTGATCTTCTTCTGGGCAGCCGTGTAGATTTTAGTGACATCTCGGTTCCGAGCGGCATTCCTAATTTGGATATCGTTTGTGCGGGCCAAGACTTTGGTTTAGATAGACTCAATAGCAGGTCATCAGGGCTCAATCAGATTTGGGCTGGGATTTTAGAAGCCAAATCTAAATTTGGCTATGATTATGTAATTCTGGATTTGGGCGCAGGTACAGCCTCTCATACCATTGACTTCTTTTTATCGGCTCATGTGGGCATTATGTCTGTTCTTCCTGAGCCCACGTCCATTGAAAATGCCTACTCATTTCTTAGGGCCTTACTGTGGCGGATGATTCAAAATGTAGGGGCAAGAATGGGTGAAGAAGATCTCGCCCATTCGTTTGCGGAAAGAATTTTTAATGGGGAAGGGCATGGGGGATATGCTCAGGCCCTATTAAAAATGAAAGAAGAATCCCCGCGTCTTGTTAATGGTATTTTGGCAGGCCTTTCTGGTAGGCGCCTCGGATTTGTTGCCAATCAGATTAGAGGTCAATCAGATATTGAGATTGCACAATCTATGGCCTCGATTTCAAAAGATTTCTTCGGTTTCAACACGCTGTCCCTTGGCTACTTGAATTATGATGATAGTGCCTGGAAAGCTCTCAGAAATCGCAGATTGCTGATTCAGGATTTCCCCCATTGTCTTTTCTCAAGACGTCTAGATGAAGTTTTGATACGGTTGCAAAATGCGGTTAGGATGTCCTAACATTGATAGAGGAGCATATTGATGAAGTTTGAACAAAACGGCAACAGCCCCGACGAGTCTTCTGACAATTTTGCTTCTTTCGATCTTTCAAAGGTTCGTGGAAGTTATTATGATATGCTTGGTGTACTTCCCACAAGTACGAGCCTTCAAGTTCGCGAAGCCTACTTTCGATTGAAAGCAACTTATACAGATTCTAATCAAGCTATTTATAGTTTAATGACGGGCTCTGATTTGGCTGAAAAAATAAAAGCTATTGAAGAGGCTTTTGATGTACTAAGAGACGTAGACTCAAGGTCGCGTTACAATGAAAATATCGGAATTACAGAACGGGCGGGTGCATCGCGCACAGACATTTTGATAGAAAATATTTCTTTCCCGCCAGTCGATGAAGGCATGCGAAAGTCCACTCGGCCGGTAAAGGATCAAAAAATACGCCTCGTGGCTGGCCAAATACATCGAGATTCCAGCTTGGCAGTGCGTATTAGAAGTATATTTGAGGCAGCAGAAACTCCTTCAGGAAGCACATTAAAGGCTATGAGGGAGGCGGCCTTTGTCACTTTTGAGGAAATCGAATCCAATACGAAGGTGGGACAAGATAAAATATTGTTGATTGAAAACGATGATTTTGTAAAGATGCCAGCTGCTGTTTATATAAAAGGCTTTTTAAAAAGCATTTTGTCTTTTTACGGCATAGCTGATTCCAAGGCTTTCATTGAAGGCTATACCTTGAGAGTAGAGTCTTGTCACAAGAAAACGAAGTAGAATTTTTTGTCGAAGAAGCGGGGGAGCGTCTTGATCGTTGGCTAGCTTTCAAACTGCTAGAGACAAGTCGATCGCGCATACAAAAGCTGATTGATTCAAAAATGATTGCGGTAAATGGCTCAGACGCGGCGTCAAATTATCGCGTTCGAGTCGGGGATCAAATCAATGTTTCTTTAGTTCCTGATGACCGTCTGGAGCTTACGCCTCAGCCCATAAATCTTGAAATCCTTTATGAGGATGATGATCTTTTAGTAGTAAATAAGGAAGCTGGGCTAACGGTTCATCCTGGAGCAGGAACCTATGGAACTCCTACCTTGGTGGAAGGAATTCTCTATTACTTGAAGCAAACTCCCGATCCGGGTAACTTGCGTCCCGGAATTGTCCATCGTTTAGACAAAGACACTTCAGGGGCTCTGGTAATAAGCAAGAATGAATACGTCCATCAGCGACTCAGCTTGCAGTTTGCTGAGAAAACAAATCATCGAGAGTATGCCGCTTTATTAGTTGGGGTATTGCCACAAAATGAACTTACAGTAGAAAGCTATTTGAGTCGAGATCCTCACAATCGATTGAAATTTGTTTCCCATCCCACGGATCCTGGGGGATCTGCTCGGTGGGCTAAGTCCATATTTAAAGAACAAGTTCGATTTGCACACAGAATGTCCTTAGCATCGGTAACTCTTCATACCGGACGTACTCATCAAATCAGGGTTCATGCAAAAGTTCTAAATGCTTCTGTTTTAGGCGACCAGCTTTATGGGCATAAGGTGGATTTTGGTGGACATATGTCAAAAGAGGTCCAAGCCGCCTTAAACAAAGCGTCTAGGCAAATGCTTCATGCTCGACTTTTAGGCTTTATTCATCCTAGAACAAGGGCCGAGATGATGTTTGAGGCGCCGGTCCCTGAAGATTTCAAAATATTACTAAATCTACTTAAACCTTATGCTTTTTCAGACTAAATTTCCGGAGATATTTTCAGAATTTAATTTTTGAAATATAATAGAGAGCAGGCTATTGTATTCTATAGATATTTAAGGATTCCTATATGAAGCCCCTATTCGTAAGTTTGGCGACCCTTCCATTTTTAATAAGTCAAAATGTTGCGGCTGCTGAAAAAAATCAATCTATGGTTTTTATGGCTGTCGATAAAACAAAGCTGATTGCTGAGCTTAGAACATGGACAGAGGACTTAGCACAGTCGGAAGTTCTGTCTAAGTTTCCTATCGCTATCGGCAAGGAAAAGGGTGATAAGCTTAAAGCTGGCGACAATCGAACTCCCGAGGGGATTTATTTCACTCAAACACACATTTCACCGTCGCAAATTCCGGTTGAGAAATATGGACCCCAAGCAGTGCCCTTAGATTTTCCTAATCCTTTTGATCTATTCCAGAATAAAACTGGCTATGGGATTTGGCTACATGGTGCCGGAAATGACAATCGCATGGCAGAAGCAACCGTAACGGAAGGGTGCGTAGCCTTTTATAATCGCGACATTAAGAAATTAAGCAGCTGGCTCGTTCCCTATCAAGCGGCTGTTGTGATATCTAGAGATATTGATAGCATAAACAGAGTCGATGATATGCAAAATGTCAAAATGCGCACAGAGGCTTGGTTGGCAGCATGGGCATCAAAAGATCTTAAGGGCTATTTGGATTTCTATGATACTGAGTTTAACCTTGACGGCCGCAATAGGACTCAATTCAAAGAGTACAAGCAGAATCTCTTTGCAAAGTATGCCACTATGGATGTGAAAGGTTATGGAATTAGGGTCCTCACACATGAAAAATACGCCGTTGCTGCTATGAATCAAGATTTCACCGGAAATGGATCTTACGTTTCTAACGGTAGAAAAGTTCTCTACTGGATTAAAGCAAAAGACGGCCAGTGGAAGATTTTGAGAGAAACTTTTGGTGAGCGTAAGTTTGAACCTTTAGCTTGGACTCAACAGGACTTAAAATTACTGATATCGAGTCAAGCTGGAGATCGCAGCTTGGGGGAGCAGAGAGCCCCTCCCGGGGGCACCACTAAGAAACTTTAATTGCATTTTTGTGGTAGTTTGATATTTTTTAAGTCGAGGAAGGATTCTCCTTCCTCGAACTTTTTTTGGAGATTTCATGAAGTTCTTAGTATTTGCTTGTTTGGTACTTTCCAAGGTCTCTTTTGGCCAGGCTCTTTATAAATTGAATGGAAAAGTAGTACAGAAATCAGACCTTCCTGCTGGAATCGGTCAAAGTTTATTTGAAGCGGAAGTTAAGAATCGCGATATGATGCAGGCGCTCGTTGATGAAGCGATTTTTGCTAGTCATCTAGAAAGTGAAGCAAAGAAGAAAAACAAGTCCCCCAAAGACCTCGCAGCAGAGCTAGTCAAAGGTAAAAATCCTTCAGAAAGTGACCTCAAGAGTTTCTACGAGAAAAATAAAGCTCGCATTGGGGCCCCCTTCGAGCAAGTCAAAGGGGAACTCACTAACTATTTAAAAAGTGAAAGCGAACAAAAAGCTCGAAGTGAGTTAGTCGCTAGCCTCAAAAAGAAGGGTGGCTTTGAATTTCTAGTTCCAGAGATTGAGGCTCCTACTCTGCAAATTAACACTGCTGGAGCACCTACAAAGGGACAAAAGGGCTCAAAAGTAAAGATCGTTGAGTTTGCTGATTACCAGTGTCCCCACTGCAAACATGCCCATGAAGTATTGAAGAAGTTTATGGGTAAGATGTCAGGAAAGATTGAATTTGTATTTATGGATTTTCCTATCAATAGATCTGGAATTAGCCGAAGGGTAGCTGAAGGTGCCTACTGCGCAAATCAATTGGGAAAATACTGGGAGTATCACGACATTGCGTTTGAAAAACAAGATAAGCTAACCAATGAATATCCGCTTGAAATTGCCAAAACTTTAAAACTAGATGAAGCTAAGTTTAAAGCTTGTATTGATGGGGCAGAGTCTAAAGCATTTGTCCAAAAGTCTTCGGCTGAGGGAGAACGCATCGGGATTTCTGGAACACCGTCGGTTTACTTAAATGGAAAGCGGGTGCTAGATTGGTCCGAAGAAGCTTTGTCAAAGCAAGTCGAGAAGGCTCTTAAATAGTTCTTTAAAAATCTAGGTAAAAGTTTCCTTGTAATTATTCTTTAAATACTCCGATAGCCCTCAAGTAGAAATGCTTGGGGGTTTATGTTTATGAGGCGCATATTTTTTACATTATTAGGTTTATTGGCCTCTCTTCATGCCATTGCTGGTGCGGAGACAGACAAAGCCGCCTATGAAGCGGAGCTTTTGCGAAAAGCGGAACGTCAAATTCGTGGCTCTTTAGAAAAATACTGCCGAGATGCATGTGAATTCTTGCAAGTTGAGGCAGATATAGAGGATATTCTTCAAAATCTTGATGACCTTGGGTTTGAAGGTATGGAGGGGATTGAGTCTCCATCATTAAGCTTTAAAACTAATAAAATTTGGACAAGAGTTCAAATTGATATGAGAGTCGACAGCAAGAATAGAGACCGACTTACAAGAATACTTCAGGGACAGTTAGCGAGTCTGGCTCCTGTTTCGGAGGTTATTTGGGTTGATTTAGCGGTTCCTGAGATAGGTAAGGAAAATACGGTTAAAGCTAGAGTTATAAAGGGTCTAGAAGAACGACTTTCTCACATTGCGACAGAACTATTTTCAAAGTATTGCCCAGAAACCTGTATTTTAAATAGCGTAAAAGTAGCTGGCGAAACCTTAACAGAAGAACAAACCTTAAACCTATCAAGCACGGAATTTTTCTTCGATCGGTCTGAAAATTCGTGGCTTAAAGTCAACGATGCCGTCGTCGCCATGACCATGTCTGAAAGCATGGATGAAAGTGAAAAGAAGCAAATTGTGGCACTCTTACAAGATCAAGTTTCTTTTCTTTCTGGCGCTAAAGTAGAAGCTCGTTCGGTGAAGTTTCCAGAAACCTTTGCCTCTAGGAGGCTTAGACTTGAGGCAGAGTCACGCGATCCCTACGGTCTGGATCGCCTCAAAAAGACCATGACACTTTTTAAGGAATTTTCAGAAGACCGCGAGCAAATAGCTCCTCCCTCATCCCCCTCTCAAAATCCTAATCTCTCTAAGTACATAGTGGCCGCAGTAGTTTTGTTAGTGGTGGCAGGTCTCATAATTTTGGTAGTAGCGCGATATGGTGCCGTGCAGCGTGAGGCCATGATGATGCGCCAATCTGCGGAATCCCAGAGGCTGCAATATCTCGGTGAAGCCTCAAAGCATGAAGAACAAGATCACAAAGAAGAGGAAAAAGCAAAACGAGTTGAAATTGATGAAAATCTTGTTTGGAAGCTTAAAGCTGACGACCTAAAAGATGAAATCATCGAAATTATCACTAGGAATCCGAAAGTTGCCAGAGAAAGTTTCGGCAGAATCATTGCGGAGGAGGGCGTTGAAGAAACCTCCAAGTATATACACGTTTTGGGAAACAGTGTTGTTTTCGATCTACTTAAGGACCCCGCCCACAGGCGCAGCTTGAGAGACCTTTCGGAGTACTATCAGAAGTCAAGTTTTGACTTTTCTCCAGAAGAAGAAGCGAGGCTTTTGGCTGGTCTCAAAACGAAGGTTTTGGCAAGTGAACTCAGAGTTTTAACTCGGAGCGATCTAGAGGCTTTTGAGTTTCTTTCTCAAATGGACTCGCCTCAAATCTTCACCCTTATCCACGATGAAAAATCAAAGATCCAGTCTGTGGTGTTAGCACAGCTTCCCTCATCTAAGAGAAGGCAAGTATTTGAACTGTTTAAGGGAGAGTCGCGAAGTTCTCTGATGAACGAGCTATGTGATAATGGGGCTATTACGAAAGACTATTTGGTGAATGTTGCTCGAACCTTAGCCAGAAAAGTAGCGGGGCGTGGAGGTCTTGATCCAGAGACGGCGAGGGCTTCAGATATCATTCAAGAGCTATTAGAGCGGGTAGGCATAGAGGAACAAAGGGCTTTAGTGAGGAATCTTGAAGTGACGAATCCTGATGGAGCCAGAAATATTAAAATGCGACTGGTTACATCCTACACTTTAGCCTATATAAAGTCGGGGGCACTTTTAGAAATTATCTTAGATATGGAACACGAAGATTTAGTTATCTTCCTTGCAGGAGCTCCCGAAGAAATTGCTAAGTTAGTAATTGAGCAAGCTCCCAGTGAATTGGCAGATGCGCTTCTTGAAGAACTTGAAAGTGTCGCTAAAGTTGACGATACTAATTTTAGGCTAGTAGAACTTAAAGTGCTTTCCAAGCTGAGAAATATGGTCAATTCTGGCAGAGTCAACCTCTTGGAACTCAATGAAGCGATGTTCTCAGAGAGACGAAAACTAATTTCTGAAACAACCAAAAGAAATCAGCAATCCGCGGAAAAAGGAGCTGCTTAGAAATGACTTTGGGCGTTTCATATAGCATGATTTCGAAAGTCCATTTCTCTGAATAGAGTCACCTAGGCCAGAAGAGTCTGTCGACATAGCTAAAGGAAGGAGCTCCACTAAAGGAGAAGCCGAGATAGTACGTCACAACTTATCCAAACAAAAGCTACTCTATATGGGTTTTGTTTGGGATTTTAAATATAGCTTTGCTTTCATAGTAGTCTCTAAAAAGTAGAGACTATTTTTTATCGGGAGAAAGCGCATATTTCCAAAGTAGGCTTTGAGCGGAAATAAAATCTTCATTTATGGTTCTAAATATTTCCGCAAGATAGGCGGTAGTTCTCCTGTAGAACTTTAACTCTAACTGAGTGCCACCTTCTTTTAGGAAGGCGTCAAAAAAGCTACTCTTGATTTCAAACACCTCAATATCTGAATCAGCGACCACAGTCGCTGATCTAGGGGCATTGTCAATGAGTGAAATTTCCCCAAATGACTGTCCGACATCGAGATGGGCAATTCGAGAAAGATGTTCCGTTTTTTTATTGTTCTTAAAAATAGAGGCAGCGCCGGAGATAATAATATAAAGGCCCCGCTGGGATTCTCCCTCCACACAGATTGTGGTGTCGCTTTTAAAGAAATGGATAGTCCCGCCTTCGGCTAATTTGGCGATTTCCGTATTGCTGAATTCCGAAAAGATAGACACCGCTTTTAGCTTTTCTGCAATGTCTTCGTAATCATACTTTGCCATCTGCTAGCGACCCTTCAAGTTGGAAATCCATTCTACCAAATCAATTCTCGTGAGCATCTGCAAGGGACGCATATTCTGATCCACAACGATAGCTGAACCAGCATTGAGTAACATTTCTTGCAATGTTGCGAGCGGAGTGTCAGCCGTAACACAATTTGCAGTTTTTCTATCCATAATCGTGGCAATAGGACTGTTTTTTGCCTGAGCGCCTGACAGCAAATACTCTAGTACTATATTTTCATTAATAATTCCTACCACACGTCCGTCTTCCAAAACTGGAATCTGGGAATAACCCAAGGATTGCATGGTTTCAATAGCAGTCTGGGCGGAATCTCGAGAATTTAAAGTCACCACTTTTCTAGGCTTGTTGGAAGTCAAATCTTTTACCGTCCCAGATATCTCTTCAATGGTTGTAAACCTATTTTCAATCATCCACTTGTCTTCAATGAACTTGGACATATAGTTTCTCACGCTGTCAGCAAGAAGAACTACACAGTTTTGGCCCTGCTTCAATTCTTTAGCTGCAAACAGTGCTGCTGATAGGGCTGCCCCGGAAGAACCCCCACAAAGCAGTCCTTCTTCTTTGATTAGACGGCGAGCTAGCAAAAAAGACTGTCTGTCTTCCGTCTTAACCCAGCGATCGACTAGCTTTCTATCTAGAACGTCGGGGATAAAGTCATACCCGATGCCTTCTACTTTGTAAGTTCCAATTTCATCGTTATCATTGGCTAAAATGGATCCTACAGGGTCTGCTCCGACGATCACACATTTAGGATTTACTTCCTTAATCTTTCTAGCGACGCCGGTGATTGTGCCACCCGTACCTGCAGCAATAACCACCATGTCAACCTTGCCGTTTAGGTCCTCTAGGATTTCTGTGGCGGTGCTCGCATAGTGAGCATTGGGGTTTTCGGGATTTCCATATTGGTCTAGGATGTGAGCATTAGGAAGCTCCTTTTGAAGGCGCTTCGCAATTTCGATATGACTTTCAGGCGCATCCCAAGCAGCTTCGGTCGGGGTTCTGATAATTCTTGCGCCGAGAGCCTCAAGAACGACCTGCTTCTCACGGCTCATTTTTTCTGGCATGGTTATGATAACTTTGTAACCTTTGACAGCTCCCGCGAGAGCGATGCCGATTCCCGTATTGCCGGAAGTGGGCTCAATAAGTGTGTCACCGGGTTTAATACGACCAGAAGCTTCGGCTTTTTCAAGCATATTGAATGCAATTCGATCTTTTACCGAACCGCCAGGATTAAAAAACTCACATTTTGCGTAAAGATTGCAGCTCAGTTGGCTAGCCACTCGGTTGAGTCTTACAAGGGGGGTTTTGCCTACTGCTTCTATAATATTGTTGTAAAGCATGAATTCTCCTAGGGGGGGGGCTTAGCACCCCATTATGTAGATTAGTTGTTTTAAGTGCAAGTCAAACGAAGAGCCGGGATGAAGTTCAATGCCAAATCAGATGAGGAACTCGGCTAAAACTGCCTAAACCTGCTGGTTGACCTGGTTTGCATGAGAATGAAACAATAAGAGTTGTCTATCAGTAAATCAATTTGGCGGTTTATGCTTTTCACTAATAGAAACATGATTGCGATTGATTTGGGCAGTTCCAGCATTAAAATGCTTGAACTATCAGGATCGCGTGAAAAAAAGATCGTAGCGCTCGGCTTAAAGACCATTCCCGAGGGTCTCATCGTCGGCGGCGGTATTGAAAATCCGACCGAAGTGGGACAAATTATTTCCGCTTTAGCGAAGCAGCTGGGGATTCGATTAAAAGGCAGGCGAGCGGCGATTTCTATTGGCGGAACGAGCGTTATTATTAGAAGACTTCTGTTAGACGACGCTTCGGATATCGTCAACGTCGACGATCTCGTAAAGAGTGATTTTGAGCAGCAATTTCAGCTCGGCATTGAAGATCTTTGCACCAATTTTTACGTGGATTCCGAGAATAAGTACCCGGACGGAAAGATGCCCGTAGTAACGGCAGCTACCAAACAAGTGACAGTTCAAAAACATATAGCGGCCATTAAATCCAGTGGCCTTAAAATTGGACTTATAGATTGTTCTGCACTGGCTCTCGTAAACGTTCTTGAATATACCTATGGCAAAGTGCCAGGTCTTTCCGTAATCATTAGCGTGGGCGCGCAATCCACTCAGCTCGTCTTTACGTTGTTTGGCCAATACTACTACAATCGAGATATCCCTTACGGTGGCAATCATTACACCGAAGAGATCGCCAGATTTTTGAAAATAGATAAAACCAAAGCAGATAGCTTAAAAATTAGTGCCAATTCAAGTCATGGGGAGACCCCAGCAGAACTTATTAAGATTTTCTCAGAGGTCAACGCACAAGTTATTTTCGAAATCGGTGGTACCATTGACTTCTTTTTCTCATCAAATGAACTTCCTCCTGAGGTTAGCTCGGTTCAGTCGTTCTTTATAACAGGAGGAGGCAGTCATGTCCTGGGCTTAGATGCTGCCATCGCTTCAAAATTTGGTGTTTCCGTTAGCATTTTAGCTCCCTTTCACAAGGTAGATTCCGGGAAGTTTGAGATGGACTATGTTTTGTCGCAAGGACATTTCTACGCAAATGCAGTGGGTTTGGCTCTTCGCAAATTTGAAGATGATTTGGAGTGATCATTCATGATTAAAATACAGCTCGCGCCTTATGATGAATTGGAGGACAAAAACTGGTGGGTTCCCGACGCCATTGCTTTAGTGCTTGCCTTGTTTCTTTCTAATTTTCTAGTAAGTAGTTATGTAGAGCGTCTTGAAAGTGAAATCGTAGAAATCCAAGCTCAAACCGAAGAGTTTAAAAGAAGTATTGCTGCTATTCAGCCGGAGATAGCTGTTTTTAAGGGTATCGAAGCTAAGATATCAGAATTGAAGTCGGTGATTTCAGCACTTTCGTCCATTACGGTATCTAGGCTCACAAAATATCGTCCGGTAGTTGTCCTAGAGCAAATTCAAGCATTGAAGCCTGACGGTCTTTGGTTTACTTCGCTAAAAGAGGATACTATAGGGCGGAAAATTACGATTTCTGGATTTGCCTTTGACTCCATACTCATCGGACAATTTATGTCGGAGCTCGGAGCCACCAAACTCCAAAGATTTGATCCGACAGATATACGTTCCCAAATTAATTTTTCACAAGTGAAATTAAAGATATTTGAAAATAGTAAATCAGGAAGCGTCTTAGACGAAATCCAACCAAATGGATTTTCTAAGTTCGATATATATATGAATTTTGAGGAACGTACAGCTGAAAGCATAGCAGATTCCACGGTTTCTCATTGAAGGAAAAGTCATGCAACTTGAAGAGCTAGTCATCAATTATAAAAGAAGAAAGCCCGGGCAAAGGCTAGCGGCAGTGATTGGTGTCGGTCTTCTTTTGCCTGCGCTCTGGGGGTGGATCAGCACAGATATTGGAGCCATTGAAGGTAACAAAACTCAGGCTACTTCGGAGAAAACTGCTTCTGAATCTGAGCTGCAAAAATTTATTGAACAAAAAAAGGATGCGCCGCGCTTAGAGGAGCGACTGAAGTTTACAGAAAATGAAATGGCTGACGCCAAAAAACGCCTGCCCAGTGAGTATTTTATCGATTTAATGATTCAAAAACTGGGCGTATTGGCGAATAAGGCTAAGGTTTCATTAAAACTTTTCAACCCAGGTGAAGAGGCTGTCGTTCAGGGGCAAGTGCCTTATGTGGAAATGCCCATTAAGGTAAAAGTTTCGGGCGGATATAATGAAATCGCGCAGTTTTATGACGCAATTGTTCATTTTGATTCCATGATTCATATCCGAAACATGGAATTCAATAGTGCCACCGTCCAAGGTGAAGTGACAGGCCCAAGCTCCCGGTCGGGTGAGCAAAATCTCGATGTCAGCCAAAAGTTTGAAAAGGAGGTCAGAAATCATCAAGTTGAGGCTTCGATGCAATTGGTTCTATTTCGAAGTATGAAGCCAGACGAGTCATTTGCTGACCATGCTAAAGATGGTGCTCCTCCGCCACCTGCTGATCCTTCGAAGCCGGGAAGCAAAAAGTCTGGCGCTGCCACACCACCACCGCCGCCAATGCCTCCAGGAAAACAGATTAAAGATGGGGGCGAGTGATCCATGAAAATTAAGAAATTTGGCCTAGCACTAACTCTATTAATATTGATCTATTCGCGCGCTAAAGGGGAGGGTCATCCTGACCATCCAGAGATCGTGGCAGAGTCTAAAGAGAAAGGCTCTAAGGAGATACCATCAGAAGATCCACAAATGCCCGTTTCTGAGCAAGAGACTGAGAAACCTTCACAGACGCCTTCTGATTCTAGCAAGGAAGCTAATGGCCAAGTTGGAAAGACAGACCAAGCAAATTTAGGTGCAGAAAATACGTCGGAACAAGCTTGGGATAGCTCGATTGGCCATGAGGATGCAGGTCGAATTGCCTTGGATGTAACCAACGGGATTAGGATTAAAGATATCGTTCAGCCTTCTGCTGAATATCACTTTGCGTCATTTGGTAGGCCAGACCCGTTCGTACCTCAAATCCGGCTCAATCGAAAGGATTCCAAGAATTTGAAAGAGTCCGACCCTGGATATGAGGAAATTCAGGTGACTTCCATTCTCCAGAAATATTCTATCACTGATCTTGTGGTAGTCGGCATTTGGAGTCCAAAAAATGCTGCTAAAAAGGCATTAGTGAGCACACCAAGCGGGGAGGGAGTTGTTGTGCAGATGGGCGACTCAATTGGAATGAAAGCTGGTAAGGTCATCGCTATTTCAGATACTTTTGTTTCGGTGCGAGAGTTTGAAATTTCCTTTGATGGCACCCGACAATTTCAGGATCAAAAACTTTGGATTACTGGTAAGAAGCCAAAAGAGAATGAGTTTATTAGATTAGGTGCTCAGGAACAAACCAAAGAAAAAAGTGATGGAGTCGAGCCTCAGCGTCCGGTAACGCCGATCGGTTCAGCTTCAAACCCTCAGTTTCCACCTCTTCCCCCGTCTTCTTCTACAGGAGGAGCCATGAACCCCCAGAGTATGCCGTCGACTTATACGCGTCAGATTTCCGGAGACACCGTTGGGAAACCCTCAGCTAGCAATATGATAGCACCGCCTAATATATTGAATGAAAAAACCTTGTTGCCGCCTGCAAGCATGACTGGAGCCGAACTGTAGTTAGCCTTTTTTTGAGGATGTCGTTATGAAACATGTATTAAAATCTGTTGGGATCAGTCTCATGGGCCTAGTGTTGGGGTGCTCCTCAGCGAAGCCGCAGGAAGGTCAAGAAGATATCTCTAATAGTCAGGCAAACCAGAGTAACGCCGCCTTAGATGATGAAACTTCTGATGTGGATTCTGCTTCGAATGTTAATGGAGAGACCACCGACTTTGGTTCCGAAAATCAATTTTCAGGTAATGCGCCTAAGAACATCTCAAATGGAAATAAGAATATATCGAAGAATTTTAATTCCTTTGGGGGAGAGCCAAATCTCATCACAAACTCCACATCCAATTCGGCAATCCCCTCTAACATGCCCATGACGAGTAACTCAGTCACACTAAATGCTGCGAGCGGACTCAATTCAGCTATAAATAGCTCGATAAATAGCTCGATCTCGAGCAACTTAACTGTGTCTGCTAATGCTGCAACTCCAAATGCAAGCATGCCAGTGCCTACGGCTCCCACGATAAAGGAGCAGGTCGTACCCCCAAAAAGTGAAACTACTGTAGTAAATGCTGGGCCGAGATTGACTTGGGTTGGTTTTGATTATCGACCTTTAGACGCACAAGTTAGAGTAGAGATCGTCTCTGAAGGCGTTCCCGAGTACGACGTGCTACAAGAAGTGAACAAGAAGCAGCAACCTGAACTGGTTGTGAGACTCTACAAGACTACTTTAAAGAAGAAAGTCAGGCGTGATATCGACTGTTCAGAGTTTAAGAGCCCCGTTTCTTTCATTAGAATGAGAGAAGACTTAGAGAAATCATACACTGATGTGGTGATGACCCTCAGAGACAAAGTAGTGCCACGACTTTTTGCTGATAAAGGCAACATACTTATCACGTTTTCCATTCCCCAGCGCTATTTTGGAAACTCTGCGATAGGGATGTCTGCAGAGTCGAGGGGAAGTTTCCTTTCAGGATTTAGAGTTCAGCCCATTATCCAATCGGGTTCGAAACAGCCTTTAAAGGCATCAAAAATTCCAGATCCCACCAAAGGAGCTTTTAGTCAAGCGCCGGCCCTTGGCGGAGATCCTCTGCAAGCTGAGTCTATCGCTCCGTCTGCGCCTTCTGAAGCATCTCAGGTTGCCCCAGAAGCAGCAGTGCCCATGGCTGAGTCGACATCCAATCCCTCTCAGAGTGCCAACAGTCAACTACCGGCAAATGCAGCAATTTCTAATACCGGAGCTTCAGGGCTTAACGGAAGTAACTTCGGGGACATGGACGGCGGTAATGTTAAGTTGGAGAATCAGCATGCCCAGGCGGCCAACGAATATCCTACTCTTCAGGGCGCTGAAAGTGAGAATCTTGACGGGACCCAGAATGAGGGCCTGAACAATAGTCCTGAGAACATTCCAGATGAAGAAGAACAGCTAGATGATACAGGCAATGACTTTTCCCTTCAAAAGAGTTTAGAACTTCCAACCCTATTATTTGAGTACCAAATTGCTGCTGTGGGGAACGATGGGTATGCCCTAGACGAAGATTTGGATGCTGTTTCTCCTAAGAATTCTTCCAATGGGGCGACAGGTGCCCAGACACCATTTCCGCAAAATGCAGCGGGCGGTAATGGCGGAGCAATAAATAGCATGACCCCAAACAGTGCGGTCAGCAACGGAACGAATTCAAAAATGAGTTTGAACGGTAATGCGGCAACTGGCATGTACCTTAATGGTTCCAATCAAATGAAAACTTCAGGAGCGGTTACAAATGCAGCTCCTCTAGCACCTAATGCAAGCGTAAATTCTGCAAGCCTAGCACCGATAAATACGGCCGGCGCTGATTCTGAGTTCGTGGATCTTACTGGTCCGGATACAATGGGTGCAGAAAGTGTTGCGGGAGCAGAGAAGTCAAGTGGTGGCCAAGTAACTCGCCCCGTAAAGTTAGAATTTACGGGAGCTAGACTTTCTGACGTCTTAAAAGTTTTGTCTGAGGAAAATGGAACCAACTTTATTTTTACCGATGAAGCCGTAAAAGACTTAAAAGTGAATGTAAGTTTAAAAGATGTGAGCTGGACAGATGCTTTAGGTGCCATCCTTGACACTTACGGTTTAGGCTACTCTCAGCTTCCAGGAAATGTTGTAAGAATCGACAAGTTTGCCAATCTCAAGGGTCAAAAAATCGACATTATGGCAGCCAAAGTCGAAGCACTCAAACTACAAAGAACCCGGCAAATGGTCTACAAATTGTCCTTCGCAAAATCTGCAGATATTGAAAAATCAATCACGCGTCTCATTGATACGGGACTTGATCCCAGAATGAAAATCACAGGGGATACGAGAACAAATACGGTTGTCATAGAGGCTGTGCCTGAGCTTCTCTCCAAATTTAAGTCTATTATTGAAAAGCTCGACACGCCGACCCCTCAGGTCCGAATAGCCGTAAAAGTTGTTGAAGCGTCGGAATCCTTTAACTATGATTTCGGTGTGAAGTGGGGGACAAACTTACTATTAGACTCTGCTCGCGGTCTTGGATTTGGTTCATTGCCCTTTCCCAAGACAGCAACTTCAAGCGTAGCCATCGATGTTCCATCTGCCAAAGCACCCACAGCTCAAATAGGTGCACGTCTAGGTAGTTTGAACAATGCCGTTAATTTGGATGCCGTCATAGCTTTTTCCGAGGCTAAGCAGAATGCTAAGATTTTGCAAAACACAAGCGTACTCGTCCTTGATCAGCAACCCGCTTTAATCCAGCAGGGCCTCACGGACTACTTTGATGCAGTAGATAATAGCTCAGCAACTACCTCCACGGAGCGAAAGTCGTCTCCCGTAAGTATCCAATACAATCTGACCCTAAATGTTACCCCCTCAGTTTCAGCTGATGGTTCAGTGGGGATGAATGTGAAGTTAAATGCCGACACACCGGTCACAGGTAAAGCCAAGACTGCGGTTGCAGGTATGGCCAATAAGAAGCTAGAAACTTGGATGCTCAAAAAAAGCGGAGAAACTGCCGTAATTGGTGGTGTCTATACAACTCGAAAAGAAGAAGTTGTCAAGGCTGTTCCATTCTTTTCAAAAATACCCATCATTGGATGGCTTTTTAAAAGTACTGTTCAAGAAATGCAAAAGACAGAACTCATTATTTTTGTGACTCCGACCATTGTCAATGGAAAGTCAGATGATCGCACTCGTGGTGCAAGTTATGTGGATCTGCCACAAACCAACTCAACCTATGCCGCTCAAGGTTCCCTTGAACCTACCTCCGCCGTCCATTCGATGGGGGCTGAGGGTTCTGGTTCTCAATTAAACACTGCTGCTACCAATTCAGCCCAAGCCAATTCAGCCCAAGCCAATTCAGCCCAAGCGAATGCCAGCGCAAACTCTTCGCAGAGTCAAGGAGCTAACCCGCAAGGGCTGGAAAACCCGATTAATAGTTCCAGTGAAAGCAATTCCACAAATAATGCGACCGATAATTCGACCAATAGTTCGGGCGGCAACGGAGAGGAGCAGCTATGAAAACTTTTTTTCTATATTCCGGCTTAACGTTCCTGGTTTTTGGCTGTGGAGTGTCTCCGTCAGGAACTCCGGGACAGTGCGCGTTGAAATGTTCCAAAGCCAAGATTGGAGACTCAATTGGAATGAAGGTGACCCCCATCAACATTCCTGAAAAATTTGTGTGTAGCTCGCAAGGCATTTTTGAACGACCGGTGGTGTTGAGCTTTAAGGTTACCAATTCCGTGCCTGGGTCTTCTTATGGAAAAAAAGCGGAGGACATGGTTGATGTGGCAGTCGGAGGAGTAAGTTTTTTGGCAGAAACCTCGGGGAGTGTTTTTTCCGTGGAAAAGTCTTCTACGGAAAATGGGACGTTTTCAGATGATAAAAAAACTTTCTCCCCCAGTCAATATGCGGGGATTGCAACTCCTATGTCCGAGTGGTGTACAGATGAGTGCGGGGTCCTAACCATCCAAGTTTGGCCTCAGTGTCCCCCGGCTGGTATAGATATAAATGGCACCCTTGGTGTTCGCTCCGGGAGTCTGGCGCCTGCAGATCCCGTTGTGATTTCCGTAAAAACCGAAACACCTACCGCTTTGACGGGCCCTGCTCCTGAAACGGGGTTTGAAAGACCTTTGTCATCCTCTACCTTTCTCTAAAAATCTGGTAGAATGGATTCAAATGACATGAGGTTGCGATGAAGCATTGGATTGACTTGGTCTCGAGGTTGCCATTAACGGATGTCCAACGCGAGGTCGTAAATCGCTTTTCAGCAGATATCCAGGGGCGACTTTTTCTGCCGATCGCAGATATATTGAAAGCCCACAATAAACTTGATGAAGCCCTCGAACTTCTGCTACAGGGCGTTGCGAATCATCCCAGATATTCAGTAGCCAGGGTTGTATTGGTTCGAGAGCTTTTCCACAAAGGGATGGTCAATCACGCTTGGGACTGTGTTCAATCGAGTCCCGTGAGCCTTAATGATAACCTTTTGGCCCAGCATCTAATTTTTAAGCTATCGATCGTTTTGGAAGATGAAGCCAGTGCGAGGGCGGCACTTCAAAATATCAGAAACCATAATCTCTCAGACCCGGAAGTCATGGAACTCGGAAGGCTTTTAGTTTCTGAAGGTATTTTTGCCGTTAAAGACGTGATTTGTCGTGAAGCCATTAAAAGAGGATATCCTTTAAGCGCGAATAGAGTTCCTTTAAGTGAAAGTGCGCCAGCTTCCCCTTTATCCAAGCCGGTTTTAACAAAAGTCTATCGAGGGGTAGAGAACTTCCATGTTTTAGCTTTGTCTGATATTTTTACTCCTGACGGCGCGAATTCTACCGAAGATCAAAACCTAGATTCTGTTGTGGAATTAGATTCGACCACTCTTGCGGAAATATTTGAGAGCCAGCATCATTATGTTAAAGCTCTGGGTATATATCGTCGCTTATTGCGAATTTCGCCTCGTAACGACCTATTGCGCCGCAAAGTAAGTGAGTTGGCTCGTAAGAGTTCTGATCAAAAGAATGCGGATCTCGCCCTAGATCCTTCGTTGGTGGATCAGATGGAAGAAGCGAGTTCCCTTGATAAGCGCATTGACTATTTGCAAGGTTTTCTGGAAAACCTGGAATCAAAATAGCAAAGACATCTCAAGTTTTTGCGCGGTTAGTTGTTTTTTTTAATCCAGTCTCTTGCAAAGTATTGCACGTCTTGAGACTTGGATTTGTTTTGGCTATCCATCCAACCTTGATCCAGGTCACTAAATACTTTCAACTCTACTTCAGGATGGTTTTTAGAAATACTCTCTAGAGTATTAAGAGGTACGATGTAGTCTCGACCACCGTGGATGATGAGGGTTCTTGGAAGCTTAAAGTTAAGGGAGCTATCTAGGTCAAAAGAGAGCATTTCCTGAAACCATTTACTTGTGCCGGTTAATCCTTCGATGGTCCAAGTTGTGGCAGAGTTTGGATCTGAAGTTTTGATTTCATTAAGTTTTGTGCTTATGGAATTTTCGATACTTGTACACGGCGCGTTCTGATTTTTAGTTTTGTCTTCACAGGTCAAAGCCTTTTTAAAGATGCTAGAATCTTTGAGGCCGGAGCCTATGCTCAAAAGAATAAGGCCTTCGACGTTTGGCCACTGTTTTGCTAGGGAAATGGCTGGGAGCGCGCCTTCATAGGCTCCTACCAGATAGAGTTTACCATTCCAACCTTGGTTCTTACTTTGAAAGCTATTTAAGGCAGATAGAATCTGCTCAGCCCTTGCGGTTGGGTGATTCGCATTCCAATAGGTGTCTGAACAATAGAAAAGGTTTAAAAGTGCATTAGCGCCCGTTCTGGTTCCCGCTTTATCGACCGTCATAATGCCGACATCAAGACCTTCAAAGGCGAACTGGGCCCCCGAGTGAAAGGAAATGGTATTTCTGCAGGAGGCACTGTTAATAAACAAGACTAAGCTATAGCTTTTGAGAGAAGTCTTGTAAGTGACATGATAGGGAGTGTCAGAGACTGTGTCCTCTATAGTAGTCACAAATGCCGAATCCCTGGGGCGTTCACAAGCTAGGGGAAATAGGAATACCAACAATGATAAAAATTTCAGCAATTAATCCCCCATTTCGATGATGGCATAGTTATGTCCAAAACCCGATTGTTCTCGTCTTTTACTATGGAACTCCAAGCTCGACTTCGTACAAACTCGATGAACTTGAATGGATCTGGGAGAAATGCCATGTCGGGCTAATTCGAGTGCCGCAGCCACTTGAAGATCGATATGCCATCGATCTAGAGAACCCTTAGAAAGAGACAGATAAAGGGCCTCTGGGGGGAGTTGCGCTTGAAATGCTTTTACAACTTCAGGTCCCACCTCAAAAGCCTCCCGTCCTATAGTTGGGCCTACAAAAACACTCAATTCGCTAGGAAGAATTCCTAAGCTTTTTGCAGCTTGGATTCCCTCATAGATAATTCCTTTTGTAAAACCCTTCCAACCTGCATGCACAGCCATTATAAAATCGGCTCGATTTGAGAAAAAAAGGAGAGGCAAACAGTCGGCTGTTCGAACCCCAATAGCCACTCTCTTTTGAGTAGTGAAAATGGCATCTCCCTCTTTGCCAAGGAATGCATCCTCGATGCTCAGGATGGAGGCACCATGGATTTGTTTCGGGATCAATGCGGAGCCAGGAGATCCTGCTCCTAGTCCCAAAACAGTAATTTTTATGGCAGACGGTGTGACTACAGAGTTGGATTCCGTCAGCCAAGTTATAGAGTCTAGCATATCAACAATGGATTTTATCAAGCCTCGGAGTCCCGCTGTACGGCAATAGTTTGGTGCGCCTAGGGAAGGTACTTAACAGAAAAACTTCCTTTCGTTAAGTCTAGAATAAAGACCCAGGGATCTAAGGGCGGAAAGTTGGCCGGCAAAAAGGGAACCCTAGTTGAGGGTTCCCTTTAAAAAGCCAAGTAAGGGCTCGTAATTTACAGCGCTGGTAGCGATCCAAAAATTAGGATTTAGTCCTTTTCACAGCCTATGATTCCTAACTCTTGGAAGGAGCATTTCCAAGTCTTTGAGGCCTACTTTTTGAGACTTACTTTTTGAGACTTACGTAGGCAAAGCTTCCTTCTCGTTCAATACGCAGCAGAAGTCGTTTTGCGCCGCTCGCTAAGTTTTTAAAGTCCTCGGCGCTGCTTATTTTTTGTCCATTGCAGGCTATGATGATGTCACCTCTTAAAAGCCCTGATTTCGCAGCTGGTGAATCGGGTTCGACCCCGGTTACCACTGCTCCCGTTTTTGATTGAGGCTCTAATTCACTTCTAAGATCCGCTGTTAGGGTTTGAACTCCCACTCCAAAAGGCGCCCCTTTGGCCGGTTTAGCGGTATCCTTCTCTTTGCCCGATTTAGCTACTTCATCACCCGGAAACTCACCGACGATTACCGTAATCGTCTTTTTGGCACCATTTCGCCAAAGACTGATTTGAACTTTATCGCCTGGGTTAGAGAGTCCAATAGCGTTGGATAAGTCTGATTCATTTGTAATTTGTTTGTTGTCCACTTGAAGAAGAACATCACCTTCTTTAATTCCAGATTTACTGGCAGGGGATGAGGGTTCTACTTGACGGACCAGAGTTCCTGTTTCATCTTTTCCTAAGTTCAGTCCTTCTTTTAGCTCATCAGTTAAAGGCTGCATTCCGATACCAATATATCCTCTTTTTACCGCGCCCTGGCTTATCAATTTGGGGGCAATCGAACGAATGAGTTTTGCAGGAACGGCAAAGCCGATTCCATTATAGGCGCCTGACTTAGAGAAAATAGCAGTGTTAATACCGACAACTTTTCCATCCATGCCCACAAGGGGACCGCCGGAGTTTCCTGGGTTAATCGCGGCATCTGTTTGAATAAAATTCCCTAACTGGGTGATTTGAAGGTTTCCACGCCCGGTGGCAGAGACCACGCCGAACGAAAGGCTAGCCTCTAGGCCAAAGGGAGCGCCCATCGCCACAACCAACTCGCCCACGTCTAAGGAGTCCGCTTCGGATACGGTCAATTGCTCTAGCCCTGTTCGATCAAACTTATCATCGATTACTTTAACCACAGCAATATCTGTGTTTTTGTCGCGGCCTAAAACCTTACCGGGAAATGTTTTTCCGTTGGCAAGCTTAATAAAAATTTCATCCGCATCTTCTACAACGTGGTTATTGGTGAGGATGTATCCCTTAGAAATGTCAACGATGAAGCCTGAGCCTAAGCCCTCTTGCTTTTGTTTTCTTTCCTCTCGAAGGCCAGGGCGTCCATTTCCGGGTCCAAAAAAGAATTCAAAAGGGTCCATTTGTCCTGAACCAGATAATGTTACGTTTTTAGAAACGGAAATAAACGCCAGAGACTTTCGTGTGTGTTTGGCGATTTCAGCAAGTCCCGCCGACATTTTTTTCAGTCCCTCTGTACTGGCTGAGCTGACTTCTGACTTGCCGCTATCTTTGGGTAGATCATACGCAAAAAGACTTCCTGAAACGACTACTGCGCTGCAAAACAAGACATTAGTGAAAAAATTCCTCATGTATTCTATTTCCTCCCATTGAAAGGCAATCATCCCCGAAGAGTATCATTGTAATGGGAATTACATGAGTAAACTATGAGAAAACTCGGCTAGTTAGAAATGCTCTCAAAGAAAAAGCGTTTCATTCTAGGATTAAGTTGCCAGAATTATTCATTTATCTTTAATTAGTCGGTTTCAATTCAAATATCTTACGCAGATAAGAGGATTCCTTCGAGAGGCAGATGTTTTTAGGCTATTAGGGAGCTATGAGACTTAAAACAAGATTTTTGAGCCACTCTCGTTACCCACTTTGACACCAACAACAGCGCTAAAAACTTCTCGAGGCAGCAATCTAGTGTCTTCACTTTCTCCCACAACTAAAAAACTTGCCTACAAGAGTTCTCCAATGAAGAAATTCATTGCGCCACATACACGGTATCGAAAAGAGCCAATTGAGTTGGGCTCCCTACAAGATATCATAGAGGAATGACATTGGAGGTTCTGGCAGAGATTTGCTTAAAACCTAAGATCTGCTGGTCTAAACGAAGAACAGCTTGGTAATATCAGGGGTTTTTAACTTGATTCAAGAGCGAGATAACAGGGAGATAGCATATGTACTCCATTTGCAGCTTTATTTTTAAACGGGCATATCACGGAAATCTATTGGAAAAAAAATGAAGCTATTAAAACTTTGCAGACCTGCAGCAGACCAATTTTCAGGTAAACCAATACAAATCAGTACCAAAATATTCGGGATTCACGAATCTAAGTTTTTTAAATTTACCTGTCAGTACAAATAGAGAAAAACAGATGCCTAAACAGTCTGAGACGCCATGACGCTGGTGGGATGGGTGGGATGATCTAGGGGCATTGTTCTTTAATTATCGACCAACTCATTCCCTTCCAAAAGCAGAGAATAGCAAGTACTACGCCCTCCCCCTGGCTCCTGCTTTAGGGCGCCGCGTCCAATCAGGTCTTTAATGTCGCGGGTGGCCGTGTCCTGGGAGCATTTAGCGATCTTGCCCCACTTGGAGCTCGTTAGTTTCCCCTCGAATCCGTCAAGCAGCAAATTTAGGACCTTGATCTGGCGATCGTTCAGTGGTTGTTGGTTGAAACGTTCCCAGAAGCTGGCTTTCGTCATCACGCGACCCAATATTTCACCGCTATTTTTGATTGCCCTATGCAGGCAGCTCAAGAACCAAACCAACCATTCGGTAACATCCAGGCCGGCCTTTTGTGATTTTTCTAGAATTTCGTAGTATTCATTGCGCTCCCTTCGGATCTGGGATGACATACTATAGAAACGCTGGTTCGATTGTTCAGATCGGGCAAGCATCAAGTCAGCGATCGCTCGGGCTATCCGGCCATTGCCGTCGTCGAAGGGATGAATGGTTACGAACCAGAAATGCGCTAGGCCTGCGGTCAGCAAAGGGTGTTCTCCGCGGGATATTGTCAGCCACTCTAGGAAGGTTGTCATTTCCCGTGGAACTCGATCGGCAGGAGGTCCCTGGTAGTGAACCCGCTCTCGACCCACTGGTCCCGATACCACCTGCATGGGCCCATCTCTATCATCGCGCCATTTTCCTACACGGATCGTGGTCATGCCACTGCGTCCTGTCGGGAAGAGCGCAGCTTGCCAAGATAACAGGCGTTCCAGAGTCAAGGGGCTGTCGCAATTGGTCGTCGCGTCGAGCATCATCTCAACCGTGCCTTCGACATTTCTATCCGCGGGTGTTAATCCCCCATAATCCATTCCGAGTCTTCGCGCGATCGACGATCGCACTTGGTCGGCTTTGAGGTATTCTCCCTCGATCTCACTGGATTTGATCACATCCTCAGTCAGGGTTTGAAGATGGGCATCACCTCGAAGTTTAAAGCCCACCCCTTCCATCTTCCCGCGCAGACGACCTTGCTCATGGGTAACTGTGGCAAGGAGGGTGGAGAGGCTTGCCGAGTCCCAGGTCATTTCCGGCCAGTGCTTTTGTTCCCAAAGAAATGCCATATAATCTCCGCAGTAGATGCGGAGATTATGGCGGAAATTCTCCGCACTAGCAAGAATTATCTCCGCAAATTGTGCGGAGAATATGGGTGATAATCTCCGCATGATTGGCTAGTTAGAAGAAAAATCAAGCAACTTTTCCTAGTATTAACTTTTGTCCCGTAAATTTGGGAATCTCAAAGACTTAAATATTAAGATTGAAAAGTAAGCCTAGCCAAGTTGTATAGAGGGATTCTTTCCCGGTTTGGCCGCTAATGGTAACGGGCCAACTCTGCATGCGCCAAGCGAGGTCTAGGGAGAGTAGTTTTTTGGTAATGGGAATGATGCCGCCGATTTTAAAGTCGGTTCTAGAGCCCATGGAAGCTTTTACGCTATCTTCTGCTTTAAGGATTGAGGTCGTAATCATCTTTCCCTCAAAATAGACCGTACTGGCTTTTCCAGTGTCAATGGAAAAGCCAGTATTCACTCCATATCCTGAGCCTAGTCCGCTCAGTGTGGTTGTGCCTTGATTGTTTACATCAATCGTTACTTTGGAAAATACGGGTCCAAGAAAGAAGCTCCCCACGTTAAAGAGAATGCTCGTGTCTTGAAAGGAAATCTTAGTTTCGCTGCTGTTTAGGGCGAATTTCGTTTTATTGGTAAATTCATCCCAATGAACTCCGAGATCTCCATCGGTCCCAGCTCGGATTTTGAGTCCGTAGCCAATGGCCGTACTCGTGTCGTTCATGGCGACCACTTTGCTTTTGTAAGTTGAAAATCCACCACCCGAATACACTTGCATGTCGGCCCCATCGGTTCCGGCATTAGACAATGTACTCAAGAGGCTTAGTGCGGCAATCGCGAATTTCAACTGATAGTCTCCCATGACGTTTCTCAGTCTTCGGTAGATCTCAATTCATTTTAAAGTTTTATATTTTATAAAACCCTAAAAACACAGATTATAAACCTTCAGATCAATATCTTAAGGCAGCACGCAAAGAGCGCGGTAAACCATATTGGCGGCAAGTCGGGAGGTTTGACCATTAAAATCGCGGCTTGGACATAATTCGGCTATGTCTAGCAATCGACTTGAAGATGCCGTCATTAAGGATTCTATACTCTCTAATACATCATCTACGGGACAGCCCAAGGGGGTCGAAGCACTGGTTCCCGGTGCAATCCAGGAAGAAAAAACATCAAGATCTAAGGAGATGTGAAGTCTTTTCAGAATTTTATGGGAATACTTCTTTCGATAGATGTCGAGGTGATCGTTGATAAAATCACTGGGCTTTTTAGGCGAAATCATGGTTTGGGAAGGGACTTGACTTAGATCTTCGGTAGCAATCCAACTTTGGTTTTTAAACTCAATAACTTTAATTTGATGTTTTCTGGCGTAATCAAATAAGGAAGCAGGGTTTCTTTCCTGCTGAATGCCCACTTCAAGTAAAGCTCGTCCAGAGTCTATGGAGTTTGGGAAATGTTCGATAATTCTTGAAAACGGCGTGCCACTATTGATTTGTCCGGCCACAACAGGCCGCAAGTCAAGATGGGCATCAAAATTGATAATGGGTATGATATCGCTTTCGTTTTGTTGAAGGCCTTTGTAGGAGCCGAAACTAAAATCGTGGCCGCCACCGATGACGACGACAGTTTCCACTTTTTTGCTAAAGAAAAATGCGACCACCCTAGCTAATTTTTCATGAGTAGTTGAAATGTCATCGCCTAATGCAATATTTCCAGCATCTATAATTTTCGGTCCTAAGGCATGAAGTCCAGGTCTATCGTATAGAGCGTAGAATGCCTTTCGAAATGCTGAAGGTCCCTCTTTAGCGCCTGGATTTCCGTGATTTGAGAGAACTCCCCTGTCATCGGGGATACCTATAAGAACGACTTTCTTCTCTAAAGAATCTTCTCCCTCATTTAGCAAGGAGTGGGCCGATTGACCTATGGTCTCTTCACGAGTTTTAAGAGAAGTGGGATGAAAGGGCGTGAGCA
This sequence comes from Pseudomonadota bacterium, assembly GCA_037142195.1. GTDB lineage: Bacteria > Bdellovibrionota_B > Oligoflexia > Oligoflexales > CAIMVM01 > CAIMVM01. Next base: position 41,130 of record JBAXBA010000004.1, read on the forward strand.
ATTCTAATATTTGTTTCATGGGAGCTCCCTCGCCTTTTGCGCTAAATAGAAATCAAGTATGACCATATAAGCCATAGCTTCGACAATCGGTACCGCTCGCGGTAGTACACACGGGTCATGACGCCCCCCGGCCTTTATACTCACGGGCTGACCTTCTTGGTTGAGCGTCGCAACTTCTTTTCCTAAAGTAGCGACAGGCTTAAATCCAACCCGAAAAGAAAGGGGGTGGCCGGTGGAAATGCCACCCTGCACACCGCCATGGCGGTTTGTTTCTGGGCTAACGGCGCCTTCTTTTAAAGTAAAGCCATCGTTATGTTCAGAGCCCAGCATTAAGGTAGCTCCTAAACCTTCACCGATTTCAAAACTTTTGGAAGCGGGGAGGCTAAGCATCGCCTTGGCAAGTTCAGCCTCAAGTTTTGCAAATACGGGCTCGCCCAGTCCTGCTGGGACACCATTTACGATGCATTGAATGGTACCGCCGACGCTATCACCGGCTTTCTTAACATCTGTAATGAGAGCTTCAAAGGCCTTGGATGCTAGGGGATCTGGGCAGCGAACAACGCTTTGATCGACCTCCTCACGGGTGGGAGTGTGTTTCACATCGGCTCGTAAATCCTTAATGGTATCGACCCAAGCAACGACCGAAAGGGAAAGCCCAAAAGCTTCAAGGATTTGCTCGGCAACGGCACCTGAAATCACCCTTCCGATGGTCTCCCGCGCACTGGATCTGCCGCCACCACTTTGCGGCTTGATGCCAAATTTCTTTTCCCAGGACCAATCGGCATGGGAAGGGCGGTAGACTTTTTCGAGGTGGGCGTAGTCTTCTGGCTTTTGGTCTTTATTAAATATCGCAAAACAGAGGGGACTGCCTAAGGTTCGGCCATTTTGCAGTCCGGAGAGGGATACCAGGAGATCTTTTTCTTGGCGAGGGGAGGTAAGCGCGCTTTGGCCAGGCCTGCGCCGTTCAAGCCAGCCTTGAATGCGCTTTAAGTCGATTTCAAGGTTTCCTGGGACGCCATCGATCAAAGCGCCCACGGCATAGCCATGGGACTCGCCAAAAGTACTGGTTCTGTAAAAACTACCCCATTGATTCGCCATAAAAGACCTTAAAAGTAATTGTCAAAACTAAACTTTGCAAAAGCCTCAAAAGGATTGCCGACAAGTTGACCAACACCAAGGCCAGCCGTGAATTTAACGCCTTTATTTTCAAACTGCAAATCAAGATTGTAGCCGTGAGCTGCTTTTAAAACAGTTCCAGAAGGTGGGGTAGGTTGCTGATTCCAAGCGCCCCCATAGTTAAAAAATGCGGTAAAGTCCAAACGATCAAAGTAGAAAATAAAGCGGTACTTTTCAATGGACTCAATGACCGGAATCGTCCAATTCACCTTGGCGCGGCCTTGAGTATCTCCTGCAGAACCAGATAGGAGGCCATTGGTGGGAGTGAGGGCGAAATTATTCTGGTTGATCCCTCCACCACTTCCAGGAATAAAAGTCTTCAGTGGGGTATAGAGTTCTTTTAAAAACGGCATTTTTTTGCCTCGTGTGCGCGATGTTTCCCCACCAAGAATGAGCTGTGAGCTCGCAATACGCCGAGAAAGAGTAACGGAGGTCTCGAATTTATTGTAATCAAAGTTTTTGCTGAGAGCTTCGGTTGTAAAGGTGCCCCCCAAATTTAAACCTAAGCGCCATTGGGCGAGGGAGCGTCCCGTCGAAATTTGGCCTCCTGGTTCCCAAAGAGTTCCTATTCTAGAAAGGTTGGGGCCGTATAAAGTCGTGAGATTGGCTCCCTTTACACCTAGGGAATAGTCAAAGCGTTGGTCGCCTATAACGGCATAGTTCGAAGCCTCAAAACGAGCGCCCACTTCGTCATAATAGCTAACACTGCCTCTGCCGGTCTTAGGGTCTCGAATGAATCCGTTATAAGTCTGTTTTTTGTATCCAGAAAGACTTAAAAGCGTTTTAAACCGATTGGACGATAGGGTAACGTCTACCGACGGGAATCTGCTTTCCACACCGACGAGAACTGTGGCTCTGACAGTTTCATTTTGAAGGCTATCCACGAGAGGGATCGAGATAATACCCATTTGAAGCCCCATGGCATCATCTCCTCCCACCCAAGGAAAGAGAAGTGCAGGGCGGGCCTTCCATTTATAGGGCTCCGCTGATACAGGAGGCGTAGATGTTTTGCTGGTAGTCGACTCAGGGGCTCCTGAAATGTCAACCGGTGAGGATATGGTCTGGTCTAAAGGTAGGGCTCCTTTGAGAACTCTGCTTGTGTCAAGAGTCAGCTGATCCCAAGTCGATTGAGACTCCAGGTGAGGGAAAACCCCATCCTGTGATTTTCCTTTTTCAGGGTTCGGGATGAGAGTCTGTTCCGAATCTAGCGATTCAGTCGAGGCGAGAAGTTGGGGTTTGGGACTCGAGATCAAAGAAGTATGGGGATCTGGATTCATATCTTTTGAGTCTTTGGCTTTTGTCGTGGGGGCATACGGCTGTTCTACAAGCTTTGACTTGAGCTTAGTCATATAGGCCCAGAAATCGGTTTCTAGCATAGACTTCGAAAAGGATGGGATGCCTTCAGCTGTGCCGCTCGAAGACGAGGGTTGAGACTTTCTTAGGGAGTAAAGGATGGGTGACAGATGTCCCGTGGATCCAGGGCAGCTAAACTTCTTTTCATGACTTGGGTCGATTTTTCTCAAGCTATAGCCGTCATTTTCCTTTAGACCTGCAATTAATTCGCCAGATTCCAAGCCGAAAACTGACACTAAATAGTCATCGAAAGGCAGTGTTTCTAGACAAGTGGCATCTTCACTGATGCGCCATAAGGATTGAGTAAGTCCATCCGCTGTGAGCACCCAAGTCTGATCCCCAGCAAAAGCAATTTTTAAAGGATCGGCATTTTCATCCCATTTCAAGGTCTGAATCTCATTAGTATTCCGCTTCCAAACTTGCACTTTAAAGCGGTCGCCTAGTAGTGTTTGCTCAGAGACTTTAAGCCAGATTTCGCTAATCGTCGGACGTCCGAGTTTCGGGTCTAAAAAACTCTTTGTACCAAGTATATTCATCGTCTGGGGAAGCGTATATTGGGCGTTGCAATTTGGTTTTAAAAAATAGTTGGAATCCGAGGCAAGGTTTTTTGTGATGTCTTTCAGTACCAGAAAACAGAGCCATGTATCCTCTCCGTGCCACATGGACCAGGCTATCCGATCTCCCGTGTCAAAAAGCTTTTCTACGCCCTTAAGAGCAGCGATTTTCTTCCATTTACCCCCCGGTGTCCTAGCTATCATCATCTCTGGGGAGGCGAGATCGTGAGCTTTTTCACTTCTCTGCATCATGACTTCTATGTCGCTATTTTCAATTTTAGTTCCTTGGCTTGGTCTTTGAGCGAAAGAAGTATTGCTATCGTCGATTTTAACGGCCCATTGGGAATCATGATCAAACAAGATCTCTTTCCCTTTTTGGGACCCCCTACTCGAGGGCGCGTCGATGAAAACGGAATTTCCGTAGATTGCTAAGGAATGCAAATAGGCGAGTTTTAGCCGTGGAGATTTAGACTCCGTAAGCTGCTTGGAAATTCGCTGACTTTGCCAAAAGGTTGTGGCTTCTTTTTTGTATTCTTCCCAGAGTTTGGCGCCGCTTTCACCTAGTTGATTTTCCAGGGCTCGATCAAAGGGCATAAATCCATTGAATGGCAAGGCAGCCCATGGCCAAAGCCACGGAGCAGAATAAAATCTAAAGTCTTTTAGGAAAGCCGGAAGTTGATTCTGGTTGGGGCTCTTTCGTATGGCTTTAAGGCTTATCCATCGCACAAAAGAACCTACGGTGGGATATCCCTCTTGTGCCCAATCACCGTCGGAATAGAGTGCATGGAGCTTATCATAGGAAGGCCAATGGCCACTTAAAGCGTGATACCTTTCGTACATCATCTGAGTTGTAGAACGCGATGAGACAGATAGGGCTTCGGCTAGGCCTTCAATGTACCATGATGGCATCCAGATGAGGTTAAGTGTGGCTCCAGGGGGGCCGAAAATGTTATAGAAGTGGAGATACATGGTCGAGTGTGTGTACTCGTGCCAAGCAAGATCCCTCTCAAATTGTCCCATGGTTTGGAGTTCGACTTGATCAAATATCCAGTTGGCAAAGGACGCATTTGAGGTGACAGCCGAGCTGATAACAGGTAGAGGTTTGCCGTCTCGGTTTTTTTCGAACCAAGCTTCAAAAACAGGCTTTGCCGCCTCAAGTGAGTTTAATATCATGGGGCCTTCATGCTTGCCCCTAGAGTCAACGTAGATGGAAAAATCTTTTGCCATGATTTGATTGTATTTGATCCCATCTTGAGAAATGCCGAAATTGATCGGTAAAGCTTCAGATCTAGGAATCCAGAGAAAAAACAAAACCAGATAAATGTATATCATTTTCTGGCCTCGAAGATTTTTCTGGCTCTTTCTAAGTCTTCAGCAGTATCAATTCCTAGGCTGGAAACCTTTGATTCTACGACCAAAATAGACATTCCTCCTTCCAAAGCACGAAGTTGCTCCAACTTTTCTGCAGTTTCTAGAGGTGAAGGCTTCATGGCGACAAAAGTCATCAAGCTGTCTTTTCTAAAAACGTAGACTCCTTGATGTTGGAGCCAGGCCTCTGGTGCGGTGTCCCGATAGTGCGGTATCGGACTTCTTGAAAAGTAAAGAGCTTTGCGGTGGGCAGTAATCGCGACTTTTACAACATTGGGATTTTCCAGCCCTTCCGCTCCCTGGCGTTTAAAGGCAAGGGTCGCCATGTCTGCATCTGACAATTCAAATTCTTCCATAAGCGTAATTAAAGTTTCTGGATCAGCAAAGGGTTCGTCTCCCTGAAGGTTCATAATAAACCTTTCTCTAAACCGACTCGCAACTTCAGCACAGCGGTCGGTACCAGATTCGTGCTCTGGGCGGGTCAAGACAGCTTCTATATTTTCTTTGAGGCAAAGACTTGCAACTTGAGAAGAATCCGTAGCCACGACGATTCGGACGCCAAGCTTGGCTAAGGGGGCTATATTTTCTACGACCCGGATGATCAAGGGTTTGCCATGAAGATCAGCTAAGGGCTTCTGAGGAAGCCTTGTGCTATTAAGTCGGGCAGGGATAATGACCAGCCAGGGATGTTTCATACTTACTCCGCCCACGAAATTTTACTAGTTTACCCTGACTATTTTAACATGAAAGCAGATTTTCTACTTTTTGTGGTACTATGGAAGTATGTAACTTCTATAGGGAGTCGAAAGATGAGCCTAAGCCCATCCAGCCTTAGCTACTACTTAAATGTACTTTGTCCCTTGTCTGACAAGTTGTTTCAGTTTTCCCATGCCTGTGTTCTTGAAAGAGAAGCGGCACTCGAATTAACTCGAAGCACCTATAGCGAAATAGCGGACAATCTTCCAAGCCCAGGAGATGGGGATACTGATCTAGTCGCATTGATTCGAACAGCATGGAAAAGATTGGATCGTCAGGGAAAGTACGCTGCGCCAAAATCTGGACATAGGATTTTTCAAGACGTTTTTTCTAAGATGAATCTTGAAAGTCGCGCTGCTTTGATCTCAATCGATTTTTTAGGATTTGACGAAGAGCAGGCGGCCTATGCGTTGGGTTTGAACGAGGCAGAAGTTTGTAAAGCGCTTTCTGCGGCCCGCAAAATATTAATCAATGGAAACTTCTGAGGGATTCGAATGAAGACTAATCTTTATCAAAGTATGAGTGACGATGAACTTTTCTTTAGTCTTGTAGATCGTTACGCTGCCGGTGAAATACCTGCAGAGGTATCTTCAAGATTTGATGCTCTTCTTCAAAGGCCAGACTATAAAGACAAAGTAGAAGTCTTTAAAAAGGCCCATGGGAAGCTACAGCTAATAATGGATGGCTTCTATTTAAATGAAGAGCAAACTTTAGAAATTCGAAGTTTTGCACAGGGTGCCTCTAATATGACTGAAGATGAACAGCAGGGAATCGATGATATTGGGAATGAATCCAAAATTTCTGGCATGTTGCGTTTTCTGATGTTTATGATTGTATTTGGACTTACTATTGGCGGCGCTATTTGGAAATTTGCACCTGAAAAACACGGAAAATTTGATGCCCTCTATTATTTGTCTTATGAAAGTACAGTTTTAGAAAATGACCCTGCAGGAAGAATGGATCTTATTACAGAGGATCCTTCTGAATTAGAGAATTATTTTGCAAAATATCCAAATCTCGGCTTTAAAGTAGGCCTTCTAAAAGTGCCAGCAGGCTGGGCCGTAAAAGGAGCCACAGTCATAGATTATGATTTCGCGAAGGTAGGAGCTGTACTCTATTCTCAAAATGACGGATCTGATCAATTGGTTCAGTTTGTTTGGAAGAGCAAAAAAGGAGATTTGCCGGCGGCTTACGAAGGTAAAGAAGGTAACCTAACCTATGCCTCTTATACAAGCGAATCCACGAATCTTATTTCCTTTAGCAATGGTGATGATACAAGTACGCTTCTTGTGGGGCGGCTTTCTGCGGTGCAAATGGCAAAAATAGCGGCTGAAAAGCGTTGATTTCCAAACTCCTTTTGCTTCGACTTCTATTTCGTCTTCTGGGTTTTTTTTGGATCCATCATTCTTGCTCCGGGAGCCTGAATGGTCAGAAATAGCGACTTGCTACTATAAAGTAGGGAGTCTTTTCTTGTCGTTGGAGCAGAATGCTTTCTGGAAGTCCCCGCTGTCTAGGAACACTTGGGAAGCCGTAGCTGGATCCTAAGGGGGATATGCGCTTTTTAGGTGCAAAGCCTCCCTTAATTCCTTTAATTCCTTGAAATAAGTGCAAATTAGCCCGATGATTCATGTGAAACATTTTGTTTAACACCCAGTTTTTTATAAGATACTTGGGATTTATGCTTAGGAATTAACTTAAATTATATGAAACCGCCAAAACATGAAAGAATTCTTGTCATTCAATTGCGGCAGCTGGGTGATATTTTGCTTACAACCCCCATTCTTCGGGAGATAAAGAAAGCCAAGCCAGAGGCTGAGGTGACTTTTTTGTCCCATGCTATGGGTCGGCTAGTTGTAGATGGTAATCCCTATTTGGATCGTCATTTGACCTACTCAGATACCATGTCTTGGAGAGAAGAATTAAGCCTTATCCAAAAAATCAGAAGTTTCAAGTTTGATTATGTTTTGGACTTTATGTTTAATCCTAAAAGTTGTTTCTATGTGTCTTTGTCAGGGGCAAAAAAGAAAGTTTCGTTTGAGTCTTCTAGATCCGTTTTCTTTGACATGGTGGTGCCGCGGGGAGGTGGTGCTTATATTGTCGATGAGAAATTTAGAATCCTACGTGCGATTGGCATTTCCCCCAGCAGTATTTCATTAGACTTACCTTGGGATGAGCATCATATTGCTCCCATTCAACATCTTCTAAAAGCTGGTTCCTTTGCGCATTCTAAGTTGCGCGTCGTCATATCTCCTACTCATCGCCGCGCTCATCGCCGTTGGCCTCTGAAGTCTTTTAGCGAGCTGGCAATGCGATTGATTCAGAATTGGGGCGCTGAGATCATTTGGCTTTGGGGGCCAGGGGAGGAGGCACTTTGTGATGAGGCCATTGCTATGACCCAACTTCCCACTTTAAAGGCTCCCAAGACTAGTTTTAAAGAGTTGGCTGCTTTGATTTCAAATTGTGACTTGTTTATTGGAAACTCTAATGGGCCAAGTCATATCGCCGTGGCGGCAGATATAGTCAGCTTGCAGTTTCATGGGCCCACTTTAGCCTCAAGTTGGTGTCCCATGACTTCAAAACATCACGCGATTCAGTCTCATGACGGCACCATCCAAGGACTCACCACAGAAGAGGTCTGGTCTGAGCTCGAAAGGATGAAAGATTTTATTTTCCATGAGTCAGAGGCTAGAAAAAAAAGTGGTCTAAAGACCCATTGGAAAATTTAGGCCCATACGCGTTTAATAGGACAGCGCATCAGCCACCAAAGTGTTTTTGCTTTGGTGGCTTTTTAGGGCTTTTTGGGAAGCTGAAGTACTTTAAATGCTAAAGAGAGCATTAGATTTTTCTTATCTGCAGCCCTTTTAAATAAGATGATTCGGGGAAGGTTAGTAGGATAGGGTGGTCCTCAGCCTGCATGAATTTTCCAACAATTTGGCCATTGCATCCGGCTTCGAGGGCCGCAGAAAAAATGATCTTTTGAAAAAGCAAATCGTCCATATGACCAGAGCAGCTAAAAGTTGCCAGGATTCCGCCTGGGTTTAGGAGATGGAAAGCAAGGCGGTTAATATCCTTATACCCTCTTGCTGCACGATCTAAATCGCTCTTGGAATTCACAAATTTAGGAGGATCTAAAATGATGAGATCAAATTTTTGTCCGTCTTCCTTAGCTTTTCTGAGGTATTCAAAGACATCAAGCTTCATGGACAGATTGCCTTGAGTGATTTGATTTACCTCTAAGTTTTTCTCCAGTACCTCGAGCGCTTGGGAGCTTACCTCTACTGACACAACTTCGAGAGCACCCCCTAATAAAGCAGCGACGGAATATCCTCCTGTATAAGAGAAGCAGTTGAGTACCCGCTTTCCTTTTGCAATCCGCTTCACCTCGGCTCGGCTTTGTCGTTGGTCCAAATAGAAACCTGTCTTATGGCCAGAAGGAATGTTTACTAGAAGCTTGTAGCCATTTTCGATAATGAGTGTTTCAGAAGTAATATTTTTTCCAAAAAGAAGTCCTGATGTTTGTTCCAGGCCTTCTTTTTCTCTAACCGCTTCATCACTTCGATCCCAAACGGTTTCTGGCTTTAGCATTTCGATTACTAAGTCTAAAATGATGTTTCGATAAAACTCCATGCCTGCCGTCAAAAACTGAAGAACGATCACCAACCCATATTGATCTATGATCAACCCAGGAAGTTCATCAGCTTCGCTTGCCACAAGCCGACAGGCCGTATTTGTCGTCGTTAAAATATGCTGCCGACGAGAAAAAGAGCGCGATAGTGCCCCATAAAAAAAATCGCGATCTAATTTTTGATCTAGGAACGAAAGAATTCTTAGAGCAATTTGAGACTTAGGGTTGTAGTAGCCTATTCCCAAAAAATCGCCTTTTGCCGACTCTATGCGGACTTCCGGACAAAATTCATCAGGTGCTTTCGAAATGGCACCTGAAAAAATCCATGGATGCTTCCATACCGCATTCTTCTCTTTACCTGGCTTAAGCTTTACAAGCATGACGTTCCTCTCGATTGAGAGAGAAGGCATACACCGAACCCGCCTTGAAGCCAAGGGCTATTAAGCCTTATCCCCAGACTCTAAAATTTGTTTTAACTCACTGATTTCATAGCGAACAAATAAGGATTCAGCCCGCTCCACCAGCCACATTCCAGGAGGTGCTCCCTTTTGTTTTTTAAGAAACGAACGCTGGGTGAATTGTACCTCGGAGGCCTGAGATGCCCGCGCTTTCGAAAAATGAATCGCAAGGATAGCCCCCTCGCGAATCAAAGAGGGGCTTAGAGCCTTGTGCTTTAGAGATCTAGCCGGCAAAATAATGTGGGAGCCAGTTCCTGAGGTCACATGGAACCAATAATCATTTCCTTTCGCTTTTTTGCATAAAACGTCATTTTCTAAGGCGCTTTTTCCTACTAAAAAGATAGAACCATCTTTTCCAAAAAACTCACGATAAGGCTTTGAATCCGAATCGTCTAAGGCTTGCTTTTTCTTTTGAACCTCGACCGGAATTTGAAATCTTTTATAAATAGCTTCCAGGGAAGTCGAATTCACCTGAGAATCCGAAAGTGTGGAGATGAGGTCCGTGAGTGCCTGGTGTTCGCTCTTTAGCTTTGCCAAGTGAAAACTGCCAATTTCTAGAGACCTTTCCATCTTCTTGAGCTTTTTATACATAAGATCTAGATTTTTTCCGGGACTTATATCTGGATCCAAGTCTATTTCCACAATATTTCCATTTTTTTCATTTACGAGGCATACCTTGGAATAAGGCGGCTGAAGGGTGCCTAACTGAAGAGTTAGCAAGGAAATCTTCTCTTTTTGCCGATCTATCTCAAATGCAGAAGAAACTTTAGGGTCTGTTTTTAAAATACTCTTTTGCAGGGTGCGGGCTTTTCGCTTTAATCGCTGAATGGCATGCCTGTATTCCGGCTGTAGGTCCTCATTTGAGGTCTTGGTATCGGCTTTTTCTGAACTAGGGGAAAGGGGAGTGATTACGGGTGAGATGTCAGGGGAAAAAGTCATGGCTTTAGTGAAGACTCCCTTTGAAGACATGCGAACTAGAGAGTTGTGATTGCTAACAAAATGTAAGATTGGAATCGAGCCTTTTTCAAAACAAAAATAAGCATATTCAGGCGTCTCACCCTCGTGGGTTCTTCTGATAACGATACTTTTCAGAGAGTCTGTTTGAGATTGACCCATGAGAAGACCGTGTTTAAGGTGTTTTTTTACGATTTCAGAGAATGCGCTCGTGGGCTTTAAATCCATGGGTTTGGTAGTTTCCAGGGAAAACCTACCATTAGTTGTGTCTGCAAGTAGGTAGGCTTTTCTCTGCAGGTGAGATCTTGATCCTAAAAGCTCCATCACAATATAAGCAGATTGACCTTGCCAGACTCGCCCCGTTCGCCAAAGGGGGGTATCATCACTCATGACTGGGAGCCGAATCAGAGGGCATAGTCTCATTTTTATCTTTCGAACTCGGGGGGAGTGCTCTTTTGTATTGGTCATCTTTGGGTTCAGGCGTCGACGGTTCAGAGGAAGAATGTGCCGGAAGTGCGCTAGAGGATGGCGTTCGTTCCAAGGAATCTCCTGGGGGGCCAGATTCGAGACGATTTTGAGGCGAGTCAACATCTTTGGAATCTTCAGATGGATTTAAAGCTTTAACAGAGGTTTCGCTTTTTGAATCTTGGATTCTCTCTTGCATCAGAGCTTCATTTTTTGGGTCCTGGTTTCTGGTTTCATCTAGATCGGACTCATCCAAATCATTGATCGGGTCAATTTCAGACTGCTCATCTTTTTTCTCATTTCTAATGTCTTCGGTGTATCCGAAAATGGGTCTGCCAAAATTTCCACTAGCCATGGTTTGTCCCCATTGGCTCCGTGTTATGTATCCTCCGAGCAACATCTGCTTTAATATAAATTTAAAACGTTTTTGATTGAACAAGCTCAGATTTTTTTGCTTCAAGCCTTTTGACCACTTATTGGGAGCAGGCAAAACTAAAGCGAGGCTAACAGCTTGAGCAATAGTCAGTTTTTCTGGAGGCACTTTGAAATAGGCCTTACTGGCCTCAGAGATTCCGTAAATGCCATCACCAAATTCCACCATGTTGATGTACCACTCAAGGATTTCATTCTTGCTTAAACTTTGTTCTAGAAGTAACGCGCCAACGGCTTCGCGTATCTTTCTCACGTAGGATCTTTCGTAGCTGAGAAGACCTACTTTGACAACCTGTTGAGTGATGGTAGAACCACCACGCATCTTCTTTTTATTTTTTTGATTGTAAGACCACGACTTGCGAATGGCTTCCAGATCAAGACCTTTGTGCTCATAAAATTTTCCATCTTCGGCGCATACAAAAGCTGCCAATACGTGCTTGGATACCTCCTGTGATTGCGTCCAACCTGGGTGTCCCGGTCCTACTAGCTTTTGAAACGAAGTGCTTGTTGAGTAGATGTATCTCGTTTGATTTATAGTCCCTATATTAAATGCTGGGGTAAATGGAATAAACCAAAACAAGAAAGCTAGTATTGCTCCACTTAATATGTAAATGATTTTCTTTCGAAGTGACATCCTTGATCTAAATCCCCCATAGCATGTCTATTATGGCATTTTTTTGTGCAAATGCAATCTCATGGCGAGCCTGTACTTCATATTTTACGTTGCCTATGCTCTTTTAGAATTTTTTCCTGTGGGTAACCGAGAGGCGCTGCAGCAAAATCCAAAAACTATAAGCGCAGAATCATGAGACGAGCCTGGCTGTTACGAAGTGATGATACTTCTTTCAAATTAGGCGGAAATTGTATGCAAAAAGAGAGATAAGGAGCAGGTTTCTAGAGATGTTCTTGAATAAATGCTGATTTTATAGATGTTAAATAACGACTGCTAATGGCTATGTGACATCACAATTGAAGACTGAAGCGCTAAATTGAGCGCGAGAAAGAAAAAACTTTCCCTTAACTCTTTCCCTTAACTCTTTTTCCCTTAACTCTTTTTCCCTTAATTCTTTTTCCCTTAACTCTTTCCCTTAACACACTTCATTTAATGCCTTTCTAATGATAGAAATTTCGGGCTCGACTTCTTTAAAACTTACCTTATGAATGTCCATGGAGGCTTCATTGTCTTTAAGAAGGTGACCCGTTAGAATCAAAATTACCGATTCTTCTGGTTTTATCTGATTATTTTGTCTTAGCTTTTTGAGACCAGCTAAGGTGGTTGCACTTGCAGGCTCGCATCCGATTCCGGCAAGGTCGATTTGTCTCTTTGCTTCCATAATTTCTGAGTCCGTTACGGATTCCACGAGTCCCCCAGTTGAGGTGATGGCTTTTCTAGCCTTTGCGAAATTTACTGGGTTACCAATACGAATCGCAGTGGCGATGGTTTCCGCCTTGACGGATTCTAATGTAGCAAAATCTTGTTGATAGCTTTTGAAGAAAGGAGAAGCGCCCGCTGCTTGTATCGTAACGATTTTGGGTCGTTTTTTAATCCAGCCCCAGCGAAAGGCCTCATCAATTGCCTTTCCAAAGGCGCTTGTATTGCCGAGATTTCCTCCCGGAACCAGGATCCAATCGGGTGGATTCCACTCCAGATCCTGAAGGAGTTCCCAAATAATGGTCTTTTGACCTTCGATGCGAAAAGGGTTTATGGAGTTGACTAGATAAACGAGCTCTTCTTCAGCAAGTTGTTTAACGATTTCCATGGCCCGATCAAAATCGCCTTTAACAGCAAAGACGTGGGCACCATAAGCGAGTGTTTGACTTAATTTGCCTTGGCTTACTTTGCCGGATGGTAAAAAGACGACGCTTTTTAAACCCGCTCGGGCTGCGTAGGATGCCAATGAGGAGCTTGTATTGCCAGTGGAGGCGCAAGCAAGGACCTTTTGTCCTAAATGCTTTGCTACAGAAACTGCTAGAGTCATGCCTCTATCTTTAAAGGAACCAGTAGGATTTTCTCCCTCATGTTTTAGCCGAAGATTCATGGCTCCGGACCATTGCTCTAATCTTTCGGATCGATGTAAAGGTGTGGAGCCTTCGCTCTGGGTTACAAAAGACGATTCAGGCAGAGGGATTAAACCCTCTCTAAATCGCCAGACGCCACTTCGGTCCCAGACTTTTCTACTGGCAAGACGGGAGTCTAAATTTTCCCTTACAATAGGGGCCTCAGAACTATTTTGCGCAACCTCAAGCAATCCGCCGCAAGAACAAAAATATCTAATTTTAAACAATTCAAATTTGAGATTGCAATCAAGACAACTAAGTTTTAATTCAGACATAATTCACCTGTGCTCCTTTATTGCTTGGCTGACAGACATGGGTTTGAATGGTAGAACCCCACAAAGCTTTTAAGCCATCTTCTATGTTTAGAGCTATTTCTTTAGATGTGGAAACTGCAAAACAGGTAGGGCCGCTTCCGCTTAACGAGAATCCTAAAGCTCCTTTATCCATAGCCAAAGCTTTTGCTTCAAAAAATAGGGGAACGAATTTAGCTCGCTCTGGCTCTGCAAAGGGATCGATGAGTCCAAATTTCAGGGCCTCATAGTCGGGTAGGGCGAGTGCAAGAGCCAAAGTTGTGCAATGGGACATTTGTTTTGTCCATCTTTTGGTGGGTAGGCTTTCCTTGAGAACCAATCTTGCGTCTTTGGTCATGACTTTAACCTTAGGAGTCGCCACGGTTAGCCAAATATGGGCTTTAAAAGGAACGGAGTAAACTTGGCATTCGTCCACATCTTGAACCAAGGTGAGACCACCTAAAAGACACGGCGCGATATTGTCCAGATGTCGCCCTGCCACCGCGCTTTCTCCGGCAAGTGCTGCCTGAATTATGTTTTTTTTAGTATGAGGAGTCTCGATGTCGTGGCCTGCGAATAAGGCAGCTGCTAAAGCTCCCGCAACACTTGCGGCAGCGCTTGCCCCAAGGCCGCCGGAAAGCGGCAGCTGCCTTTCTAGGAGCACTCTATAGGGAGCCTCCTCTAAGCTCTGGGATTTGAAATAGGCATTCGACGCAATACAAATGGCATTTTGGGCGGGGGCCAGAGGTACTAATTCTGCATCTTTTCCGAAAACCTTGATTTCGAAGCTTTCAGATTCTGAAAATAGAAATGAGTCGCTCAGCCCTTCTAAGCAAAGTCCAAGAACATCAAATCCAGAACCTAAATTCGCAATTGTGGCGGGGGAGGTGATTTTGAAATTCATAAGGAATTTGTCCTTTCTTGACTCGAAGCGATACTTACAATGTCGTTCAAGACCCCAGCGGCCGTGACTTCAGCGCCAGCACCTGGCCCCGTTACGATGAGGGGATTTTCATAGTATCGCTTCGTTTTAACAGCAACCTGATTGTCAGTCCCTCTCAGCCTTCCCAGGGAAGAGCTTAGGGGGACTTCTTTGATGCCGACGGAAACGTGATCTTTTGAGATAGAAGCAACGTAACGCAGGGTGTGCCCCCGGCTCTGTGCCTGAGTCATGAGTTCGCTAAAGCGCAAATCGAGAGTTTCCAATTCTTCAAGAAATTCCTGTGTGGTCTTGCGATTCAAAGCCTCTGGAACTAGGGATGTTAAACTAATGTCGGAAAGGTCGATTTTGAGACCGATAAATCTGGCTAAAATAAGAGCCTTTCTTGCTACATCAATACCAGATAGATCATCGCGCGGGTCAGGTTCGGTAAACCCCTTGGCATGGGCATCTTTCAAAGCTTTGGAAAAAGGGATGTGTTCTTCAAGCTGAGTCATCAAGTAGCCCAACGTACCAGAAAAACAACCGTGAATTTCGATAATTTCATCTCCACTGGAGGCCAGTTTTTCAAGCGTATCTAGTATCGGCAATCCCGCACCGACGGTGGCTTCATAACGGATGCGGACTTGATGGGTTTCCGCTAAGTTTAGCAGGTCACGGTAGTCTGTGTAGGGTGCGGCAAGTGGCTTCTTGTTCGCCAACACTACGTGAAAGCCAGAAATAATAGCCTGTTTGATTTGAGATAACGAGTCACTATTGGTGACATCTACAAAAATTTTTCTGCTCCAGGGCCCCCCCCAAAGGTCTGAAGATTCTCTACTAAGGGGGAACTCGGTGATTTTTTTCAAGGAAAGTCCGTGGGACTTTTGCTGCAATAGGGAGAGCAAAGCTTTGGATGAAAATCCAGCTTCACAAAGAGTTTGGCCTGACGTATCGGAGACGCCAATGATAGGGCACTTAAGCTTTAATTTTGTGGCTAAGAAGTCATTTTGTTCTAACAGTTGTTGCGTCAACTTCTGCCCTATTTGGCCTAATCCATTGAGGTAGAGATGGGTTACCTGTGGATTTCTTGACGGAATGGCTCTTAGTCTTTCAAGTCCATACTCCTTGTGCAGGGCTCGCAAGGCTTTGGGTGCTAAGTCATTAGGGCTAACTATAGAAATGTTAAGCTCTGAGGAACCTTGGGCAATGGCAGAAATGCTTATGTCTTCCTTGGCAATGGCTTGAAAGGCTCTGGCCGCAATGCCAGGTGTTCCCTTCATTCCCAGTCCGACAATGGCGATAATGGCTAGATTTTCTTCAAGTCGGACAGCATCTATAAAATGGTTGGCGATTTCATCGGCAAAGGCAAGGTCCAAGAGTTGTTTTGCTTTTTGTCCGATTCTGCCAGGTACGATAAAACATATGCTGGTTTCACTTGACGTCTGGGAGATGAACGACACCGAAATCTTATTTTCCGCCATTACAGCAAAAGTTTTTGCGGCAGTGCCAGGGACTCCCTGCATGGCCCTTCCTTCAAGGGTCAGCATAGACTGATTTTCGACAAAACTTACTGCCTTCACTGGAAAGCTTTCAAAATTGGAAACAGAACTGATTCTAGTGCCTGGTCTTTCCGGGTGAAATATGTTTTTTACAGTCAAAGGAATCGACTTTGGAATTAAAGGTAAAAAAACTTTCGGATGAAGGACTTTTCCACCAAAGAAACCGAGTTCCTGAGCCTCACGGTAATGTAACTCTGGAACCACGCGAGCATCAAAAACATGCCGTGAATCAGAAGTAGTGAAGCCATCACCTTCTTTATAGATATAAACTTCGCTTGCTCCCATGTAGTCAGCAACAAGTGTTGCTATATAATCTGAGCTTGGATCAGTAAGTTTCATCAGGCCTTCATTGATCTCGCCAAAGGAGCCACACAGGATGATGATTTCTTGATTTTCTACGCTTTGATTTAGAATTTCCTTTGCTGCTCTTTCAGAAAATTGCTGCTCAGGTACAAATTCCGGTCCTTTGGTTTGTAGCTTAATTATCTTCGAAGTGGGAGAGACGGCAGCCCTAATACCTAGATCGAGGAGCCCAGCCTTTAACAAAAGACCCCAAATGGCTTCTCCTTCGTGAAGAGCTCTCTTGGTTTCGCTTAATGAAGGTAGAATTCCAGTCTCAAGGCCTTTGCTGATAGACTTCACTGCGCTTAGGCTTTGGTTCAAATGAAGCTTAAAGGAATCGCATGCAGCCTTAGAGAGTCCAAGTTGAGACGCTTCTTCACTTGAAATATCTTCTATTGCAGCAAGAAGGTTTTGACGATTCAAGAGAGGCGCACTGGGCTGTTCCTGAGAAACTTGACAGTAGCTAGAGATGAGTTCATGAATTGCCCTGGAGCCCGACAAAACAAGGCAAACCGGGGTCTTGATTTCACTCACTATCTGCGCTGCCTTTGCGAATGAATCCTTGTTTTTAAGGGAGTCACCGCTGAACTTAACGACTTTAACATTCCTAATCAAGGCTGCTCCCATTTCCAAACTTAAAAAGTGGCCATCATCTTGTCTGTTTTGGTGCTTGCAGGAAGCGACAAGAATGCCACAAAGACTTAATTCTCAATAAACTCATTTCATTCGCTATATGCCTGTTGGTTGGTATTATAGCTATATAACCCGTACTTATCAATATTGCATCTCAAAATTCAGCGGTTGAGACAGAGATTTTGGCAGAAATTGTCAGTTTCTAAGCTAAGTTTTAAAATCCTGTCTTAGCAAATAGAAAAAACCTCCTGCAACTGAAAGCGGAGGTTCTCATTATGATGTCAAAGAGTCTCGAGGTCTAAAGGGGTATTGAAAAAATGTTGCTTTCTTGGGCCTAGAATCGCCACAAAAATCTTCAGTTGAACTCCATTGCTGCAAATTCATACCGGCGGGGTGAGGGGAATATTTCAGAAAGTGGCTTGATTTTCTTACTTTCAGAAATTCTTTAACCCAATCTCCAGAGTTATCTGATTAGGATTTAGAACAAGTTTAAAAGCGAGGAGCTAAAAATCCCTCGCTTTTTTACGGCCCTAGTAGTCATCCAGTGCGCGATCGGATTTTAGAATGTTCTTTCTGCTATACCTAAGGTTTCGTTAAGAGACCAATTTATTTAGATCTTCCGGTTTAATGCGATACTCTCGGCCAACTTTTTTAGGTTTCAGTTTTCCGGATTCAATCCACCGCAAAATCGTGCGTTCGGATTTATTCAGGTATTTAGCAGCCGCTTCAACGGTAAACCAAGGATGATCTGCTTTTGAAATTTCAAGTATTTGAATTTCTACAAGTTCCCCTGAACGGTCAAAGCCGGCAAATACATTCGGAGTAATTTCATCATCACGAGAAACTCTAGCTTCTTTAAATATAATCGAAAGTGCATCAGCTTTTTTGTCAAAAGTTATTTTCATGGATATGTTCTCCAATTGACGAGGGCGGTGATTACTACGAGAGTTGGGCCCTCCACAGCTATCGACAAACTGACCGCGTTGTCGCTACGGCCAGAAATTGATTTGTAGACCCAATACTTATTTTCTTCTGACTTTTTCATTACAATCCCACTTTCAATCACGTCGACAATCATATTTAAAGAAATTTCCCTTAAAACCATGCGCTGGCGGACGTGCTCCGTCATCACAAACTTAAACTTTCGCTTTAGGAAAACGACTTCCATCTCTTACCCTACTATATATATTGTCATATAATGTCAAATATAAACACGACGTTTAGTCACACAACTTCGTGGGCACTCCCGCAGCGCTTTTACTGAGAGAACCAGAAAATGCCTCGCTCGGATCAGTTGAGCAACTTCAGCAGTTTTCAACCTCACACGTAAGTGACCAGAACAAAAGGACTTCCAACCATTCAGCTACCCAAAAAACGATTCAGATTTCGCAATCTTTTGCTCCCGATGGCTGGCTGCAATGTGTATCAATAAATCTGACGATTCAGGCTTAGAAATATACTTGGGCAAAAAAGAAGTTTGAACAGACAGGTGTAAGTAAGGCTTAGCCCATGTCTGAACAAACTGCAGACTGAAAACCAATAGGAGCAGGAACGTCCTACTGAAATTAAACGCACTGCGTCAGTTCATGAGCTTTGTGTAATTGACGTGTGAATTTTCGCTCCGCGGGCAACTGTTGCTTGAGTAATTCCCCCAGGTTGCAAGGATATTTTAAGACTTTTTTAAGAAAGTTACTCCAACTCCCTAGTTCGGGGAGGTTAGGATAGGCAGGGAGTGAGGCGGACCGCTTTGTTGGTCTCAATCCTTAACTGTCTTGCTGCTATTATCTTCTGTTTAAGTTCCATCTTTTTCTCTGCTGTCCAGCTACCAGTTATGATTTCTTCTGGAGTAGCTCCTTTCAAAGCTGAATGGGGAATACAAGTGTTTCTTTCAGTGAGATAGAAATCAGTACCTTTTACTAGCGATTCAATACTAGACAGGAGAATGGTAAATAAATACCGGTGTTTCATTCTATGAAAAAGCATTTCTACCATTGATTTACTTTGTTCGATATCGATCTGGGCAATCGTCATTGAAGTTGACCCTGAATCAACAAGAACATCTACTTTTTCGTTGATGTTCTCACATCCGCTATCAACTTGAACATTTGGTTTCATTTCTAGTCCCAACGAAATCGCTTTTGCTAAAGCTTTCTTTATAAGTTCTTTGGTTCTAGCACCACCGTAGTCTTTAGATACTTTCCAAGCTAGGACGTACCTTGAATAATTGTCGATAATACATTGAACAAATGCCTTGGTGCCATCACCAAGCCAGAGAATTGTCTGATCTAAATGCTAGATTTGACCTGGAGCAGAAGTCCTAATTCCGACCTTTGTCTTTGGAGGATAGATTCGAATTCAATCCAGACTGCAGAAAAGGGTTATACTTGGAGGAGTGGCTTGATTTTACTACTTACCCTAGATGACATAAGAAAATTGGCCGAAGGATTGTAAAAACATGTTCCCTTTTAAATTTCGACAAAGCGCTGCCAAGGTAGTGCGTTGATGCGCCCAAAAATCTTAGCCTTTGTGTCTCGGGAAAGCAGATACAAGTCGGCATCGGGAAAATCAGAAGCAAAATTTTCAAGTCCCCTCAAGTGATCTTCGCGAACAAGTTCAGTCGATTTGATCTCAACCAAAGCAAGGGGACGTCCAGGCCTCTCAATAACCAGATCAATTTCAGCACCAGAAGCGCTCATGAGATAAGAGAACCGGTAGTCGCGCTTCTCGTAACTACTTGTCATATGAAAGGCATTAACGAGAAACTGCTCAAATAAATCACCAAAGTAGCTTGTTCCCTCTTTCGGCTCCACCGATTGCATGCGAGCCAATGCTCTCGAGACACCGTTGTCGAAAAAGTAGAATTTAGGCGCTTGGCGTAGACGTTTCCGCACCGAGGAGTGGTACGCATCAAGATGGAATCCCAGCAAAGTATCTTCGAGAATCGAGTAGTATGATTGGACTGTTTTCGGGTCGACGCCAACATCACGGGCAATATTTGCCAGATTGACTATCTTTCCGAAATTAATGGCAGCTATTTCGAGAAATTTCCGAAATGGCAGCAAATTACGCACTAGTTGCTCCGCCCAAACTTCCTCTTTTAGGTAAAGTTGGGAATAAGACTCTAGGTAGTCACGTTTGAGATCCCCAGAATCTAGCGAGAATATTTTTGGCAGGGTTCCCCAGCGAATGGACTCTTCAAGGGAAAAGCGATCACCGAGCTCTTGTGGGATCAAAGGAAAGAGATTTCTTAGAAAAGCTCTTCCGCCCAAAAGATTTGCCCCTCCAGCTTTAAGCTTTCTTGCGCTCGAACCGGTGAGAATAAAAATTTTTTTGTTCCCTGGTTGCTCTATAAGCCGATGGACTTCATCCAACAGCTTAGGTATTTTTTGGATTTCATCGATAATCACATGTTGCGCATTACTTTTGGAGACTAGGGCTTCCAAGTGGTCTGGGGCGAGCATGAGTTCTTCTTCCGTTCGACTCTCAAGCAAATCGATGGTTAGTGCTTCCGGAAAGTGATAGCGCAATAGGGTCGTCTTGCCGGTGCCTCGAGCTCCGAACAGAAAAAAGTCATGTTGTATTGGTAGCTTAATGATTCTCTGGAACATATTCCCTATTTACCTCGCATTTAAGGAGTATAGTCCTTTAGGATCATTATGTCAATTATTGTGGCTACTTGAACCTCGGCTCCCTCAAATCTCCAGCTCTTAGCAGTCCCATTCATGGGCTCAACGCATCTAAGATTTTAGTTCCGATCTCAATCATGTGGCGATTCTATCGCTAAATTAAATTTCTTCTAGACAGGCATCTAATAGGAAATGAATTGAGTTGGTGTGGCAGATGCGAAAGCTTACAGTTAAGCAAAGCCGCTGCTAATCTCTACAGCACGCAGCATAGGTTATACTCGGAAAAGTTGCATGATTTTAGTTAGTATTTTTTCAGCGGTTGAGACAGAGATTTTGGCAGAAATTGGCAGTTTCTAAGCTAAGTTTCAAAATCCTGTCTTAGGAAATAGAAAAAACCTCCTGCAACTGAAAGCGGAGGTTCTATTTTTGAGGAATTAGTGTCTTAATGGTTAAGGGCGATTAAAAAACTTTTGCCTTCCTAAGCTTGGACGATGGTGGCTGTTGCGAAAATCTTTTGAGGGGCCTCATCCGCGCCCAGGGAGTATTGGTAGGGTTGAGGCGCGGATGAGTTGCTAAATATAGAGAGTCATTGGCGGTCAAAGAAGATCAGCCTAAGATTGATTTTGAGCTGAGAACTCTAGTTCGCTTTTCCGAAGTCACATCCGCTGAAATCCATTTCAATTTCTGAAGAAACGACTCCTTCAACTTTTATTTCTGGGTCGGCAGCTTCAGCAAAAGTAACAGTAAAGGTCTTGGTAGTATCAGCATTTTTGATGGTTCCAACAATGCTTCCCGATACGGGGCGGCAGGAATCTTCTTCTTCAGAATTAACAAACTTAACTTGGCTATACTCGAGTTTGAATTCCACACCGTTATCCAGCGAACTTTCCAAGGTGCCAGACTTAATCAACTTAGAAGAGAAGTCAGAATCATTTTTTTGTTCATCGACTAAAAGGTCAGTTGTTTTACTTGTTATTGTTAGAGCGGACTCGACGCCCTTCACGTCCGTTTTAATGGTTTTGGAGGAAGAACTGTTGATTTTTAATGAGTGGAGACTATAGCCGTTTGCATCCGGTGATCCTATGTTGGCTAAATATTCTACTGTTCTTGTTCCTTCTTTCACAACAGACTTGGACCTTGTTTTTTTAGGACCGGTAGCTGTCGAACTCTTTGTGCGCGAATATTTCACATCTTTTTTTAGGCCAAGTTCCTTGCCGGCTACTAGCGAGAAATCTAGGTGATTCTCTGCGCACTTAAGTGCAATAGTGGGATGGCTCCAGATTCTGGTTTGGGAGTCTTTAAATGACATGGATTTTGAAACTCTTGATCCTCCAGCTGAGCCGTCAAAACTTTTGTCTAAGGAAATCGTTACGGTCTTGTCTGCGCCTTCTACGCAAGTACGAGTGCTATTTGTTTTTGAGTCAATTGACTTAGAGCCTGAAAGCCCAAAACTCGCAGCGCTGCCATTAAGATTTGCTAGTTGGTCGGTGATTTCTTCTGCGGTGTCCGTCAACACATTGCCTTGAACTTCGCTGCTAGTGAGTGCTTCGGATGCCGAGATGGTTTCGGTCTTTCTGGCTTTTTCATTTGCGCCTCCACATGCTGCCACCAAAAGTGCTACTGTCGATAATGAACATGTTCCCATTTTGAATTTCATTTGCGCTCCTACTTTTTAAATGGAATCGGAGAACGGCTCCCCAATTTTCATAGGAGACTATTCGGCAATATAATTTTGCACCTTAGAAAAACCTAATAGTTTATTAATTACGGCTAGATAGATTACATATATTTGTTTATATAATTTGAAAGTGCATTTTTTGACCCCGATTTACACTCCGCCTGCTGGGTCGGTCGTAAGAGGTTGAAATAGTTTCCCAAAAACCTATTCAAACGGGGGCATCCGTACTGTAACTGCCTGTAATAACTAGAGTATCGCCAGGTCTTGAAGGGGGCTGTATAAGAATTTTGTAATAGGAAAAGGTTGGTCTAATAAAAATGGAATCGTCTCTTAGATTTTGTCGGTTTCTCCTTGAGCCATCTTTACCTTAGCTTTGTGCATGAAGGGGATGGGTGAACATTTCAAATTGAAGACCAAGATCTTTTTCGTTAGAAAGCTTTGCCATCATTTCATCGTCAAGGTCAATTTTAATATCTTGAGTATTGAATTCGACCAAAGCCTTAGGAAAGAGTGCTGCCAAGTGTACTTGCGTCGGCCCTTTTTTAAGCCGCATAGTGGAAGCTAAGCTTTCAATTCTCTTCTTTGCTTCCGATGGAATTTGATTTTGAGGGCTTTTGAAAAGTAGATGTATTCGTTTGACGCGAGCCGCTCGTACTTCTGATAGAGGAAGAACCCTCTCTATAGAGAGTCTGCTTCCATTGCCATCAAAATTTCTTTCCACGTGTCCAATCACCAAGACGGGTGTGTTGGATTCAGGGAGCGGACATTCCATGAGTGCTCTTTCAAATATGACGGCTTCTACTGAAGTTCCCAACTCTTCTAATCGAAGAGACGCCATCAAGTTTCCCTTCATGGTCCTTCTTTGGAACTGCTCTGATAAGAACACAACTAGGGCGACTTCTACTTTTCGAGGTCCTTTTCCGTCAGCCGCCAAAAGAGAGGGCATGTCTCGCAAATTTGAGTTTGAAAACAGTTTTATCTCTTGCTTATAAAGCTCCATGGGATGGCCTGTCAGAAACATGCCTAATAATTTCTTTTCTGCAAGGAGTCCTTCAAAGTCCCAAGTTCGAGCTTCTGGTTTAGGTTGACCCAAGGCGGCTTCCCAATGAGGAACCTCGACAGGTTCCGATTCAGCAAAAGAAAAAAGACTAATTTGGCCTTTGTTTTTTGTGGCAAAACAGCCAGAACTCCACTTTATGACTTGATCAAGGATATTTAGCAGCTCTTTGCGCGAATATCCAAAGTCATCTAGAGCTCCCACTTCTGTAAGGATTTCTAGCGTCTTTTTGCCAATTTTAGAGAGATCAAGTCTACGTGCAAGATCACTTAAACTTGTAAATAGCCCATTTTGAGTGCGATCATCTAAAATAGGCTTAATTCCAGCTTCTCCTAGGCCTTTAATTGCTGAAAGGCCGTAGCCAATTGTTTTTTTTCTAGGAACATCAAAGTCAGTAAAGGAGCGATTGATGTTGGGAGGCAATATTTGAAAACCGAGTTTGACGGAATCTTCAATATACCTAGCGATTTTCTTAGTGTTATCTAAATCGCAGGTCATGATGGCAGCCATAAATTGTTCAGTAAAATGAGTTTTCATATATGCTGTTTGGTAGGCAACAAGACCATAGGCGGCGGAGTGGGATTTGTTAAATCCATATTCTGCAAATTTTTCCATGAGGTCAAATAGTTGACCTGAGATTTTTGGGTCGACCTTGCTTTGTTGGCAGCCCTCTATGAAACGATTTTTTTGGCGTTCCATCTCGACTTTGTCTTTTTTTCCCATCGCGCGACGGAGCAAGTCTGCTTCACCTAAGCTGTATTGAGCAAGTGTGGCAGCGATTTTTTGTACCTGCTCTTGATAGAGGATCATGCCATAGGTATCTTTTAAAATCGGGGCTAGGTCAGGATGCAGATAAGTGATTTCTTGACGGCCATGTTTTCTTTCTACAAAGTCATCGACCATTCCCGAGCCTAGCGGGCCCGGACGGAAAAGCGCAACAAGAGCAATGATATCTTCAAAACACGACGGCTGTAGTTTAAGAATCAACTTGGTCATGCCATCGGATTCACATTGAAAGATTCCCGTCGTGCAGCCCGAGGAAATCAATTGGTATACTTTTTTGTCTTGCAAGGGAATGTGGGCAATATCGAAACTAGGGTCAATCTGCAGGCGAATCAATTCAGTGGCTTTTTGAATTACTGTTAATGTTTTAAGTCCAAGAAAGTCGAATTTAATGAGTCCAACTTTTTCTGCTTTTTTCATCTCATATTGGGTTATAAGAGTTTTGCCATCTGTTGTGTAAATAGGGACATAATTGGTCATAGGACCATCGGAAATCACAATACCAGCAGCATGGGTTGACAAGTTCGAAGTGAGTCCTTCTAACTTCAGGGCTTCTTCAACACATCTTCTGATGGCGTCATCTTTTTCCATTTCTTCTTTGAGTTTTGGCTCATCGAGTAACGCTTTTTCTAAAGTTATATTAAGTTCGTCTGGAAAAAGTTTGGTAAATCGATCCATTTTGCTGTAGCCAACATTGAGGGCTCTTCCGATGGCCTTCACAGCTCCTTTGGCTAATAACTTTCCGAATGTTGTGATCTGGGCGACATTCTCAGATCCATACCTCCGTGCCACATAGGCAATGACTTCATCTCGTCGCCATTGACAAAAGTCTACGTCAAAGTCAGGCATCGAAACCCGTTCAGGATTTAGAAAACGCTCAAAAATGAGATTGTAGGGGATAGGGTCAAGGTCTGTAATGCGAAGCGCATAGGCGACAAGCGAGCCCGCGCCGGAGCCCCGCCCTGGTCCCACGGGGATATCTTGCATTTTGGCCCAATTGATAAAGTCCTGAACGATAAGAAAGTAACCAGGAAAGCCCATTTTTATAATCATTTCGTTTTCAAAGTTAAGACGGCTCCAATACTCTTGCTGCTTTTCCTTTGTAAACTGGGGCCCATATATTTTTTCCAAATCTGTCAGCCGTTTATTCAAACCTTCGCTGGAGAGTCGAATCAAGGCGGCGTCTGAAGTTTCTCCCGTTCCCAAATCAAATTTTGGCAGATAGTATTTGTCCATCTCTATGGATACATGGGAGCAAATTTCAGCAATTTCAAGAGTATGGGACAGAGCTGTTGGCACATGGGAAAATTTATGGAGCATTTCTTCGTTATTTAAAACATGAAACTCTGCATCTCTTAAGCGCTGTCTAATATCTGTCTCAGTTAAACTGTTTTTAACAGAAATGGCAAGGGCATGAGTGTCGGCAAAACTCGCTTCCGTATAGTGAGCGTCACATGTCGCTACAATTTTTAGGCCAAAAAATTCGGCGGCAGAAATCAAATCAGGAATTATTTTTTTCTGTTCTTTGAGATTGTTGTCAATAAGTTCAATATAGTAGTTTTCTTTGCCGAAAAGCCGACAAATGGTTTCCACATGGAGGCGAAGGGCTCCCATAATTTCGCCTAAAAAATCATCGCCCACGAAAGCGTAGTCCAGCCTTCCGGAGGGTTGTAGCTTTCTAGCTTCACCAACGAGAAAGGCAAATTCTCCCATCATACAGCTTGAGAGGACGACCAAATCGCTAGAGTAGGTTTCAAGGGACTCATTTGGGACAATGGGTAGGTCGTTTTTCAGACCTACAGTCCATCCAGAAGATACAATTTTTAAAAGATTTTTATATCCTAGGGTATTTTTCGCGAGTAGCACTAGGTGGAAGACACCCCCAGTGAGCATCTTTAAATCTAAGAGTTCACTTAAGGCTGGCGTCATTCCTGCGCCCGCATAGTTGATTTCACAACCGACAATGGGAGTAATGCCTGACTTCTTGCAAGCTTCGTAAAAATCTATGGTTCCAAACATATTTCCATGATCTGTGAGGGCAGCATGCTTATGTCCCATACTCTTAACTTTTTTGACATAGTCTTGAATGCGAAGAGTACCGTCCATGATGGAGTAATCACTATGGACGTGAAGATGGACAAAAGGGGACTGCGTCGTCAAATCACTCATTATGCCTCTGTAGGAATCGGAAAGCTTTGGCTGCAGACTATAGCAAGATATTAACCGGCCGTCAGTGCAGAGTTTCTAAGTGACCTTTCTTACCAAGGGCAGGGGGCGGGGCCCTGCCTAACAGCCTGCCTAACTCCCTAGGTCTGACTCTTAAACTTGCAGGCTTTTTTTATGGCAGCCAAAAGTGGCAATGAGGTAGAGGATGATTTTAACTTGGGAACAGGCAAGTAAGCAGATTCTTACCTGCCTGTCTTCTCGTCTTAGTCCTCCAATGAGGTCAGTAAGACTGATTTCCTTAGGGCATTGAGGATTTCTGATGAGCTCATTTTTTCGGGAAGGGACTTCAATAAAGCAAAGAGCCCTGATACTTGTGGTGTAGCCATAGAGGTTCCCGAAAACTTTTTATAGCCCCCGCCAGGGACACTCGAGTTGACCATTTCCCCAAAAGCCGCCACATATTTCATTTTAGGATCAGTTCCTGAGCGGTCACTAAAAAGAGTCAAGGCTCTGTTTAAATTTAGAGCTCCCACGGCAAAGCCTAGATTCTCTATCGTGCTGACATAGTTGGCAGGAAATGTTGGGAGAAACCTCGAGTCATTGCCAGAGGCCATGGCGACTAAAATGCCGTGGGAAGCAGCTTTCTCCAAAACATGGAAAAACTGGGATTCGTCAACATCTCCCCCAATACTGAGATTGATGACATCCACCCCCTGATCAATAGCCCATTCGATCCCTTTTACAATATCCGCAATGGATCCCGAACCGTTTTTATCCAAAACTTTTACAGGAACAATTTTTGTCAGGGGAGCAACCTGATGTATGATTCCCGCGACATGGGTGCCGTGACTTTCATCGTCGTCTGGCGCATGACCAGGGTCTGAAATGTTGATCCCCTCTTCTAAAACGTCTTTGAGAAACGGATGACTAAAGTCAACTCCCGTATCAATTATGGCAACTCTTGTTTGCTCACCTTTTATTCCTTTTGCCCAAAGGGACCCCACATTCATCATATAGGCGCCTTGATGATTGACTTGCGAGGATTTTTCCGTGGTGTTTCCCGTCAAATCAAGGAAGGCTTTAGAGGCTTCAATGCTGCCGAAGCCGAACGCATTGGAGTCTTCTCCAAAGGTAGCAACACGCTTAAACTCTTTATACTTTAAAGGCTTCCAAGATACTGTATAGGGTCCTGGTTTTCCTTTTACGACGACTATTTGGCCGCTACTTCCTATTTTAAATTGTGTGTCCACAGATTTGGAGCCTGAAAAAATACGCTTACCATCTTCATAAACTTCCATAGTTTTTCCGTTGCTAACAGAAAATTCATAGGGGGTATTCTCCTCTGGAAAAACCCAAAAGCCGTCACAGTTTTTTTCCTCAGTCAGATTTTGAGATATTTTTGCGCTATATTCTCCTAAGTAGATGGAATTTTTGCAGGGTAGGCTGGGATCAGATACTTGCTGAACCTTCTGGGATTCTCCATTCGTGAAATCGGCGTCGAATAGGACCCTTTCGATCGCGGGGTCTTCCTTCAAACTTAAAGAGAACGAGGCCTCTGCTATGCGAATCGCCAAATTGGGTTGCCTTTTTATCTGATCCCATGTGGAAGTAGGAAGCCTCTGAATTGTCATTCGGCTCTCTTTCCAGGACGGTTTGATTTCATAAGAATGGTCTTTCAGCGCAAGTTGAAACGAACTTGGCAGGGTTTTTACATGGTCTCTGAATTGAACAATTGTGGCAGCAGATACCTTGAGACTTCCTAGCACCATTACACTCGAGATGAGATATTTCATAAATCCTCCTAGTTGAACGGAGGTTTTAAAACTAAGTTTTGGTCCCTGCAAGGGATCAAATATTTCATTTTTTATTTGAAAGTGTGGCCTTGCCTTTTACAGAATGCCTACAAATTAGGTTCAATACTTTTTTGCAGACCTCCGGGCACTGTCAAGAAAACTATGGTAAAATAGAACTTGGCAAAACATAGGAAATTGCTGAGGGTTTCTATTTATTCTGGAGATAGAATAGTGCGTTTAAAGATCTTATTTATCTTATTTTTTTTGGTCTCATGTAGAAGTGAAATAGAATCAAGCCTTGAGGGAACCAAGAACCCTCCGATTAAAGGGCAATTTGCGGTTGTTTCCTTAAACACTTTCTATCGCGAAGGAAGCGAGTATGTCCCCGTTAACAACGTTTATCCGATAAATACCTCATTGATGCGAGCGGAATTTGATTTAGATCACGAGGGTCTCGGGGCGATAGCAGGAGATGGTACTTGCCATCCCCTAAAAGATGCGACTTCGACCCCTAACGCCATTAGCTCTCAGGCTGCGATAAATGCCCTCGGAGGCATTTTTGGACTTTTGGGCCTAATTTTAGATGCAGTGGATTTAGTCGATTGTGCCATTCACGGATCAAAGCCGCGTAAATCTTCAGTGATTTCCATTCCCTATCATTCCTTCTTTGGCGGTGACCGACTCCCAGCAAACACGGGTTTTGTAGGTGGTCCCAATCGCGATGACGCCAATCCAGAATGTCGAAAGCTAAAATTTGTTCGATACGTTCAAATCAATTCGAACTTCATAGCGTGTATTGGTTTCGAAGATAGCCAGCAAAATAAATTAAAGATGGTTCAACTTAAAAATGGAGATGTTAAAGCACAACGTATTCAATTAGTTCGAGTGAAGAAATAGGAATTCATTTCGACCTCTTTTTGGGGTTAGCTTGATGCCGCTAGCTTCTCCTTCATCTCCCCCTTCATCTCCCCCTTCATCTCCCCCTTCATCTCTAGGCATTCCTGCGATCGGTGGATTTTTGAATTTGTTATCCGATCATCAAGCGAATCCCCCTTTGCAGTACGTTGGTTCTGAGGACCTTTTTTCATAGGAGAAGCCATGCTTAAGATCACATTACCTTCCATGATTCTATGTTTTTGCATGACAGCAAACGCAGGTGATATGAAGATTCAAGCTTTGGAACCTCATTTTGAAGCGGAAGAGGCAGCCCTAAATGAGGCATCCTCTATTTTTTTGTTTACCTCCGAAGACTGGACTAAAACCCAAGGACGAGGGCAAGTCTATAGGAAAGTTAACTCCCAGTTTAGGAAAGTAGGGAGCGAGATTCCGCTAGTCTTAGGTCGTTCAGGAATGGCTTGGGGGATCGGTGTAAGTGACTACCGCGGTTTAGCTGGGCCCGTTAAAAGAGAAGGTGACGGCAAATCTCCGGCGGGCTTCTTTAAATTGCGTCAAAGTTTTGGCGTTTCCAAGATAGGAAACCTACCTTTTCTAAACGTAACTCGTGACCACGTGTGTGTCGATGATTCGAAGTCGCGTGTCTATAATAGAATTGTCGATAGGAGCCAAGTTTCTAAGGATTGGGAGAGTTTCGAGGAAATGGCAATTCCCTTGTATAAATTTGGAATTGAGGTGGCGCATAATTATTTTTCCCCGGAAACCTTGGGAGGTTCGTGTATTTTTATTCATTTGTGGCGGGGGCCTGAAAGCTCAACATCCGGCTGCACTGCGATGGACGAAGCTAATATATTAAAAGTTCTGCAGAATTTAGATTCAAGTTCGTTAATTATACAGATGCCGTATTTTGAGTTGAAGGCTTTTCCTCTTTCTTCAATGGAACCTCTCTAGGGATTTGGGGATTGAGTTGGTGACATAAAGACAACTTTTGTCGCAAAAGTAGTTTAGAAATGATACTTTTGGGCCAAATTGGCACGTTTAAATGCCTATAATTTTGGCAATCCTGCAAGATCCTCGAAAAATACGAGCTCTGTTGGTGTTGGTACGGTTATTGCTTTAACTAAAGGAACAAACGCCACAGATTATTTTATGATCTACTTTGGGGGAAAGCGTGATGAGTGATTTTTTAAAAACGGTTCTAACTTTTGTAAATGTATTGATTTTGGGAGGCATGCTCTCTTGCGGACGAGAAGAGACTTCCCAATTATATAGCGATGCGCAAAATGTTCCTTGGACACTTTGGTGTCAACAAGCGAAGCTCACAGATTGTGCGCCCTATGCAGGGGGTATTTCCCAGCAGGTATGGGAAAGCTCCTTAAACATTGCTAAAACCTTAGTAAACTCCCCTTCTAAAATTCAGTTTCAGCGAGCAGATATAGAGCGTCCAGCCGTTCAAAGATTGTTTCAAGTATCGGGGGCGGAAGATATTCTACAAATCGTCGCTCAGATTCCGTGGCAAAATATAGGAATCGGCGGTGGATTTGTGGGAATGGACAATCTAGGGGCTAAAGGTAAAATCTCCATAAATTCTCTGACACTAGTTACCACTGGCAAAAGTCAATTTGCCTGGAAATTGCCTTATGTGATCGATGTAGCAGGAGTTATCTTGTCTACGCCCTCGGGGGAACAATTAAATCTCTTAAAGATTGACTTCTCCAAAGCCGGACAGCTCTCATTTGTAACAAATACAAAAACAATATCTAATATTCCGATGGATTTCTTTGCATTGAGAAAGCATTCCAACACAGATTCATCAGCTGTAGACTCCGTGATCCGAGCGATATCAGATGTTATCTTTGAACCCGGATTTAATTGGCGCAATGCCGTCAACATAGCCCTTGATTCTTCGAATATTTCTGTCATACGCCAAGCACTTCATAGACCTGATGCGGGAGTCGTTTTGAAGTTGGTGGATTCTGCTTTAGCAAATTCAAAAAGCTTCTTGATCGGGGGCACCTTTAGAAAAGAAGTCTTAAGTCTTGAGCTCAACAGCGCGGTCGATTGTAGTATGAAGTTTACTAACGTTCCTGTACTTGGCAATGTAACTGCTAACTTAAGTTTTGCGAAAAGGTTTGGTTTAGCGACCATGGCCAGGCAAGAAGCCAAAGTTATCAGTCAAGTTTACGGAATAAACACAACTCTTGGTAATCTCGAGAATGTGACTTTAGATGGTTCTAAGATTGTCTTAAAGCTTGGCGTGATTTCTATCCCCCTCGACTTATCAAGCAAAGATACCAGTGGCCCTCAAGTGTCTGAAATTAATTGTGTCAATCGCATTTAAGGAAAGCTGGTGTTGAAATCCACTTGAAGTAAGTGGGAAACAAGTTCATTTTTTAGGACAAAAAAGCTGCGGAAATTTCGTTTCCGCAGCTTTATTTATGTGAGTTTGAAAATACAAAGAGCGATTTGTTTCAATTCACTTTCCCCAGATTTCTTGTAAGCGCTTATCTCGACCACAGTTGTTTCGGTAGAACTTATATCGAAGTGGATTCTTTGAGTGATAGTCTTGATGGTACTCTTCAGCGCGGTAGAATTCTGACAGAGGGCTCACTTTAGTATAAACATTTTTAAATTTCTTTTTCATTTCGGCAAGTGATGCTTCAGCAAGCTCTTGCTGATGGGGGGTCGAGTAGAAAATTTCAGTCCTATATTGACTTCCATGGTCACAGAATTGGCCGTTTTCAACCGTCGGATCAATGTTTTTCCAGTAAGTGGAAATAATTTGCTCCAGAGAGGCTTTTTTAGGATCGTAGGTCACTTCCACGAC
Source organism: Pseudomonadota bacterium (assembly GCA_037142195.1). Taxonomy (GTDB): domain Bacteria; phylum Bdellovibrionota_B; class Oligoflexia; order Oligoflexales; family CAIMVM01; genus CAIMVM01. The sequence continues at coordinate 72,899 of JBAXBA010000004.1, forward strand.
TTCCGCATGCCCAGATTTTCCTGATGATACAGCTTCATAACTAGGATTTTTGAGAGTCCCACCTGCATAGCCACTCACTACATCGATAACTCCCTCAAGTTTTTCAAAGGGTCCTTCCATACACCAAAAACATCCGCCAGCTAATACGATACTTTCTGTGGCTTTATTCAAGCCAGCGGGGGCGTCAGATTTTTTTTTTTCAAATAGAGGAACAAATTTTTCATAACCCTCTTTGACTAAATCTTCTTTAGAAACAAATCTAAGGGACGCAGAGTTCATGCAGTAGCGCATTTTGGTGGGAGCTGGTCCATCGTTAAACACATGTCCCAAGTGGGAGTCCGCAATTTTTGATCTGACTTCCGTCCTCACGCTAAAGAAACTACGGTCAGATTTTTCTGTAACGTGTCCAGCTTCAAGAGGCTTGGTGAAGGAAGGCCAACCTGTTCCTGAATCGAATTTATCTAACGAAGAGAATAGCGGTTCACCAGAGACAATGTCGACGTAAATTCCTTCTCGGTGATTGTCCCAATACTCATTTTTAAAGGGAGGCTCTGTGCCTTCTTTTTGAGTGACCTTGTATTGAAGTGGGGAGAGCTTTGATTTTATGTCTTGATCGGAAGGCTTTTTCCACTGCCCGTGTCCTGTCATAGATACCGCCATAAGAAAGAAGAAGAGAGTCGATTTCATAATAAGCCTTACTTGGGAATGGTTAAAGTTACACAATGTAAAGACCCACCCGCTGCGATGATTCGGTCAGAGTTCAAAGGTATCACTTTATATCCAAGAGTTTCATAAGTTTGACGGGCCTCATTTTCGAGACGCCCCAATAGGTCTAAATCGGGATAGGATTCCGTGAGATGTGCGCTTTCTTTGTAACTAGGCATAAGTATTGTTTTTTCTAGAATGACGCTATTGACATAGTTTCTAAAAAGTCTCGAACTTGGAGAAGGCATGGGAATTCTTATCACTTTAAAATGGAGTTTGTCTTCGAGGGTCTTCGCGATCTCGTTAAGCTTTCCCTGGACCGCCATGGTTTCATCCAAATTTAAGGCTTTATGTTCTTTGAGATGAGAAACCACATAGTCTGGGATTTGGGAAACCACAATCTGATTAGACGATAGGGGTTTAAGAATCATATCCATATGGGGGTGGGGTGAATTCGAAAAAATATGGGCGCGGCACCCAAACTCTTTGCCGATCATATCTGATATTCTTTCTTTCTCAGATTCCTGATTCGCGATGGCATTGGGGGAAGTGCGATCTATAAAGTCATCAGCTAAAAAACAATCATCTCTGGTGGCAACGAAGTTTCCGCCATCTACGGTGAAAGGAGTTTTGATTAAGGAGTCCTTAAAGTAAAGTGCTAGTTGCCATGGCAGAATATCATCGAGTGTGGGCTCTAATTTATAGTTAAAATCAGCAAATCCCAGCGTGGCTAATCCGCTTGATTTTTGAGTGATGTCGATATTGAGGGGAGCAAAGTCTCTAATCCACACTCCTGAATGAGCCATGGGTAGAAAAGCAACATCTGTGTTCTTCGCCTTAATTTCACCCCAATTTTCAACCATTGGGTTGAGATCTTCGAGTACCGAAACCTTGATGTTTTCTTTTTTGGCAGCAGCCATAAGTTCCGTAGCCAAGCTGCCAAACTCAAAAAGATGGCTGGAGATCATGATTTGTGAAATAGGCTCAAATTCGGGCCAGGGACTTATGTCTTTTTGTTCTGGATGGGAAAGAAACCACCTCGAACCTAGGATCAAAGCAGATAAAACCCCCAAAGTATAGACGGCGACTTTCATAAGGTCCTTTCACTTCGGCCATGAATTCTCTAAAGGATCCTGGGTAGTGTTACATCTCGGCACTGATTCCTGATGCCGAGTTCGCAGGCCTACCTAAATTAAGGGGCAACAAATTGGTTGATACCGACTTATATCCTTTATGGGTTTCCACGAACGTCTTTATTTCGTCTATCGCATCAGAATCAAGATAGACCATCATAGGCTGATCTACCGTAAAAAACTTAGAAAGTGCATCTTTCACCCAAACATTCCATACGGGAGTGAGAGCAATATGGTCGAGTCTTGAAACAACTCCTCGACAGCCTGGAGCCCCGCAGGCACAAGTCAGATCGGTTTCAATATTGAAGAGTCCATACTCATCGACAATTTCTTCCCCAGGTTGGATATCGCGAATCGCAATTTCAAATCCCCAACCAGTAGAAATCGTATTAGGTGAGCAGCTATGGTTTACATATTTTGAGTGATCCCAACCGATAATGTAACCTTCAGGCCCGGTGATATAACCATAGCGAGTGATAATTTCTCTATAGCGAGGATCCTTTAAAAGGGGAGAGTCCAGAGAAATCTTGACATCAAATGGATCGATGGTATAGACGATCGTGCCTTTGGGTATAAACTTTGTAGCAACGACTCCAAGGCCTTTATCTTGATTGATGGGGGCCATCACCGTATTCGGGTGCATCATAAATAATCGGTCTCCAGATTGGGAAATTTATAATAAATTTACTTAAATTCCTAAATCCAGCAACTACTATTTCACGAAGCCTCACAAAAGGACTTTGATCGCGAAACATTCCCTTCCGCATGGAAAGCTATTCCTACTCTTTTATAGATTTTGCTTTCCAAGGCCTGAAGGGCTCAGATGTCTTGCAGCAGGGAGTCTAGCTGCTGAAAGTGCGTGCACTTGCGGCTTCGTTTTGCTCATCAATAGAGAAGGCGCTCGAATACGATGGTAAGAGACATCTGTTTTATTGGTTTTATCCGCTGTTAAATGCGAGCGCGTCATTCCCATGGGGCTCGCCGGGAGCTACTACGAAACTCAAACCTTCGTAGCTGGTATTTAGGACCTAAAGTCAGGAACTATAAGTTTTACCCGACTACCACGGTCTGCACTAAACCCGTGCATGCATATTCTGTTTTGCGAGGGCATTTTTTGGGGAATGAGTTAAAACTGCGTTAAAAAAGTCTGCTTTCGCAAGAAACACTAACAAAAATTGCAATAGGATCCAGCGCCTTTCCTAACTCTTTTAGAGGGCGGCTTTGAGTTTTTTCTGCGTTTCTTTCATTTTATACCATGATCCTATCATAAAAAGTTAAACCGACACTTTTATGGCTCGCTCGTAGCATAAAATTGTGAAAAACTTGACCCACAAACGTGGAATAAAAAGACTGAAGCAGGAAATTCCAGTCTCGAATGTGTAAGGTTATTTGTGAATTAAAACTCTCACATTCCATAAAATCAGCGACTTAGTGAATTCCTCGAGGGGTACTTAAAAAAGTTTTTACCAATCTTTCACTTAAAGATTCCAGTCATTCCCACTCGATCGTTGCCGGTGGTTTGGAAGTTACGTCATAGAGGACGCGATTGATGCCATCGACATTTCTTACAATGCGGTCAGCGACCATAGTTAGAAAACTCATGGGAAGTTCTGCAACTCCTGCAGTCATGCCATCACTGGCGAGAACTGCGCGAAGGGAACAGGCGTATTGGTAGGTGCGATTGTCGCCCATGACTCCTACGCTCTTGACTGGTAATAGTACGACAAATGCTTGCCAAACCGCATCATAGAGATGATGCTCCCGAAGTGCTTTTATAAAAATGTCATCCGCTTCTTGGCAAATGAGGGCTTTTTCGCGATCGACTATACCTGGTATCCGCACGGCTAGTCCGGGTCCTGGAAAGGGATGGCGGTCGATCATATCTGAGGGGAGTCCTAACTCTTTGCCAATTCTTCTAACTTCATCTTTAAAGAGAAATCGAAAGGGTTCTACAAGTTCCATGGCAAGTTTTTCAGGAAGCCCACCGACATTATGGTGGCTTTTGATAACCTTGGCTCCAGAACCGTGCCCAGCAGACTCGATAACGTCAGGATAAAGAGTGCCTTGTCCTAGGTGGGAGTATCCCTTTCCTTTGGCGTAAGCTTCAAACTCCTCAATGAATGCGTAGCCGATTATTTTTCGCTTGGCTTCCGGATCGCTTACTCCCGAGAGCTTTTGAAAAAAGCGGTCTTTGGCATCGATGACTTCGAGGTCAACACCCATCGCTTTCAAATTCGCAGAGACCCAGGGAACTTCATTCTTGCGCAGAAGCCCAGTGTCGATGAAGACACCCTTGACCCTATCAGGGCCTAAAGCTTTGGTGATTAGCGCGACCGTGACTGAGCTGTCCACACCGCCAGAGCAAGCGACAAGAACTTTTCCTTTATTAACGGTTTGCTGGGCAGCCTGAATGGTGGCTTCCACCATAGAGTGTAGTTGCCAATTTCTAGGAGCTTTGCAAGCAACAGTAGCAAAGTTACTGAGAAGCTCAGACCCAAACTCAGAGTGTTGAACCTCGGGGTGATATTGCAGTCCTATCAAAGGTAAATGCTTGTGGGCGATGGCTGCTGCGACACCTTGATCTGTCTTAGCGACGAGCTCAAAATCACTGGGTAGTGTTTCCATGTCGTCGCCGTGGCTCATCCATACTGTGCAAGAGCTCGGAATATTTTTAAAGACTTGTTTGGCAATATCGGACTTAGGCGGGGCTATTTGAAGTAAAGATTTGCCAAATTCACGACTCTTACCTGAGCGAAGTTTGCCTGAAAACTCGGTGACCAAAAGTTGCATTCCATAACAAATGCCCAATACGGGTACTTTGGAAGTTAGCACCCAAGGAGGAAGCTGTCTTCCGCCCTCACTTACCGTATCTGGCCCACCAGAAAGGATGATACCAAAGGATTTAAAGTCTCTTGGAGCTTCCGTCTTAGCGCTTCCGTCGATGATTTCGGCGTAGAATCCTAGCTCACGCAAGCGACGCGTGATGAGAAGCGTATACTGAGAGCCATAGTCTAAAACCAAAATACCTTCGGATCTTGGGTGAATAAAAGCGGACATAAGCATCCTTTCAAGAGTTATTATAGATATTAAAAATGTTTGCGTTTTGGGCCCTTGGCTCTCAGGTCAATGTTCAAGCTTATAATTGGGCGCTTCGCGCGTTATAATAACGTCGTGAGCGTGACTTTCTCGCAGTCCCGCTGGTGTTATCCTAATAAAAGTGGCTTTTTCTTGTAACGTTTTAATGGTTTCAGCGCCGACATAGCCCATGCCTGAACGGATGCCGCCGGTCAACTGGTGAACTGTATCAGCCAGGGAGCCTTTGTAGGCAACTCTGCCTTCAATGCCTTCAGGAACAAACTTTCGTTTGTCGTCCACATTTCCTTGGAAGTATCGATCTTTTGAGCCAAGAGCCATGGCACCCAGACTTCCCATGCCGCGGTAGGACTTATAGGTTTTGCCTTGATAGATGATAAGCTCCCCAGGTGCTTCGTCTGTGCCGGCAAACAAACTTCCGATCATCACCGAGCTAGCACCTGCGGCGAGAGCTTTGATGACATCTCCTGAATACTTGATGCCGCCATCAGCTATTAGCGGCACGTTGTGTTTTTTTGCGGCGCGAGTCGCTTCCATGACTGCGGTCAGTTGAGGAACACCAATTCCAGCGACTATACGCGTGGTACAAATGGACCCTGGGCCGATGCCGACCTTAACGCCGTCCACTCCATATTCAATTAATGCTTCCACTCCTGCTGCTGTGGCAACGTTGCCACCAATCAGATCGAAGGAATATTTTTTTGCGAAATGAGTTTTTATAGCGCGGCAGGCTTCTAGAACTCCTTGGCTGTGTCCGTGCGCAGTATCTAAAACAAGGACATCTACGCCCGCTTGAAGGAGCATTTCTGCGCGCATCAAATAGTCCCCTCCGGCGCCAATGGCAGCAGCCGCTAGGAGCCGACCTTTAGAGTCTTTAGAAGCGTGGGGATGTTTCTTGGCTTTTTCAATGTCTTTTATGGTAAACATGCCGACCAATGTCTTTCCATCTCGATCTATGACAGGAAGTTTTTCAATGCGGTGCTTATGGAGTAAAGCTACCGCTTCATCATAGCTAGTGCCCGTAGTTGCTGTGATGACATTCTTCGTCATGGCCTCAGAGACGAGGCGATGCCCATCTTTCTCAAAGCGGATATCTCGTCCAGTAATGATACCAATCAATTTTCCATGGTCTAAAACCGGCAGCCCAGAAATATTAAACTCCTTAGTGAGGCGCACCACGTCCCCAACGGTTTGATGGGGGCCCACAGTTATAGGATTTGTAATCATTCCGGTCTCAGACTTTTTAACTCGGGATACTTCGCGGGCTTGAAGTTCCGGGGACATGTTTTTATGGATGACTCCGATACCGCCCAATTGCGCCATGGCAATGGCTGTGGCAGCCTCTGTTACAGTGTCCATTGCCGCAGAAACTAAAGGTGCTTTTAAGGAAATATTTCTAGAAAATTTTGTGTCCAAGAGGACTTCGTGGGGGAGGACTTCCGAATGAGCTGGCACTAAAAGGACGTCATCAAAGGTTAAGCCCCAACTCAAATTTAGATTATCCGTCATATGTTGCCCCAACTAGGTTGTTGGCTAGAGATTGTAGCATAACTCGAGGTCATGCGCAAACCATCAAACGAGTCGTTCTCGTCATCCACTCTATTTATGAGTTCATATGCAATGCGCTTTCTGTAGGGGGCTCAAAAAAACAGCGGGGAAAATTCTATATTTAGTGGGTGAAGGGAAATTTCTGAGTGATTCGCGAATTGCTATTTTTTAGTTGCAATTTTCTAGAATGCCTTCGAGTGCTCACGCATTAGATAGAGTCTTCTACTTTCTGAATTTATGAGAGAGCCTTAAGTAGCAGGTAACCTACCAAATATATAAATGAATGAGGAAGTTTTCTGACTCATGCTTTGGCGCATCGCTTTCTAGGTTTGAATTATCTGAGATCACGGGTTAAAATAGAGCAAACTTAAAGATTTATCAAAGGAGACGAAATGAGCAAAATTATATTTTTTGCCGCTGTAGCCGCTTTTTTTGGCTGCAAAACACAACCTACTCTTGCCAATTCCAATAGTCTAACTACGGTGTATTCGATGACTATTTCCGATCAAGCCGCACTTATCTCCTCAGGATATGGGTATGATTCAGGGTTTAAGGCGAGTTCTTCCAAGGTGGGCTCTGAGGATCCCCAAAGTAATGGCGGGGCGATAGTTTTGGATGCGATCAATCCTATTATTGAACGAACAGTGGAAGAAAAATGGAAGGATCAGAAATCTGACTGTACGCTAAATTCAGGGTCTTACGCATTGGAAAGTCGTCCCCTTGTTTTTTCAAATTTCTATTTTGTAAAGTTTTCACATCCTGTTTTCGACTGCCCGGTTACGGAGGGATTTATTCGAAAAACCAATGTGGAAATGAGCTCATCTCAACAAAACACCAGCCAAAATCGTGCCGCTCAAGATATTTCCTCTCAACCGAGTGGGTCGAATGTGGATCAGGGTGTGATCGTCATCAAGAACAGCACCGTGTGTGAGTTCTCCTGGGAAGAACGTCCAGGAACGACAGACTATACTCTCTATGATAGCTATTTGGGACGAAACTATTCTAAGCCTGACAGAAGCGCAGCATCGAGTCTTCAAGGGTCCAATATTTTAAGGGCAGGGAACACGGTGGATACCATGTGTTATAACGGGAAATTGTTAAAAGGCTGTTTTGCGCGTGCCATGCAAAAGGCAGGAGCGGATTCCCTATCTACGGCTTTTTTTACTTGGGCTAAAAATCGCGGTGTAGATCCTACCAGGTTAAAAATGGCGATTGCCATGCAGGAAACCAACCTTGGCGGTCTTAGTGACTCTTGTGCAGGGGGCTCTTGTAATGGAATTGGAATGAATCAAGTTATAACAATTGTTACGGATTCAGGTGAAACTACAAACTCTTCTGATAGGCCCGAGTGGACGGGGATTACCCACAATGTCCTTACGAATATGAAATATGGCATTCGAGTTTTGGCTTCAAAAATTAGAAGCAACAATCCTGCCGACATCAGAAGTTTAGCAAGGGCCTACAATGGCTCCTCTACAGCAGCGGCTTATGCAGAAGCAGTTGCCAGAAACTATAGCGAACTTCAGTCTAAGTGTGGCCTTTAAAAGGATAAAACTATGAAAGATCTCTCTTTTCTCCAGGATCTGGGAATGACAGGCTCCGAGCTTCCGGTTTCGACAGGGGTTCAGTCTTTTGGAGACCAGTCCCAAAAATTTTCTTCATTTTCTCCAGTGGATGGCAAGCTTATCGGAACCATCGGTAAAGCGAATCTTTCTGACTACCAAAAGATGATGACTGAAGCTCTGAATGCTTCTGAAAAGTGGAGAAAAGTTCCGGCTCCTAAGCGCGGTGAAGTGGTGAGACAGATCGGAGATGAGCTGAGACGAAAGAAAAATTCTCTGGGGATGCTCGTTAGCTATGAAATGGGTAAATCGCTTCAAGAAGGTCTTGGTGAAGTTCAGGAAATGATTGACATTTGCGATTTTGCAGTCGGACTGTCGCGCCAACTTTATGGCAACACCATGCACTCGGAGCGCTTTGAGCATCGAATGTATGAACAGTGGCATCCTGTGGGGGTCGTTGGGATTATTTCTGCGTTTAATTTTCCGGTTGCGGTTTGGGCTTGGAATGCCATGCTAGCCATGGTTTGTGGAAATGCAACCGTTTGGAAGCCTTCGGAAAAGACGCCTCTTTCGGCAGTAGCTACATTTCATATTTTAAAGAGTGTCCTTTTAAAGAATCAAGTTCCCGAAGGGGTTTGTAATTTCATCGTTGGCGACGCTTTAGAAATCGGGGAAGCTTTAATTCATGATGCCCGCATTCCCGTGGTATCTGCAACAGGTTCCACAAGAATGGGGCGTCGAGTGGGCGAAGTAGTGGGGAAAAGGTTAGGCCGCTCTATTCTTGAACTTGGTGGCAACAATGCCATTATTTTAAGTCCCTTTGCGGATTTAAAGCTCGCTTTACCCGCCATAGTTTTTGGCGCCGTGGGGACTTGTGGGCAGAGATGCACGACCACAAGACGGCTCATCGTTCATACCAGCCTTTACGAGAGTCTTAAAGAGCAGTTGGTCAAAGCCTATAGCTCGCTGCGTATTGGCTCCCCATTAGATGAGAACAATCACGTAGGACCTCTCATTGATCATGGGTCCAGGGATTTGATGCAGAAAGCCATCACCCAAGCCAAAGAGCAAGGTGGAAAGCTGCTTTATGGCGGAGACGTTTTAACTGGCCCTGGCTATGAAAGTGGCTGCTATGTTCGACCTGCTATCATCGAAGCTCGCCCTGATATGGAAATCGTTGGCGAAGAGACGTTTGCACCTATACTCTATCTTCTCAAATATTCCGGAAGTATCGAAGATGCGATTGGAATTCAAAACTCAGTAAAACAGGGACTTTCCTCAGCACTATTTAGCCGCGATCTCCTGGAAGCGGAGAGATTTTTATCACACCTTGGTTCCGACTGTGGAATTGCCAATATCAATATTGGGACGTCTGGGGCTGAAATTGGCGGAGCCTTCGGCGGGGAAAAAGAAACCGGCGGGGGGCGAGAGTCAGGCAGTGACTCTTGGAAAGCCTACATGCGAAGGCAAACGAACACCATAAATTATGGAGTCAGCGTACCTTTGGCACAAGGGATTAAGTTCGATATTTAAGACTATTTTTCCTTGCGCTTTTTCCTTGCGCTTTTTCCTTGCGTTTTTTCCTAGTGCTGAATAGGGGGATGACCAGCTGGGAGTTCCCCATTTTGGCCTAGTTTTAGTTTGCCAGCAGAAGGCATTAAGGGGGCCTTAGCTCCCTGGGTCACTTCGGGAGCGGCCTCTTTAGCAAGAGGTGGAACTGCCTCGTCGCCCAGGCGATCTTTAAGGCGATCTCCCTCGGCCGTTAGTCCCTTCTTCCAAAGGAGTGCCATTAACTTTCTTTCGGTGGGCGCAGCTTTTTCCGATTTGGTCATGACAACTTCCAAAGCTTTTTCAAGAAACTTGGTGTCTTCGGAAACTTTGCTAGAAAGGGCTTCATCGAGATATGGTGACCAAGGTGAGGCTATTTTAATAGCTTCCAGGTAGGCCTGTTGGGCCCCTTCCTTGTCTTCATTCATAAGGCTCACTCGCGCTAAAGAAACATAGATCCGAGGATGGGAGTAGATTTTTAACTCATCTTTGAGCAGGGATAGGGCTTCCACTAGTTTTTTCTCTTGCACCAAAGACTGCACCAAAACTTCATGGGCGATGCCGATTCCTTTTTTTAGCTCCAAACACTTTTGTGCCGCTTGTTTTGCCTCTTCAAAATGAGATGTCTCCATAGCTGCAGAGAGAAATAATTCGCAACCATTATCGAGTCTAAGAATCGGGTCTCGATCATCTTTTATCATGACCCAAGCTTCTACCTTAGCCCCTCGGTCATAGGCAGAGATGGCCGCGCTCAAATGCGTCTTATGATGGGATTGGTCTATGTAAAAATAAATAAAATAGATCAAGCTTCCTAAACTGAGCAGAGCGATAGGTATCAGGGCGAGTTTTTTCTTCATAAGTAGACTTTCTTCTATGGGGATTCCTAGGGCTTTTAAGAAGTACACAGCAAAGGTTGATGGTCAGAAAAATCTAATAACTTTTGGCAAAAATAACTCTTTGAGTGGAAGGCTGTCCTGTAAAGATGCAGACGCCCTTTTCTTCTGGCCAATCCGAGGGAATGCATCTTGGGCTTACTTTCAACTCACTTAGAATGGGATGGCCAATGGCATCTTCATGCCAATGAACCGCAGCAAAACCACCATGGATATTTTTGTCATCGTCCCCTGCAGAGGTGAAGAATGTCCTAAAATCTGAAAGCTTATCGATCTTCTTTGTGTGGGAGTCTCTGAGTGATGTAGCTCTTTCAAGTAATTGGCCTTGAATTTCAGTCAGGATTTGACTGGCTGTTTCTATAAATTCATGGGTATTAATAGACGTCTTTTGTTTATAATGGGTGTCACGGCGCCCCACAAAGACAGTACCTGCGGCGAGATCTTTGGGTCCAACTTCCACGCGTAGGGGGACGCCTTTTTTAATATGCTGCCAAGACTTTTCTCCGCCTCTTATATCGCGCGCATCAATCTCAACGCGCAAGGCTTGGCCACAGAAAGTCTTTGATTTAAGGTCCCGGGCCAAATCTGTCACAAAAGACATGATTTTGGCTTTTTCTTCTGGGGTTTTGAAAATAGGCAAAATCACGATCTGCTTGGGAGCAACTTTGGGAGGTAAAACAAGTCCATCATCATCGCTGTGGGTCATGATCAGTGCGCCAATAAGGCGCGTGGAAACACCCCAAGATGTAGTCCAAGCAAATTGCGACTCACCTTTTTCATTTAAAAAAGTAATCTCAGATGCTTTGGCAAAATTTTGACCTAGGAAGTGACTGGTACCGGCTTGGACGGCTTTGCGGTCCTGCATCATGGCTTCTATGGTATAAGTATCAACAGCGCCCGGAAATTTTTCATCTTTTGTTTTCTTTCCTTTGATTACGGGAATGGCTAACCAATCACGGGCAAAAGTTTCATAAACATCCAGCATGGTTAACGTTTCTGCTATGGCCTCATCAGCTGTAGCGTGCACGGTATGGCCTTCTTGCCAAAGAAATTCTGCAGTTCTCAAAAACAATCGTGTGCGCATCTCCCAACGAAATACATTGGCCCATTGATTTATCAGTATGGGAAGGTCGCGGTAGGACTGGACCCACTTGGCATAGCTTTGACCGATGATGAGTTCCGAAGTGGGGCGAATCACATAGGGTTCTTCCAAAGGGCCAGCAGGCACCAATTTTCCTTTTCCATTATCTTCCAGGCGGTGGTGCGTAACGACTGCACACTCTTTGGCAAAGCCTTGAACATGCTCGGCCTCTTTTTCCAAAAGGGAAACCGGTATGAGCAGGGGAAAGTAGGCATTTACATGGCCTGTTTCTTTAAACATATCGTCTAAGGCCCGTTGCATATTTTCCCAAATCGTATAGCCCCATGGCTTAATGACCATGCATCCTCTCACAGTCGAAGCCTCAGCCAAATCGGATGCTTTTATAACTTGCTGGTACCATTCAGGAAAATTCGCCTCGCGACTGGGAGTTATTGCATTTTCTTTTTTACCGGTTGTTTGGTCAGCCATAAGTTTTGATCTTCCTTTAACCACGAATTTTAATCGTGCCATCATACAGGCTCGCTTCATTGTTCTCAAGAGTGGAAACTCATTATTTGCATCTGTTTGAGCTCGGATTAAGCAAGGCGTTTGAAAATGCATTCTTTGCTAGTATGGAAACTGGTTTGCATGTATATCGCCGGGCCTAGGCATAAGTAAAACCGACGCTGTTTAAATTATGCGCAAAGATAGGGAAATGATTCTACTTTTGGAAGGAATATTCATTAGATCATTGCAGAAGTGTTCAGAAAAAAGTATTTTTTTGGAATTACAAATTTAGTTTTTAAGGTATTGAGGTTTTCCCAGGTTTGGGGAAGACGGATCGTTAGTAAATGATTTTTCAAAAGTCGGGGCTAAGAATGGTTGAAGAGCTACACGTTTTTGCAAGTGACGAGATGACGATGTTTGATGACGACACAAAGAAGCCAAAAGGTAATGACGACGATTTAGATGATCTTCCTTATGGCGCCTACCTCGTACGGTCCAAGCCAAAACCCCGAGTTGCCTTTATAACAGATGATGAAGAGTACGGTACAGAAAGTGAGACTTGGGATCCTAGGGGCCTAGAGTCTGTATTAGATGCGCGCGATGATGACGCCAACGACGATGAAACTCAAGAAGAAGACGAAGTAAAAGATGGACGTGTGGTTGAAAAACCTGAAGATATTGAAGAAGTGGAAGAGATTGCACCTTTTGATGAAGAGGACGTAGCCAAAGCTGTATTGGGTGAAGACGAGTTTGATGCAGCCTTCGTCGATGACGATGAAGATAGTGTAGTCGTGGGTGCAAGTGATGAAGAGAGCGAAGATGAAGAAGAGGAAGAGGAAACAGAAGAAGCAGATAAAGAAGTAGAGGAAGACTATAGCTTTGATGATGCTTCCGACGATGATGACGATGACGACGATGACGACGATGACGACGATGATAAGAAGAAAAAGAGCTCTAAGAAGCCGGCATCTAAAGCAGCAAGCAAAGGAAAAGCTGAAAAAGGCAGTCCCGTAAAGGCGGCACCAGCACCTAAGGCATCTGCTTCGAAACCAGGTAAGCCAGCAGCTCAACAAGGAAAAGCTCCAGCAGCGAAACCACAGCCCGCTGCAAAAGGAGCGCCAAGTAAAAGTTCCGTTCCTGCTAAAGGTGCACCTACTGCCAAGGCTTCCGTTGAAAAAGCGAATCCTAAAGCTTCTGATAAGGCTCAGGCAAAAGGCCACGTGAGTTCGTCAAAATCAGCGGCGGCATCAAAGCCAGCACCAAAACCGGCAGCTAAGCCAGCACCAAAACCAGCACCTAAGCCGGCACCTAAGCCGGCACCTAAGCCGGTGGCGAAGGCTTCGCCAAAGCCGCCAGCAAAACCAGCTTCCAAGCCAGCTAAATCCACCCCAGCTAAGCCTAGTTCGGGTGCGAAAAAAAAATCTGCTGGATCGGCTGCTGGAAAAGGTAAGCGGCGCTAAAGCTAAGAAGCCAAAGAACAAAGCTGTGCCCGCAAAAGGCAAGAGTAAGAAGAAATAGCATAGAATAGAAAAAGAGAGCTTCGATAAGCTCTCTTTTTTCATGGCTCCTTGGCTCGAGACAGGCTTAGAAAGCTAGTGGAATATATCTCCCGCGGTCTACTGTCCAATGAACGCATGGTGATCACAGAGTCAGGCCAAGTAAAACTTAAACCGGACTTTCGCCAATAGCGCGATATAAAACGATGGAACCATTGTAGCACATGGATTTGAAGGCAAGGAGATGCGATTACCTTCTTTACCTGGTTTTTGAGTCGGCATAAAAGCCAGCGATTCCTTAAGGTGGCTTGCGTCCCCAGGTTTGGGACCTTCACAATAGAAATCAGTTGGCCAAATGTAGGTCATTTTAGGCATCTTATGTTAATTATGTGGGCTGCGGCAGTTAGCCAAAAACTTACGCAATCTTGATCATTTGCCTTTTAACT
>JBAXBA010000005.1:0-82456 GCA_037142195.1 Pseudomonadota bacterium
ATTTTGAGAAAAAAGTGGAAATCATCTCAGGCAATCTATTGACTGACAAAGATCGCGAGTCTGCGGTTCATCAAATGATTTCCAGCGTTCCTTCACCCGAGGCCCAATGCGAACTTACCAAAAAACTAGCCAAAGAAAATAATCAAATCTATCAACGCCTTCGACCGAATCTCCTATTAGCAACTGATTTTAGATTTATCCCCTCGCGTATCAAGTCCATGATTACCCAGACGATCGATGCGAACACTTTGGGGATTGCACTCAGTGATTTTGAAGAGAGTTTCGAGGAGTTGCTCGACGGAACCCCGCTCCCTTATCAGTCTGTATTCCGGGACTCTAAAAACAAAAAGTACGAAAGCATTGTGGTGAGTCGTTCTTGGAAGAGCGTATCGGCGTCTTTTCAACAGTTAATTAGCTCAGGCCTGATTTCTAAAACAGAAGTCATGTCGATCATTCAGAAAGCGGAGGCCCTGGACATACGGACACCAGAAGTCGAAGCCACAGTCGCCGACAAGTCAGTTGATTCGTCTAAGCCTCGCAGCGCGTCCTAGAGATGAGTAATCTTATTATGTCTAACTCCCAGCTAAAAAACCCTATAGCACAAAAGTTCATGCTTTATTTGCGCTTTTTAAGCACTGCCCTTCTTTTTTTTGGAACTTGGGGACCACGGGCGCATGGAGATACGATCGATGGAAAATTGGGACTAGAGCAAACGCAAGTTATTAGCACCGTTTATTTAGGTAAAGTCCTCACCACCCCCGAAGCAAGCCTCACCTACGGAAAAGAATTCGTCGATCGATGGACTCTATTTGCGGAGTATCAAACGAATTCAAAAAATACGCTTTCCGCTGGTGTTTTTGGAATTTCCTATGATTCAGAGGATCTCAGAGCCAAAGGCGGAGCCATTTATAATGATGGAAGTGCAGAAATCGTCAAAGCACCTATTTGGGTATTTAGAACGTCATTTGGCATCGGTCTATTTAAATACGTGGACATACTTAAAAGCAGCAATCCTGCATTGGGAAAACTCAACAATGTCCCTGTTCAAGCGGACATGTACGGTCTAAAGTTCAGTGCTACAGGGCTCTATTTTTTAAACCCCAATTATGCCATTTCAGGATCTTTTTCTTATTCTGTTGCGAGTGCTTCCAGTTTTGGAATTTCTTCTTCCGCAGCATCCTTGGGTCTATTGTATGTTTCTTTACATTAATTGCTGCAATTTTTGACCTATTGCTTGGCATTCCTTTTCTTGCAAATTACGCGTTACTTGAATTCGCCGTTCTAGAAAATCAAATAAAAATTCACGAAGCTGTGGTTTAACAGTCTTTATCAAAAAAAATTCAGATATAAAGTTACACGCTTCATGAAGTCTTTGTCGAACCATAGAAGTAAGCTCAAATCATTTTTTAAAAAAGTATATCTAAGACATACCGTTTGATGTCGATTATCCATGTAACTTATTAATAGATCCTCTTTCAGTTTGTGATTAGCGACCATTTCCATCAAGCGCCAAGCAAAAAATACTGAATCGCGCTCTCACTCTCTTTATGAAGTGTGGGTTCGGAAAATCGGTTTTTTGCGCAAAATATCTTGTTGCTCTCTGATGGCAATTAAGAATATTCTGCGTCAAACCCGGAAGATTTTGCCCGTCACGAGCGACTTTGCTTGACGCCCCATTCAAAAGTTTTGGCTACTCTCCTTCTATTGACGCGCGTTTTTCTCGCACTTAGTCAGACACCATGCCCCAAAAATATCGACATCAGATACGTAAGACTTTGGGCCAAGATTCTTTTGAGATACAATAAAAGGTGTCGCTTCTGCGCATCATGTGGGAGTGCCTTAACCTGCCTAGTACAAGGACACTGAGTGAGAGAGTCTCCTTACCATATTCTGATTTTTTCTTTTTGTCTTGGTTTTGCAACCAGCGCACTGGCCCAGCGTTTGGTGATTGAGTCCCCATCGCAAGGCCCAGTGACCAAAGTTATTTACGGGAAGATCACTGAAAAATCGATTTTTATATTCGAAAATGAATTTCCACTCATCCGCGATGAGGCAGCCAGTAAGACGGTCAATGCCCCTATTGAGTACGAAGCTAACCAAGCTGCAAAGGCAACCTCCAGGGAGCCCACAGCAACGCAAGGCTCTCGTCGCACGGTGTTGACTTCTTTTGTCATACCACAGGACGAGGTGGTCCGGTGTATGAACAGTCCACGATTCATGGGATTCAAAAGTCTGGTGGTTGCTCTCAAAGAGAAAATTAACAGTGTGGTTATTAACAGGGGCAGCGACAGTGGCTCATGCCCCGATAAAATAGCTGCTACCCTTTCTAAAACATTGCCGGACCTCAACATTGCCGTTGAAAGTTCCGGTGACGATGGCATCAAAATCTATCTTGGTGCTGTATCGGTCGGCAACTTGACTAAACCAGCAGCCCTCGCCGCATCGGCAGATACAGGCGAAGCTCCGCTCTTGCGTTCTTTAGCTGATGTTGTCAAATGGGCACACATAACCGTAGGAGAGCAAAATATTATTCCTGAGGCCAATGGTTGGTTTGTGATTGAAGTGGCCAAGCAAATGGAATACCAAGTAGAGATGGTCGTGCCTGGCTATAAGCCTTTGACATCAAAGGTTTATGCATTGCTTGTTAGTGCCGACGTATCGCAGGTCACGAAAGGTCAAGGTTACTCCACAAGGTCAGCCGAGTTTAACAAACCCGCACTTGCCATCAAGGTAACTGAGACCCCGTACCTCGCCAAGAAAACCATTATAGATGGTGGTCTTGGTGGAGGTTATGGATTTGGGCGGGAGGTCCCCGGTGAAAAGAAAGGACAGAGAACCGTCGCCCTATTCGGGCTTGAGCGACGTGAATGGTATGACGCTTTTGGTTGCCGCGCAGGGTTATTTTATTCGCGCGCCCCTGCCACAGTAGTTCCATCGACATACACAGTCAGAACCTCTGGCTTTTATGATGGCTCCATGCTGGAAGATGAACTCTTCTTCCGCGTTGGTGCGGGTTTTGAATGGTTTCATGCAAAATTAACTGAGCCCAAAGAAAAGGTGATCACGGAGTCCGACTTGCCCACAGCGAATATACCGCAGCAGGTCCTATCACCCATGTTTACGCTTTCCATGCATACGATTCTCTTTGATCGTTTGATCGTCTCACCAAGCTTGGTCGTGACGCCGCTTTACATCGCCTCGATTGGCTTCTACACATCCAAAAGCCCAGGGCTTGAGGTGAGCGCTAAAGTTTTTAAGAACTGGATCCTAGCCCTACAAGTTGGCACCGAGGTGCACCGCTACCCGAGTCAGCTCGGAGAGACACGCCTTCTGCTTGATTATGGTCTTTTGACCTTGAAGCGTGGCGTGTTTTAAGACGGGAACCATCTTACTGCGAGAGATTGAGGATTCTCGAGATCGTCCTAAAAATCAGGCGATCGGTTTTGAAGGAGGCAAATATTTCAGGAATATTGTCATTGTTGATATCAACTACCGAGATGCTGGTTGGGTCTGCCCCTTCCCCGCCCCATAGGGCTGGTTTACATACCCCCGCTGCGCTGCTCGTACAAGTATAGAATGACTGCCCCACATTTCCTGTCAAAGTTTGCCGGGTCATCGACACAACGACATCACCGTAACCGTCCGCATTGACATCGCCAACATCAAGGTCTCCCACGTATCCATTTAAAGCGATATAGCTACCAACGGTGCCTACGGACAAAGAGAACGCACCTGTGCTCGCATTGGTCACCGTTAAAGTAACGTTGTTTAAAATCCTCATGGAGTTGTTTAAATCAAGTCCGCCAATGGCCACATCCATGCCGGTTGCTGTCGATGTCGTTAGACGGGCAAACTTCATCGCAGTTCCGTTAGCTCCACCAGATTGGTTGATGGTGCTTCCGGTCTGGAGCACCCAGTTAGCGTCAGCATTACGCCGGCTAATCCAAACAGCTTGAGTGGTGTAGCACAGAGTTGCCAGCTCCGGACGGCCATCCTGGTCGATATCAATGGCTTGAATCGAGCGCGGATCGGTACACCCATTGAGAATATTATCAATGCGTTCCGCAGAAACAAAAGATCCGTCACCGTTTCCTTTCAGCCATGCTGCCACTGGTGAGAGCCCTGAGGTTGAGTTAATACCGACGATAACCACATCGGCAATACCATCCTGGTCCAGGTCCGCAATTGCCACTGCTTTAGGTTTAATGTCCTGACCAACTCCCAGCTCATAAAGTGCCGGTGTTGCAAAATCACCATTGCTGCCACCAAGCGTAATAGCCACCCCACGGCTGGAATACCCGACGACCACTAGATCTGGTATCCCGTCGTTATTCAAGTCACCAACATCCATAATATTTTGGTTTGGATAGGTGTTGGGATACCCTTGCTGAACCCCCATGGAATTAAAGTAAGGATCTGGGAAGCATCCGCTTGCATCGGCTGGACAGCCACCCATGCTAGGGTTGGATAAATAGGCTGGGGATGGATTGGTGGCAATACTTAAGGTTGTTGCCCCCGAACTATTCGACACATAAGAGCCCACAAATGACTGGCTAGGAGAAAATGCAAACATATCCATAACGTTGTCGCCATTGGCATCACCAAACTTGGTGGCACCGATATCTGCGGGCATGAGGAACGACGTTGGAAACGCATCCAACATGGCGGCGCCCTTGAGCGGATCCAAAGAGCTCGAACCATTTCGCGCATAGACAATAAAATAAGGGTTCCCTGTGTAGTGATCATGTCCGGTGAATACAATATCGCGTCGCGTAGGTACGACAGGAATGGTCAGCGTCACACCGTTTGCTGCGCTTGATCCCAGAGCATTTTGATTGATGGTGATGGTGGATGCGCCTGTGTTAACTGCCGTTACGTAAGCATAGTTGGCAATGTTGGTTCCGGATACTGATTGTCCAACTGCAATATTGGTTGTCGACGATACGGTCATCGTCGGGCTGCCTGCGACGGTCGTAGCAGTCGGATAGACAAAAGACGTTGAAACTAATGGAACCTGCATCAACTCTTGGTTGGCACCCGCAGGCGCTGGGTAATCGATTCTAAGCGATGGTGTGCTGGCTTCAAACGGCGTTGTGCACGTTGCTGCAGAGCATTGATTAGGAAGCACGGCAAGACAGCTTTGCTGATATTGGTAACCGCCACCGTTGATCGCAGGCATCCAATACTCGCGACCACAGGTGGCCACAAGGGCTGGATAGGAACAGCTGCTTGATCCATCGATGCAGTAGGGAATCAGCTTTGCTGCTGCAGTCGTTGTCGTACCTCGACTCTGAAGCTGAGCCGTGGAGGCAGTGCCGCCCACAAACCCATTGCCACTTGTCGGTGTTATGTAGACTCTAATATTTGCAGAGTTTGTGTTGGCTGTGCCCATGGCAAATGCCGCATCCGAGTATCCATCATTATTAAAGTCTGATACTGCGAGACCGCCTGGCCAAGTTTGTCCCACAAGGAGTTCATCTTGGTTGTTGCTTGATGCCGTTGAATGAATTTGGAAATCTCCTAGGCATTGGCCGCCACTATAAGTTTGTCTTGCTAGATAGCCGAAGGCCGAGTTTGATCCGCCTTGATCCATGCCTAAAATGACAATCCCTGGACAAGTGTCACTGGAGTTTGCTGCGCCGAGAGTCGGTTTAGCCGCTTTAAACCAGCCAACGCCCATATTGGTTACATCTCTCATCGCACGGCTTCCCGATGAGTAAAGTATGGGGCGTGCTGCCGCGGGGCCATAAAATTGTAGGCTGCTGGAGCCGGTGACACCTGGTGAGACGAAATTATAATTCATCGTGATGGTGTAGTTACCTGCGCTGCCCGTGATGCTTGCGACGGTTGTGCCAGCTTGAATGCCAGTTCCAGAAACTTGCTGCCCGGCAAAGATCTGAGGGGAGCCAAGTGATGCCACTCCTAGAATCGTGTTGGTATTGACTGTCACATTGCCTGTTATCGTCGTGACCGCCTGCTGGGTAATCGAAACAGCGGTTGTCGTCGCGGTAGCGTTAGCGGAAAGCGTCAGCGTATAGGGGCCGGAGCCAGAAATACCCGTGATCGTTGTGTTTACAGGTATGCCAACGCCATAAATAACAGCCCCCACCCAAAGTCCTGTGACGGACGGAACACTCGTCATGGAGCTGCCACCAGATGTGATGTTTCCTGTGGTCGTGACATAGCCCTTAAAAATCGCGGCTCGCTGACTGGCGCTGCTGCAGTTGCCGTTAACGGCACATGTATTCAACATCGCGTAGATCATGGAGTCTGCAGTCGACGTGCCTGAAACAATCAAATCTTGGCGGCCATTGTTCACGCTATCCGGTCTTAGGTCACTGCGAACCTGCAGGTAGTAGGGATAGTTGGCAGCGTTGGCGCCGTTAGGCATCGGAAAGCAGGTTGACGAATTTGTAGAGAATCCGTTTGGCATACCAAACGTATCCACAGTGCCGCTATTCCACAGAACACAAACCTGCTTGCTAACCCTGTCAACGAAAACAATATCTAGCTTGGCATCCTGGTCGATATCAGCAATCCGCACATAGTTGATGTCGCTTGCAATCGATAAGGGAACATTTATCGAGGTGACGTTAGCACCAGCGAGAGGGATACGACCTTCGGCGTCGATTTTCACAATTTGAAGGGATCTAGGTGCCGTATCAGCACGTGAGTGCACAACAAATTGCTGCGAGTTGCCGGTAATAGGGGCAATATCATAGGCCTGAGGATAGCATTGGGATTGACCCGTGCAGGGATCAGACCAACGGGCGGTTTTAAGATCAAGTCTCTTGCCAACGCTATTGACCTTTAGGGGCATATTTTTTGATGCCACGAATCCATGTTGGTCCGTGAGTGACACAGCTAGAGTATAAGTCCCAGCTGCGTTGGGGGTTCCATAAATGCGACCTGTGGAATTGCTATAGTTTAGTCCAATGCCTGACAATGTTGTAGCTGCAGGAGATGTCACGGATACAGAATAAGTAAGTCTGGTCGCGGTGGAGCTCCCGTTAAACTGATTCACCCCGCCTGTTCGCCTGATGTCATACGCGTAGGGTGTGCCGACGACGGCCATTGGCAAGGATGAGTCTGTGAGTTTTGGCGGAATCGTGACATAAAGTGTATAAGCCGCAGCAGCTGTCTGATTGCCCAAAGAGTCCGTAGCGATGACACTAAAACTGTAGGTGCCACCATTGACAGCGGTATTGTAGGCCGGAGTCCCCTGGATTTTTCCGGCTGATGTGAGCGTCATGCCACTGGGTAAGCTGCCACTTGAAAGCGCGTAGGTGTATGGGGAATATCCGCCATTTGCATTAAGTTGCACTCCAGAACCATTGTTGTAAGCAACACCAGTCGCCGCTCTGGCAATGGTTGACGAAGCTAAGGTCAAGAGATTTCGAACCGAGACTGTGAATGCCCTCGTGGTTGAAAGAGCTGATGGGGTGCTGCTGTCAGTCACGGTTATATACGCAGAGTAGTCTCCGGAAGTCGAGTTAGTGAATCCTGCCAACGCACCCGTCGTTGGGTGGATCGTCACACCGTTTGGTAATCCCGTGGCGGCATAAGTGTAGGGCGTTGTTCCACCTGAGACATTAATTTGGGCGGCATAATTCACACCGATCGCCACCATCGGCAGGGAAGTGTTTAAAATCAAAACGCCATTCACCGTATCAATACATTTTACAGAAGCTCCCGATATTTGTGAGAGGCTGTCTGTCACGCGCACGGTGAATGAACCAGTGGGGCAAGTATTTGCGACGGAGGCAATGCCGCTCATCAAACCAGAAGTTGCTAAGCTTAGGCCAGCAGGCGCAGATCCTGCAGTGACGGCAAATGAGTAAGGCCCACGACCACCGCTAGCAGTTAATGTATAGCTGTAGGCAGACCCCAATACAGCGGCTGTTGGTGTCGCGCTTGTGACACTTGGCACACTCACAATAGTGGTTAGGATCAGTGGAACGGTAGCACTGACATTGTTATTCGAATCCCTCGCCCGAACATAGATAGTGTAATTGGTTCCCGGAGACATGGCTCCTGAATTCGTGGCCGCTGTTCCGAAGAATGCACCTGAGCTAGTGAGACCAATGCCAGACGGCAAGCTGCCTGTATATTGAAAGGTGTAGGGTCCGGATCCGCCAGTAGCCGTTAGACTGGTGGAGCTATTGGAATAAGCTGAACCTTCTGTGGCATTGGCAAGACTGCTATTGGTAATATTCACGGTAAAATTGTCCGTCGTTAAAGCGTAGGCGGTCGACGTTTGCACGTTGTTAGCATCGACGCTCTTGATCGTAAAGTTACGGGTGAGCCCCGCCTCGGATTCAGCAACTGTCCCGGATATTACGCCAGTTGATGCGTTCAGCGCCAAGCCCGATGGGAGTGTTCCAGACGTAAGACTATAAATATAAGGCGCCTGACCACCAGTGGTGGAAATAAATCCATTGTAGTTTGCAGACGGAATGGCAGTGGGGAGTGTTGACGGTGAGATGGCTGTTGTGTAGCTTCCCACGAATCCTGGATAGCTTCCGCTAGTGGTCAAATTGGTGGTATCTGTGACCTGAACCGTGAAGAGATAGGCAGAGCCCTTTGTGCTGTATGCTGGCGTGCCCGAAATCACGCCTGAGGACGTCGATAGTGACAATCCGCTAGGTAGACTTCCGTTTGAGATCGAATAGGCATAAGGCGGTGTTCCGCCTGACACGCTAATGGCTGCAACGTAGGGAGATCCCGCGCTCGGAGCAGGTATCGTCTGCGAGGCAATGGAAAGGCTAGCGGCAGTGCTTGATGCAACGGTTGCCGTATAGGTTTTATTGGCAGTTTGGTTGCTGGCGTCGGTCGTCGTGACTGTGAACGCAAAGGATTGCCCCGCAGTCGTGACGGATGGCGTTCCCGATAGGGTTCCGGAGCTCGGATTGAGGCTTACACCTGTGGGCAGAGAGCCTGAAGAAATCGTAAATGTGTAAGGCGACGAGCCTCCTGTCACGACGATCGGATAGGAGTAGGAAATCCCAGCAATAAATTGCGACAAGGATGTTGAATTTATCGTGAGCAAAGATGTACCGGCATTTATGGTCCCTGTGAAGGATTTGACATCAAACGCACTGGATGCATCAGTTACGGTAATTGAAAAACCGTAGCTCGCATTAGCGGAACTGACCGGGATGGTGCCCGTAATCGCTCCTGTGCTTGCGTTCAGTGCCAAGCCTGTTGGTAACGTACCACTGGTGAGAGCAAACGTTAGCGGAGTAATGCCACCTGCAGTCGATATGCCTGTGGAGACTGGACCCACGCCAAGACCTGGAATAGTTGTGGATACTACCTTTACGCTGCCCACGGGGTTATTGGCAATGGTTCCGATAAATTGCTGGGTGACAGTTTGTGAACCTGAATCTGAAGCCCGCACTGTAAAGGAATAAGCCTGACCTCCTGATGTGACAGCAGGAGTTCCTGATAGGACCCCCGTCGTCGGATGGATAGCAAGACCAGCTGGTAGGCTACCTGTGATGATAGTAAAGCCATAGGGCGTAGTTCCGCCCGAAACCGTAAGTGGGAAGGAATACGCGACGCCAGCTGTGACGGGAGATAGCTGTGTGGAGAGTATTGACAATACGGAAGATCCAGCATTGACAGTTCCGGTGAAGCTTTTGCTTGAAGAAATTCCGGCGGAATCAACCACGGTCACGGAAAATCCGTAGTTGGTGTTACCTTGCGAAATCGGCACTGTACCGGTTATGGCGCCTGTTGTAGTGTTGATCGAAAGTCCGGAGGGCAAAGCTCCGCTTGAAACCGCGAAAGTCAGTGGTGTAACGCCGCCAGACGTCGACACGCCCGTGGACACCGCCCCTACTGCGATGCCAGGAATCGTTGTGGAGACAATCTGCACTCCACCAACAGGGTTAGCGGCAACTGTTCCAACCAGGGAAACCGTTTGAGTTTGCGAAGCCGCATCGGTCACACGGATGGTAAACGAATAGGCTTGGCCACCAGATGTAATCGCTGGGGACCCCGAAATTATACCTGTTGACGCACCAAGCGAAAGGCCTGAAGGCAGCGTGCCGCTAGTGACGGCGAATGCGTAGGGTTTTGAACCACCTGATACCGCGATGGGAAATGAGTACGTAATGCCAGCAGTCACCGGAGAGATCGCCGTTGTGATCATTGATAACAGCGCCGAACCGGGATTAATGGTACCAGAAAAACTTTTGCTTGCTGTGGCACCTGCTGCATCCGCGACAGCGATGGAAAATCCATAGTTAGCGTTGCCTGCAGAAACGGGGATGGTTCCCGTGATGGCACCTGTTGTGGTGTTGATCGAGAGGCCAGCTGGTAACGTTCCACTGGAAACACTGAACACCAGGGGAGCGACGCCGCCACTTGTTGAAATCCCCGTAGAAACGGCCCCCACAGCCATGCCAGGTACCGTCGTCGATACGATCTGAATGGAGCCCACTGGGTTTGATGCAACGGTGCCAACAAATGAGTTCGTCTGACTTTGAGCACTCGCATCAGTCACCCTGATAGTCACGCTATAGGAACGACCTCCGGTAGTGATACCTGGAGTGCCTGAGATAATACCCGTTGCGCTATCAAGACTGAGTCCCGTTGGGAGTGCCCCCGATGCTACCGAGAATGCATAGGGAGCCGTGCCGCCTGTTGCAGAAAGGGGGAAGTTATAACTAATGCCCGCAGCAATAGTCGAAAGGCTTGTTGTGATCAAAGTCAACACCGAGGAACCAGGATTGATGGTTCCCGTAAAGCTTCGCGTTGCCGCAGAGCCAGAAGAGTCCGTCACAGTTACGGAGAAGCCGTAGCTCGAGTTGGCAGCACTGACAGGCACGGTGCCGCTTATGGAGCCAGTCATCGGGTCAATGGAAAGTCCTGATGGCAAGGTTCCACTGCTGACCGTAAAATGCAGAGGCGTGGCTCCGCCCGCCGTAGAAATTCCCGTCGAAACAGCCCCCACGCCCACACCTGGAATCGATGTCGACACAATTTGAATCGCTCCGACAGGGTTGGCAGAGACTTGGCCTACAAATGAAATCGTCTGTATTTGGGATGCAGAATCAGAGACCTTGACCACGACTACATAGGATTGTCCACCAGAGCTAATCGCCGCAGTTCCTGAAATGACCCCTGTCGTTTCGTCAAGCAAAAGCCCAGCAGGCAATAAGCCGGTGGAGATGGCGAATTTATACGGCGTGGTTCCGCCAACGACCGCAACCGGAAATGAATAAGGCACACCCGCAGTCACCGCAGACATCTCGGTGCTCACAATTGACAGCAAGGCATTTCCTGGATCCACTTTACAATTAAATACACGAAGATCGGATAACCCCGCAGCATCGGTCACTTTGATGGTTGGTGTATAGGTTTGATTCGCGGCAGCTGGAGGAATGGTTCCACTGATTTGGCCCGTGAGTGGATCCATGATCAGCCCACTTGGGAGCTGGCCATCTGAGATGGAGAATGTGAGAGGCAACACGCCCCCTGCAGTAGAAATACCAGTTTGAACTACGCCGACGGTCATACCTGGAAGTGTTTTTGAAACAATTTTGACACCGGACGCCGAAGCTTGACCAGCTGAAAGATCTGCTACCTTGCCACCGCAAGCTTGCAATAGCAGAAGAGACAGTATCGTTACCATACTGACAAGCACTGAATGGATGCGTCCTAACATGGGATTGAAGTGTTTCATAGCATCTCCTTGCAAACTAACTTTCGCACAGAAAAAATTAGGCGAATTTCCTAGCAACGGTTAGCCCCCTTCATGTTTGGGCTAGAACCCTTCCCGCCTTTAAGTCAGTTCGGCTTCTCTCCGTATAAGTTAATAGATTTCTAAAAGGCGCAATAAAAACGGGTTGTTAATCGCGCTAAATGAGTAGAATTACCTAAACTCAATTCCCTAAATTCACAGGACAAATGGGAACAGAACTGCATAATCTCAAGAAATAAGTAACGATTTGCCGTGTCTAAGCAAACCAGAATAATGCCCACTTGGTGGCCTCAGTTATAAGTTTCCTGTAGCGGATGGTTTTATCTTTCGCACAAGTTATTTTGTGCTAATAAGAGATATTGAGTATTCTAGCGATCGTTCTGAACATCAATCGGTCCAGGTAGTAGCTTATAAACAGATCTTCCTGACCATCGCCGTCCACATCACCTGAAGTCACTGCGTTGGCTAATATACCTTCCATTCCCCAGCTTTTTGGTTGGCATAGACCATCGCCCGTAGACGTACAAGTGTACCAGATACTTCCTGAGTATAATAAGCTGCCAGTTTGTCGCTGCATGGGGACAATGACATCACCGCGTCCATCAGAATCAAGATCGGCTATTCCAATGTCAGAGGGATAACCAAAAAGAATTACGTAAGGCCCGTAGGTTCCCGCGGACAGTGTGAAGGCTCCCGTGGAGTTATTAATACTTGATATCGTTACCCCAGAGATCATGCGCAGCGATCTTGTTGCATCCAAGCCTGCAAGTGCGACATCGACACCAGAAGCAGAACCTGTGCTGAGTCGTCCCCATTTCATAACAACCCCGTAGCTACCTGCTCCTGCTGCATTGATATTTGTGGCTGACGTAATCCATGATCCGCTGGGATACGCTGTGCTGACAAACCGTCTGCTCACTATAATTTGCTGGCTTGTATAACAAATGACTGCCAACTCCGGTCTACCGTCTAAATCGATGTCAACAGCCTGCACAGACCGAGGATCTGTACAAGAACCGACGACTCCGTCAATATTCGTCGGAGTCTGGAAT
Organism: Pseudomonadota bacterium; assembly: GCA_037142195.1. GTDB lineage: Bacteria > Bdellovibrionota_B > Oligoflexia > Oligoflexales > CAIMVM01 > CAIMVM01. The sequence continues at coordinate 12,763 of JBAXBA010000005.1, forward strand.
GTGCCATCACCGTTTCCTTTAAATTGGCGGGCTACACCAATGCTAGCTCCTGGAGTCTTGTCAACTCCAACCACGATCAAGTCCAAGATACCGTCTTGGTCCACATCAGAAAGCGCGATGGATTGAGGTGCATTAGCCTTAAACCATAGTCCAGAGATTGTTATGGACCCTGATGACCCTGTGTAAGCGGAAGAAAGGTTAAGTACATAAGGTCCAGACCCCGTGATGCTAGAGATGGTTGTACCTGAACCGATGCCGGTTCCGGTAACCAATTGTCCAGCATATAAAGCTGGTGAACCAAGATTGACCAGGCCTGTAATCTGCGTGCTGTTGCTCGTAGCTGTACCTGTCACGTTAGTCGCAAATGTTCCCATTTCATAGAGTTTTGGCTGTGCGAAGTCACCATAAACAGATCCCATGGCCGTCGATACTCCGCGACTCCAGTATCCAGAGACCACGGCATCTGGAATGCCGTCTTGATTGAGGTCGCCCGTATCCAAAATGTTTTGATTGTTATAAGTATTTGGATAAGTTTGTTGCACGCCCAGCGAATTAAAAACAGGATCTGGGAAACAAGACGCCGCATCGGTTGGACAGCCGTTTTGTGAGGGGTTAGCCAGGTAATAAGGAGCGGGTCCTACGCCTACGCCGGTACTCACACCAACTGAGTTTGAAACATAAGATCCCATAAAGGACTGCTGTGGAGAGACCGTATAAAGGTCCAATAGACCATCCCCATTAGAGTCACCCATGCGCATCGTGCCAATGTCGGCCGCCTGTAAATAAGCTCCAGGAAACGAATCTAGCATTGTTGCCGCCTTAAACGGATCCGTGGTGCTTGATCCATTGCGGGCAAATACAGTGAAATACGGGAACGAATATCCTGCATCCGTAGAAATGGTGGCGACATCAAGCCTTGTGGGAACAGACGGCACTGAGATTTTTACGCCCGTTAAGGTTGATCCGGTCACTGCTGGTTGATTGATCGTTATGGTACTTCCCGAGGCATTCGTCACATAGGAATAGGGAGGAATCACCGACTGTGGAATGACTATGGCAGCACTGCCCTGTGCGGCAATCGCGCCAAAATTCATGGTGATAGAGTTCACTGTTTTTGATACGACGTAGTTATTTGCCAAAAGCGCCACACAGTTCGCCGTGACGCAGGTCACTGGCTGGCCGATTTGGATGTTGGTTGTACTAGAAAGTCCAGTAATCGTCGCACTTCCATTTGTGATCGTCGCCCCAGTCAAATAAACGGGAGCAACTGCTGCTTTTCGTGAGGTGATCGAAACATTGGTCGCAGAAGCTGTACCGAGCATCGTTTGGTTTAAGGTAATGGTGCCGGATGCGACTGCTGTAATAAAGGTATTAGCCGGGATCAATGCACAATTGGCTGTCATGCACCTGATCGCTTGACCAACTTGCAGCTGGGATGTGATCGATGTGGAAATATTAGTAATCGTGTTCGTGTTTTTCACATCCCCTGAGAATGTCAGAAAGCTATCTGCACAAGCGTCATCAATGCACATTAGGGGCTGACCTGTTTGGATACTGGCGATGGAGGACACAGCCGTGATGCTCGTACTTGCATTTGTGATGGTGCCATTGGGTGTCAGATTGCTGGTCGAGACTAGGGGAGCAGGAAATAAATAACCGTTGTTGGGGCCAGGATAATCAATCCTCGCGGCTGGAGTCGCATTCTCAAAGGGGGTCGAACAGCCGGGTGTTGAGCACTGGTTGGGAATCACGGAAAGACATCCATAATTTTGCGTTCCTGACGCGTTGGTTCCTCTGGTACATTTAGCGACCAGTGACGGATAGCTGCAGCTTGCGGAACCATTAAGACAGTAGCTGAGCAATGTATCGCCTCCAAGATAGCTTGCGCCGCGACTTTGTAGCTGAGTAGTAAACGAGTTGCCTCCTGAAAAGCTATTGCCCGTATTACCGTTAATATATCCACGAATACTTGCGGATGTTCCCATGTTTTGCGATAACGACGTCACAACATCCGAGATGCCATCACTATTAAAGTCATCGACCGCGATCCAAGAGGGGTAAGCGCCACTTCCGGAAATCAGATACTCGTCAGAAGCGTTATGGGTCGTAAAATCACCGGCACACTGGCTGCCTGTCCAGGTCTGGCGAACCACGTACCAGTAGCTAAAGCTGTTGTTTCCATTCCAGGTTCCTGCGACGACAACGCCCGGACAATCATTGACGCTTTGAGCTTTAACCGTCGGTAGGTTTGGTTTTGCCGCAATGAACCAACCGATTTTGATATCATAGATGTAAGATAGACCCATAGAGCCACTTACAAGGGGCGTATGGGCGTTAGGTCCAAAGACCAAAATGGATGTGGCTGCACTCGCCGAAGCGGCACTGGACATCGTGACGCTCGTATTGGCCACGATAGAGACTACGGTAGATCCTGCAGGAAAATTCCCCCCAGAGACCGATTGACCGACGCTGATCCCAGCAGTGGAAGCAGTGGTGAAGGTACTCGAGTTTAAGGTGCTATTGCCAGTCAGAGTGTTGCCTGTCGGCCAAGAGATGCCAACGCCTGAAGTATTGGAGCTGGCATTTTGTGACATGGTAATACACGGCGTGGTGCCGCAGCCCGAGTTGACAGCGGTGATGGTTGTATTTGCTGGAATGTTTGCGCCGATTACGGGTAGGCCAACCGCAAGGCCCGTGCTGCTTGTCAGAGAGTTGATGGTATTACCGCTTGTGGTTCCCGTGGCCGCGGCATAATTACGAAAAATCGTCGATCTAGAAGCGGTACACGCTCCATTGACCGCACAGTTGTTATAGAGCATGAAGAACGTTCCTTGGTTGTTACCATTCATGGAGGTCACGATGATGTCTTGTTTACCGTAGTTAGTTGCATCTGGTCTTAAATTGTTGGTGACCGAAAATGTATAAGGATAGTTGTTACTATTAGCGCCCGTAGGAATCGGGAAACAATCGGTATTGCCAGCGGAAAATCCGCTCGGCATCCCGTAGGAATCGACGTTGACTAAGCCTCCGCTGCCAGCATTCCACATCACACAGATCATTTTGTTAGTGGTATCATTATAGAGAATATCCTTGTATCCATCTTGATCCATGTCGGCCACACGCACGTTCAAGGGCGTGATGGCATTGGGACGGGAGGGCAAGGGAACGTTAATCGTGACAATCCCAGTTCCAGCCAAAGGCACCCGACCTGTGGAGTCAATTTTTGCGATCTGGAGTGACCGTGGAGTCGTGTCTGTGCGTTGGGAGATGAGAAATTGTTGTGAGGTGTTGGTTATTGCGTCTATCGTTGCAGTTCCTGGGTTGCACTGGGTGCTGCCTGTGCAAGGATCAGATACGTGGGCGGATTTTAAATCAAGTGTTTTACCGGTTGCGCGAATCGTGAGCGAGAGATTTTTTGTACCGGTAAAGCCATATTGATCGGTGATGGTAATACCGACCGTATAGGTTCCAGAGGCAGTGGGTGTGCCGTAAATTCTTCCTGTCGTCGCACCATAAGCGAGCCCGCTTGACGTAAGTCCAGTAACCGCATAACTCAGCTGCGTCGCGTTAGCGCCGGCGGTTAATAGATTCACACCGCCTGTGCGCTTGATGTCGTAGGCATAGGGCACGCCTACGACAGCTGCGGGCATGACTGATCCAACCACTTTAGGTGGCACCGTAATATTTATAGTGAAGCTGGCAGCCGAGGAAACATTGCCGATCGTATCCCTTGCAGTGACAGCAAACGTATAACCCCCCCCATAACTGGCTGCGAGATTGCTTGGTGTTCCAGAAATCAAGCCATCAGAGGACATAGAGAGTCCTGGAGGCAAAGAACCAGATGTAATTTTGTAGATATAAGAATTGCCCGGCGCCTGACCGCCCGAAGCAGCTAACTGAACGCCGCTGCCATTATTGTAGGGCACACCAACGGCACCTCGCACCAGGGTGGTGCCCGTTAGGGTGACTAAATTAATGACGGAGATCTGAAAGGTTCTCGTACTCTTAAGCGGCGGTGTAGAGCTGTCGCTAATGGTGATGTAAAGTGTGTAGATGCCAGGTGCCGCGGACACGCCTGTGGATTTTAGCTCACCGGTAGCGGAAACGAGGCTAAAACTATTTGGTAAATTTGTCGCCGAGTAAGTGAATGGCGAGGTCCCCCCAGAACCCATCATGGTTGTGGAATAACTAGGTCCGACGATGGCGGCAGGGAGTCCACCGTTTGTGATCAAAACGCCGTTGAGCGCTGTAATGCATTTGATGGACGCCGCTGAGATCTGCGACAAGGCGTCTGTAACCCTGACCGTGAATTGCCCAGCAGGACAGCTAACCAAAGTGGTTGGAATGCCGGATATGGTTCCAGAATCAGCGATCGTCAAACCAGCAGGTAAAGATCCACCTGTCACAGCAAAGGCATAGGGTGCACGACCTCCGGTGGCTGTTACCGTATAGGAATAAGCTGACCCAAGAACTCCCGAGTCAGGGGTGAAAGCATCAACTTCGGGGCTGCTTACAACCGTGCGCAGCGCCAAAGTAACGGGCGTGCTGATACGATTGAGCGCATCACGCGCACGAACGGTGATGCTGGTTGAAGTGCCTGGCGAAACGCCTCCTGTATTCACAGCAGGTGTGCCAAAGAATACCCCCGTGGATGTCAATCCCATTCCGGAAGGCAAAGTTCCCGTGTACTCAAATGTATAGGGCCCGGTACCGCCAGTTGCCGCAAGTGCCGTCGACGCGTTGGAATAGGCGATCCCCTCGGTGGCTGGGGATAGTGATGATGTCGTCACCGAAACCACAAAAGAGCTCGTGGTAAACGAGTATGTCGAGCTGGTTTGCACACCGTTGGCATCAGTGCTTTTGATGGTGAAGTTCCTTGTGAGTCCAGCCTCAGATTCTGCAATCGTGCCGCCAAGAGATCCATTGGAAGAGTTGAGCGCCAGACCAGAAGGAAGGTTACCAGACGTGCGTGCATAGGTGTAGGGTGCCTGACCTCCTGAAGAGGCCAGGTAAACACTGTAGGCGCCCCCTGGAGCTCCGTCAGGAAGAGACGCTGGCAGCAACGTGGTCAAATAGTCGCCCACGGTGCCGGTGTAGGTTTGCTCACTGGTCAAACTGTTACTATCGGTGACTCGAATCACAAAAAGATAGGATGAGATTCTAGCACTTTTATTGACCGTGCCAGAAATCCCTCCCGTTGCGGAGTTTAAAGTCAAGCCACCAGGAAGACTGCCTGAGCTGACTGAGAATGTATAAGGCGATGTTCCACCTGACACCGCGAGTCCTACAGCATAGTTTTGACCGGCAACCGGGATAGGAATGGTGCTGGTCGTGATCGACATATTGGCAATAGAGCTTGATTGCACTGTGCCGATGTAGGTTTTACTAATGGATAAGCCACCGGTGTCGGCGACCCTAATAGTGAATCCATAAGAGTTTCCTGCTGCTGCAAAAGTCGGTTTTCCTGAGATGATGCCGCTCACGGTATTGAGTGTGATGCCTTCTGGTAACAAGCCACTGGTCACGCTAAACGAATAAGGTGCCGTTCCACCTGTCATTACCAGGGGCATCGAATAACTGATCCCTGCGCTGAATGGGGCCAGATTCACAGAATGATTCGTTAGGATGGAGTCTCCCGGATCGACGGTTCCTGTGAAGGCTTTAAGATCGGAAGCTCCGGTGTCGTCGGTCACGGTGAGTGAGAAGCCATAGTTTGCATTGCCAGCACTAACTGGAATCGTGCCAGTGATAGCACCCGTTGTGGAGTTTAAGCTTAGCCCCTCAGGCAGGGCTCCTGAGGAGATGGTAAATGTAATCGGCATCACCCCGCCAACAGTTGGCAGACCCGTACTCACTGGACCGACCGCAATTCCTGTCATTGTGGAGGATGCGAATTTGACAGGGGGTATGGGGTTGTTGCCCACATTGCCAACTATCGATAGGGTTTGTACCTGGCTTAGGGTATCCGTCACACGGATGGTAAATGAATAGGCTGCCCCTGCAGAAGTCAGGCTTGGCGTTCCGGCGATGAGCCCTGTCGATGGACCCATCGATGTGCCAATGGGAAGGCTTCCAGCTCCGATAGTAAAGTTATAAGGAGGACTCCCGCCGACAACAGTGACTGGAAAATTGTAAGGTATGCCAGCTGTAAAGTTTGGTACTTGTGTACTGATCATGGCCAGAATGTGTGTTCCAGGGTCTATAATTCCGGTGAAACTTTTGGTTGCTGTGCTACCGGTTGAATCCGTCACTGAGATGGAAAAGCCGTAGTTTGCGTTACCCGCCGAGAGAGGCAGAGTTCCAGTGATGGAACCATTGCTGGTGTCAAGTGCTAGTCCAGTGGGCAAGGTACCACCTGCCAAAGCAAATGTTAACGGCGCAAGCCCGCCAAACACGGAAATCCCCGTGGAGACCGTTCCCACCATAATGCCAGGGACATTGTTCGATACAATTTGGACTGGGCTCACTGTGATATATTGGACGTTGCCCACAAACGATGCCGACTGTGTTTGCGACACATGATCCGTCACGGTAATCGAAACCGAGAAAGCTTCGCCTCCCGAGGTCAGAGGTGGGGTTCCGGATATAACTCCTGTTGTTGGATCTAACGAAAGTCCAGATGGAAGAGCACCGCCTGAAATAGAGAAAACATAAGGCGTGACGCCACCAGTCACAGCGACCGCGTAATTGTAGTTTATGCCTACGGTAATCGGAGCAAATTCTGTCGACACCAGATTTAAGACCGTGTCTTTCGGGTCGACCGTTCCTGAGTAGCTACGATTGGCGGATAACCCTGTCGCATCAGTGACGGATATCGAAAAACCAAAATTATGGTTACCTTCAGACACTGGTATGGTTCCAGAAATCATTCCGGTTGATGTATTTAAAGTGAGACCATTCGGCAAAGTTCCGCTTGTGAGTGCAAAAGTCAAAGGAGGCACGCCCCCAGATGTTGAGATTCCATAGCTGAGCGGGCCAACGGCAATACCAGGCAGCGATGTAGTCAAGACTTGCAAAATGCCGTAAGGATTTGCTGCGATGTTTCCCACAAAAGAGGCTGTTTTTTCTTGCCCCCCAGCATCTGAGACCTTAATGGTAGCTGAATAAGAGGTCCCGCCAGATGTAAGATCAGGAGTTCCAGCGAGAGTGCCCGTATCTGGGTCTAAAGCTAGTCCAGGAGGTAGCGAGCCTCCAGGAACAGTGAATCTGTAAGGTGTCATGCCACCCGCCACTGCAAACTTATAAGAGCAGTGCACGCCGGCGGCGACAGCCGGTATATTATTGCTAACCAGCGTTAGGACCGATGATCCTGGGTCGATCCGTCCCGTAAAACTGCGACTTGTCGCCACGCCCACTGCATCCCGAACGGTGATAGAAAAACCGTACGTGGAATTGGCAGCTGTGATTGGGATAGAACCGCTCAAGATCCCCGTTGAGGGATGGAGTGTCAGTCCAGCCGGTAGGGTCCCACTGGTCAAAGTAAACGTCAAAGGCAAGGCTCCACCCGTGGTTGAAATGCCTGTAGAGACAGCCCCAACGGCTAGTCCGGGAATAGCGGTAGACAATATCTGCACCACCCCGGTGGGATTGGGATTCACTGTACTTTGGAATGTAGCCATGGCAGTTTGATTCAGAGCGTCAGTGCCTTTGATGGCGATGACGAAATTTTGTCCACCGCTTGTAAGTGCAGGAGTTCCTGAAATAAGGCCGTTTGACGGGTTTAGAGTCAATCCGATGGGAAGCTTTCCAGATGTAAGCGCATAGGAGTAAGGCTTCACGCCACCGGTCATTTGAATCGCAAATGAATAGCTAACACCAGCCGACATGGATGCAAGCTGCGAGGTCAGAAAGGAAACCTCAGAGCTTCCAGGTGCGACGCTTCCACTAAATTTTCTAGTGGCAGAATTCCCACCAGAGTCGAACACCTCGGCAGTAAACGCATAATTTTGATTTGCATATTGGTTCCCTATGGAGCCAGAGATCGTTCCAGCGCTTTGATCCAGAGTTAAGCCTATTGGCAATGCTCCTGACGAAATCGTGTACTTGAGAGGCATAGCGCCCCCTATCGTAGAGATCGCCGTAGCCACCTCTCCAACCTGAATGCCCTGAATGCTTGTCGATACGATTTGAACGGGTGAGAGGGCTGGAGCACTGGAGGTCACCTGTGCCACCTTACCGCTACAGGCATGCAAAGCAAAACCAAGCAAAGCCCACGCTAGCATTAAGGTGCTGCGCAACTTCTGTACTTTTTTTTGCATCCCCTGGCCCATAGAATCTAACCCCTCGACTTCTTATGGATTCTGTTTGGAATTCCCTGTCACTCTTGATATGGAATTCGGATCCCCGTCGCAAATATTCCTATCTGGTAATCTCGGCAGATTAAATGAGAGGTTGAGTTTTTTGTAATAATAACCTCATAACAAAGGGTTAAGACTCTACCTATAGCCTGGCTAATGGCACGCCAGAGGCCGCTTCTAAAGATTATTTTGTGCTGACTTTGTCGCATGTTGGACCTAAAATGGGATGGCTGCATACTCAAGCCCCATAATTCCTTGAATGGGTCTTAGATTTCTTCAATAGGGAACTTCGTCTTTAAACGGTGGTGACTTTAGGGATGCGTGATGGGTGGCTAGGAGTCCCGGCCTTGAATCGTTTTGTAAATAATCAAAAACAAAAGCAACTAGAAAGAATTAAGCAACTTGATCGGCGCTGTGCAGCCCCTAGGCGTGCTCGCCATCGCAGGCACCTAAACAGTTCTGATTGCAATTAGAACAATCTAATTTCGACTTTTGACCAAACAGTCCCATTCATTTGGTCCTTATCATTCTGGAAGTCCCGCAACCATGGAGCGATTCTTTATCGCAACTGGAAGACTGCGATCTGAACGTTCCAAAAAACAAAAACTCGAGGAAATCATGGTGATAAATATACTAGCAAATTAAGGAAGCGATTCCTGATTAGGCCGATACTATGCAGATTTATAAGAGCGTTAAAGACTGTCGTCGCGTCTTCTTGATACTTAAAAATGTCATTCTACGTACCTAGGCCTTGCAGCGAGTCCTATCTTGCCATTCACCCAGACTCGTTTTAAAGTCATGCAGATCCTCCAACAAGTATGATATGATTACATAGATGTATGCAGTCGATTTATCGGTTGGGCAGCATTTCAATTTTATGGATGTTCCATAAATCCTGGAGGGGAAATGGCCAGTAAAATTTCTTTGTGGATAACGCTCTTGATTCTGCAGATGAGCCTCAGCGCCTGCAGCAAAGCGAAGCCAAGTCACTCACCTTTGGAACGAGCCCCTTCTATGGATATAGGGCAAATGAATGGCGAATGGCACGTGGTCGCGCGGATCCCTACTATTTTGGATCGGGAAGCGACTGATATGCGCATGACCTTTCGTGTCATGCAAGACTTTTCGATGGATATCGACTGGTTGTTCAAAAAAAATTCGGGGAGCGAAGACACGAAACACTCATTTAGAGGTCAAGCAGGTCGCGCGCGCGAAACAACACTATGGACTATATCTCCTTTCTGGCCTCTGAACTTCACCTATCAAGTTTTGGAGTTCTCTGGCGACTATAGCTGGATTGTTGTGGGCTCCGCCGATCGTAAATATCTTTGGATCCTCTCGAGAATCGATCAAATGGATCCTTTGCTAATCGACGGATTACTGCAGAGGGCGGAAAAATCAAAGTTTGAAGTATCTGCTGTAGTGAAGGCCGGAAAATCCGAGTCCAGCAAACCATGATGATACCTGCGATGGCATAAATCCTGATATTTTACCAGTATTCTGGCTGATTTTACGCCAGTTCGAATAGCCATTTCGAACCCTCCCATAGCAGCTTCAATCGAATTTAAAGAAGGGAAATCGATGGCAGGACGTTGCAATGCTGTGGTTTTTAGGCGTCGAAGACCGAGATCGTATCGTTACTAACCAAAGAGGCAATGTCTAGGTCTATAGACTGTTTCTTGACCAGCTCCCTTCGACCTCAATAGGAATTACATTAAGTATGTTCTTCCTGGTCAAAATTTTCTCGGTGAAGTTTCCAGATGTCTTTATTGGCCTGACCGGTCAACGTTTGAGTTTGAGTATGGATTAGAACTTGCAGTTCCTGTCCTGTGCTCTCCCAATGAAGTTGCCGACTGTGTTCCATCAGAATCTGATGGAGTCACCTATTTATTTAAAATCCAGAGCGACCCTTAAGATCAACAACGCCTTTTATGAATATCGGCATCTTTGACCTTGACGCGAAACATAGAAAGGAGATGAGACGAGGCAGTAACATGTCGCGAATACCAGGGACTAAGTCGCCCCAAAAACTCTGATTTTTGCCCGTGAATGGGTTCGTAAATAGATCTCTTTGACGACAAAATTGGATTTTGCAGCCGTAGGTTTTTGCACTTTCTTGGCTATGGTCCATTCAAGAATGGAATTGCTGATCCCGGAGCTTTTCATGCAATGCGACACGTCCATAAAAAAACCTCCTCCCCCCAGAATTTTTGCTTGATGTGGAGATCGATCTAGACAGCAGCCATAATTTTGCCGCACTGCAAGAAACTCGGCAATCCGCTTGTTTTAGCAGAAGACACACAGACGGCATTTGGGTACTCAAGTGGAGGGCGCCTGGAGCTATAAAGGGAGCCTTATCAATACTACGAGGTGTTTCGCTTAATTTTAGAAAAAGCACCAATTTTAGTACAAGTGGAAGGGACATAGCATTGGTGGCCAAAACCGGCCTATCTCCCAAAGAATCCTCACCCATATGGCATCAATATTATCAACGCATCCACGGGCGAGTTTTAGGAGTTAGGACATACTTACAGATTCTCTAATGGTGACGGCCATCTTGAAGATATAGAAATTGCCGACCTCAATGGAGCTAGATATGGAGATATAATTACAATGACGCTGCGAAAAACCGAGAAGTCAGCTTCAGCTGGAGGCTGCTGCTGTAACTGTCGATCGTTTCAGCGGGAATTGCACTCTAACGGAGGCAGGTATGGAAGTCGTCTGGGCTAGTTCTGTTATTGTCAGGATGCTCATGGATGATGAAGCAACGGGACTCACCATGGAGGATAATGGTGTCGAAAAATTGATTTTTAGAACGATTTCTCGAATGCACAATCTGCGAGTGAGGTTTCATTAAGTAAATCATTGATGTTTTAGCGGGAGTACATCGTGGCTATTTTAGGAAGAGTTTTTCTTGTTCTCATTATTGGCGCCTTTCCAATAGGAGTTTATCTTTTTGCAAGAACTGGACATGCACCGGGGAGCCCTGCCCCTTCAAAAGAGTTAACCACAAGCAAGCTGTCTTCGATCAGTACTGCGGAAAGCCTAGATCTGATCAATAAAGGAATCGAATCTAAAGCTATTGAAATCAAAGAAATCAATGTTCAAATTCTAGAAAACCGTGGCAAAATTCTACGTCTTGAAGATGAACGCCAAAACAAGCTTAAAGCTCTTCAGGAACTACAAGTAAAATTGTCGACTATTATTGAAGATGCGATCCCTAAGAAGACTACAACAATCCAATAAGTTCGCATAAGAGCTTTTGATAAGAACGAAACGGATGCTTCCTAAAGGTGGGAGCATTTTTTCATTGCTCATTAGAGCAGAGCCTATTTAAGTGCCAACATGGAGTAAAAAAGACTCATTTTAGTCTCACCTTTAACACTTGGAAACCACTGGACCAGACAAGGTGAGCCCACATCCGTTTGGAAAACCAATTTCTGCTCTATCCCCCTTGGCAACCTGCACACCTTCCGAGGACCGAATGTTAGTAATTGAAAACACAAGCTATTTCGTCCTGTTTTATCAAACCTTAAATAAAATGAAAAAGCTCATGATTCTGGCGGATTAGCCGATCTATCCCAAAGATAAAGTTAGGGAGAACTACCTATGCTCAAGTTCTTAGGCGTTTTGGTATTTTTAATAGCAACGCTATCATGCAGCAAGCAAGCGCTACAGCTATCTACGTCTAAAGGGGATTCCATTAAAGATCCCACTGCTGGCGACGCCTCCAGTGAAATTAGCTATTCTGGCGCTCTCATGATTGATAGCATTAAGAGCGAAATGGTGGCCATGCGCTATTCCTTAGATCAGATAACCACTGTCGTTAATGCTGCCAAAACGGAAGTCAGCCTTGCTAGCAACTTATCCATTGAAAGCAGCCGGGAACTTTCCCTCGATGGGGAAGGGAAAAGCCTCAGAATGGCTTCCATCGCTGTCGCCAAAGGATCTATTCGAGCACTGAAGGAAACTTCCCTACCGGAAGATGCAGGCATTCTGTTTCAGCTGGCTAACAGTGCTAGACCAGAACAACTGAGCATGGCCACGATTATTAAGGGCCAAACCAAAGGCATGGGTCTTGTAAAATCTCGAGGTAAAATCGCCGGCATGAGTTCTGTGGTATTGGCCCAAGCTACTTCCGAAATGGCTTCCACAGCGCTGAGCACCGGAGCTAAAACTGGCATGATCACGAGTGATAATGCACCGCAAATGATCTCAGCCATTGCGAAAAGTTTATTTGGGAACTTAAAAAGCACCAGCATGGAATTAGATGCTGAGAAGATCATTCCTTCATTTTCTAACTCTCTATCCGGACTTAAACAAGTCAATCTCCTTAAAGAAGCACTGATTCTCGTCACTCAAAGCATGATTTCTGAAAGTATTTCTGGTATTAAAGCCAACAATCTTGAAAGCATGACCGCGGAAATTCTTCCTAATATTATATCCAACACTATGGTAGGCACCTATTCTGTTGCAGGCTCTAGTGAAAACTTTGCATCAGCTGCTGCTGAAGTCGGAAAAAGCGCTCTTTCATCAGTCAATCAACTAGGACTGATAAAGTCTAAAGATGATGGATCCACTTTCGCGACACTCGTGTTTTCATCAAGCATAAAGTCAATGGATAAGATTCCCGATTGGAATGTAGATCAGCTCACCAATATCGCAGTCGCGATGCAGCAAAAAGCTATGGAATCCGCCAAAGATCTTGGCTTTTCTGGAAATGACACCGCTGATATTTTAGTGAACGCGACCGTATCTATGGTGAAAAGCATGGGAGCTCTTGATCGGATACAGGATTTGGTAGTTGCTAACGACACTTTGACTCAATCCTTTAATCGTGTCACAGAAGCCACAACGAAAGACCTGAGCTCCAGCATTGAAGGTGTGAGTAAGGACTATAGCGCGGCCATGCAAACCGCAGTAAGCACTGCTGCGACTGAGGGTGCAGCGACCTCTCCCACTGTTCAGCCCACCCAGCCCGCACCGGTTCCTGGCCCAACACTAGCCATACCTACTTTGATTACCCGTGTGGCGCCTACAATGAATAGATCCATAGGCAATGTCGTGGCGTTTACGATAGGCAGTGCCGTACCCGGTCAAACTATCAAATTCTACTCGGACAGCAGTTGTACTACTCTTCTGGGACAAGGCGTTTACACCTCTTCAGCTGTAACGCTTCCTATCACTCTAGCTGCCCCTGGGGCCTACTTTTTCTATGTGAAGTCTTTTGATGCCAGTCTTAATTTTTCTGCTTGCGCCAATACGGGTGAGACTTATGTCCTGGACAACTCTGCGTCTTCACCTTCCGCTACTCTCGTTTCGCCCTCGGCTGTCGTAGGAAACAGCAATCTAGTTACGCTGGGCCTGTCTATGCTAGAGGCAAATGCTACGGTGGAAATCTATAGCGATAGCCTTTGCGCGTCCTCCTTACTCGGCAGCGCTGTAGTGACAAATTCCTCACAAAATTTAACCGCGGTTCTTCCAAGCACTGGAATGTATAACTTCTACCTCAAACAAACGGACGATTTAGGCAATGCGAGCCCTTGTGTAAACTCGGGGCTTTCCTATTTATATGACACGACGCCCCCATCAAACCTATCATTAAGCCTTGTGAACCCTTCTACGTCACCTTCAAATCTCAATACCATCACGTTAAGAGCCAATGGCACGGAGCCCAATAGTACAGTCTTCCTCTATAACAGCGCTAGCTGTATCAGCACTCCCCTGTCATCTAAGCCAGGCATCTCAGGCTCAACAGACTTCCCCGTAAATGGTCTTTTGGAGGGATCTAATCTGTTCTATGCTAAACAAGTTGATGCTGCAGGAAATGCTTCTTCTTGTTCCCCTGGTTTATCTTATATTCTAGACTCTACTCCGCCCCAGCTTCCAGTTGTCACACTAGAGGCTGGCCAAGCCCCCTTTTCCTCCAGCTCCAGTGTGAATCTCAGGATAAACCTGGCCGAGACAGGGGGAACCTTAAAAATCTATTCCAATAGCACTTGTACGGCACTTCAGACCACTTTAACCGCATCTAGCATGTCAATGCCCGTGGTACTTTCTGCTCAAACAGAAGGCCCCCACACCTACTACGCTACTCACACCGATAGTCTTGGAAATACTTCTGCCTGCAGCACAAGTTTTGCTTCCTGGACCAAAGACTCCGTCAGTCCTACACCACCTCAATTGAATGCAGCCACAAGCCCAGCGGGCCCAAGCGCAACGACAAACATCACTGTAAGCGGAACCGCAGAGGCATTTTCTACTGTGCAACTCTATAGTGATGCGGCTTGTTCGACAGCACTCACTGGTCAAAGTCAGACCTCGGGTTCAGGATCTTTTTCTGTACCATTTAATATCCCAACACCTAATTCCACCTATATGTTCTTTGCAAAGGCTGTCGATCAAGCTCAAAACTCCTCAGGCTGCAGCACAACCAGTGCAAGCTACATTCACAATTCTAGCATTCCTTCCGTTATAAACGTCTCCAGTTCGACCAGCTCCAACCTGACAGTAGGGGGCACGATCGATATATCCGTAGTGTTCTCTGAATCCGTTTATGTTTCGGGATCACCACGCCTAGAATTAGAACTAGGTTCCAGTCCAAAATATGCCTACTATCTCTCCGGTTCTGGAACATCTGTCCTGCTTTTTCGCTATACGGTTGTAAGCGGCGACAATACCAACGACCTTGATTACAAGACACCGAGTGCTCTTTCCACTAATGGCGGAACCGTAAAAAATGTTTCACCTGTCGATGCTGTTTTAGCTCTTCCAAGCCCTGGGACCCCGAACTCTCTTGGCTTCAATCAAAATATCAGAGTAGATACAACATCGCCCATGATTTCAACTATCTTATCTCAATCCACCCTTGAAGATATACCGTTGAGCCCCATTTCCTATACGATCACTGATGCAGGAAATATTTTAGATTGCGTGTCTTCAGTGACCGTTACCACAAGTAATCCGAGCGTGCTTCCTCTTGCAAATATAATCAAATCAGGTCAAGCACCCAATTGCCTCTTGACCCTCGTCTCTGAACTAAATAGCTTCGGAGCGTCTACTGTTACCGTCACCGTAAATGATGGAATCACGGCTGCTGCTTCTACAAGTTTCCTGTTCTCAGTCACTTCCGTAAATGATCTGCCTTCCATTTCCGACGTTGCCGATCAGTCCATGAATGAGGATGGACCTGCAATGAACCTTTCTGTCGTCATTAATGATGTCGACAATAATCTTAATTGCAACACTTCACTTTCTGCAACTTCCAGCAATTCCACTCTCATTTCAAATTCATCTATAGTCTTTTCTGGCACTGCTCCCAACTGCTATGTTTCTTTGACTCCTAGCCCTAATCAGAATGGCACGGCCATCATCACCCTAAGCGTCACCGATGGCTCGGCAACGGCTATGGATACTTTTGTTTTAAATGTCATCCCGGTTAATGACCCACCCACGATTTCTTCCTTTCCAAGTCAGGTTATGATGAATGAAGACTCTACAGCAATTGTCAATGTCCTATTAAACGACATCGACAACAGCCTCCCCTGTTCCGCATTAACGATTACAAACTCGTCAAACTCGGCTCTTCTGCCTCCTACATCGCCCAACATAGTTATGGGCGGAACAGCTCCCAACTGCACTTTAACATTGAATCCAGCTCTCAACCAAAATGGTTCCTCAACCATTAGCATGAATGCCTTTGATGGAACCACTACCTCTGGAACGGTGAACTTCAATGTCAACGTCACTCCCGTAGATGATCCTCCAACTATACCGGCAATCCCCCCGCAAGTTGCTATATTAGGATTTGCAAAAACCTTCACGTTTCCAGTCAACGATGTGGATTCCACAGTAAGCTGTATTTTCTATGCCCCTACTAGCTCAAATACGGCGGTAATTACGAGCGCACACATAGCCCTCGCGTCAGGAGGTACAAATTTTTGTAGTGTGACGATCAGCGCTATGGGACCATCCCCTGGAAATAGCAACATTACCGTAACCGTAAAAGACGATACGAGTGTGGCTACCCAAACTTTCAATATCACTATTACGAAACAATGGTATCAGGAAGCTTATATTAAGGCGCCAAATTCTCTTTCAGTATCCTCCCTTAACTTTGGTCGGTCCGTATCTCTTAACGATTCCACATTAGCTGTCGGAGCTGAGTTTGAAGGGAATGCCCAATCGAACATAACTCCCACAATTACTACGAACACAAACTCTATGGCCAACGCTGGAGCTGTTTATGTGTTCGGAAGAACAGGAACGAATTGGTCCATTCAGTCATATATCAAGGCATCCAACAATAGAGCAGGCAACTATTTTGGAAATGAAGTCTCCCTTTCCGGAGACACTCTGGCTGTTGCGGCTTATCAAGAGGGATCTCAACAAACCACCATAACGACCGGCATAACCAACAATACGGCGAACGGCGCCCTAACTTCCGGAGCTGCCTACATTTTTAAACGAACGAGCGGCAATTGGAGCCAAGAAGCGTTTATCAAACCTAACAATTCCGAGAGCCAAGATTTCTTTGGGCAGTCTATAAGCCTCAGTGGAAATACTTTGTTGGTGGGAGCTACTCAGGAAGATTCCAGCGAGTCCACCATCACCCAGACAGCATTGACTACTAACAACTCGTATGCCCAATCAGGCGCAGCTTACCTATTTAGCCGTATGGGGACGATCTGGACTCAAGATGCCTACATAAAAGCTTCAAACGTAGGAGCTGATGACTACTTTGGTGAGCCGGTTGCCATTTCGGGAGATACGATTGCTATTGGTGCTTGGAACGAAGCGAGTTCTCAAAACACTATATCCAATACGACAGCGCCTGCAAGCCCTGATAATAGTGCTACTGGGTCAGGAGCCGTCTACATATACCGAAAAGATGCGGTTAATCAGTGGAGACAAGAAGCCTACATCAAGGCAAGTAACGCCGAGCAAAATGACAACTTCAGCAGCAGCTTGTCTTTATCGGGAAATATGTTAGCCGTCGGCTCCCCGATGGAAAGTAGCAACCTCACCACCATTAGCTTCGGAACTGCCTTTACCACTAACAATTCCAGTCCAGGCTCAGGTGCCGTATATATGTTTAATAGATCCGGAAGTGTTTGGTCCCAGCAAGCCTATATAAAAGCTTCTAACAACCGCACCAATAATCGTTTCGGAGATCAACTTTCCTTATCTGGCTCGACTTTAGCTGTAGGTGTGATGCTTGATGACAGCAATCAAACCACCATTACTTATGGCCCGCCTGCAAGTACAAATTTAAACATGTCAGAGTCGGGCGCTACTTTCCTCTATAAATACATCTCCGGAAGCTGGTATGAAAAGAATTATATCAAGCCTGCCAATACGCATAATGCGGACAACTTCGGTTTCTCCATATCACTTTCAGGGGACTCTTTAGCAGTAGGAGCCCCCCAAGAAAGCAGCAATCAAACTACCATTACAAATGGATCTCAACCGAGTCCCAACATAAGTCTTCCCAACTCTGGAGCGACTTATATTTACAGAAATATGGATATTGCGGCTGACCCTGATCTTAGAATCATCGCAAAAACAAGTACCAGCATCACCTTGGCGTGGAATCCCAATTTAGGGTATGCGACTCAAGTTAGAATTGTACCTGCCATCTTGGGTGACGCCGATCCTCAAGACTGCAATGCTACCCAATACATCCTTTTGAATCCTGGAGTAAACACTTACCTTTACCAGGGACTCAACCCCTCGATGCGTTATGGTTTTAGAGTGTGCGCTAATAATGGAACGACCACACCGGGAAGCGTGATTTGGGAATCGACGACCCCTTAATAGGACGAATGCATTTGAAATCTGGCTGTTCTTAAATGAGACATTTAGCTTGCACTTTCCATTTGCCCTGATCTTACCGTGATAAAGGATTTGTACCAAAAAAGACCCTTGAGATCGCGAATTGTGTGAGTTGGCAAAGAAAAAGTCTTACAACAGAATTCCTAGATGGAAGTATTTGAGGGTGCAGCTCAGGAGAAGATTATTCGCAGCAAGTTCTTGAAATTTGAAAAATCTAGGACGTTTTAATTCCTATAAGCTCGTTTTTAATAAGCCAGGGAAATTCTCATATAACACTTTCTATCCTTGAAAGATATTGGTGGAAACAGGTTGATATTTCCATCGCGGCTGGCTAGATTCGTTAGAAAATAGCCAAGCTTCTAACTCTGAAAAATCTTATTGTAGGAAACCCCATGCGGTAGGCTTAACGTAACTCTAGTAGCCTACCAATTTTGCATTCCTCATTTTAAAAGGGTCGATGAAGTTCTAGGGAATTATGGTATTACGTTCTTTGTTTAAATCAGCTCCATAAATATATGTATGACAATATGATACCCGCCGATGTGTTTTAGCATACAGAAAACCTTCTACGGAAGTAGCGTGAATTGCTTCTGGAACAGCACAGAACACACTGGAGTCTAGAGGTCCTTCTAAATGTTATGCCGCTAGAAAAACTTTTTTATAAATCTTTTGACTTTATGTTTGCTCCTAATGGCATTCGCTCTTAAACTCTAAACCAACACAAGTGATTTTTTATAAACTCCGATGAGGTGTGCTATGAAACCCTGTCTTCACGGTCTCTTTTTTACGTTATCCTGGATTGCTTGTTCCCAAGGATTTGCAAATCCTTCTGCTGTGGCATCACGCCCGAAACCTGCATCGATCACCCAAGATGTGGGTTCTTCTATAGAAGATATTTTTGAATATGACAAAACTAGCGTTGCCTGCGGGAAGTACTGGGCATTTTTAGATGAGAGCGACCAACCCAAAAGCGGTGTCCCAGAGACGGATTTGCGGCGCGAAGAAGTCCTCTGTGGTAAGTGGCTTTTTTTGTCATGGGAAACCACCGGAAAGCTTCCCCTTCCTGAGTTACTCTTCGACGCCATTCAAAGGTCATGGCCGGAAAGAGTCGGAACTCATTTTGAAAAGCTTGGCTTCCTCCCGAATCCTTTCGACAAGCGAGGCAGACCACTGGGAGTCACAAGATCAACAACAAAATATACAGGACTTCCAGCGGTCAATATTTCCTGCTCGGCCTGCCATGTGGGCCAACTTCCAGATGGCAGATTCGCAGTAGGCGCTCCCAACACCAAACTAGACATGAGTACCTTTAACCTTATGTCTTACTATCCGCTTTTTGCTACCATGTCGAACCAAGATCGCGCCCTTCTTCACCCCGAGGTACGCGCCTACTATCTCGAACTGGAAAAGACAGAAAAAAATCGTATAGGAAATGGCAAAGGGGGAATCGATTGGTCCAATGTCATTTTCAAGTACTCGAAACTTTTACGCTGGCTTCATATTGGCTCCAAAGGCTTGCCTGATGCTCAATATGTAGTGATGCCACCAGAAAGAGACCTCCTTTCCTGGATTCATGGCAAGCCAGGCGTCTTCAACCCCGGGGCACCTATGCTTACTCTCCAAGTAAAAGGAGTCCCTAATCTGGCTGTTCCTCAAATATGGGGCGTTTCTGGATATGAGCAAGATTTCGCAAATGGCGAGGTCGCACCCGTTGGCCAAACTACGAAATACTCATCCCTAGAAAAATTTGCAGCGGATGCTATGATTTATGCCTATCAGGATCCGGCCTTAAATCGTTCGCGCAATATCCGGCCCCTAGTCGCTTACTTAAGACAAATAGAAACCCCAAAAACTCTCGAAACCCTAGATGCGATGTCTGTGACTTCGGGCCAAGCCATCTTCACTCGCTCTTGTAAATCCTGTCATGATGGAGCTTCAGGCGAATCCACGAAACTCTATGGAGCCCGTGAAGTAGAAAGCATACCAGCACTAGAAAATCCTAGGGCGGGCTATATAGCTACAACCCCTATCTCTAAACTCATCGCAGAACTTAGTGACGCCTTAGGGGCCCGCATCGAGCCACAACCCATCGGCATTAAAAGTAGACGATTGACGGGCCTTTGGGCGCGAAAAAACCTCATGACCCATGGATCTGTAAAAGACATAGATGACCTTCTCTGTTTGCAGGGCGCAAGATCTTCTGAAGGATTTACCCATAGAGATATTTGTAATGACCTGAACTTTTCGGAACGACAGAGTTTGCTGAGCTACCTCAAGACACTCTAAATCCAGGCCACAAGAGACCTTTCTTTGCTTAGAAGCATGCCTCAAGCTCATAAGGCTTGTTGCATTGCAAAGGCACCCAAGTTTCCCAACTAGAGTTTTGATTCTAGGCTCTAGGCTCCTCAGTTTCTTGGACCAAGAGCCGCCCCTATGGGTAGTAAGCAAAGCCACCTGTGCCCAATTTCTCGTTTTTAAAGGTTCTCTCGGGAATAGGATCTGAATGGTATCGACTTATCCCATCTGCTTGGGACCGGTTTTCAAGCGCCTAAAAAGTACCTTGGGAAATGGAAAATTGCTGTATGTATTTTCCAAAATTACCTGATACTCATTTGCTCCGACATAAAATTAATGTACTATCTGTACCCATGTCACAATGTCAGATTTGCAAAGCAAGAGGACTTACTTTAGAGTTTGTCAAAGGGGAACCTCTTTCATTTAGAAACCTTGCGCTGTGAATGCGTTAAATATCATCTTCCGTGAGACATTTTTAGGAATAGGGGAGTATTGCTATGAAGTCTAAACTTAGAAGTTTTACATTGTTTTTGCTGATGGGTTTAACTGTAGCAGGCTGCGAAGCACTTAGGGTACCTAACGATCGAGATGTTCCCTACAGCTCAAAAGCAGCTTCTACACCCTTTTCAGTAAACCCCCTTGACAAATCTTGTGGCGGCTTTCCGGCCCTTAGAATTGAAACTAAGACGGGTTACTGCGTTGGACTCATAAAGCAACTTAATGACCCTTTGTTTCAGCCCCGCGTTCTCCTAGAAATCCCTGGCAAGCCCGGTGAATTTTTGGTTTCAGACTTTGCGGGATGGAGTTCGACATCGGGAAAGATTTGGTATTTCAAATCTGGCAACGATTTTTCAAAGGTTCAGCTGGTTCCTATAATTACAAATTTATCTGTTGTGCATCAACTTATCGCCGGCCCAGAAGGACTTATCTATTTTAGTGAGGACTCTCGCATACGGGCATTTCCTGTCTCCGCTATTTCTGGCCCCAATCCCATCGCACCCGCAAACCTAAAAACCGTTTTAGACAACCTCCCCCCCATGAACCGTGGGGGCACAAAAAATTCCATGCATCCGATTAAGAATTTTATTTTTACTCCCTCCAATGATTTGATCGTAAATATTGGTGCCTACACGGATCACTGTTCAGGGTTTCTAGGGAAAATTTGTGATGAGGCCGATTTATCGTTTGGAAAGGGTTCTAGTGACCCGTTAAACCACGGTTCTGTACTTCGACTCTACCCGTTTAAAGGGTCTGTCGCCAAAGGTTGGGACCCTCAGTATAGGCTGGTCGCTCAAGGTCTAAGAAATTCCATGGGGCTTTTGTTTACCCCTGCAGGCGATCTCTTGCAGGTCGAAAACTCTAGAGACTTTAATGAATCCTTTAGGCCCACAGAAGAACTCAATCTCATTTCTCGTGATGTGATAGCTGGAAAGATTCCCGCCAAACACTACGGCTGGCCTTATTGTTATGACTATAATAGCACAAGCGACGAATGGAAAAACGGCCCTTTTTCCTGTAATCCCGCTCAAAATCCCAACTATCAACCTCCTTTTATGATGCTTCCCCCCCACGGCGCGCCACTTGGGATTTTGCGTTACAAGGGCGGTTTGTTTCCTGAGCTGAAGGACAAGTTGCTGATTTCCCTTCATGGGTACCGCAGCCCTGGGCATAGGCTTATCGCCATTTCAACAAATGCAGGAAATCCTATCCCACCTTCAGGCAAAGGAAGCTATCTCGATGACGATTTAGGTGGTGGAACGGAATCCATACAACGTTTTTTTCCTGACAGTCCTTCAACGGGTGCATTTGACTATATAATCCATGGTTGGTACGAAGCTCCTAAATTTCGACCCAAGGGCGCCCCAGTTGCTATTACGGAAGCCAGCGACGGAAGTATTTACTTGGCTGACGATAAATCCAATTCCATCTTGCGGATCGCGAAACCTGGCCCTAATTTTGTAAAGTTACCTGCACCAGACATACCGAATCTCTCCAAAGCCTACAGTGATATCATTAAAGAATCACCCAGGTTGCAGAGTGCCTACCAGACTTTTGTGACAAAAGTTGTAAAATCTCCCCAATGTCAAGGCTGTCATGATTCCTATGTCAATTTAAATGACAAAGTAGACGACGAGTATAAACATTTGCGTTATGTCATGTCCCTTGGGACTTGGGTCGTGCCAGGTGATTTAGAAAAAAGTACTCTCTTCACCAAGCTGTCTCCCCCATTAAAAAGTGCGATGCCTCCCATAGACCAGCCTTACAAGTCTCTTGAAGAAGCCACCTCTGCCCTTGAGACCGTCAAGAGTTTTGTGATGGCATTTCCCTCACAGGACCAAATCTGGAAAGTAAAATCTGAAGGCGCCCCCATCAAAGGGCTCAAGAAAGGAGCTGCAGGAAACGCACTTTGCGGAACAGCCCCAAAAGGCCACCACGTGTTTGCCATTTCCAACACTCCTTCCCAGCTAGGCGGTAAAAAAGTATTGGAAGTCCTTATAGGACGTCCCTCTGCTTTAGCGAATGCTAAAGAATGCGAGAGCTTTAATTCCTTCTTTATCAATTTAGAGGATTTGCAAAAAATCTAACCACATTAATACGACGACACCTTTTCTAAAAAATTCTTTTTGGAAAAGCGAAAGACTAAGTAATAGCTCGCTAGAGCTTTCCTATAAGAGGAGTGAAGAGATGATAACTGCTAGACTTTCGCAAGACCGTGGAGCCGTTGATTTTGGTTGGCTTAAAAGTTGGCATAGCTTTTCTTTTGGGGACTACTACGATCCGAAGTTTATGGGCTTTTCCACTCTTCGCGTCATAAACGACGATATTATTAAAAATGGCGCTGGCTTTCCGCCTCATTCCCATCGAGATATGGAAATTATCACGTTTGTCACCAAAGGCATCATTGCCCACGAAGACTCCACGGGCTCCAAAGGGGAAATCACCGCAGGTGAAATCCAAGTCATGACAGCTGGGCAAGGCATAACCCATAGTGAATATGCCAAAGGCGAAGTCCCCTGCGAACTTTTTCAAATCTGGATCACTCCCGAGAGAAAAGGACTGGCCCCCAAGTATCGTCAGTACTCATGGCTTAAGGAATTTCAAAACGGCTCTCTAAGTCCTAAAGGGGGATCCTTAGCTGGTGATTTAGAGGATTTTATTCTCCTAGCTTCTCAAGATGGCAAAAACCATTCCATTTCCATCAGTGCAGATGCCTCCATGTATTTTGCGGATATTAAGGCTCCTAAAAATATTACTATATCGACAACGCGCCGCTACTACCTGCAGGTAATTTCAGGCGCCCTTCAGGTATCCGATCAAAGCTTAAAGGATCGTGATGCGTTGATGATTTTTGGTGAGAAAGAATTGAGTTTAAAGGGAACCGGCAGCTTTCTGTTGTTTGACCTTCCCTAAACGGCTGTTGCTTTCTGGGTGTGCCATCAGTTTCTCTCATTCCATTCTATTTTGGGACTTGTAAATTAAATGCCATCTTTTACTCAATTAGAATACGCCCTCGCCTTAGATCGAGAACGGCATTTTGGAAAAGCGGCGAAAGCTTGCCATGTATCTCAGCCAAGTCTTTCGACATTGATCCTCAAGCTTGAAGGCGAGTTAGGATTTAGCCTCTTTGATCGCAGTAAAAAGCCCATTTTGCCCACCGAGGAAGGCGAGGCCTTTCTTAGGGAGGCCCGCGAAATTATGAAACGAGTGGAGTCGCTGGGAAGCCTTAAAAGCGAAGAAGGCCCAAAAGGAACCTATCGCCTCGGAATTATTCCTACCATGGCGCCTAGTCTGATTCCTAAAATTGTCTTATATGTTTCCAAACATCTCCCGCTGGTCCAATTTCAAATCTTAGAGATGAAAACCACAGATATTGTGAGAGCTCTAGGTCGTGATGAAATCGATGGTGGTATCCTGGCGACCCCTTTAAAGGAACCTGGGATCTTTGAAAACCCGCTTTTTTACGAACCCTTTCTGCTATTTACCAGCGCCGACAGCCCTTTAAAGAATAAAACGTTTTTGAAAGAAGAAGACTTAAAGGGAAATCAAATCTGGCTGGTGGGAGAAGGTCATTGCTTTCGAGGGCAGGTTCTGCAAATTTGCAGCAACCAGGCGGATCACGTCTATTCCAACATTCAATTAGAGAGTAGCGGTATGGCGACCGTCCTTGAGCTGGTCAAAGCCACCAAAGGAGCCACTTTGATTCCCTATTTAAATACTCTCGGCATGCCGGAGGAGGGTTTAAGCACCTTTGCCAAACCTTGGCCGGCAAGAGAGGTTTCGCTGGTCATGTCCCGCCCCCGTTATAAATCAAGAATCCATGAAGCCATCATGGCAGCCGTCACGGAAAGCATTCCCAGCGCCATTCAGTCTCTCAAAGCGAAAGACGTGCACGTGATCGGCCTTTCCAGAGCTTAGATAGACTTTGTGGGATGGCTCTTTTCTGTTGTACCTCTGCATACCTAGCTGAAATCATGGCCAAAGCCCATAGTGGCGCTGGTTTAGAGGTAGACGCCAACTCCATAAGGCGATACCATGCCCAACTGTTTTCAAGTGAGGGCTCATGATTAAGCTTCAAGATCTATCGAAATCCTTTGGCACAAGAGTGCTATTTCAGCGACTCAACTATCATTTTCCTACTGGAAAGCGGATCTCTTTAGTCGGATCAAACGGCGCTGGAAAGTCGACGTTACTAAGCCTTATGACTGGACAACTCGACTGCGATGAAGGACAGATCCTTTACCCTAAAACTGTAGAACTGGGCTTTCTTCCGCAAGAGCCCAACCCCAATCCAAAATCGACTGTGGTCGAAGAGTCTATGAATGGCAGCGGACGCATGCAGCGCCTAAAACAGGATTACGACCGTGCCTTATCCGCCCTAGAAAAGGAATGGACCCCTGAGCTTCAAAAAAGGTTCGATGCTGCCGAAACCCTTTGGATTCAAGCTGGGGGAGAGGGATTAGAGTCTAAGGCAAAGTCTGTTCTCATGGGATTAGGATTTAGCCACGAAACCCTTGAAAAAGATCCTAGAAGCCTTTCCGGCGGCTGGCGCATGCGCTTAGAACTCGCCAAAATATTTATCAATCAGCCTGATTTTTTAATCCTCGATGAACCGACCAACCACTTAGACTTACCGAGTTTAATTTGGGTGGAAAAATGGCTTTTAAGCTTTAAGGGAACTTTGCTTTTTGTCTCCCATGACCGGGAACTTTTGAACCGCCTTTCGGAGATCACTCTCCATCTCGCGAATAAAGCATTGACTCCTTATGCCGGAAACTTTGACTTCTTTTTAGAATCACGCGAGTTAAAACAAGAACAGGACGCCAAAGCTGCGGAAGGCCTTCGCAAGCGGCGCGCGTCCCTTGAAGAATTTGTCACTAAGTTTGGGGCCAAAGCCTCGAAGGCAGCTCAGGCAAGATCCAAAGCCAAGCTGATTGGCCGCCTAAAATCCATGGAAGACGAGTTTAACCAAGACGATGACACCTCTTCAATTGGATTTTCCTTCCCCCCGCCTGCCGGATCTGGACGGGAGGTTTTGCGGGTCGAGTCTTTGGATATTGGTTATACCTTGCCCCTCTCTAAAAACGTTCATTTCAAATTGGAAAAAGGCCAAAAAATCGCCATTATCGGCGCCAACGGCATCGGAAAATCAACACTACTAAAGACCTTGTCAGGCCGCCTTTCACCACTGGCGGGAAAGTTTGAATTTGGTTTCAATGTAATGCCCACCTATTTTGCCCAAGATCAGCTTGAAATCTTTGATAGCGAAAGGTCGGTCTTTGAAAACATTATGGCATCTTCCGATGCTAACGTAGGTCAAAAGCAAATCATGGGGATTCTTGGTTCTTTTCTTTTTCGAGGCAGTGACGCCCAGAAGAAAGTAAAAGTTCTCTCTGGTGGTGAAAAATCTCGCTTAGGTTTGGCATGTCTTTTGACTCAAAAAAGCAACTTTCTCCTTTTAGATGAACCCACAAACCATCTCGATATGTCTTCAGCATCCATGCTGAGCGCCGCCCTGGATGATTATGAAGGGAGCGCTCTTTTTGTCAGCCACGACCGAGACTTTATCAATTCCGTAGCCACTCATGTTTTCGTTATGCTTGCGGATGGACGAAGCCGCATTTTTGAAGGCAATTTAGCTGACTATGAGAGACTTTCGGTACTTCAGGGATTTCCCAATGTTTTGCAAACCGCTGAGGAGCCGGTAAAGGTTAAGGCTGAGTCCGTAAACACAAACGGAAAGGCCGAACATGAACAACGCCAAGCGGAAAAACGTGAGCGTCAAAAGAAGGAACGAGATCTAAAAAAGATCGAATCCGAAATGGAACAACTTCAAGTGACTCATAAAAAGCTAGAGTTGGCGATTTCTCATGCTGAAGACTCCAGTCAAGGATTGGAACTCCAAAATCAACTCCTTCAAACTCTCCATAATTTGGCTGAACTCGAAGAGAGATGGCTGGAAGCTACGTCAAAAGAGGAAACCTGAGGGAAGCTGGCCGGTTGATTTGAGATGCTCAATTTAATGAGTCCCTTAAAAAATGAAGATCGATAAACAGCAGGCGTTGCCAAAATAAGAACTCACTTAGGAGTGAAATTTGTAACGAGTGTTTGGATTTTAGTCTCCCTTGATTTCCGTTAACGATACATAGAGCGAAGTCCCTTGCCGATTGCATTTAAACTTCTTTCCACCGGCATGGGAGCTCGAACTCAGAACTACAAAATGACTTTGCCAATCTAAGCCGACTAAAGCATCTTTGACCAATATGGACGCCACGAAGTTGGAAGCGGAAACCTCTGAATCACTGAGAACTTGGTCTATGGGGAGAGAGGCGTTCATCTTTTTTGCGAGCTGAATATCCAAAGTTCGCACCACCACGCGAGCATTCGCATTGGCCTTTTTTGCTGAAAGACCATCTGTTAGATTTCTAATCTCATTTTGAGAAGCGATCACGACTCCCTTCGCTCTCCCGATATGGGCCCTCTTTAACGACTCAGCATCCAACTCGCGACCTTGAACAATCGGCACCAACTTTCTAAGGTCTTCTGAATAGTCGTCTTTTCCTCCATCAGATACAGCGATGACATTTTCCCCTAGAGCGGTCAACTCTCTTGTAATACTGTAGCCCAGCTTTCCAAGTCCCGAAACGATGATGTGAGGCTTTTGGTCTCTAAATTGAGGCCCCACTAGATTTCTAAAACGCACAGAAATCATCCTATCGTTAATGAACGAAATGAGCCCGGCTACCATCACTAGCGAAAAGAACATTAATATAGATCCGTATATCTTAATCCAAGGTGTTGCATTCTGAAGAGATATGTCACCAAAGCCGGTTGTGGTCATGAGAGTCGATACAAAATATATAGAATCGAAAACATCCAAAGAAAGACTTTCCCGAAAGATATAAATACTAGAAAGGAAAATAGCCACTATAAAACCAAAGAGCACTTTAATCTGTTCCGGTATGTCCGTGAAACTTTGATAGACGTTTTTTATCGCCGTAACTACTTTTTTATGCCCGCTGAGTATACCCCTTGAAAGCGCTCCAGGAATCGAGGGGCTTTTAAAAGGTGAATTATCTGGACTCTTTATGACAAGAACTTTCCAAAGCCCGTGGCCAACGCTGGCTAAAACTTCGTCAGTAGTTCTTACATTGCCCTCAGACGTAACACCACAAACTAGGAAATGGTTTTCCAAGACGTCAGAAACTTCATTCTTAGAAAGATCAGACAGAGAAATTTCTTGCAGTAAATAGATGGATTGGTCAATAACCGCCTCGCCGAGTATACTTTTTCCTAAACTCGCCCGCACAAACATCGGCGTTGCAAGTGCTGTTGGATTCCAGGCTTCCAAATGAGGAAGCTGATCCTTTAAATGTTGAGCTAGGTCATCATGCTGAAGCCGCATGACGATTCGTACTTCGGGATTTAATCGGAATGCATCGAAAGCAATAGAAATGTTGTGGGAATCTGAATCGGTTACAATCACAATAACCTGTGCCTTTTGAATGCCAGCTTTATCCAATAGATCTTCACGCCGCGCGTCCCCAAAAAACACTTGAGCCCTTGATCCGCTTAAATATTGGTCCCAATCGGGGTGCGTTTTAAAAGTGACTATAGAAATCGTCGTAGAACTTACCTTTTCAAGGTAACCCAATATCCTAAATCCTACGCTCCCTAAGCCACAAACTATGGTATGAATAGTATAATTACCTTTAAAATTTAATATGATTATAAGACATTGCAGAAATCCTGTCGATCTAAAGACGCCACAATCTCTTATAAAGATTCCATTTTCGCCGCCCAGATGTTTTAGGATAAATTTAATTCTTGACCAAGAAAATGTAAGAAATCAGTAAGATGTTGAAACTCTCTTTTTGAATCGATTGGCTGAATCGCCTACTATCCTTTTAAATTAAAACCTGGGAGATCGTCGCCATCAATGTCTTTCGCTGACATCAATAGCTGGAATTGTTTCCAAATTCCAAAACAGCTCTACTAAAACTTTTCTTAAGGCAACATGGAAAGTGGCTTAAAAACCTAAAGGGAATCTCCAAAGACTCGCGATCTTAAATAGATTCCCATACAATTGACGAGACACACCCCATGGCTTGCTGCGACTCGATACTTGGTGTTGGCTGGAACCTGCATAGACAAAAAGAACCCAGTAACTATAGCCTTCACCTAGTCCACGAGATGCCGCTGGGAGAGGAATGAGATGGACTGTTTTCCACTAAAATTGACGGCTTCAGCCCTAGGGTACAACTAGCACCGGAATGCCGCCATTAAAAGCTCCGTATTGCACCACACAAGTCCCATTTATCAGATCCATTCTAGCCTTGCCATCAGATGTTTGATTGACGACTCCCCAAGGAATATTCATACCATCTACAGTCATATAGGCGACGTTGTTGGAATCATAGTGCACGGGAGTAACATTAGAAGTTCTCACGCCATTGCGGAAAACGGGAGACGTTATGCTATTCACGCTATAGCCTTTACCGTTAGATAGCACGACATACATACTTGTAAATTTAGAGACCACCGTCGTGGCACCCGTCATGAAATTTGCGGTTGCGGTTTGGCTAAACTGACTGCCCCCGACGCTCACCGTCTGATTTCGAGCCATTACTTCTGGGGCGCAGGCGGCATAAGTTGGCGGAAGAGGTTGAGGCTCAGGAACAGGAGTTGAAGGCGGATTGGATACGGGAGGAGTTCCCTTAGAAGGCGGGACGTAAGTGCTTGACGCAGGGGGCGGCGCTTGTTTGGAATAGACAGGTACATTGGATTGCGAAGGATAGCTGTTTTGGGCATCAGGCCCTGGAAATCCGTACCCAGGTATCCAAAAATTTCCGACAATTTGATTGGAACCATAATAAGGAATATAGCCTGGATTGGTACCATTTCCTACCGTACCACCCTTGCCTACCACGGTTTGACCATTATTATAGGGGTAGCTTTGGGCTGGCTGGTTCTGGTAACCATTTCCGGAGTAGTTGGGATAGGAACCCGGATTCGGCTGATAGTTGGGATTTCCTAAGCAGCCAGTGCTATTGCATTTTTGATCATCTATAGAAACGATTTTACGGTTAGTTCCACCTGTGGACTGGCAACCAACGACCAACGTCACAAATATAAATGCACGCATGCAACCTCCAATCCCTCTAGCGAGACTTGTTGTACCTTTAATGTAACTTGGAAATTAAGGTAATCTACTCGGCAAATTATACCGTCACCTTGTACTTACAAAAAAGCCCCCTCGTGAAATTAAGAAACTCTTTTTTGAACTCAAGGGTACAAAAATAAGGAAAGGCTAAACCTCGCCCTAGTGGCAGTTGAATGGAAGCATATTAGAGAATAAGGCTAGAAACTTTCTACTTAGTTCTTAAGCCATGCTTTTCTGATTCCAGACCTTGCACTGCTGTTTTGATCTGTTCGCAAGGTGCAGGAAACTTCTGCAAACAATCTGTGAAATACCTTCTTTCTGAGTGGAGCCGAGAATGCTTCTCTGCCGCGTCCTAGCCGAAAGCAACTCTCTTCATGATCCTTTGAAACATTCCAAACCTATGAAAAACATAAACCATCAAACCCATTCGCAAGTGGTCCAAGTGACTTCAGATTTCCTAGGGCCCATTACCGTGAACTTACCAAGTGGCACTCGATCATGTGTTTAAGGAAGCTCTCATAATCCTTAATCTTTAAAAAGATCTTTTGTCAGATCAACCACAAGAAAAAATAGAAAAGCTAAGAGCACCTCTGTATCTTGAATACTATTTAATATGGTGTGGGTCATTAACATAAGGTTTAACTTCCGAAAACCAGGAAGAAGGATATTTTAACCAAAACTCGCTTAAATCCAAAAAGACTTTACCGCACATGCCACTAACCCCATCAAACCACAAAAAATCCCTTTCTTTGCACGGACGAGATCGTTTTGGAAAAATTCTTCATGGAATCATGGCCTTATTTCGTTATGGAAAGGATTAGAATTTGATCGTCGTTAGGTGATTTCAGGCGACGATTTTAGTCAACTTTGGTAGAGTAGGATGCTTAAGGACGTGCAATCTATTGATAAGCAAGAATGGCGATGATGATATAACTTGCCTTTGCATTTTATACTCGTCGCACGTACAGAAGGTGAAAACAGTATGTGTGGAATCTTAGCAGTATTTTCCCCCAAAAATTTCTCAGTCGATCCTATCAAATTGAAAAATGCGGCAGACATAATGTACCATCGCGGGCCCGACGGCCAAAACATCTGGCATGACGCCAAGCACCAGGTTGGTTTAGGACATGCGCGCTTATCTATTATTGATTTGAACCATGGGCACCAGCCTCTAAAAAACCAAGATGCCACTTGCATCGCAGTCGTCAATGGTGAACTCTACGACTACAAAAGAATCCGTGCTGAGCTACAGGCAGATGGGGCTGTTTTTCGTACAGAGTCCGATAGCGAAATCCTTCTTCATTTGTGGGAGAAGTACGGAGCCGAATGCGTACACCATATGCGAGGAGAGTTTTCCTTTGTGCTTTGGGATGCTCGCCAGGAAGTATTATTTGTAGGGCGAGACCGTTTTGGGATTAAACCTCTCTATTTTGCCCAGAGCCAAGACACTTGGTTTTTTGCGTCAGAAGTAAAAGCTTTGAAGTCCCTCGGGATTCCTTTGTCTTTTGAAGCTACGGCAACCATGCTTGCTTTTACATACGGTCTTTGCGACTCAAGAACTTTGTTTGATGGTGTGGAACAGCTCCCTCCAGGCCATACGCTGCTCCTTTCCAAAGGGCATTCTTCACTTAAAAAATATTGGGATTTCCATTACCCGCTCCGTGGCCACACCTCAAACATGGACTTTCAGGATGCCGTTTCCACTCTCCGCTCCCACCTTTTGGAATCCGTGGAATTGCGTTTGGGAGCCGACGTTCCAGTCTCAGTCTACTTGAGCGGCGGAATTGACTCTTCAGTTCTAGCTGGCATGGCACAACAGGTGAGTTCCTATGCTCCGAAATGCTATACGGTCAGTTTTCAGGACGCAAATTTTGATGAACTTTCTTTTGCAAAGGAGACAGCCGAAAAGTTCCATTTGCCCCTCCATGTCCTAAGCGTCTCTGATAGCGATTTGGCAGATCATTTCTCAGAGGCCATTTACCGCGCAGAAAGCCTCATCGAAAACCCTGCCCCCATAGCCAAATTTTTGCTAAGTCGAGAAGTACACCAAAACGGAGACCGCGTGGTGCTCACTGGTGAAGGATCCGATGAGATCTTTGGTGGATATCCGCACTTTAGACAAGATATGTTTCTTCACAATCGTGAAGGACAAGATCCAGCAGAACTTAAAGATTTTCAGGAATTAATTACAAAAGCAAATTCACGTTTTTCTGGTGGGCTCTTGGGAGACTTTGTTGCTAGTGGGCAAAAAGATTTTGATACCCTTCTTGGATTTACTCCCATGATCTATAAAACTATTAGCTCCGCTAGTGAACGCGTGATGGGACTGTTTGATGATCCATCACTCGTAGCAAAAAAGAAAGATAGCCTTGCCAAGATGTTTCTATCATCTTTCGAAATCAACGGGCAGCTGGCAGGCCGTGACCCTCTCAATATTTCCATGTATTTGTGGTCAAAATCATTTCTCATCAATCGACTTTTAAGGGCCTATGGCGATGGCATGGAAATGAGTCATTCTGTTGAAGGACGGGTCCCCTTTTTAGATCATAAACTCGTGGAATTTGTTAAAACCTTGCCAACTCATTTCAAATCTCGGGGACTGACCGATAAATATATCCTTAGAGAGGCTGCAAAGCCTTTTATCTCAGAAAGCATCTATCGACGGCAGAAGCACCCTTTTTCAGCCCCCGTGATGCCCATGGGCAGTAAGAGCCGACTCAATCAATTTATGCGCGACACTTTGAAGAGCGATGCTATGAGACGTATCGGCATTTTCAGTAAGAAAGCATGCGAGGGCATTGCGGATCATTTAGGTGACTCAGCCGCCCCCAATGAACCGAACATCGAAATGCTCGCCCTTAGAATGGCCAGCATGGCTGTTATACAGGAAAGACTCATTGAAAGTTAACGGGAACGCTCTTTAGTTCGCAATAAAATCCTTAGAAAGCATTGCATTCAAATCTTCTGAAAGGATTAGATGCCATGCTTTTAAGTTTTCTTGAAACGCCTTGATGCATACCTCTTAAAAAGGCCCTCTTAATTAAAAGAAGTTTTCTAGCGGTCAAAGTATCTTTTCAAATCGCAAGTCCGCCCACAGTCTACCTTGCCAATAAGTAAAGTCGGGAATGGTATGGAAGTGGCTATAGTTCATTTTTTCGTAAAGCCTTATGGCAGGATGGTTAAACTCAAAGACACCTAACTCAATCCGTCTGCCTCCCTGCTTGGCCACCTCGATTTCTAAAAACTCTAAAGCTTTAGTGCCAAATCCTCGACCTCTAAACTCCTCAGATCCGATGCCAATACCGAGCCATGCGGTCTTGGGTTGAGATTTAAGAAGAGCTGGATGTTCGAAAACAAAATTGAATTCACCAACAAGCTCATTATTCTCATAAATTCCAAAGCGAGTTGCCTTGTCGGAGTTCAGGGACTGTTGTAAGTGCTGCCAAGATTTGAATACTGGAGGTGCTTCTAAATCTTTGTTGACTGTACAAAAAGCGGCATATTTCGGATCATTTCCCCAGGAAAACATACATTTCGCTTCACACTCACCTATCTTCTCCATGGGACGGATTTGCATTTTTATCCTTGTCAGTCAGCTGTTTATGATTCCCCAGTCTTTAGACTCGTCTGAAAAACTAGGAAATTACAGTGATTCTCCGTTTCAATCGCCTCATTATAAGCTGTAAATGATAATTAGAACTAAGTTTCAAACTTGCGATCAGCAGGATGGTTAATCCCGTCCATGACCGGAACTACACCCAGTTCAAAAGGATTTACCCCTTCTAGGCACGCCACATTGAAACCGAACTGATTGGGGTTCGAACGCCGTTGATGATGGGTATAGATTCCGCATACGGAACAGAAGTAGTGTTTTGCCGTCATCGTATTAAACTGATAAAGCGTAAGCTTTTCTTGACCTTTAACAATTTTCAGACCTTCAAGAGAGACTGAGGCAGCAATAGCCCCCCGCATTCTACACATAGAACAATCACAGCGCCTAGGATTTTCTATGCCATTAGGTAGATGCAATTCGAATTGAATCGCCTTGCAGTGGCATGATGCTTTATGGAATTCATTTATAGCAATCATTAAAACCTCAACCGATAGAATCAGAGTGCATTTTATACAAAGAACGACCTATTTCCATAGAAATATTCCAAAAAGCACCAAAGAATTGTCTTTTCAGCTGAATTTGCTTAGGAAAATACGTTAAAACAAACTTCTTGCAACCACCAACAGAGACAATGTAGTCGATTTTTTCATTTGGCACGAGTCTCGTCTATAGCTAGGCATCAGAATAGAACAAGTCGTCTTCCGATCTCTAGCAATCACGACTGTCGAATTCATTCCGCTAGACTTGAAACTAAATGATGAGGCAAATGCCAGTTCTGCGCATATAAATGGCGCTTTAATTGTAGGGCGTCATTTCCCCTGAGGGCTTTAGTGCAGAAATCTACAATGAGAATCCATACTCATAAAATCTTCTACCCTCTCACCATTTAATACAGCCTCGACTAGGCATTGTAGATTCAGTCCTAATGCGCTCCGACACTGATTCTCCCTCCCTTAGGAACAAAGGCTAGGAAAAAGGAATTGACTCATGTCGTGTTTTAAACTGAGAATAGAACAAACTGTACCAGGAGAGCGATTTGAAAGCAAAATTAGTATATGCCGTAGCGGCATGCTGCAGTTTGTTCTTATCCGGCGTTTCTCAGTCTTCGGATGTTCGTGAATTGCCTCGTCACTTATGGGTTGATCAGCTTCAAGACAAGTCTCCACCTATTATGGACCGAGAGTCCTTTGAAAAATTAGTCGTGAGTGTTTTGTCCTACTTTGACAAATACGCTGCTAAGAATCGTGCAAAAATTACTTACGAGATATTTTGGGATAGCTCCTCAAGCGGAGCTTTTACTCTACGAAAAGATCAGGGACATACATGGCATTTTTTCGTTTATGATGGAGTTCTTAGACTTCCCTATGCGACTGAAGATCTCATTTCATCGATACTATGTCACGAAGTTGGACATCATCTTGGAGGATATCCCTTTAAAGAAAATGCATGGGCTGCTGCAGAGGGACAAGCTGACTATTTTGCGATGCATGTCTGTCTACCTGAACTTTTTGCTCGTAAACCCCAAAAAAACGCCGAATATCGCGATCGAGCTCCTTTAGTCTTAAAGCAGCTTTGTGACAAGTCCTTCGCCGATCCCATAAGACGAGATGTCTGCTACCGAGAAGCAGTAACCGTTGAAACCCTTCTTAAATACGAAGGAAGTGATGGCAAAGTTAAGCTCTCGCTTACAAATAGAGATCCTCTCAAAGTTGACACTACTAACTTACTTCATCCTGGTGCGCAGTGTAGAATCGACACCGCTATTTCCGGCGCCATGTGCAGCATGAAATTTCAACTAGGATATGTCCCTGGATATTTTGATAAGGGTCAGAATACGCCTGAAGCTGAGTTAGACTCTAATCAGTATGTATGTAATGGTGAAGGCCAATTGTCATCCCGTCCGTCATGCTGGTATCACTCTGTAGTTCATTAAGTGACTTCCTGTCGCCGCACTCAATCCCTTGATGCAACAGAGTTAAGATAGATAAATCAAACAAAGACAAATAATTTTCTTGTTTTATGGAGACCTAATAGAGGACAATAGATAAAACGCATATTTAGGGGATCAGGTGTGAATTTAGGTACTACTAAATTGTGTTTTATGCTTCTTTTAACGGCTATTTTCGTAATTTAAGGAGAAATGATGAAAATACTTGGAATTGCACTGGCAGTCGTTTTGGTGTCTGGCTTAAGTTTGGCAAATCCGCCCAGACCACATCATTCCGGCGAAGCCCCGTGGAGGGAGCCTCTGTCGGAAGATCGGTCAAAAGATTTTTCCGTCCGAGAGGCTAATGGAGAGAAAATTGTCGTAGATAACTTCTTAGGAATGGAATGGGCTGGAAAAGCCTCAGAAAACTTGGATTGGTATGGAGCTTATGACTATTGTGAAAAATCAACCTATGCAGGATATTCTGATTGGCGTCTACCCACCTACTGGGAGATGATTAGTATTCAGTTGAAGTATACAAAGGAACAAGGGGTCTATCCTATCTTTTCGCATTTAAAAGGCAAAAGAGCCATTTGGTCAAGCGATGATAGTGTTTCCATTGATCAGCCGGACTGGGATGATCGCTGGGCGCTATTTGTTGAGCCCGGCTTGGTTACTTTTGAATTAATTAAGGAAGAATACACTGCGCAATGTATTAGAGGTGAAGAAAAGCCAGCAGCTGGCCCACAGGGACAAGATCGGTATAAAGAGATACAGCCAGACCTTATTTTAGATACAAAAGCTAATTTGCTTTGGACCGGCCCTAGAAATCCTAAAGTTAGTAAAGAACTGCTCTTTACTGATGTTGAGAATTGGTATGTTGCTAATCTTTGGTGCGAGGATTTAGTATTTGCTGGGCGATCGGATTGGCGTTTGCCCCGTTTAGATGAAGTCGTCATTATTGGTGATTTAAGAATCCCTACAGTTTTTACCAGCATGCCTAAAATCCCCAACTCTCCCCTAGGTTTTTGGACGTCTAGCGCGGCCATTAATCCCGTCGGTCCCGCGAATTGGATTGTCGATCTTTTAGGACAGGCCTATGTTCATAGTAAAGAAGAAAAGCATATATTTGGTTGCGTCCATTCAAATTAAGGAGGATTTATGAAATTTCTATTATTTGCACTTATAATTTCATCGCCAGCTTTTGCAGAAAAAGTAGTTGTATTTAAAGATCATATTCAGACTTTGCCCGCAGAATTTGTGCGATCCCAGGATGCAAGCACTTACACCGTTAAAAAATACTGGAATACGCCTCGATTTGCAATTCAGTCTCTTCCCGATAATCCATGGGAGAACGCAAAGCGACAGAAAAATTTAGCTGTTCTTTTAAAAGACACAGCTGATTTCGGAGCAATCCCCAAAAATGGCATCAAGTCAATTGAGGAAAATACTCCCTATCAAGAAGAAGATTTTTTGGGGAATGATCATTTTGATCCCGTCAGTTGCCCGGGAGTTATCTATGGATTCCATCATTATTCAGAAGCGACTCAGCGTTTAGAATCTGCTACATCCTGTGACGTTTATTCCATTAGACCTAGTGGGCGATGGCAGTACACAATCAATGTTGTCTCTTCTACGCCCAAGTTAATCGAAGTTTTTGAACATGGGTCCAAGATCGGTGAATCAAGAACGGGAAAGATTGAATTAAATTTCAACTATGGCTATCGTCAGCGCTATTTTGTAATCTCTGGTTCGCCTGGAGAATATCGGACAAATATTTTCCCTACAAAAGCCAATCGCTCCAAAGAGAAATTAGTCAATTTTGCATTCTCAGATCAATTTTCAAATGCTTACGGCTTTGGGGTTCCTAATTCTGTAAAACTTATGGGTCCAACCGCTAATACATCAAAATATATTGGCGCTAACATGATGGCAGCTGAAAGTTTTTGGACAAAAGGCTTTAAGGGCAAAGGCATTAAAGTAGCGGTTGTGGATACAGGCATTGATGCGCGTCATCCTCTATTGGAGGGTGTAGTGCGAAGTGGCATTGAAATCTTCGGCATGAACACATCTCCTGAGGATTTTGATGATTTCTATGGACATGGAACTCATGTTGCTGGAATCATCCACCAAGTAGCTCCTGAAGCAGAAATCATGGCGGTTCGTGTTTTTGATGAGACTCAAGATACCGGAGTGGAAACTCTCTCCAAAGGAATCAGATGGGCCATCGATAACGGCGCTAATGTGATTAATTTGAGCTTAGGCGGGCCGGACGGTTCAAAGGATTTTAAAAAGATCTTTGAATATGGCGTCTCAAAGGGAGTTTTATTTGCTATTGCAACTGGAAACGAAAGAGGCTTTGTTCCGCTCTTTCCTGCTATTTATGCAGGTGACCTTCCAGGACTAGGATTGGCGGTCGGCGCCGCCAATGCATGGGGCAACATAGCACCCTTTTCAAACTGGGGTGGAAATAATTTGAATATGAAAATGGCTACAAGCCATGGTGTGGGTGTATCATCGGCTAAATTCCATACAGACGAAATGGTCAATATGTCTGGAACTTCCATGGCATCGCCCCAAATCGCAGGCATTCTGGCTTTGTATAAAAATGCGTTTCCTAATCTCAAAAATCAGGAGCTTGTGGATTTGATTTCTAAGAATGTAGTTCGAGCAGCTGTTGATGATTGATTGATAGTTGTAAAAGTAAAAGTATCGTCCGAGCTGGCTTCTCACCAGCTCGGTTTCTAATCTTGTATGTTTGCAAATAGCTGTTTAAGCGTCTATCTATGCCTACTTATGCGCCGCTCCCAAAACATGCATATTCCAGTTCCGAAAATCGACGAGAACATATGACTATAGCAACAGTAAGGCTAGATAACTTTTTGCTATCTTTTGTAACCTATAATAACAACGAACACACATAGTTCTGTTACTACTTACTGATAGATAATCGGCTCTCCCCAATTGAGGATTGATTTTGAAAGAAATGGTGTGGCACACTCATAATTATAAAGTTTCAATGAAGAAACTGGGTCGTCTTTCAAGGAGGAATGAATGCGTACGAAGTTATTTTCCGCAGCTTGTTGGTCGTTGGCTCTCACAGCCACAGCCGAACCATTAACCCTCATCCAAGTACAAAAGTCCCTTGCTAGTAAAAACGCCCCGTGGACGGCGGCTGATACAGGCGTCATCGAATCTCTTGGCGTCTATCAGAAAGCGAATCCGTTTGGCTTAGCGGCAATGCCTGAGGGCGACGACGGCGCCTTGGAGATCGAAGATAAGAACCAATCTGCCGATTTGCCTTCGGCACTGGATTGGCGCAATTACGAGGGGATGAATTTCTTATCAAGTATCCGCAATCAAGCTTTCTGCGGTAGCTGTGTTGCGTTCGCTGCCATCGGCGCCTTTGAGGGGCGTTTAAAAGTTGCTGCCAAGAGTCCCCAGATGAGTGTCGATCTTTCGGAACAACATTTGTTTCAAGATATTGGCGGCTGTGATTCTGGTTCCTTCCCTCAGCTTGCTGCCATGAGTTTGCAGAGTTCGGGAACTACCGATGAGGCTTGCACGCCCTATACACTAGGCCGAATGGGCATGAGCAAGGGCGCCAGTGAGTGTGCTGATGTAAAAAGTCGTCTTCATAAAATTGATGGCTACACTTCACTTTCTAAAAGCAAGATTAAAGCCGCACTCCAGAATGGTCCTGTTACGACAGCCATGGCTGTTTTTGAAGACTTTATGTTTTACAAAAGCGGCATTTACCAACATACGACAGGCAAGAGATTAGGTGGACACGCAGTGGGTATCGTCGGTTACGATGATGTCGCTGGCGTTTGGATTGTCCGTAATAGCTGGGGCACATCTTGGGGGGAAGATGGCTACTTCCGTATCCCTTATAATAATGACAGCGGTGTTGGCAACGGTGGCATTGCTTACAAAGTAGCGGATCCCGCCATTGAGGTTGGACTCGACAATGCTCAAAATTTTGCCGTGCTGAGCGGTAAGGTGAAAATCCAAGGCGTTTCCTATCGCGGCACGTCCTTGAAAAGCGTTCGTTACACTTTGCAAGGGCGCGGCGCTAACAGCTTTAGCTCCGTCAAAGGATCTATAGACCTCAACAGCCTAGAAGCCGAGATTGATACGACAGCGTTAGAGACTGGCGTCTATGAACTTTCGGTTATCAGCGAAAGACAAGATGGCTCCCCTTCAAATCCTTGGTTTCAGCTGGTGCAGGTGGTCAATGGCGAGCAAAATATCGCCATGACTCTAGTGCCTGAGTTTCCCACCGATAAACCGGCAAGCGGCCGTGTTTATATCCGATTGGAAAGCAAATTTGAGAAGGTGGGATTAACTTTTGCTGACATTCACTTCCGCAAGACGGACGGCTCAGCCGAAAAGACGGTACGCACTGAAAATCCTGGTGATGCGGCAAAAGTTGGCTGGCGCACCCCGATGATGCCAAATGGTGAGTACGAAGTCACTGCAGAGGGGTTCCTTGGTGATCTTCAGCATTTTACATCTAATAAGCTTATCGTTAACATTGCAAACTAGTAGTCATTAAAAGCTAGAAAAACAGACAAAGCCCTTCTTGGGAACGAGGAGGACTTTGTTATTTTGAGCTTCCCCATATTATGATGGAATCCATTCAGTACCTTAAGAAGAGATAAAAGATACGCTTCAAACAAGAAAATTCACAACCCAGGGTAATGCATTTAAACATTGATAGCGCAATGTAAGGGCAATTTTAAGACTCTGATACTCGGCAAAAAACATTTCCAGCAACTTTCAAGCCATTTCTAAGTATTTTCCCAGAAATCTGCGCGTGAAGTAAAAAGCTAATCTTTTTTTCCGATGATTTCCAAAGTCATGAGCAATGGCTATGCTTTGAGGGAAGGATGAGATTACTGCCGCAGGGACCCTTGTCGCAAATATCTAGCAAATTCTTCAGACGAGCCAAGAAGGCTTGAGGGCTATGTAATCTCTGGTGAGCTTCTCACATATTTTCGAGCCCTAACTCCTAAACCGTCTGGAACTTTGACAAGGATAATGGAAGCAAAATTCCGTTCTTTAGAGCGGAGTCCCACAAAGCGGAATAAAAAAACTAAATCACCCCGTATTGCGCATGCCAGCGGAAATTCCATTAATGGAAATTACTAAAGCTTCTTTTAAGCTCGCCGAATCGTCGCCGTTTCGAAGCCGCTTTAACAGCTCAACTTGTATCAAATTGAGAGGATCCACGTAAGGATTTCTAAGTCGAATCGATCGTTTTAGGACTGAGTTACTTGCTAAAAGTTCGTCTGACTGAATGGCCGTCAAAACTGCAGATTGGGTGAGTCGGAAATTTTCTCTAAGGACTTCACCAAGAGCCATTAATGGGCTTTGTTTAGGAAGAAGGTTGACATCATAGTGACAAGCAATATTGAAGTCGGCCTTTGCAAGTACCATTTCAATAAGAGCTAAAGTGGATTGAAAGAAAGGCCAATTTGCCGCCATTTCTAAAAGAATTGGTCGATCTTGAGATGAAAGCTTGCTTTCAAGAGCACGACCCACACCTAACCAAACAGGCAGCATAAAACGAGTCTGGGTCCAGGCAAAAATCCAGGGAATCGCGCGCAATGACTTAATGTCAGCGACCCCTCCCCTTCGACTGGGACGACTTCCAATATTCAAACTCCCCAGCTCATTAACCGGAGT
This sequence comes from Pseudomonadota bacterium, assembly GCA_037142195.1. Classification (GTDB taxonomy): domain Bacteria; phylum Bdellovibrionota_B; class Oligoflexia; order Oligoflexales; family CAIMVM01; genus CAIMVM01. The sequence goes on from JBAXBA010000005.1 coordinate 54,081, forward strand.
TGCTAAGGTAAAATACTCTTGGAAGTGAGCATCGCCATACACAACCTGTCGGTACTCTTGGCTGCTAAGTTCAGCGAGCTGATCCATGATGTCGCTCCAAACCTTAGGAATAGCTGGACCTTTTTTAAGGGAGGCCGAAAGGGTGCCAGCGACATACAGGTCCAAATTTCTGATAGCAATTTCCGGAATTCCAAACTTGGCCTGAATCATTTCACCCTGCTCGGTAACTCGTAGAGTTTTGTCTACAGAACCTGGGGGCTGGGACATAATCGCCAAATAAGTTGGACCGCCACCACGCCCCACGGTTCCCCCGCGCCCATGAAACAGAGTTAGATCAACTTCAAAAGATTTACAAAGAGACACTAAGGATTCTTGAGCTTTATAAAGAGCCCAAGCAGCCGCCATTCTACCCGCGTCTTTCGAAGAGTCGGAATACCCTATCATAATCTCTTGCTTACGATCCATACGCTCAACGTAACTTGAATTTTTGAAGAGACTCTCCATAATACGCGGGCTGTTATATAGGTCATTTTCAGTCTCAAAAAGAGGTACTACTTTTAAAATCCTCCTCCCACATATTTCTTTTTGGAGCAGCTCGACGGCCAGTACGTCACTAGCAGCTCCCGCCATGGAAATGATGTAAGAACCAAACGCATCTTTCCCAAATTCCTCGATAACTTTAAAGACATCAAGTACGGCAAGTGTAGACTCGGAGAATTTCGTGCGACTATTTATTAAAGGCCTTTCAGACCGAAGTTCATTTGAAAGCAACTGAACTCGCTCTTCCTCAGACATATCTCGATATTGTCCCATTCCCGCTTGCGTGAGAACCTCATCTAACGCAGCCAAATGCTTGGAAGACTCTTGACGCAAATCCAATTTAGCTAGACAGAATCCAAAACAAGAAAATCTTTTGATAACATCGTAAAGAAGGCCGTTGGCAATGTCACCAGCAGATATTTCGACTAAAGAGTCAAACATCAAAAGAAGGCGTTGTTCAAATTCCTGTTTAGACAGAACTACACTTTGATCTATAGTCACTACTTCATATTTGCTTTTCATTAAATCGATATCACGCAATGCTCTAATACATTTCAACAGTTCTTTGATGACATATCTATAGGGCTCCCTGTTTTGCTTTGCATGGTGCAAAAGTTCAGAGCTAGCTCTTGATAGGGAAAGTTCCTCAGAAAGACTTCTCAGATCTCGTTCATAGAGTTCAAATGCCATCCAACGCGAAAGAAAGCACACCTCTCTGGTAACTTCTGGCAAGACAAAAGGATTGCCATCTCGATCCCCGCCCATCCATGAGCCGAAAGAAATGGGGACAAATGGAATTGGTGGACACTTGCCCAAGTGAAGGAGTGAGGCTTGATCTAGGGATCGACAATAGGCTGGAATCGCACGCCATAGAGTTTGTTCTATGACACTCAGCCCACTTCTGGCTTCTTCCAATGGGGTGGGTTTACTGCGAATAATTTCATCGGTCAGCCAGGCGGACTTAATTTCTTTTTGCAAGGCATGAGTAAGATCTGAGTGTTCTTTAGCTGTTGTTTGCCCCACTCCCCTATCTAGCAGTATTTTAGCGATGTTATTGTGCTTTTTTATAAGAGTTCTTCGCACCACTTCGGTAGGATGAGCCGTGAGTACGAGATCAACTTTTATCTCTGAAAGTGTTTTAAAGATTTCTTCGCTGCTAAACCCGTCAGTGGATAGGTCAAGCAAAACAGCTTCAATAGAGCCCCGCTGAGGTTTAGCATTTCTATCCAACTGAAACTCACGTCGACGCCTTACGCGATGAACTTGCTCCGCAATATTTGCTAGAGTTAAAAAATGTTCAAACCCGCGCGCCACCTGGCATGAGTCTTGATCACTTAACTTCGCTAGGTGACTTTGAATAGCAGAAAACTGTGTGCCGCCCTGCTCACGGCCCATCTTAGAAAGGCGCCTGACCGTTTCAATACTCTCAAATACGAGTTCACCAGACTGCGACCGAATCACAGATCCTAAAATATTTCCTAATAGTTTTACATCATCTCGGAGAGCGGCGTCAGTAGCCGCCGCTGGATTTTTTAATCCGTCGCTCACAGAAGCCTCATCGCTCATGTTTTAAATCTCACATCCTGAAATCATTACATCTTAGTTTAGTCCTATAGACAGCTTTGATTGTATTACTTATAGATCCATCCACAAGGTTAAATTTGATACTAGATTCCTGCTTCCTCACGGCTGGTTTAACTTTCAGACCCTTTATCGCGGTCGAGAAAGAACTTTCCTCACTACAGGCTTTGCCACACACCTCGACCCCACAGATTTCGCGTCAAGATCGCAATCAAGGGGCTTCAAAAATTCCGGATTTGAAAACCTACGGAGCCATCACTTCCGAGATAAGGTAGAAAACTTCATTCTCGGGAATGTGCGGAATGAGCTTCCTTATGGGAAGCAAGGCTGCCACTTTGTTTGTCGGTCATAAAAATTTTCTACTTTTAAAAGTCTCCAGATCATTTTTGGGCTTCTGCACCAAGTAGCATCACCTTAAGATTGTACAACTGCAGCACTCTTTTTCTCAAACACTTTGCGCTAGGCTTAAGCTATGAAATAGATATGTCATTTTGGAAGAGGCTCTTTATTTGGTGTGACGTAAAAATGGTGAATCGATTTTATAAATTCTATAATTGGCTTAATGGAAAAACGGCAAAGCACGGAAAAAGTGAGTTTCCCGTGCTTCCCTCAGCCCAAAAATGTCTTGTGTAAGAAGTCGCCTATGATCTCCTCAAGTTTCGTCTAAGTATGAGATTCTTTAAGGTGGACAGGAACATACTTAGGTGTGGATTTGAGATCGATTGGGGCTGTGCGAGGTGGCACGTCCACTAGGCTTTCTCCATGTTGACTCAAGTCCAAACCAATGTCTTCTTCTTCATCTGAAACTCTTAATCCCATAGTCAAATCGACAAATTTAAAGATAAGGAGCGATCCCACAAATGAAAAAGCCGCCACATAACCTAATCCTAAACAATGTGTTAAAAACGTCTTTGTAGGTCCAAAGATGAGGCCCACATCTTTTGCAAAAATACCCGTTAAGAGCATTCCCATAATGCCACCCACACCGTGACACGGAAACACATCCAAAGTATCGTCAATTTTGGTTTTCGATTTCAAAACAACAACACATGCGGAAACAATGCTTGCAATAGCGCCAATAAAGATGCTTGCTCCTATGGAAACATAGCCAGCAGCGGGCGTAATGGCTACTAAACCGACTACAGCACCAATACATGCGCCCACAGCGTTAGGCTTTTGACCCCTATAGACATCGAACAATACCCATGCAATAGCCGCTGAAGCTGCTGCCGAATTTGTGGTAGCAAGCGCCAATGCTGCCTGTTCGTTAGCTCCTAGAGCAGAACCCGCATTGAATCCAAACCATCCAAACCAAAGCATGCCTGTTCCGAGAATCACATAAGGAATATTTGCTGGGGCATGGGTCGTCGTCCCGTGACTTTTACGCCGGCCCAAAAGAATCACACCAGCTAAAGCTCCGATTCCTGCTGACATGTGAACCACAGTGCCGCCAGCAAAATCCAGAAGACCCATGGTACGTAGAAATCCCGAGGGATGCCAGGTCCAATGGGCTAAAGGCGCGTAAATGAATAGAATAAACAAAGAGATAAACATAATATAACTTTTAAATTTAATTCTCTCGGCAATCGCACCCGTTACTAGTGCTGGCGTAATAACAGCAAACTTAAGCTGAAACATAGCAAACAAAATAAGAGGAATCGTCGGCGACAAGTCTGGGTGTGTCGCTCCTGAAACACCTTTTAACATAAAAAATGTCAACGGATTTCCGATAAGGCCGCCGAGGGAATCCCCGAAGGCTAAGCTAAATCCCACTATGACCCAAATGAGGCTAATGATTCCCATAGAAATAAAGCTTTGAACCATAGTCGAGATTACATTTTTAGGACTGACCATCCCGCCATAGAAGAAAGCGAGCCCAGGTGTCATAAACAGCACGAAACTTGTGGCGGTGAGCATCCAGGCAACATCGGCAGGGTTTATCGGCCCACCTACTTTAAGTGGCGCTGATGTAGGCATAAGACCCACGTAAACACAAAAACCAATCAATAAAAACAATAGCAAGCTACTTCGCTTCATTCTCTTCCCCCCGGTTAAGAAATTAGTCAAAAAAAATATATGAGATGAATTAGCTAAACGACTGATCGAGTAAATGCAAGACCAAAATTCTAATATTGCTTTCGACAGACATCGACAATTGTATTTTGACACTATAAAACAAGTCCTATTTTACGAGTAGAAAATATTTTCCACGAAATTCGCAAATAGGAACGAGCGCAAATCCATTTGAAATTCTTGATGCTCATCGCGGCAAGCAGAGGATCCTCATATTCCAACAAGTCAATTTGCCCGGTTAAGTTTCCTAGGGGCTCCTTTGCCAAGCTGTCTTTGCTGGCCTATGCCATTTGGGGCTTTTTGGGAAATGTCTTGCAATTTTAGGCGAGTTCATTTAGGTCATAAGCAATAAAAATCGCAGTTTTGACTTTTTTCTGGTCCGGGGGGAGTAGGATGGAGCCGAGTTATCTGATTGGGTTAAAAATAGGCCACCTTTTGGTGGTAGTAAGTACCGTTTCCCATCATCAGCCTTCTGAGCTTATAAACTTCCGAGATTCATGAAACATGAGATGGGAAAAAATGGGTTTCTAATCCAGTAGCAAGCCATTTCTATTTGGCCAACTCAGGATTTAGTGCCCTTTTTGACCTTTCAATAGTCGAGAGTACGACGGATTCACGCATCATGAGAACTAGGGCTCGAATTCGTAATTTCGCCTGGACATAGGCTCGAGAGGATAAAAATGAAAGAGCAACATTACAGATGGGATCATCCTACATCGCAACATCTGGATGATCCGCGTGAAGACCAGCGCGACGCATGTGGCGTCGGTTTTATTGCAAATATGACGGGGAAGAAGTCCCATAAAACCCTTCAAGATGGCCTAGAAATCCTTTGCAATATGGATCATCGCGGAGGAATAGCAGCGGACAATCAAACCAGTGATGGTTCAGGAATTCTTATTCAGATACCCCATGGAATTCTAAAGGCAGAAGCTGAGGGGATGGGGCGTTCCTTGCCTGAAGCAGGTTCCTATGCTCTGGGGATGATGTTTCTTCCTGGGGAAGCTGAGGAAGTCATCTATTGGAAGACGTTCCTTGCAAATCTCTGCAGCAAATTTCATTTAGAGGTTTTATTTTTTAGGGATGTTCCCGTCGCTAGCGAGACCCTAGGGCCTATTGCTAAAGCTACGGAACCAGAAGTGACACAATGCGTAGTTTTAGATCGCCCTCAGGCTTTCTCTTCAAAGAGTCTCGAATGGCGTCTTTACCTCCTTCGAAAGCACATGGAGGCTGAGGGAGTCCTTAGATACGGCATCAAGCAAAGGCGATTTTATGTGGCGAGTCTATCGCTAGATTCTGTTTGCTATAAAGGCTTGGTTCAGGCGAAGGATCTCGCCAACTATTTCCTAGATCTCAAGGATGCGAGATTTGAGACAGCATTTGCTATGGTGCATCAAAGATTTAGCACCAACACCTTGCCATCGTGGCCCTTAGCGCAGCCGTTTCGGATGATTTCCCATAATGGGGAAATCAATACTCTTCGTGGCAATATCAACGCCATGCAAGCGAGAAGTTTTCTATTTGAAAATGAAAGTTTGCTCGAGGATTTTCAGTCGCTAGGCCCAGTGTGTTTGCCGGGAATGAGTGATTCTTCGATGCTTGATAATGCCGCGGAATTTCTAGTAGCGACGGGGCGACCTTTAGCTCAGGTTTTATCCATGCTGATTCCAGAACCCTGGGAGCAGAACTCAGAAATGGAATCCGATCTAAAAGACTACTATGAATATCATTCCTACGTTATGGAGCCCTGGGACGGACCAGCATTTGTTGGTTTTTGTCATGGCCACGAAATTGGTGCCATTTTAGATCGCAATGGTCTAAGGCCTGGAAGATATTGGATCACTCGCGATGGTTTCGTTGTTATGGCTTCAGAAGTCGGCGTTCTTCCTAGGAAGCCAGAAGAAATATTGGAACGAGGACGGCTTAGGCCAGGTTCCATGTTTCTCCTAAACATGAAGTCAGGCACCATCGTCCCGGATGCGACCATCAAGAAAGAACTTTCGGCATTTAGGCCCTATGGAGCCTGGTTGGAACAAAAACGCATACATTTAGATGATTTGCCTCTAGCTAAACGTCAAGAGAGAGAAAGGGATTCTGACTCCACAAGCCAGCAAAAACTCGTTTCTTTTGGCTATTCCAAAGAGGATCTTCGCTTGATCCTTGCTCCCATGGCTAATCAAGGAAAGGAGCCCATCGGCTCAATGGGAAACGATGCTCCTCTAGCGATTCTTTCGCAAAAGAGGCCTCTTCTCTATAACTATTTTAAACAACTTTTTGCGCAAGTTACCAACCCTCCCATAGACGCATTGAGGGAGAAGTTAGTGACTTCTCTTTCTGTACATCTTGGGGCAGAGTCTAACCTCCTAGAATCCACTCCTAAGCATTGCGCTGTTCTTAAGATGTCTCAACCGATACTAACAAGCTTGGATCTATTAAGAATAGAGCAGTCGGGCTTGCCTTATTTAAGATCCGTTAGAATTTCTACAACTTATTTGATCGATGGCAACTCTTTAGAACTAGAGCTGGATACGTTAGCTGAGAACGTGATCCTAGCCGTAGAACGTGGGATTGCCATCATCATTTTAAGTGATTTAGATGTGGGCCCTAGTCGGGCCGCCATACCGGCACTCTTGGCAGTATCGAGTGTCCATCACGCCCTAATGAGATCCGGACATCGATCAAAATGCAGTCTCATAGTGGAGAGCGGCGAGCCGCGTGAGGTTCATCACTTTGCACTTTTAATTGGTTTTGGGGCGGCTGCCATTCACCCCTACTTAGCGCTAGAAATGGTCGCTCAAGGAGAGAAAATTTTTGGGTTTGATCCCGAAATTTGTCCCGAAAAAAGACAAATCAACTTTATCAAAAGCATTTGCGATGGGATTTTGAAGACCATGTCAAAAATGGGAATCTCGGTCCTTCATTCCTATCGAGGCGCCCAGATCTTTGAATGTCTTGGATTGAGCCAAAACCTGATCAACCGATACTTTTCGTCGACACCTGGACGCCTCGAGGGTCTTGATCTTGAAGATATTGAAGAGGACATTAGGGCACGTCATGGGAAAGCCTATCTAGAAGCTGTTTCCGATTCTTCTCTTTCCGATTTTTCTCTTTCCAAATCCCTGAGCCTTTCAGATAATGGAATTTATGCTTGGCGTAAAGGGGGAGAATCTCATCTCCATCGCCCGGAAATGATTGCTAGTTTGCAAAAGTCAGTACGCAGGAATAGTAGAGACGATTTTAAAGCCTTTTGCGAAACTATTGATCGTGGATCTTCTGGACCATTGACGCTGCGAAACCTACTTTCCTTTCGTAAAATACGGGCCTCGATTCCTTTAACAGAAGTCGAAGACATCAAGTCGATTGTAAAAAGAATGGCAACTGGAGCCATGAGTTTTGGATCTATTAGCAAAGAAACCCATGAAACCATTGCCATAGCTATGAATCGAATCGGAGCTAGGAGCAACTCAGGAGAAGGCGGTGAGGACTTTAAACGATACTCGCCTGATAGCAATGGCGACAGTCGACGAAGCGCTATCAAGCAAATTGCGAGCGCAAGATTTGGAGTCACCAGTCACTACCTCACTCAGGCTGATGAATTGCAAATAAAAATTTCCCAAGGTGCTAAGCCGGGCGAGGGAGGTCAACTTCCAGGATTTAAAGTTGATGAAGAGATTGCTAGAGTGCGCCACAGCACACCTGGTGTGACTCTCATTTCTCCACCTCCTCATCACGACATTTACTCGATCGAAGACTTGGCACAACTCATTTATGACTTAAAGAATGCCAACTCGAAAGCTCGGATAAGTGTGAAGCTGGTAGCAGAATCAGGCGTCGGAACCATTGCAGCGGGGGTAGCAAAGGCTAAAGCAGACGTCATTTTGATAAGTGGTCACGAAGGCGGCACAGGTGCAAGCCCCCTTTCTTCCGTACATCATGCCGGGGTACCTTGGGAGCTAGGGCTTTCAGAAACCCATAGAGTTCTAGTGGAAAACCATCTTCGCGGACGTGTGGTGTTGCAGACCGATGGTCTCCTGCGAACGCCCCGAGATATCGTCATAGCGGCCCTTTTGGGAGCAGAAGAATGGGGAATTGGAACCGGCGCCTTGCTCACTTTGGGATGTGTAATGATGAGAAAATGCCATCTCAATACATGTCCAGTAGGGATCGCCACTCAAGATCCTGAGCTCAGAAAGAAGTTCCAAGGTCAGCCAGAACACTTGATCAACTATATATTTTTAATTGCAGAGGGCGTACGCGAGCTTATGGCCGAGTTGGGTTTTTCAACTCTACAGGATATGATCGGTCGGGTCGATCTTTTGGAGAAAGATCCTTCTATAACGGACCCTCGTTTGAAAAAAATAGACTTAAGCAGCATTCTTACTCCGGCGAAAGTAAGTAATATGTCGATTGACGAAGGCAGTACCTATAATGATTTTGCCTTGGAGCGTTGTTTGGATGCGGCCGCATTGATTCCTGCATGCCGGGAAGCCATAGAGACTCGGCGTTCTGTCGAGTTAAGCCAAAGTCTTACAAGCTTTGATCGCAGCACGGGCACGATGCTGTCTGCGGTCATTTCCCAAAAGTGGGGTCATGGTGGTCTTCCTGATGGTACTATCAAGCTTCAGTTTGATGGCGCTGCAGGCCAAAGCTTTATGGCTTTTGGTGCCCACGGTATCACGGCTATTTTAATGGGAGAGGTTAATGATTATTGTGCGAAAGGACTCTCTGGAGCTACAGTGATTGTAAAACCTGAGATTGGCAGTCTTGGCCAGGCAGAAGACCAAGTAATTTGTGGAAATACAGCATTGTATGGGGCGACATCAGGACACCTTTATTTAAGAGGCAAAGCCGGCGAACGTTTTGCTGTGCGCAATAGCGGAGCTCACGCGGTTGTAGAGGGTCTTGGCGATCATGGCTGCGAATATATGACAGGTGGCACCGTGGTGGTACTCGGTGAGATTGGTCGAAATTTTGCCGCTGGTATGAGTGGCGGCTATGCTTTTGTCTACGACCAGAAAAAAGCTTCGGACCGGGCGATCAACCGTGAGCTGGTACACGTAGAAAAATGCCTCCAGGAAAAGGACGCGCTCTATCTAAAGAAGCAGCTCCAAAAACATTTCTCATACACAGCAAGTGCTGTTGCCGCGCGGATACTCAATAACTGGGAACAAGAACGTGCACATTTTGTTTTGGTCATACCAATAGAGTATAGGGATTTGATGGATAGACGCGAGGCCAAACAGCACCCAAAACCTTTAACCAAAACCCTAGATATTGATTACATGGGAGGTGGCATTCGTGAGTGAAGTACAGGGGATTTTAAAAATCGATAGAAAGACTCCGGAAAAAGAATTGCCCCAACTGAGGCTGCGCCATAGTAAGGAGTTTACGACTCGCTTGTCCAGACAGCATTTGGCAGAACAAGGGTCGCGGTGTATGGACTGTGGAGTGCCTTTTTGCCACAATGCTTGTCCTCTAGGAAATGTCATTCCCGAGTGGAATCAGTTGACGTCAGAGGAAGACTATCGATCTGCGCTTGAGGCGCTTTTAGCCACAAATAATTTTCCCGAGTTTACAGGCCGCATCTGTCCCGCCCCTTGCGAGACGGCTTGCGTTTTAGGGCTGAATGAGGATCCAGTTTCGATTGAGGCCATCGAGATGTCACTCGCCGATTTAGGATTTGAAAAAGGCTGGATTAGAGCGCAACCACCCCAGCTCCGAACAGGAAGAAAGGTGGCCGTAGTCGGAAGTGGGCCTGCTGGCCTTGCCGCTGCTCAGCAGCTAAATCGAGCTGGTCACTTGGTAACGGTTTTCGAGCGAGCAGAAAAGCCAGGCGGTCTTTTGATGTACGGAATCCCTGAATTTAAACTCGATAAAACAAGGGTAGCTCGACGGATCGACCTCTTAAAAGAAGAAGGGATACTCTTTCGTTGCGGGGTCCACGTCGGTGTTGATGTGACTATGGCTGAAATGGGCGAGGACTTTGACGCGACGATACTAGCATGTGGCGCGGCAAAGAAACGAGATGTGCAGATTCCAGGTCGAGAGTCAAAAGGGATTTATTTTGCGGAGCAGTTTTTAACTTCGGCAGTTATTTGGGGGTCAAGTGGGCAAGCACTTGATGGGTTAAAGATTAGTGCTGCCGGCAAGGACGTAGTAGTCATTGGCGGTGGTGATACGGGATCTGATTGTCTTGGCACATCGCTTAGGCAGGGTGCAAAGAGTGTGACTCAGTTTGAAATTATGCCTAAGCCGCCCGAACTTTCTAAGCACCCAAGGCATTTTGAACGTCCATCAGAAACACCTTGGCCCGAGTGGACCTATATGCTCAGAACTTCAACGTCCCACGAAGAAGGCGGGAAGAGAGCTTGGGCTCATGAATCGGTAGCTTTTGAAAGAGACGCGCAGGGGCAATTGACAGCACTCATTACAAGGGAGCTTTCCTGGAACAAAGATTCTCACGGGCGCTGGATTCATGAAGTCATTCCTAATTCCGATAGACGCTGGCCTTGTGACTTGGCACTTGTGGCGGTTGGTTTTGTCGGACCAGAAATCGAAGGCCCCATATCTGAACTGGGTATTGAATTAGGAGAAAGAGGAAATATCAAAGCCGATGAAATTCATTATGCTACTAATATTCCAGGCGTCTTTGCAGCGGGTGATGTACGACGCGGTCAATCTCTCGTCGTTTGGGCAATTGCTGAAGGAAGACGAGTAGCCCAATCTGTAGAGCGATATTTGCAGAGCAATTAGCAATCGCTTAGTTATGAGAGGACAGGGTAAGTAGCCTGCTGGATGGATCTTTAAAATGCAAATCGCCGACTCCGTCGAGAGTTGGTTAAAGATTCTAGAATGTAAAGTCGTGCCCTTGGGCACGACATTTTGCAATTTTTCTAACGAGTTCTCGTTGGTATAGGTAGCAAAGGCTTTGAAATTGCGCAGAGCGGGTGGCAAATAGTAAAACTAGGAAAAAGGATTCGTTTTCGCAATAGCGATAGAATATCGCTTTTTAAATAGAATACACTTTGACTCTATTATTTTAGATTTTCAAAGATTGATATTCTGAGTTACAAGCCCCCCCGTAAGGTCATCTTTACTTCACACATAGATCATTCTTTGATGAGTTGAATCGCTCCATGGAAATCTAACGCGAGTAAAGGAGAATACCTTCATGAAATGCGACAAATGCAACACCGCCTAAATTTTTTTTTCGGGCAAATTCATCCTGGGAAAGGCAGACAAGATCTAGCGGCCAACCAAGCTGCCGTCTAATTTTTCCAAAACTTTTCCACCAACGAGAAGCTTGTGCCTCACTACTTAGAACCGCTAAACAATCAATATCTGATTCTTCATCAAATGTTTCGCATGATACTGCTGAACCAAAGAGATATATTTCATTAGGAGACAAAACATCCACTATGGCCGAACATGTTTTTTGGATACGCTCAAGACGCACTCGATCGGCTACTGGTTTTGCCTGCATGTGTCGTAGAAATCCCAACTGGCTCACGAATTAAGCTCCTTTTTGGTCCAATCAACAATTGATGTGGCAAATTGCACGGCTCCCTGCACATCGCCATCCAAAATCTCAAAACGCCCTTCCTCATAGCGCCGCAAAGTTGCGAATGGCGTGAGTTCGTCAAAATCAATGTTGGCAATATAAGTTGGTATGACAATTTGTGCTGCAGAAATACGATCCAGGAGAAGACTTAAATCGTGTGTTTGAGGAATAGCAACTTCGACACTACAGAGTAATGCTTTGAAGCATTTTTCGACGCACTGCTGAATCATTAGCAGCGCAGTTTCTTTCCTCACGAGGGGATTGGAATTAAGAGTAATAGCAGCCTGAAGATCATTTTGTGCAATTGCAAAAAGTTCTCCAGCAAATTCTTTCTTAAAAATCTTATCTTTAACCACTTCTATTATCTCCAGACTAGTAAAAGTTGGCCCAATGAGTATAACACTTTAATCACTCTCTGCGCAATCAGATCCTACCAGTCCTCACCTATTAGAAGGGCATACTTAATTTTCAAGCTGTTTGCAGCTAAAACAGAATTCTCTCTCAAAGCGGTATTTCTATCATTTTCGCATCCAATTATTTTCTTGAAGTGTCGATATCCTTACGTTGCTAGGAGAGCCTTTTACTCCCTGACGGAGGTGATCCAAAAAATTAGTAAGGCCATCGTCATTCCCTGAAGGAGGATTTAGTCGCTAAAATATGGCCTTAGGAAATAGCCATGAAGCGTTTAGGCTCTCATGGTGCATCAAAGACTAAGATAAAATAGCGCATTCCCTGCATACAGCTAGAACTCTAAGATTCGCTTCCAGCCGCAGATAGCTGATTCGCCATGCGAAGCTCAAAGGCATAAAATCGATAAATATTTTGCTAGCATTCTAGCGGAACACTCACACTGCTAAGGACACTGATTCGTCAAAGCAAGAAACATAGAAGCAGGCATAGCATTGCTAGAAATATCAGGCAACCTTTACAAGTAACATCATTTTCTTATCGTCCTTATGGTTAGCAGCGCCTTTGCCTGAGTGCAAAATCCTGATGATTTAAAGTAGAATAATGCTAGAGTTTTTATCAATAGGGAATTGAAGGAATCTTTCCTTAGTTGAGGCGAGCTGATCTGAGCCTTAAATCATAGATTCGCCAGGACCATCGCTATCAGGCATCTATCGTTTCCATGCTTGCGCATATATCTTCTATTTTGCAAAAATCAAAAAGCTCCTCCTAATACGGAGTCACATTCTGGCTCGCCCTCGTATTCTTTGCCAAAAGGCTTGCAGCGACAGACTGCTAAGCTAGATGCGATGACGGCTCTTACATTTGCACCACTTCTTTTCAATCCTAATACAGCAACATCACCGAATCGAGCTCCTAGGACCACAGGAAGTCTGGAAGCTTATTCTCCCAGATAGGCTTTTCTTACATCTGCGTTTCCCAGAAGATCCTTGCCTGTACCTGAAAGTTGAATCCTTCCATTTACCAAAACATAGCCGCGATGAGCTATTTTTAGAGCTTGATTGGCATTTTGTTCCACTAAAAAAACCGTTGTTCCTGTCTTTGAAATGTCCTTGATGGTGCTAAAAATCTGATTCACGATCAAAGGAGCGAGTCCAAGACTAGGCTCATCGAGAAGGAGTAGTTTTGGGCGCATCATAAGCGCGCGCCCAATGGCAAGCATTTGCTGCTCCCCTCCGCTCATGGTGCCAGATCTTTGTAGCCTTCTGTCGCGAAGTCTCGGAAAGAGACTATACACTTTTTCTAAATCTTCTTTGAGATAGCGGTCCCCTATTGGGGTCGTTCCCATATAAAGGTTTTCTTCGACGGTCATCGATTGAAACACTCGTCTTCCTTCTGGGACCTGTGCAATTCCTAGCCGAGACACCTCATGGGTTTGCAAAGTGGAAATATCTTGGCCTTCAAAATAGATTTTCCCACTAGAGCAAGGAGGTGCTCCAAAGATGGTCATAAGAAGAGTCGATTTACCCGCGCCGTTTGCACCAACAAGAGTTACAATCTCTCCGTTTTCAACCACAATAGAAACATCATTTAAAGCGGCAATCGGACCATAGGAAGCGCAAACATTTCTGAATTCAAGAAGTGCCACTAACCTTCCTCCCCAAGATACGCTGATATAACGGCGAGATTCGATTTAACTTCTTCGGGAGTACCCCGCGCAATTACCTTTCCGTGATCGAGTACGACAATATGATCTGAAATTTTCATAACCATAGACATGTCGTGCTCGATGACAAAAACGGTGACATTAAAATCTCGCCTTATTTTTATAATGAGTGCAGATAAATCTGCTGTTTCATTAGGATTGAGTCCCGCAGCTGGTTCGTCCAAGCAGATGAGCTTTGGGTGTATACACAGAGCCCGAGCAATTTCCAGTCTTCGTTGCATCCCATAGGAAAGCTCGCCCGCAAGACGATCTCGATACTCCCCTAGCGAGAAGATCTCCAATAAATCAAGCCCTCTTTGCAATGCTTGATTTTCCTTCGTCTTAAACGAATTCAAGTTAAATAAAGAAGCTACAACATTCTTAGATACACTTTGGTGCTGAGCCACCAAAAGATTTTCAAGCACGGTCATTTCTTTGAACAGCCGAATATTTTGAAAAGTTCTCGCGATACCACTTTGGGCTACGAGATGACTGCCCCCAAAAACATTATATCGCAACCAATCTTTAAGTCCTGTGGGAGAGAAAAGCTGCTGCCAATGAAACGTGCTCCCAAGGAGCTTTGAGATGTCCACATTCTGGTGCTTTCCCTCAAATTCCAGCTGTCCTGATTGGGCCTTGTAAAATCCCGTCACGCAGTTAAACACTGTCGTTTTTCCAGCGCCGTTGGGCCCGATAAGAGCCGTTATGGTACCTTCTTCCACGTCAAAAGTTACACCTTTAAGAGCTTTTATACCTCCAAAAGAGACGCAGAGATTTTCAATTTTCAGCAGCTTTTTCATGTCTTGGCACTCTGTTGAGTAGGCTTTACTTTGAGACGAGCGCGAACATTTGCCATCATCCCTCGAGGCTTCCAGATCATCATACCCACCATGGAAATCCCAAAAATGAGGATACGATATTCTGCAAACTGTCTTAAAAGTTCGGGAAGCACTGTTAAAACGATAGCCGCCATAATAACACCCGGGATGGAACCAAGACCTCCGAGCACAACGATCGCTAAAATAAGTGCTGATTCAAAAAAAGAAAACGATGTGGGATTGATAAACCCTTGATAGGAAGCAAAAAAGACTCCCGCGACTCCAGCAATGGATGCCCCCATAGCAAATGCAGACAGTTTTACAGTGACATGATTTATTCCCAAAGAACGACACGCAATCTCATCTTCTCGCAGTGCCTCCCAGGCACGCCCAATAGACATATTTTTAAGCTTAGAAACGGCAAAGATGGTGCAAGCGACCACCAAAAGCAAGGTCGCATAAATAAACATATAGCGGTAGTCGCTGGAATACTCGATCCCCAAAAACTCGTGGAAGGTCGTCCCACCCTCGATACGAGCGGATCTCGTAAACTCCAAGCCAAACAAACTAGGATAGGGAGCTTTTATACCGTTCGGGCCGCCCGTAAACTCAAGCCAATTGTTTAAAATCAGACGTATGATTTCACCGAAACCTAAAGTTACAATGGCGAGATAATCCCCATGCATGCGCAGGACAGGAAAGGCCAAAAGGCAACCCAATAAAGCCGCAAGGCCAGCTGCGAAAGGAATCGCTGCCCAGAACCCCATTCCCCAATGCTCAGCACCTAAAGCATAACTGTAAGCACCCACCGCATAGAAGGCCACAAAACCAAGATCTAAAAGACCGGCAAGCCCAACTACGATATTAAGCCCAAGACCCAGCAGGACATAAATAAAGGCTGTGATCCCAACAGTCAGGGCATAGTTACCACCAAACATCGGTGCTAAAGCAGCCACCAATAGTACCGCAGATAGAAAAAGCTTCGTGCCTTGGCTGTGATTCTCCCACTGAAAAATTCCGCTTAAGGAACGACTCCCGTTGTTCGAGGAGAGATCAATACCTTTGACTTCCTTTTTAGCGGCTTGTTTGCGAGAGTTTATCCCCATCTGGATGACACGAAAAACAGCCAACGCTAAACTCAGGCGAAAGGCCCTGAGGAGACTTCCTGAAACTTCATAGCCTTGCAGCTGCCAGGCTGCTAACGGCCCCAATGTAATGAGGGATAGAAAAAAGGTTATAAATCCCTGTTTTATGTAATCCATAAGTTGATTTTTACGACTCATCATACCTTCTCTACTTGGGGGCGCCCTAAAAGTCCGCTAGGTTTGAAAATAAGAACAAGAACCAAGAGGGAAAAGGCAAACACATCTTTATAGTCCGAGTTTACAAAACCAGAAAAGAGACTTTCCGAAAGTCCTAAGAGAAGACCTCCGATCATGGCCCCAGGTAAAGACCCGATGCCGCCAAGAACAGCTGCTGTAAAGGCCTTAATACCCGTAACAAACCCAATGGAAAAATCAAACGAGCCATAATTGAGAGTCACTAAGACTCCCGCTACTGCCGCCATCGCGGCACCAAGCGTAAAAACAGTGGCAATGATTCTATCTGTATTGATACCTAAAATAGCAGCCATTTTAGGGTCCTGCTCCGTAGCCCGACAAGCTCGCCCAAGTGCCGTGCGACTGATCATCCAAGTCAATGCACCCATGGCTAATTGGCTGACGACAATGATCATCACTTGAACCCAGGTGATGCCTACAACTCCGCCACCCACGTTCCATTCCAAACCGCCTGGAATCAAGGTGGGAACGGCCTGGTTTCTAGCTCCTTGGGTGATTTGAACATAATTCTGCAGTATGAGCGACACGCCAATCGCAGAAATAAGCGGTGCCAATCGAGGCGATTTTCTAAGGGGCTTGTAGGCGATACGCTCTATCGAAAAACCAAAAACAGCCGTAAGCCCAACCACAAGCACAAACGCCAAAATTAAAGCCACGAGAGGAGAAACGGAGGCCCCGAGCAGAGCTAGAACCAGCGCTGTTAAGTAGGCACTAACCATGTAAATGTCACCATGAGCAAAATTAATCATGCCAATGATCCCATAAACCATCGTATAACCCACGGCGATCAAGCCATAGGTAGAGCCGAGCACAAGACCATTCGCTAACTGCTGGATAAGTATGTGTGAATCCAAAGGAGCCCTCAAGGAACATTGATAGTTTCGGAATATTATCCGAAATACTCAAACCCTACAAGAGGTTATGAATACCTTGACTACCCAAGCATGGGCAGAAGATCAGCTGTTGGAAAAAAATCCATCAACTTTTGAATAGAATCCCCTAGGCAATCTCCCATCTTCCAACTGCTTCGGGCACCTGTTAGCCTTTAACCCTATCCTATAGAGGCGGCGAATATTGGGCGAGGGTAACATTAGCACACTTCTAGCGGTTGTTCTTTTTGTAGGCGGACTGACAGCTCTATGTCTTCGTAGCTTTGGCCTGGCTGCGGCTCCCGCCTATTTGATTTCCGGAATGCTCTTGAGTGAGTTCCATGTCTTTCTTCCTGAGTCGTGGCATTTCCTTCCTGGGAGTATGGAACCGTTCATGGAACTGGGCTTGATGCTTCTCATGTTCGGGCAAGGACTAGAACTTAGCACGGCAAAGCTGATTAAGATGGGCGGGTCAACTTTTATATTAGGCCTCTCAGAGTCCCTTGCCACCGCTTTAGCTGTCGCACTCGTTTGGGGCCTAATCCATGGATTTACCCCAGCCACTCTTGCTATTGCCGGCGCATTGGCGTTTAGCTCGACGGGAAGCATTTTGAAGTATTTAGAAGAGCATCAACTTATGCGTAAGCCCTATGCTAAAAGTGCACTTGGCGTCCTTTTGCTAGAAGACGTCTTGGCCATTTTTTTCATGGTGGCACTTCCCACCTTAGCGACGAGTAAGTCCGAGATTTCCTTAGGCCTGGTGGCTACTCAACTCTTGGTGGTAACGACGGTCCTATGGTTAGGCGGAGGGGTTATCGGGCCGCGCCTCACGGTCTTTGGTTTGAAGAGAGGTGGCGCCGAACTCCTGCTAATTCTGAGTCTTGGCCTTTGTTTGATAGTTGGGCAGGTATTTACCTATAATAATCTATCTCCAGCTTTAGGAGCCTTTATCGTAGGCATGCTCCTTGCCGAGACGCAAGAAATTGCTAAGATCAGAAACATGATCGAACCCATTAAGCAGCTTTTTGTGGCGATATTTTTTGTGGGCTTCGGCATGAAGTTTGACCCAAGAGTTCTCACTTCAGGAGCCCTTGGCTCATTGATTCTCCTACCTGCGATCCTTTTTGGAAAGTTTTTCGTCCCTGTTGGTGTGGGATTGTGGAACAAAAAATCATTTTCAGAAAGTTTCTATACCGCCCTGATGCTACCTCAAATTGGCGAGTTTTCCATAATCATTGGCACTTTGGCTGCTCAAAAAGGAATAATCAGTCAGGCAGAACTTTCGGCCATCTTAGTGGTATCCCTTTGTTCTCTCACCTTTGTGCCGTGGGTGCTAAACTACAGGGAGGCTCTCTTTCAACGATTGGACGGTTCTTTCTTTGGCTCTTTTTCAAGATGGTTTCATGACGCTGGAGAAGCTTTCCGAGTGCGACTCTCACGCATTCTGGGTTCCCTAGGGTTCCAGCATCACAGCTTCAGGTCCGTCACCAAGCCGGCTCGCTATGCTTATTTGCGGACTAGAACCCTTTCAAAGTCGAGTCAGCTCTCAAAACTAGTTCCCTGGAACGAAAGACTTATCGAGTTGACTGCCGAAAGCGGATCTCCTGCTATTGGTCGCGCCTTAATCGAATTGGGACTTAGGGACCATTTTGGCGTGAATCTGGTCGCCATAGAAAGAGACGGGGAAGTCTACGTATCGCCAGAACCAACCTTCCGGATTTTTCCCTGGGACATCGTTTTAATCTATGGAGAAGAAAACCAGGCAGAAAAAGTGGAACTCCTTTTTCATCGCAACGAGAAAAGAAAACCAGGACACTCTTCTAAATTGGCCGATTGCACCATGCAGCATCTGCAGTTGGCAGTTGACCATTGCTTTATCGGGCATACCATTCGCTCACTAGACCTAAGAGCACGATATGGTGTGATGGTCCTCGCTGTGCTAAGGCGGGGCATTCGGGAGCGCAATCCAAGTCCTGACTTTAAATTTGAAGAACAAGATAAAATCTTCTACGTATCTCCCCACGGGGTATCTCTTCCCGCCTCTTAAGATCGCTTTGGGTTTAGAAAGAATTTAAATCTGCCTTCTATCAATATTCTCAGACGATCTCAGCGTCCATGACTGGTATTTTGAGAGACTAGGGATCAAAATTCCCTATATCACATTGGCGACAAATTGCCATTAGGCTCTAGATTTGTTCGAAGGTTAAAGATCTTCTCTTTTGGATATTTGAAAGAACTTTAAAAGCGACAGCTTAGCGCCGTCATTGAAAAGCTTAATATCCTTTCACAAACCCCTTGATAGGAAATAATCCATTTTTATCAGCAAGAATTGCCTTGCAAAACTCAGGGGACTATGGAAACATTTACCCATTCACAACAAAATAGGAGCGATCGCATGTTCATTTCACTTCGAACCTTTCTTTTATCTGGTGCCTTTGCACTTTCCTTCTCTCAAGCACAGGCTGCTGACGTCTACAAAGTCGACTCTGCGGCAAGTACTATAAACTGGAAAGCATCCAAAAAAGTCGGAAGTACACACCATGGTCAAATCAAGTTAAAAAGCGGCGAAATCAGCCTTGATAAAGAAGGCAAGCTATCAGATGGTAACTTCTCGGTAGATATGAACACGATTTCCAATGAAGACCTCAAAGACAAAGCTGAATATCAGAAAAAATTAGTAACCCACCTTTCCAGTGAAGACTTTTTCAATGTTGCAAAATTTCCTGAAGCCAGTTTTAAAATTAAAAAAGTTACTTCTGTTTCAAAGACAAGTGCGCAAATTTCTGGCGATCTTACCATCATAGGCCAAACACACAGCGTAGAATTTCCAGCGAAAATCACTTCCGAAAAAGGCATTCTTACTGGCGAAGGTACAGTCGTCGTTGACCGCACCAAGTGGGGCCTAAAATACGGATCTGGAAACTTTTTTAAAGAACTAACCGCCGATAAAATCATTAACAATGAGTTTGAATTGGAATTAAAACTTATCGCGAAAAAATAGCTTCCTTGGGAAATGAAAGTTAGGGCACTGTTTTCTGTTTCTATCGAAACGCTCCTGTCTTCAATTCCCAACATGCCATACAAACTCGCAAAGAGAGGCCCTAAGGCCTCTCTTTTTTTAAAAAATCATCACAACCAAAACTAAATTCTTTACGACCTCTTGCAGCTCAAAGAGAAACCAACTCCTAAAATCCACCTAAGATGCCCGAGCTACTTCTAAGGCTTTCCAAGCCCTGGTGAGCAAAGCAGCACCCCGCTCCGGGGTCACTTGCAATGAGTTAGCGAAATTTCATCGCCTTGAAGCCAACTCGCTTCCCATTTGCCTTCACCCAGAACTCCCGACAAAAGCTTATGAGACAGCGGCCTGATGACTAATTTATTAAACAAGGCAGCTAGAGGCCGAGCACCATAGATGACATCAAACCCTCTTTCTTGGAGCTGAGATTCAAGGTTAGGAGAAAGCTTCACTTCTACACCACGGCCTCGTAGCCTCTCATTTAAAATTCCGAGTTGTTTGTCGATAAGGCGGCTCATGATAGAAGGATCTAGACGACTATACTCAAGGCTCGCATCTAACCGACCTAAAACTTCCGGCTTAAAATCCCGGGACAAATCCTTTGAGTTTGTGGTGAGTAGGATAATCGTGTTTCGAAATGATACCGTCCGCCCTTTATTATCTGTGAGTCGACCATCATCTAGAATCTGCAGCAATATATCCGAGAAGTCGATATGAGCTTTTTCTACTTCATCAAATAGAATAACAGCATAGGGCTTCCTGCGTATCGCTTCGGTCAAAACTCCTCCTTCATCATAACCCACGTATCCAGGAGGCGCTCCGACAAGTTTAGCAACAGAATGCTTTTCAGAATATTCAGAAAGGTCTAATCGAATGAGCTGCTCACTATTCCCAAAAAAGAACTCGCTCAACCCCTTAGCTGTCTCTGTTTTTCCTACTCCGCTTGGCCCTTTAAGGAGAAAAGATCCCAATGGCCGATGGGGCGAAGTGAGTCCTGCGTGGGAGGCAATCAAAGTTTCTGAGATTTCATGAATGGCTGCAGTCTGACCAAAAACGCGTTTCGACAGAAAGTCTTCGATTCCTAGTATTTTTTCTTGCTGACTCGACAATATTTTCTCAACTGGAATCCCTGTATGCCTCGACAAAACATCTGCAACATCTTCCCTGGTCAATTCATGGGAGACGTCAAGGTCTCCAATTTTTTTCTCTAGTTCTGGGATTTTAGAATACTTTATTTTGGAAGCATCTTCATACTGGCCAGACTTTTGTGCTCTCTCGAGTTCAAATTTAGCCTTTTCTAAATCGAGCTTAAACTGGCCCACCTGCTTAAGTTTGGTAACTTTTTCTTCCCAAATGGTCTTCTGATCCGTCAACTTTTTTTGCAGATCTTTAATTTCAGCGTGTAAACTGGGGTCTGCTTTTTCGGTTTTCGCTAATACTAACTTCGAACGAATGTCCGCCTCTAATGCGATCAACGCAGCGGGCATGGCTTCTATGGCAAACTTCCGGGCAGCTGAAGCTTCATCAATCAGGTCAATTGCTTTATCAGGAAGAAACTTAGACGTCACATATTGCTGACTCCAAAAAACGGCATCATAAATAGCGCGATCCGAAATGGAAATCCCGTGATGGACCTCAAATTTGTCTTTAAGACCTATTAGAATCTGAATAGCATCTTCAGCGGAAGGCTCCAAAATGGGAACAGGCCTAAATCGACGTTCCAATGCGGGATCGCTTAAAATGTATTTTTGAAACTCATCCTGAGTCGTAGCTCCAATGCATCTAAGATCACCTCGGGCTAATGCGGGCTTTAGAAGATTGGCTGCATCCATGGCGCCATCAGTCTTTCCTGCTCCCACCAGCTGATGCATTTCGTCGATAAACAAGATGGCTTCGCCACTGGAATCCTTGATGAACTTCAAAAGCTTCTGAATGCGTTCTTCAAACTCCCCGCGAAACTTAGTTCCAGCCATGAGCTGTCCCATGTCCAGACTGTAGACCGTCTTGTCTCTTAAGGCATCGGGAACCTCACCTTTCACGATAAGACCGGCTAAACCTTCCACAACAGCCGTCTTTCCTACACCCGCCTCCCCTACCAGAACCGGATTATTCTTTCGACGTCGCCCTAAAATTTCCAAGACCGATCTTATCTCAGTTTCACGACCGATCACCGGATCTAGTTTTCCATCTAATGCCAATTGATTCAGATTGGTCAAAAAAACAGGAATCTCTGGGATCGCAGCTTTCTTAGCGAGCCCGAGCTTATCAAATTTAGCTGCGTAACTTTTTAGTACATCTCCCATGGTGTCTAAAAGATCCGATTCTGAGAGTTCCCCTCGGCCCGCTTCTGTCGCCCTTGCTGAAGACTTCGTCAGCCATTTGAGAAGTGCGCCCGATGTTTTAAGATCGCTTGGAGAGTAGGAATCTTGCCGAAGAGTCGAAATTTTTTGAATGTCATTTTCGACCTGACTCAATATTTCTGGGGAGGTGTTTTGAGCACTAATCGAAACGGGATTTTTCAGAAGGCCAAACAGTAGATGAATCGGCTCAAGTTCAGGATTTTTTAGGTCCAAAGCTTTCGTTTGAGCGATATCGACGGAACCAGCTACAACACCATCAAATTTAAGCATAGAAATCTCCATCCGGTTGACACCTCTAATGTGAGTCTTGAATAGGCCGAGTCAATGCCGAAACGAAAATATTCCATTTCGCTGCTTAAGCCCGTATGATCCCAAAAAACAAAGCCTCAGAGAGGCCTCCTAGAAGTAACGGCTTAGGATACAATGACAGGATCCCGCTTAATACGTCGATATTACGCAACCTCATGATCTCACTGCCCATCAAGGAACAGGCCGGCACAATCAAAATGTTTTTGACCTGAGCCCTTTCCTGGTTAAGCTGTTACAGTATTTGCATCATTGGCCAAGTGGTCAGAAGGAAGTCTAGTGAAATGGAAATGCAGGCCATACTATTTGGGTTTGCAAATATGAGGGCCAGCCAAGTAGTATTTAAGGTAATTTCCGTTTTTTTTGTTCCGTAGTTTTTTTGCCACTTTTTAGTTGATGGAAAGTTGATGGAACGGCGTAAAATGTAAGATCCTATGCTAACAAAGTGATGTCTTTTTTATTTCCTATATTCCTCGCTCTGATGTCTTTATGAAAGGTATTTGAAAATTATGAGTGAAATTTGGTCCCCCCAGTACGCAGGCCTTTTTAAGTCTTTATGTTTTGACTTTGGTTTTTTAATTTGGCCGCTCGTCTTAATTCTCTGTCTTAAAAATCTAAAAGCCATAAGAAAAGTCGCATTTTTTATGATTTTTATCATTTTAGTGATGGGCACAAAACCCTTTGCTTATGGACTCAAATCTAGCCTCGGATTTCTTGCCAAAGACGATGATCTCACTTCTTGTCAAGCGGAAGCCATTGTTGTCTTAACAGGAGGCGCAATCAACGAAGCGACCCCATCTATTTCCACCCAGCTGCGCTTACAAAAGGCGGCTGCCCTCGCACGCACATGGAACCTCCCTTTAGTCATCACTGGTGGCTCGGTAGAACTCCCTGTAGCAGAATCTGAAATTGCTGCACGCTTTCTTGAACAAAGCGAGCATCTGCCCAAAACGCCCATCTATGTGGAGCGGGAGTCCCTAAATACCCATCAGAATGCGGTCTATAGCCGTGAGCTTTTGGAGAGATTTCATTTGCGCCCTGAAGTTATTTTAGTCACTTCCCCTTGGCATATGTTGAGAAGCAGCCTTGTTTTTAAACACGCAGGATTCAAGGTCTGCAGAGCAGCCTCGCCTTCTGAGTACATCAACCCTTGGCAAATTAGTTATAAAAATGGAATGAGTTCTTTTTCGGCACTCAACGAGGTATTTGGACTCGCCGGGTATTTGAGCAAGGGGTGGCTTTGAAGATTGCTTGAAAAAATTCCTAACACAAGTTACCTTTATCTTTTATGAAATTTTAGGAGTTTCTCAATGAAGTATTCTCTTTTTATAAGCCTATTTGCATTCACAGTGGGCTGTGAGTACCCCGTCGCCCCTCCGAAAGCCGATTACAACCGCGTCATGGGTGCTTTGAAAGCTGCAGAAACGGCAGCTCAAGCTCAAGGCGGGGATCAAGATTTGATGGAAGGCGAAAAGGTTTTTAAATCCACGTGCACAAGTTGCCATGGAGAAGACGGTAAAGCGATGACTGCAGCCGCAGCCGCAATGAACCCAAAACCCAAAAACCTAACCAATGCAGCCTGGCAAACAGCAACGACCGACGCAGAAATTACCAAAGCTATCTTAGAAGGCGGTGCATCTGTTGGCTTAAGCGCAACCATGCCTGCGTGGGGCTCGGTCATTGACGAAAAAAAGGTTGTGAAGGTAGTGAAATATATTCGCAGTCTCAAAGAAAAGTAAGCTGAAAGAAAAGTAAGCTGAAAGAAAAGTAAGCTGAAAGAAAAGTAAGCTGAACGCACTCAAGATCTCTTCTCATCAGGGAATGCCTACTGCATCTAAAATGGCACAGACCTTCATCCAAAGCGACGGTCTGTGCCATTTTTTTTATTCTCAGTTCATACTGTGCCTAGAAGTCACCTAGAAAATTCTGCGATTTCCCTGAGTTCCATCCAGAAACAAATCCTCTCTCCTCAATCTTCAAGTATTACTGCATGTTTGGAAGATTTAGAGGCTTAATTGAAAGGAAGCCTAGTCCACGGGCGTGCCAGGCATACCCACCACGTTTTCCGCAAGGGGGGCTATATCCTTTTTCTTAAGAATCGCGAGTTTCCCTTTTCCAGATAGTGCTTCTTTACTCAAAGTAGCTATCAGATTTGCAAAACTGCGACTGCCATCAAAATTTGGTGCCAACACGACTTTGGGACCGCCTTGATTAGGCGCACCGCCAAGTTGCGCAAGTCGGTTTCTGACCTCGTAGTTCAAATCATACAGCGTTGCGCGATGGTGGGTTGTAAATGACAGGCGACCGTCCATAAGTACATTCTTACAGCCATCTTCTGCTAATTTATCGGCAACAACCAAAGCTTTAGGAGACACCCATTGGGCTCCTGGGAAAAAGTCATCATTTAAAAAGCCGTGGTAGAGGCGATATTCACGAAGTCTTACCTTAATATCTGCAAATGCGTCTCGCATCTGCCTAATAGCAGGATCTCCTTTATCAATGAGCCACATAGGCAGGCCGTGACTGGCAACCAAGATACAAATATCTTTAGGTAAAACCCCTGGGAATGAAGACTGGGCATCTTTTTGAATCGCCTCGGCTAAAACCGCCCTAAAACGCTCATCCTGCGAATAATACTTATAACCTATGGCTTCGACATTCCACTCGGGATGATCATGAAGATACTCCAAGGTATCTTCCATGTTTTCGCCACTGGATGCATAAGAGAATTGTGCTCCCTTATTGAAAACGACAATCTTCTCGATTCCATCTTTTTGCATCTGAGTTAGCGCATCATAGATAAATGGGGGTGTAAAGTTATATCCTAGGTATACGCGGCCCTTTAAACCCACTCGTGCAAGCTCCTCTTCAACAGCCTGGCGTTGAATTTCGGACTTTGCTTTATAGTTTGTGGCTCCTATGATGTCATATTGAGCCTTCACCGTACTAACACTCAGTGCATAAGCAGGGCCCGTCAATATTTCACGACTCCAATCAGGAAGTGGAATCCCAACATTTTTTTTAAAGGACACTTCGATGTAGGGTTTAAGCTCAGTATCTGCATTATCAATATCGCCGTGGCTGGCCAAAAGAATGCCAATCTTCGAAGGGCTAACCTTCGATTCAGACTCTGTCTTTACGCCGCACGCGCCAAGAAAGATTGCTAATGTACCAACAGGTACCCATTTCAAAGCCTTAATTAGTTTTCTCCCTTGCTGGAATGATATCTACTGGAATGATCTCTAATTAAACACTTGATTGTCGCTGAGAATGATTTGCATAGAATATCAATTTCAACACCTACTCACCACCAATATGGAGGCCTCACTTAGACAAATCAAGTAAAAACTTTAAGATTCTGGTATAATTGAATTATTTCGGTTTGAGCCCAAATCCCCAATCTATTAGTGTCCTCAAACATCAGATCTTCAAGTGTCTTTCGCTCCGGTCGGCCGGTGGCTCAAACTATGTGAAATCGACTGGCTCAAACCATGTGAAATCGACTGGCTCAAACTATGTGAAATCCCTAAATTGATTGAAGCATCGCTTATGGATAAGTATATAAAAACTCTTTTAACATTCCCTTCGGCACTCTAGTAATTACAGACAGTTAAAAGACGAATGATCAAGATTGCACAAGATTTCGACTTATTGGTGCAGCCCATACCAATCCGTACCAAAATATTCGGATTCTATGAGGCTCAGTTTTAAAATTTTACTTTTAAGTACCCAAAGATATAAACAGATACCTAAACAACTCGAGACACCCTACCACTGCTAGCACGGACGGGATGGTGTAGAATCTACAAATTACTTCCAGGGCAAGGATTCAAGCAACAACTTTAGAAACTTGCCATTGTTTAGCTGATTGGGTACTGCTGGACTATTCATAGCAATCGGTGTTCGGATAGACACCATAATGTAATTCCACGCTGATTCACCGGGCTCATGAAGCTTTGTAAAAAGTGTCACAAGTTCTCCTTGTGCGGAAACACTTTCTAGTTGACCTTTATAGGAATAAACCTTGGGGGCATCTAGCTTAAGTGCCGGAATCTTTCCTAGTGCGTTCATGATCTGCTGAGCTGATTCTGGCGTACAAACCTCACCCTTTCCACCACAATGGATCATGAGTTTAAGATCTGCATGGTAATGACCAGGATCATATTTAGGAAAGTGAAAAGAAGCTTTGAAAGCTTGCCCATTTAGATTGATCACGAAAGCGCGACGATCTATCAATCCAGAAAGATTTTTCCAAACCTCTGAGAGACTCGATCCGCCCTCCCAGCTAGGGGTGGCGTTCCAGTTGGTGCTATTCAGGGTTTTCAAAGCATGGGTACGCGCAGCTTGATTTTTGGCTCCCGTCACCAATAATTCCGTTTCACGGTTTCCCATAAGGATTTTGACAACCATCTTTCCGAACTTAGCAGCAGCTGGATCTCGAACCAAACGAACGAACGTTTTAGCAGTTGTGATAGGGTCAGCAAGGCCCAGCCCCAAAGATCCGTCTTGAATCTCTCGTGCCGGAACCGAAGAAATCTGATCCGGAACACTTTCTGGACACGGAATTTGATCAACCAACAACGCCTCCAGATGATCCTCACCGGTCGACTCAGATTCCAGGTCCTGCTGCGGAAAAGGAACCTCTCCAAGTGGTGCACTTCTAATACAGACGCCCCCATGATCCAGGACACTCAGCAAATCCGAACTCCCTGCTCCGGCGACTTGAAATTCACTATATTGAGAGGTGCCGTGATCAGCCTGCTTGCAAGCAGCACTGCCAAGAACTAATAACATTACCGCAATCAGCCCAAGTGATTTAATCATAGCAAAGGATCTCCAGACAAAATTGGTCAGCAAGATTTGGATGGAAATAATTGTAGCAGCAAAGCCAACACAAGTACAGAACCGCAAAAAGTGGCTTTCCACTGGTATGACTCAACCTTATAGAAACGCTGCGAGCTAAGGCGCCAGAGACTATATGCGGATTTTTAAACATTCAAAATCCGCAACTAGACCAACCTACTCGCTCGCGCTAACGACCTTCATGCTCGGTCTTTCTGCGTTTGAGCTAATGGCAACTGAAAACTAAGATTCGATAAATGGCTTTGCTTCTGCCTAGATTGGTCTAGGAGCAACATTTTTTCTGACAGCATTTTAACGCGTTATGGCCTTATTAGGTTGTAGGAAAACAAGCCCAGTCACAGCAAGCAGTCCTCCCAAGCCGCCAAAATAAAAAGTGGAAGAGGGCCCAAAGATATCCCACAGAAATCCTGCTGTTGTACTTGCAAATACGGTTGCTACACCGGTAATGGTGCCAAGAGCACCTAAAGTAAAAGCTTTTTGATTTTCTTGACTTAAATCCACGGCAAGAGCTTTTCCAACTCCATCTGTAGCAGCCATATAAAGGCCATAAATGAGGAATAGCACCCAAATCTGAATCGGTGAAGTTGCTCTAGCAAAGCCAACATATACCGAAGTATAAACTAAAAACCCAGCCACTAAAATGGCTTTGCGACTCATAGAATCAGAGAGCCTTCCCAATAGGGGGCTTAGGCATGAATACACCAAATTGTAAAAACAATAGACCAGCACCATTTCTTTGGTCGACATCCCAATGGCTTTAGATTTCAAAATAAGAAAGGCATCACTCGAATTGCAAAGAGCAAACAGACCCCAAGAGAAGAAATAAATCCGCAGACTCCCATTAATATTTTTCCAAGGCATTAGAGTAAACTTCTGCGAGACTCCCACTGACCCCTGTGAACGAGATTCCTTTAAAAACAGAATACACATTACGGA